>CAADGG010000100.1 GCA_900696485.1 uncultured Pseudomonadota bacterium
GCTCGCGGTCGAGCACGCGCATCCGCGCCACCACCTTCTCGATCCCGAGATTGCGCACGGCCGGCGCGAGGCGCTCGGAGATGCGCTCGGCGAACGCACGATCGAGCGCGACCACCGGCGACACGCAGATCGTGACGCGGTTCCACTGCAGCCGGCGCTTCGGATCGCGCACGCCGAGCACGTTGCGCAGCGCGCGCGTCGCCTCGTAGAAGGCCTGCTCGAAGATCGGCACGTAGAGTTCCGCCTCCTGACCCTCCTCGCGCGCGCCGCCGCGCACGTCGGCGAGCACGAAGATGCGGGCATCCCCCGCCTCCTCGCGCGCGCGGCCATGGAAGCAATAGATGCCGTCCGGGGCGTCGCAGCGCTCGAGTTCGAACTTCACGAGGCGCGCGAGATCGATGCGCACGGCGGCCTCCGGGTGGACACCGTGCAACGAAGCGTCGAGACGCGGGCCCTCGGGCGACGCGACGAAGGTGAAATGCCGGTCGGGTCCGCCGTCCGTCACGAGGTCGAGCGTGAAGCGACGAGCCGGGAGCGGCGCGCCGAGCGCGCCACGCACGGTCTCGGCCAGCACGGCAGGATCGGCGCCGTCCGGCAGCGGCGCGAACAGCTCGAGCGCGTCGAGTTCCCGCGGTCCGGCTCCGAGACCCGCGTGCGCGGCGGCGGCACACAACCGCTGCGTCGCCGCCGGTAGTTCGTCGATCGCGCACGCCGCGCCGAGCACGGTGCGGCCGTCCGCCAACTCGAGCCGGTCGCGCGGCGGACCGCCGTTCCGCTCCGGGGTGTGCGACGCGAGCGATGCGGGGGCGTAGAGACGCCGCAGATGCGCGGCGAGTGCGATCGCGCGGCGCCGCGGATCCGGATCGGCGATCCAGCGCCCGACCCGGTCGAACACCGGGCGCGGCGCCTCGACCAGATGACACAGCACCTCTTCGGGCGCCGCGGTCGGCTCGCTGGCCGCCGCCGCCAGCCACGCCTCGAGGCGCTTGCTGGTCCGCTCGGCCTCGCGCTCGATGGCCGGCCGCTCGAAGATCACGTAGCTCGCCTCGAGGGCGGCGTCGGCGACCGCGTCCGATACGAGTCCGCGCATCGCGACGAGCCGCGCCAGCGCATCCTGCAGCGCCCGGTCGTCGCCGAGATGGATGCCGCTCCACGCAAGCCGCGTCACGCAGCGCAGCACCGCGAGCAGCAGGCGCTGGTGCAACGCGCCGGAGCGCTGCGTCGCGAGCAGCCGCAGCAACGCCCGCTCGAGCGCGTCCGAATGCTCGAGATCCGTGACGTCGTAGTGTCGCAGCGCACGGCGCATGAGATCGAGGAACTCCCCGGCGATGCCGGCGCCGCCAGCGCGGATCCGGCGCACGAACATGCGCAGCCGCGCGCTGTTCGATACGCCGAGCTCGCCGCCGACGGAGCCACGCGGGGAGCGCACGAAGAGCTGGTACAGGTCCGCCACCACCTGGAGTTCGTGGCGGATCTCGGCGAGCCGCCAGCGGAAGCCCTCGGAGAGCCCCGCCGGCAGCTCCACCTCGAGGAAGCTCGCGAGCTTCTCGGCGCGCGCGGGGTTGGCGTCGTACCCGAGGAAGACGCGCCGCACCTCGCCGCGGATCGCCTCCATCGCCTGGCTGCGCGCGTCCGGATCGGCCGCGTCACCGGCCGTCGGGGCGGGTTCGCCGAGCGCGCCGTCCGGACCGGGCTCGAACAGCGGCGCCAGCGGATCGGTCTGCTTCGGCAGCGCCAGGCGCTCGCCGCGCCGCGCGTCCGCGGCCTCCCCGTCGGCCGGCTCGATCACCAGCAACACGTCGCCGGCCGCAACCTGCTGCCCCTTGCGCGCCCGCACCTCCTGCACCACGCCGGAGACCGGCGCGGCGAAGCCGATCTCCATCTTCATCGCCTCGAGGAAGCCGAGCGGCTGGCCGGCTTCGACGCGGTCGCCGGGGCCGACGTCGATCGAGACGACCATCGCCGGGGTGCTGGCGCGCACCTCACCGGCCACCTGCCAGCCGAAGCGGTGCGGGCGGCTCTCGATCTCGACGCGCAGACCGGCCTCGGTCGGGTCGTAGAGCAGGCGGAGGGACCGCGCGCCGATCTGCAGGCGTCCCGAGCGCGCGCTCTCCTCGCGCAACGTGGCGGCGACCACTTCGCCCTCGAGGTGCACGCGATAGCGCCACGAGCCGATCGCGTAGACCTGCAGCGGATACGCCTCGCCGCGATAGGTGAGATCGATGCGTTGGCCCTCGGAGGGCGGGATGCGCGCGGCATGAAGCGTGGTGGTGTCGGCGTAGAAGTGCAGCCGCGCCGCCCGGCGCGCGCGCTGGTACGCGATGATGGCCGCCGCGACCAGCGCCTCGACGGCGTAGAGCGAGGCCGCACGCCGCGCGCAGCCGCCCCGATCGAGCCAGCCCGTATCGACCGCGCCGGCGCGCAACTCCGGGGTCTCCAGCAGGTCGATCAGGAAGCCCTTGTTGGTCGCACCGCCCTCGATCAGCAGCTCGAAGTCCGAGAGCGCGCAGGCGAGCCGCGCGCGCGCCTCGGCGCGCGTCGCGCCGGTCGCGATCACCTTCGCGATCAGCGAGTCGAACGCGCCGGGCACCACGCTGCCGAGCGCCACGCCGCTGTCGACCCGCACGTGCGGGCCGAGCGCGGCATCGAAGCAGGCGACGCGGCCGGGCGTCGGCAGGAAGCCGGCATCGGGATCCTCGGCGCAGACGCGCGCCTCGATCGCCGCGCCGTCCTCGCGCCAGGCGAGGTCCGCGAGCGACTCGCCGCGCGCGACGCGGATCTGCAGCTCGACGAGGTCGAGACCGGTCACGGCCTCGCTGACGCCGTGTTCCACCTGGAGGCGCGGGTTCATCTCGAGGAAGTGATAGGCGTCGCCGGCCACCAGGAACTCGACGGTGCCGACGCCGCGGTAGCCGACCGCCGCGGCGAGACGCCGGGCGTCCTCCTCGAGGGCAGCCAGGAAGGCGCGCGAGAGATCCGGCGGCGGCGCCTCTTCGATCACCTTCTGGTGTCGGCGCTGCACGGAGCAGTCGCGACAGCCGAGTGCGTGCACGGTGCCGTGTTCGTCGGCGACGATCTGCACCTCGATGTGCCGGCCGCCGCGCACGGCGGCCTCGAGGAACACGCGATCATCACCGAACGCCGCCAGAGCTTCGGCGCGGGCCGCGCGCAGCGCTTCCGGCAAGGCCTCGGCCGCCGCCGCGAGCCGGATGCCACGCCCCCCGCCGCCGGCGGACGCCTTCACCAGCAGCGGATAGCCGATCGCCTCGGCGTGCCGCAGCGCCTCGGCCTCCTCGTACACCTCGCCGCCGCTCCACGGCAGCACCGGCACGCGCTGCGATTCCGCCAGCCGTTTCGCGTCGATCTTGTCGCCGAGCGCGCGCATCGCGGCAGCCGGCGGGCCGAGGAAGCGGATCCCCGCCGCCGTGCAGCGTTCGACGAACACGGGATCCTCGGCGAGGAAACCCCAGCCCGGCCACACCGCGTCGGCCCCGGCCCGGCGCAGCGTCTCGAGCATGCCCTCGCGATCCAGATACGCCGCCACCGGGCTCGCGGCCGGCGCCAGCGCGAGCGCGCGGTCGGCGTGCCGGACGAACGGTGCATCGCGATCCACCTCGGTGTAGAGCGCGACGCTCTCGAGCGGCGTGCCCTCGCGGGCGCGCAGCGCCTTCACGGTGCGCAGGCAACGCATCGCCGCCTCGCCGCGGTTGGCGATCGCGAGGCAGCGGATCGGACGCGGCACGCTCACCGGCGCCGCCTCCCGCCCGCCGCGAGCGCGTGCACCGCGAGCGGCCGGCCCGGCGCCGGGGTCCCGCAATCCGTGGCGGCTCCGCGCCCCGTGTCGTCAGCGCGCATCGAAGGCCTGCTCGAGCTCGATCAGCCGAGCGATGATCTGGCGCGCGATCTCGAGCGAGCCGCGCAGGCCGGCGGCGTCGGACTTCGGCTCGAGCAGCGAGAGCTCGGCGCGGAAGCGCTCGCCCCGGCGCGGCAGATCGGACCAGTTCGTCTGGCCCACGCCGCGCAGGTACACGCACAGCACCGCGCAGCCCGGCAGCGCCTTCACCAGGCGGCCGACGCCATAGGCCGCCGAATCGGCTTCGACGTGCCCGCTGCGGCTGCGTCCGCCCTCGGGAAAGACGAGGCCGACGTCGCCGTCCGCGAGCAGGGACGCAAGGCTCGCGAGCACCCGCGCGGACTCCCGGCGGTCGGCCGCGCGCCGGATCGGAAGGCACTTCATCACGTAGACGAGCGCTCGGCTCCAGCGCGCGGCGGCGAAGTTCCGCTCCTCCGGCACGTTCCACGGTAGCGATGCGTAGTGGCGCAGGTACCAGCCCGGCGAGCCGAGCGCCCACGCCACCAGGAACGAGTCGACGAGCGTCAGATGGTTCGCACAGATCAGCAACGGCCCGTGCGATCCGCTCCGCAGCGTGCGATAGCGCGCCCGCAGCGCGCGCGCGTTCTCGATCCGCCAGCCGAAACCGAACGCCATCACCGCCACGGCCAGCGGCACCCACAGCGGCGCCAGCAGCTGCCCGGTGAGACGCTGACGGCGCAAGCGCGTGCGCTCCGCGGCGGGGAGCGGCGGCAACGCAACGGCCTCCGGGCGCCGGTCCACGTGGGCCTACGGCAGCTTCTGCTGGATCAGCGCGACGCAGTCCGCCACGGTCTCGACGGCGTCCACGTCCTCGTCCGCAATCTCGATGTCGAATTGGTCCTCGAAGGCGAGTACGACGTCGACCAGGCGCGCCGAGTTCACCTCGAGCTCGTCGAGGATGTGCGTCTCGGGAGTCACCGCGGCCAGCGCGGCGCGGTTCTTCGCATACGGGGTGAGGATCTCGACGACCTTCGCGAACAGTTCTTCCTTGCTCATGACCGCTCCTTCAAGGGTTCCATTTTCCGAACACGGCGACGGCATTGACGTCGCCGAAGCCAAAGCCCGCCTTCGCGATGGCGCGCAGCGGTTGCAAACGTGTCTCGCGGGCGATCGACGCCGCGAACGGCTCGATCTCGGGATGCACGTCCTCGCAGTTGCGCGAGGCGTGCACGAAGCCGCCTTCCACCATCAGCACGCTGGCCGCGCATTCGATGCCGCCGGCCGCGCCGAGCGCGTGGCCGATCAGCGACTTCGTGGCCGTCAGCGCCGGCATCCGTCCCGGTTCGCGACCGAGCGCGCGCGCCCAGGAGGCGACCTCGCGCGGATCGGCGCCGGTGGCGGTGAAGTGGCCGTTGATCGCGTCGATCTGGTCGGCTTCGATGCCGCCGTCGGCGAGCGCACCGCGAATGCAGCGCACGACGCCGTCCGGATTCGGCGCCGTCATGCTGCCGCCACCGCGATGGCCGCCGCAGTTGACGGCCACGCCGAGGACTTCCGCACGGATCCGCGCGCCGCGCCGCTGCGCGCTCTCGAGGCTCTCGAGCAGCAACACCCCGGCGCCGGCGCCCGGCACGAAGCCCCCTGCGGACGCGGACAACGGCCGCGACGCCTGCTCCGGCGCGTCGTTCCAGCGCCGCGCGAGCACGCGCATCGAGTCGAAGCCGGCCCAGATGTAGTGGCTCGCCGCTTCGACACCGCCGCACAGCATGCGCTCGGCGAGGCCGTGCCGGATGCGCAGGCAGCCGTCGATGATGGCTTCGGTGCCGGTGCTGCACGCGCTCGAGTTCGTCGTCACCTGGTTGCCGAGCGCGAGGATTCCCGAGACGCGCGCCGAGACGCCGCTCGCCATCACCTGTTCGACGACGGTGCTGCCGAGCCGGCGCACCTTGTGCGCGTCGACCAGCGGCACGACCTTGCCCGCCGTCGTGTCCATGCCGCCGATCCCGGTGCCGAGCACGGCGCCCGAATCCCAGTCCACGCGATCGTCCTCGGGCGCCGGACGCACCAGACCGGCATCGAGCCAGGCCTCGAGCGACGCGAGGCTCACCGAGCGGTGGGCCTGGTTCATCGCCATCAGCAGCTCGGCGTCGAAGCTCTTCTCCGCCAGCTCGTCGACGCCCTGCGGAACGCCGGCCACCTGGCAGGCGAAGCCGTGTTCGGCCATCTCCTCGTTCCGGCGGATGCCCGAGCGGCCCTCGCGCAGCGCGCGCTCGAAGTCCGGCACGCCGTTCGCGTTCGGCGCGATCACTCCGAGTCCGGTCACGACGACGCGTCGCATCAACGTGTCACTCCGATGCCGGCCAGCGTCCCCGAACAGACCACGCTGTCGTCGTCGAGCAGGATCCGGCCCTCGATGCGGAGCTTGCGCCGGCGCCAGAACACCTTCTTCGACTCCATCCGCACGCGCGTGCCGGGACGCACGATGCCGCTGAACTCGATCGACGCGTCGGTGAAGAACGGCACGACCTTGGCGGCCTCCTCGTCCGGAAGCTCCTGAGCGAGCAGATAGATGCCGAGCGCCACGACGCTCGACTGGGCCAGCGATTCGACCAGCAGCACGCCCGGCGTCACCGGATCGCCCGGGAAATGGCCGCGGTAGAAGTCCGCCTCCGGGCGCCAGGTGTAGCTGGCGAGCACATGCTCGTCGTCGACCTCCAGGATCTCGTCGACGAAGCGGAACGGCTCGCGCTGCGGGATGCGGGCGAGCAGCTCCGCAGGTGTCAGGGGTCTACCCGCCATAGAGGCCGCCGTTCACGTGGATCACGCTGCCGTGCACGTAACGGGCGCTGCTCGCGAGCCACGCCACGACCTCGGCGACCTCCTCCGGCGTCCCCATCCGGCGCAGCGGAATGCGCGCCAGCAGCGCCTCGCGGACGGCCTCCGGCAACTCCTCGGTCATGTCCGTGTCGATGAAGCCGGGCGCGACCGAGTTCACCAGGATCGGCCGGCCGGCCAGTTCCTGCGCCAGCGACTTGGTGAACGCATCGAGCGCGGCCTTCACCATCGTATACGGGACCTGCCCGGGGTTCCCGGTGCTCCCGACCACGCTCGTGATGTTGACGATGCGGCCGGCCTCCTGGCGCAGCATGAAGCGTCGCAGCACCAGCTTGGTCAGGTACCAGGTGCCGCGCGCCATCGCCGCCACCGCGTCGTACTGCTCGAGCTTCATCGCGGCCGTGAGCCCGTTGACGTTGAAGCCGGCGTTGTTCACCAGCACGTCGACGCGGCCGGCGCGCTCCTTCAGCTCGGCGACGAGCGCGTCGATCTCCGCCGGCACGGCGAGGTCTGCGCGCAGCGCGAAGGCATCCGGCAGCTTGGCCGCGAGCTCTTCCGCCGCGCCGGCGCTGCTGCGGTAGTGCACGGCGACGCGGAAGCCCGCATCGGCCAATGCGCGAGCGCACGCGGCTCCGATGCCTTTGCCCGCCCCCGTCACCAGCGCGAGCTTGCGATCGCTCACGGCATCAGCCTCCCGCCCTTGGCATTCTTGCCGGGCCGCGGATAGTCGGGGTAGCCGATCCCGCGGAACAGGCCGGACTTCGCGTTCTTGATCGTGTAGATCGGCTCGCCGTCGACGAGCACCGTCGCATCGCCGATCGCAATGACCGAGCCGGCCGCCTTCAGCTCGGCGTAGCGCCGCACGTCGACCTCGTAGCGCACCAGGTGATCGTGCGGGCGGATCTGCCCGAAGAACTCGATCTCGCCCGAACCGAGCGCACGGCCGGACCCCATGCCGCCGGCCCAGATGCAGAAGAACCCGAGCAGTTGCCAGACCGCATCGACGCCGAGGCAGCCGGGCTGCACCGGATCGTTCGTGAAATGGCACTGGAAGAACCAATCGTCGCGGCGCACGAGGCGCTCCGCGACGATCCGGCCCTGGCGCCCGCTGCGGCGGATCTCCGTCACGCGGTCGATCATCAACATCGGCGGCGTCGGAAGCTGGGACGTGAAGTCCTCCGGCGCATCGTCGACGAGCCGAGCCCACGCGAAGGCCAGCAGCTCGTCGGGTTCGAAGTGGTCGCGCGTCAGGAACTCGGCGTACTTCATGCCGTCCCCTCGAAGCGCAGCAGGCAGCTTCCCCAGGTGAGACCCGCGCCGACGCCAACCAGCGCCACGTCGTCCTGCGGCCCCCATTTCTCCCACTCCTGCGAGATCACCGACAGCGCGCTCGCCGCGCCGGTATTGCCGAACAGCTCGACGTTGCTGTGATGGCGCGACGGATCGATGCCGCCGCGCTCGCAAGTGGTCTCCAGCACGCGCAGGTTGGCCTGGTGGCCGACTAGGTGGAGGGGGCGTTCGTCGTCGCCGCGCGCGGCGACGAGGCGATGCCACTCCGCCAGCGTCTTCCGGATCGCGAACATCTGCACGGCACGGCCGTCCTGCCGGAAGTAGCCGAAGCGGCGGATCTGCACGCGATCGGCCGCTGCCGGATCGGATTCGAGCGCCGCGTGCAGCACGCGCGCGCGGCCGGGTTCGCGCGTCGAGACCACCGCGGCCGACGCGCCGTCGCCGAACAGCACCGCCGTCGCGCGGTCCGCATAGTCGACGGTGCGCGTCAGCGCCTCCTGCGCCACCAGCAGCACGAAGGGCGGCAGCGCTTCGGGTCGCATCATCGAGAGCACGCGGAGCTGCGCCAGGAAGCTCGTGCAGGCCGACGCGACGTCGATCGACGGCGCGCGGATGCCGAGCCGGCCGGCGATCTCGGCGGCCTCGGCCGGACACGTGAAATCACCGGCGCAGCCGCCGGAGAGCACGAGGCCGATGCGCTCGGGGCCGATCCCGGCGCGCTCGAGCGCGCGCAGCGCCGCGCGGCGCCCGAGTTCGGCGGTGTCGTACAGGGCGACGTCGGCGGCGGCGCGCAGGTCGCGGTTGCGCGTCTCGCGGATGTAGTCGAGCGGCAGCACCGTGCGCCGCGAGCGGATGCCGACGCGCTCGAGGATCCACGCGTCGTTGGTCCCGATGTCGAGATCCTCGAGAAACCGGTTGGTGATCTCGTTCTCGGGATGGAAGTGACCGACACCGTGAAGATGGAGCGTCAAGACGTGGACCCCGAAACATGCTCGCCGCCATCGACGCGCAGCAACGCCCCGTTGATCCAGGCGGCCTCGTCGAGCGAGAGCAGGTAGACGACGTTGGCGACGTCGGGCGGCGTCGTGAGGCGGCCGAACGGATTGCGCCGGCGCGCCGAGGCCTTGAGGTGCGCGCTGCCGGGAATCGCCGCGAGCGCCGGCGTCTCGGTGACCCCCGGTTGCAGCACGTTGCAGCGGATCCCGTGCGGCGCGAACTCCATCGCGATCGAGCGCGCCATGGCCTCGAGCGCGACTTTCGCCGCGGAGACCGCCGCGTAGCCCTTCCAGGCCAGCTCGTTGCCCTCGCTCGTCAGGCCGAACACGCGGGCATCGGCCGCGAACAGCGCGTGCGCGTGGAGATCCTGCACCCAGTCGAGCAGGCTCGTGCCCATGCAGTAGATCGTGCGCGCGACGTCCTCGGCTTCGAGGAAGCGCGCCGCGTACGCCGGCGGCGTCGCGAGCCCGTCGAGCCCGTCGTGGCCCGCGGCGAAGAGCCGGTCCGCCGCCTCGGTGAGCTGCGCCTCGTCGACACCGAGGGCCTCGGCGAGCGCCGCGCGCGGGTGCGGCGTCGCGTGCGGCCGCGGCGCCTCCGGCGCGATCAGCTTGAGGTTTCCGAACGCGATCGAATGCAGCAGCGTCCGGACCCGCCCGTCCGGACCCATGACGCGCGTCAGATCGGCCAGGATCTCGGCGCGCCGGCCGGCATCGAGGGCGTCGGCGTTGCGCGTCACGACCTCGACGCCGGCGCCGCGCAGCTTCTCGAACTCCGGCTCGATGCGTGCCATCACGCCGCGCCGGTCGCGATGCACGAGGTAGAGATTCATGCCATGGGCCGCGAGCTTGTGGGCACTCGCGAGTCCGAACCCGCTCGAGCCGCCGAGGATCAGCGCCCAGCTTCCGGCCGCAAACTTCACGTCCCTCGCCCCCCCGTGCAGAACGCTGCCAGCACTCCGCTTTCGCTCGCGTCGGGTCCGTCGCCCGGTCCGTCGCCCGGACGCTCCGCCGTCCTGGCGGCGCCGATCGCGACGCTCTTGCGCAAAGCCGCAGAGTCCCCCGCGAGTCACCGGGAAAGCGACGGACGGTAGCGCCCGGCGCCGACCGGATCCGCACGACGGGGCATGGTAGCCGCCAGGAACGTGGCGCGCGTTCCCGGGCCCGGCGAATTTACGCAGCTTTGACAGGCGGCCGGCTCGGATCGGTACGGCAAAGCCGACAATCGCGTCTACGGCCGCCCCCGAAACACCCGCACCGGGTGGCCCGATCTTGCACTGCGTCACGACGGATTCCGCTTCCCCGGGGAGCCGCCTGCGAAGATCCGATGGCGGCACCGTGCGGGTCCGGAACCGCGGTTCGCACCATCCGCGCGGTCCGGGCGGGACGCTAGGCTGCCAGTCGATGCACCCGCGCTTCGCGTACCGGCTGGTCGATGTCTTCACGCGCCGGCGCTTCGCCGGCAATCCACTCGCGGTGTTCTCCGACGCGCGGGGGCTCTCGCCGGAGGCGATGCAGCGCTTCGCGTTCGAGCTGCACCTGTCCGAAGCGACGTTCGTGCTGCCCGCGCAGCGCGGCGACTGTGACGTCCGCGTGCGCATCTTCACGCCGCGTCGCGAGCTCCCGATGGCGGGCCACCCCGCCGTCGGCACCGCGTTCGCGCTCGAGCAGGACGGCGTCATCGGCGCGCGCGTGTGCTTCGAACTCGGCGTCGGACCGACACCGCTCGAACGCGTCCCGGGCCCCGACGGCGGGCCGATCTGGCGCATGGAGCAGCCCCTGCCGCGCTTCGACCCGGGCGCGCCGGACGCCGCCGCCGTCGCGCACGCGCTCGGCCTCGAGGCGAGCGACCTCGCCGGCGACGTGCCGCTCGCCGCCGCCGCGACGGGCCTGCCGTTCCTGATGGTGGCGCTGCGCTCGCTCGACGCGCTCGGACGCGCCCGGCTCCGCACCGACGCGTGGGCCGGCCTCGGACCGCCGGCGGCCGCGTGGATGCCGTACCTGTTCGTCCGCACCGGCGCCGACGCGACCGGCGCCGACACCGTGCGCGCACGCATGTTCGCGCCCGGCGAAGGGATTGCCGAGGATCCGGCGACCGGCAGCGCCGCCGGGCCGCTCGGCGCGTTCCTCGTCGAACACGGCGCGCTGCGACCGGATCCTACCGGCCACGCGCGACTGACCGTGACGCAAGGCGTCGAGATGGGCCGACCGAGCGAACTCTTCGTCGAGATCGAAGGCCGACCAGGCCAATTCCGCGCCGTCCGCGTCGGCGGCGCCGCGGTGACGGTGGGCGGCGGCTGGCTGGTGGAGTAGCGGCGCGCGCGGGACTCCGCGTTGTGCCGATCCGCCGGCCGTTCCCCGCCCGATCCTGCCCGCTCAGCGCCCCGGAACGGCCACGATGCGGAGCCGCAAGACGTGCGGCTCCGCATCTTCTCGCACCAGCCGGATCGGCGCGGAGCCGGCGTCGAGCAGTCGGTTGGCGATCTCGAGCATCTCCGTCGCGCACCAGGTGGCCAGACACGGATCGAATGCGAAGCGCCGCCGCACGCCGCCGTGCTCGACGTCGATCCAGCGCTCAACTGCGAGCGCG
This sequence comes from uncultured Pseudomonadota bacterium, assembly GCA_900696485.1. Classification (GTDB taxonomy): domain Bacteria; phylum Myxococcota_A; class UBA9160; order UBA9160; family PR03; genus CAADGG01. Next base: position 11,522 of record CAADGG010000100.1, read on the forward strand.
TACTCGACTTCCCGGGCCATCATCGCCCCGACGGCGGCGTCCGGAGCACCCGCGGGATCGGCCGGCAGCCAAGCACGAACGGCGTCCCCGCCGACGAAGATCGTCTGCTCGAGCGGGCCGCGCGCGAGGCGCACTGCGTCGACGGCGGGCCAACGCTCGCGGAAGACGGCGGCATCGAGATACGGGCGCACCAGCCGCACCATCGCGCGCAGCAGTTCGACGTCCCCGGCGAACTGGGTTCCGCGCGTCGTCACGAGATCGAAACAGCTCCCGATCTCCGCCTCGCGAGGAACGGCGACGGCGAGTGGCAGGGAAGGACAGACCGGAGGCAGGCGGCGCGACAGCGCCGGTGCGGACTCCGCGGCGCTGCGGCGCAACGGAAAAGTCCCCCGTTCGCACGCGTATCCCCAGCGGTGCGGCGAGCCGCGGACCGGCGCGCCGCGCTCCCGCCAGCTCGCCTGCGACTCCTCGCGCGCTCGCATGCATTCCGTCTGGAACAGCGCGAACCCCTCCGTGCGGGGAGACTCGCGCAAGACCGGCCAGAGCTCCGCGCGCAGCTCGCGCGGCAGCTCGCCAGCGAGCAGCCGCCGAAACGTCTCGACGGCGCGCGGATCGGACGACCGCGCGAGCACACTGGCCGCCGCGCGCAATCGGTACGGGTCGCCGTCGGCAACGCGGCGCTCGACGAGCCTTGCGAGACGCTCGCTATACACTGATTCCGTGTCATTCCCGCGGCGGTGAAGGTAGGCGACCAGCGCGTCGTCGGGCGCCTCCCGCTCGAACACCTCGGGTTCGCCGAGCGGATGCACGAACGCGAGCGCTGCGAACAACGCGGCCCGCGCGTCCGGATGCGCTGCGTCGCGCGCAGCGCGCAGCAACCAGGCTGCGTAGGCGGCGTCCGGAGCCCCGTCCGGACACCCGAGCAGGATCTGATGATACGCCGACGCGACGGTTTCCTTCGCGAGCTCTCCGCCTGCCGCCGCGTCTTCGAGCCCCGCGGCAACGCGTGCGGCTGCGCGCTCGTCGCCGAGGCACGACCGGTGGATCCACGGCCCGACGCGACTCACCGCTTCGGCCGACCCGAGCAGGCGCAGCGACGTGGCCACGCTCGGGTCGTCGAGCTGATGCGGGAGCAGCGCCTCGCCGAGCGGCTCCGCCGGTGCATCGACGACGCGCAGATCCCCGTGCGCGATCGCCGCGATCGCAAGCGCGGCCAACGCCGGCAGCAACGCAGGACCGACCCGAGGACGAACGCGAGGACGAACGCGAGGACCCGGCGGAAGACCCGGCGCGAGACCATGCGGTTCCACGATCCAGAGACGCGCGCCGGGATCCGGCCGATTCACGCGCCGGTCAGCGCGGCGGCTGTGCGCTGGACTCCTCGAGGCACGCCGCGAGTTCCGGCGTCGGTTCCCACGCGCACGCGCCGCCGGGTCCGAAGCGCCCGCAGCGCGCGTCGCGGTAGCACGCGTACTGCGGCAGCCATTCGCAGGTGGTCGCGAGCGGTTCGTCGGCACACAACTGGCCCGAACAGCCGGTGACGATACAGCTCGCTTCGTGCACCTCGAAGGGATTGCTCGCGACGTGCCAGACCGCCCGGCAGTGTTCGCGACTCAGCGGGGTGGCCGTCGCGCAGTCGACGCCGACCGGATAGCGCAGCCGCCACGTGCCCGGCGCGCGTGCCGTGATCGGGTCGCGGACCACGGCGCCCGGCGCCACCGGCTCGGCGAAGCCCTCCCACACGCAGACGGCATCGGGACCCTGCGAGACCCACGCGCCGTCGATCTGCTGCTCGTACTCGAAGTGGCTGCACCCGGCGAGGTACAGCGTGGCGCGCGTCGCGTTCTCGAAGCGGACGACGCCGGACTCGCCGACCCCGTAGTGATCGCGATCGGTCTCCGGCGTGCAGGCCAGCAGCAGCAGCAGCAGCGCGGCGCTCGCCCCGGTCGTGCGGATCGTCATGTCGGCCTCCGCCCCCCCCCGATCCCGATCAGTCTACCAGCCTGCGCGGCCTCCTGGGGATTTTCTGGCAGTTTCTTTGCGACGGATCCCAGTGGGGAAAGCCATATCGACGCGACGGACGGGCTTTCCGTGAAAGCCGCTTCAGACGTTCGTGTGGGCTGTTTCGAGAGCTTCCGGGGCGAGATCGAGCCTCGCCCCGAGGTGATGGCTCGGCGATCGTGGCTACGCGCGAGTCCCGACGGCTTGCGCGGCCAGCACGTCGTGGTGACCGTCCCAGCCCTGGGGATCGAAGCGGCGCAGGACGACGGCACCGCGAAAGAGCTCGTCGATCCGTCCCTCCACGTAGCCGCGGGCGAGCCAGGTCATTCCGTACGCGCGACCGGGCTCGGTCGTATACCCCTCGTAGGGACGGAATGCGATCCCATGGTCGAGGAACTCGCGATGGATTGCCTGCGCCTCCTCGCGGTAGTGCCCGCCATAGAGATGAGTGAGATTCGAAGCGCTGAACTCCCCGTGTACCGAGAAGCAAAGAATCCCCGATGGCTCGAGCGCTTGTCCCAACTTCCGCAAGAGAGCATCGATCCCGACGCGGTCGAGATGGGTAAACACGGAACCGACCCAGATCAGGTCGTAACGACCGAGCCGGACCCGCGTCACGTCGGCGTTCGAGACGATTGCTTTCGCTCGGAACTCGGCCGCGCAGAACCGCGCCGCGCTGCCATCGAGATCGCACGTGTCCACGCGTGCGCGCGGCAAGCGCGGCCGGAGCTGGCGCAGCACCCGGCCGTGGCCGCAACCGAAGTCCAGGACACTTCGAATCTCCTCGAAGGTCCGGCCGCACGAGTCCAGCGCGCGATCGATCGCCTCTACCGCAGAACGATCCGCCCGGAGATACGCTTCGATCGACGGCTTCGACTCGTCGTAGAGCATCGCGTCGCGATCGTGCACGAGGCTAGGAACATCCGGCAGCGAACGTGCTGCTCTCTTCGGCTCGAGCCTCTCGCGCAGAACAGACCACAGGCGCCGTCCAACGTTCAATCTTCTTCTTCCTTCAACCCGAGAGCGGCTCCGTCGTTCGCCCCCCCCCGGGGGGGGCTACCGCAACGATCACCGCCCCTGCTTCTTCCCGAGCGACGAGGATCTCATGACCCCGCACGAGAAGCTCGGTTCCCTTCCCGGATTCCGGCCGTCTGAACCGCGTCGGCTCAGTCCGCTGATCCTTCGTGCTCATTGGGGATTGGAAAGAACCCCCGTGACGCCCGCCGCCTCGGCGAGTCGCCCGCAGGAGTGCTCGATGGCGAGCACCAGTGCGTGCAGGTCCGGCACCGTGTCCCAGTCCGCCGTGAATCCCCACGACAGCGTGTCGCGATAGCTCATCAACGCGATGCCGCTCGAGAGGTTGCCGAGCAGCGGCACCAACGGGTGAGACTCGAGCAGCGGCGCGCCGAGCAGGTACAACTCGTCGCGCGGGCCCGGCACGTTCGTGACGACCAGGTTGAACGGAACCGTCAGTTCCATCAGGCGCGCGCCGAGCGCCAGCAGGCCCGTCCCGGTCCACTCGCTGAGCTGCAGCAGCGTGTCGCCGGCCAGCGCGGCGTGACTGAGCTTGAGCTCGGCCGTCGTCGCGCGCACGCGCTCGAAGCGGCGCAGCGGATCGCGCTCGTCGACCGGCAGCGGCACGATCCACGCCGATACGCGGTTGCCGAGCTTGCCGCGCTCGGCCGCGGCGCGCAGGCTGACGGGAGCCAGCACGCGGAAGTCGAGCCGGCGCACGTCCTCCTGGCGCGTGCGCTTCAGGAAGCGCCGGATGCCGCCGGCAGTGATCGACAACACGACGTCGTTCAACGTGCCGCCGAGCTGCTTCGCGACGGCGCGCAGCACGCGCAGATCCATCGCCAGCCAGTCGGTGCGGCGATACGGGCCGAGCGGCTGGTTCAGCGACGTGCGCGACGCGAGCGCGCCGCCACCGCCGGCCACGCGGCCGAACGACGCGATCCGCCGCGTGAGCCGCGTGCGCGCCTCGTCCTCGTCCCGCAGCCAATCCAGGACCGACGCCGCCGCGCCGATCGGCGCGTGCAGCACGCGCAGTGCCTCGTCGCGCGCGAGCTGCGTCGCCGTCGGCGCCGGCCGCGGAAGCCATCGCGGCGCGGCCGTGACACTATTGGTCGGCGCCGGTGTCAGCAGCACGCGCAGCAGATCGACGCCGGAGACGCCATCCACCATGCAGTGGTGCACCTTCGAGACGAGCGCGACGCGGTCGCCCTCGACGCCCTCGATCAGCCACATCTCCCACAGCGGTTTGCCGCGATCGAGGTGCTGCGAGAAGATCCTGCCGACCATGCGCTTCAGCAGCCGTTCGTCGCCGGGCCGCGGCAGCCGCGCGTGGCGCACGTGGTAGTGGAGATTGAAGCGCGCGTCGTCGATCCAGATCGGATGACCCTCGACGGGGGTGTACGCCAGCCGCTGCCGGTAGCGCGGCATCCGGTGCAGCCGCGACAGCACGTAGGCCTCGAAGCGCTCGAGGTCGATGCCGGGTGCGCCGTCCTCTCCGTTCTGGCGCAGCGGCGCGGCCGGGAACAGTTGCACGGAGCCGACGTGCATCGGCGCGTTCGGGTTCTCGTACAGCAGGAACGCATGGTCCTGCTGGGTCAGTCGGTCGTAGAAGAAGTCCTGCACGGCCCGGCTCACAACGCGCAGATCGCCGCGAACTCGTGCTGCAGCGCGAGGACGACGTCATGGAGATCCGGCAGTCGGTCCCAATCCGCGTCGAGACCCCAGAACAATCGGCCGTCGTAACTGAACAGCGCGATCCCGAGACCCTGGTTGGCGAACAGCGGCACCAGCGGATAGATCTCGACGAGGCGCGCACCGAGCAGGTACACCGGAACCCGCGGGCCCGGCACGTTGGTCACGACCAGGTTGTAGGCGAGCTGCTGCCCGGTGAGCCGCACGATCGCGCTGAGCAGCTCCTTCGACGTCCAGTCGCCGAGCCGTTCGAGCAGTTGGCCTCCGTGCACCTGACGCGACGCCTTGAGCTTCGCCGTCGTCTCGACGACCCGCTCGTAGCGGCGCCGGCGGTCCGGCTCTGCAACCGGAAGATCCGCCAGCAGCAGCGCGATGCGGTTGCCGAGCAGCCCGTGCTCGTCGGCGGCGCGCACGCTCACCGGCACCTGCGCGCGGAACACGAGGTCGTCGACCGAGACCGAACGCCGCACCAGGAAGTGCCGCATCGCGCCGGCCACCGTCGCCAGCGCGACGTCGTTCAGTGTGCCGCCGATGCGCTTGCGGACTTCCTGGGTGTCGGCGATCCCCGTCTGCAGCCAGTCGAAGCGGCGGTGCGGGCCGATCTCGCCGTTGAGCGGAGTGGGAGACGCGCCGATCAGGCCCGGTGTCAGGATCTCGCGCAGGCCCTCGAGCGCGTCGCGCAGCGCGTGCACCGCCTCGTCCGGGTGCGCCACCGCATCGCGTCCGGCGCGCAGCGCCGCGAGCGGCAGCGCCGCGCGACGCAGGCCCTCGTCGGCCAGCAACGTCCACGGCGACGGTGCGGCGCGCGCGAGCCACGGTCGCGACGATCCGGCGGCGCCCTCCAGGTCCGCGCGCAGCGCCTCGGCCTCCGCTTCCGGATCCATCAGCGTCGCGAGCAGATCGACGCCGGAAACGCCGTCGATCATGCTGTGATGCACTTTCGTGATCACCGCAAAGCGTCCACCGGCGAGACCCTCGACGAACCAGATCTCCCACAGCGGCTTGTGGACGTCGAGCTTCTGCGACATCAGCCGGCCGAAGAGCCGCTTCAACTGCCGTTCGTCGCCGGGCTCCGGCAGCGCGGTGTGGCGCAGGTGGTAGTCGAGCTGGAAGCGCGCGTCGTCGACCCACACCGGATGCCCGAGCAGCGGCACGTGTTCGAGCCGCTGCCGGAAGCGCTGGTTGCGCGTGATCGACGGCCCGGCGAGCCGCCGCACCCGCGCGAAGTCGATGCCGCCATCCGGCCGCGCCAGCTCTCCGCCTTCGAAGATCGCCAGCGCGCCGACGTGCATGTGCACGTTGTCGTCCTCGAGATCGAGGAACGTCGCATCGAGCGCGGACAGCCGGTCGTAGTACGAATAGGCCATGGATCCCCGCGACCCTTGCATCATAGCAATGCAGACGGGCCTGCCGGCACGGCGATGGCGGGGATTGCGGTGCGATCCGGCGGAGCGCGGAGCCCTCCGGTCGGCCAGAGCCTTCCTGTCGGCGAGACGACTTCACGCCGGCCCCGATCGCAGCGCCTCCGGAGGTGGCGGACCGTCGCCCCGCGCTGCTACGAACCGGCGATGCCTGTTCCGACCTCCCTGCGCGCGCGCGGCGCACTGCTCGGACTCGCGTGCGGCGATGCCGTCGGCACGACGGTCGAGTTCTCCGCGCGCGGAAGCTTCGCTCCGCTGACGGACCTCGTCGGCGGCGGCCCGTTCCGGCTCCGTCCCGGCCAATGGACCGACGACACGTCGATGGCCCTATGCCTCGGCGAGAGCCTGCTCGCGTGCGACGGCTTCGACGCGCGCGATCAGATCGAGCGCTACTGCCGCTGGTGGCGCGAAGGACACTGGAGCAGCACCGGCGCCTGCTTCGACATCGGCAACACCGTCTCCAGCGCCCTCTCCCGCTTCCTCGAGACCGGCCATCCCTTCGCCGGCTCGACACACCCGCACAGCGCCGGCAACGGCTCGATCATGCGCCTTGCCCCGGTCGTCCTCTTCTACGCGCCGGACCGCACCGCCGCGCTGCACCACGCCGCCGAAAGCTCCCGCACCACGCACGGCGCCGACGAGGCGATCGGCGCCTGCCGCCTGCTCGCCGCCGTGCTGCTCGCCGCGCTCGGCGGCGCAAGCCGGGACGACGTGCTCGACGCCGGGCGCCCGCTCGCGAGCGAGCGCCCGCTTGCGCCGAAGATCGCCGCCCTCGCCGAAGGCTCCTGGCGCGGCAAGCCCGAGTCCGCGATCCGCGGTACCGGCTACGTCGTCGACTCGCTGGAAGCCGCCCTCTGGTGCTTCGCCGCAACCACGACCTACCGCGACGCCATCCTGCGCGCCGCCAACCTCGGCGACGACGCCGACACCACCGCAGCCGTCTGCGGCCAGATCGCCGGCGCGTTCTACGGCGAGCCGGGGATTCCGGCGGCGTGGAGGGAGCAGCTCACGCGACGCGAGGAGATCGAGGCGATGGCGGATGCGCTGGAGGCGGCGGGGGCGGATCGGGAGTCGTAGGCGGGTGGTGCGGCGCCGGAACGCTTTGGCACCGCCCACTCGACGCTGTGAGACGGTCGCCCCGGTCAGCCTCGTGGTCTCGACCAACGCCGCCGAGGTCGTGATCGGCTGGCGCTGCAGGGCCAGGTGAACCGCCAGCGCCGACGTCGCCGCACGACACAGGCTCGCGATCCGGTCGCGGTCGGCGACCCCGAACAGGAATCAGCGTTGTTTTACGATGACGGCTCAAAGTAAAACAACGGACGACCTTTGGTTTAGGGCCCGGCTGCGTTCGACTCCGGCCGGGGGACGACGCCCGATCCGCGGCACCGGTACCGCTCTCGGCTCAGCTCATTCAAGGTGGACTGGTCGCTAGCCGAGGTCATCGTCAGCATCATGCCGCGCACGCCGTCGCTCTGACCGAATCCAGCGCACGGGTCAACTCGTCGAGTTCCGTCGCGGTGAACAGCCCCTCTGGTCCGCGGGGCGTGAGGTCAGTGAACGGGGACTCGTAGAGGCGCTCCGGAGCGACGACGCCGTGCTCCGTCAGGTGGTCTACGACGAGGTTCACGAAGTCGATCTGGTTCGCAGTGAGGGACTTCCCGGCGATGAACCCTGCCAGGGCGCCCTTCGCTGCGCTGCGATCCATCCCCACCAGCGATCGCACGAACAATCCGAGCCCCTGTGCCGCCTCCGCGGCGCGCCGGACCTCGTCCCGTCCGCCGAGGCCGCTCTCGACGAGCATCCGCTCCAGCTCGTCGAGGTCAGTCGCCGTGAGCCGCTTGTTCTTCCGCAGCTTTTCGATGGCGACGTGGTCGATGCGATCGCGAAGAAACGCGCGCGCCTTCGCGACGAACTTCGCGAGATCCGTCCCAGGGGCGAAGCCGGGCAAAGCGACATCGATTTCCCCGCCCATCAGGTCCTCGAAGTCGGTGTACACGGGTTTCCGTTGCCGCTTGTCGATGAACTGCACCAGGCTTCGAAGGCGCCGGCGCATGACCTCGAGCATCGGGACGGTAACGTCCTGCCACCACGCGTCGGTCTGCACATCCTGGATGAGTGGCATCTGGCCGTGCACCATCGGGATGGCGGCTTTCTCCTCGAGCAGTCCGGCGATCTCCTTGACCCGATCGCGAAGTCGGGCGAAGCCAGGCTCGTGCCGCAGGAGGCTCAGCTGAAGGCTCAGGGCGAGCAGGTCGAAGCGCTTGGCCTCCTCGTTCTCCGGGTCGAGCTCGGACGGAAGTCCGGCCACCTCGTGCGAGAGCTCCGTCACGGCCTCCGCGGGCAGTGACACCCAGGATTCCGGCTTCGCGTACTTCTCGACGAGCCGGCGCCGCGGACGGACGACGAAGTTGTCGACGTTCATCGCCGCCACCTCGCGCTGCAGGAGATGGGCGAGCGAGGAGCGCACCGCGTCGTCCGTTTCCGGATCGCCGTAGACATCCGCCGGCTGCTTGACCATGCCCGGCTCGGTTGCCCCGGGCAGATGGTCCAGTGTGGCGATCAGCTCCAGCCGCGCGTTGAAAAGCCGCTTGCTGAGCGAATCGGCGACCGAGCCCTCGGTCGCCGGGATGTCCTGGCTGAAATATTCGAGGTTCTGGCAGTAGTCGAACAGGTAGAACAGCTCCTTGTCCTGCCCCGAGCCGAACAGATCCGGACAGAGTCGCGTTCCGCGCCCGACCATCTGCCAGAACTTGGTCTTCGAGCGCACCAGCTTGAAGAAGACCAGGTTCACGACCTCGGGTACGTCGATGCCGGTGTCGAGCATGTCCACCGAGATCGCGAGGTGCGGGGCTTTGTCCTTGATCGAGAAGTTGCCGATCAGGCTTTGCGCATACTCGGTCTTGAAGGTGATGACGCGGGCGAACTCGCCCCGGTAGTGCGGGTAGTTGGCGTTGAACCTCTCGGCGATGAACTCCGCATGGGCCTGGTTCTTGGCGAAGAGGATCGTCTTCCCCAGCCGGTCACCGCCGGCGACGGTCAGGCCGCGCGTCATCAGGTGCGCCAGCACCTTGTCCACCGTGTCCTTGTTGAAGAGCCACTTGTTGACGGCCTCGGCCTCGACGCGGTCGGGCACGGTGCCATCTTCGTCCCATTCCAGCGCGTCCCACTGGTCCTTGTCCTCTTCCGACAACTCGTCGTAGCGGATGCCCTCGCGGTGGAACCTGAGCGGCACCGAGACGGCTTTCGGCGGCACGAGGAAACCGTCGCTCACAGCCTCCTCCAGACCGTAGGCATCTGTCGGCACGCCGTCTTCGAGATCGAACAGGTCGTAGGTATTGCGGTCGACCTCGTCCCTGGGCGTCGCCGTGAGACCGACCAGCAGCGAGTCGAAGTAGTCGAAGATGGCGCGGTACTTCTGGAACACCGAGCGGTGCGCTTCGTCGATGACCACGAGGTCGAAGTGGCCCACCCCGAAGCGCCGCTGGCCGTCGGCCGCCTCGTCGATCAGACCCATCATGGTCGGGTAGGTCGAGACGTAGACGCGCCCCTCGGCGTGCTTCTCGGTGACCAGATTGACGGGCGATGCGTCTGGCAGGTGGCGCTTGAAGGCATTGACCGCCTGATTCACCAGCGCCACACGGTCGGCGAGGAAGAGCACGCGCTTGGCCCAGTTGCAGCGCATGAGCAGGTCGGAGAGCGCGATCACGGTGCGCGTCTTGCCGGCGCCCGTCGCCATCACCAGCAGTGCCTTGCGGTCGTGATCGCGCTCGAAGGCTTCCGCGATGCGGCGGATCGCACGGGTCTGGTAGTGACGCTCGACGATCTCCGAACTGATCGGCGCCTCCGCGAGCGAGCGCCTTGTGGTCCGCCGCTGGATCAGCAGCTCCAGCTCGGCCTTCTTGTAGAAGCCCTGCACGCGACGCGGGGGGTAACAGGTGTCGTCCCAGAGCCAGTGCTCGTAGCCGTTCGAATAGAAGACGATCGGCCGCTGCCCGAACTGCCGCTCCAGACAATCGGCATAGAGCTTGGCCTGCTGCTGGCCGACGCGGGCATCGCGTCGCGTGCGCTTGGCCTCGACGAGTCCGAGCGGCCTGGCGTCGTCGCCCCACAGCACGTAGTCCACGAAACCCTGCCCCGAGCCCCCCGTATGCGTGGTGGGCATCCCGATGACCTCGAACTCGCGGTCGCGGGTCTGATCGAGCGGCCAGCCGGCTTCCCGGAGCAGAAGGTCGATGAAGGTGTCACGAGTCTCCGTCTCGGAGTAGTCGTGGGTGTCCGGCTGTGCGGCAGCGGCCTGCTTGGCCTTGGCCACCTCCGCCCGCAGGCGCTTCAGCTCCTCGTCGAGCGCGGTCTTGTCGGCGAGCAACGCCGCGAGGTTCTCGTCCCGCTCGCGCAGGCGCACTTGCAGCGCCTTGAGCTGCTCAGCGCTCTGCGCCGCTGCCGTCGCCGGCCCCGGCAGCGCAGCGGGATCGAAGGCGAGGCCCGGAGCGGGCCGACCCGCGCGCCCGTAGGTGCGCGCGAACCAATAGGCGACGTGGAACAGCTCGCGCACCGCCGCCAGCGCGTCCGCCTCGGGGACAGGGCGGTGGCTGTGCACGGCGCGGTTGCCGAGTGTGTTGATCACCCGCGCCTTGCTGAACACCGCCTCCCCGGCCGTCTGCTTGAAGCTCGGCTCGTGGATCAGCGCGGAGAGGTTGTCCTGGTAGGGAAGCTCGAGCCCCGAGTCGTGCTTGTAGGCCCAGCCTACGGCCAGCTCGAGCGCGCGGCGGGCGTAGAAGCAGGCCGTGCGCGGATCGCCGTGGACAGCGGCTTCCGCCTTCGACGCGGCTTCGAAGACAGCGGCCCATTCCCGCTGGAGGAAGGTGAACTGGCTCATCGTTCACGCCTCCAGAACGCCAGGCGGCTCAGGAATCCTCCCGGCCTAGGGATCCTGGCGGGCGCGCCGGCGGAATCGACGGCCAGCGCCGCTACGGGAGCGAACGCTCCCGCCTGAGTGGCGCCGCCGCCGAAGATCGCCTCTGCACTCAGGCGACTCTCCAAGTACGGCGTGAACCCCGTCAGGAGGATGGACATGGCCACCATGTCCCGCATGTCCACCGCACGCAACGCCGAGGCTGGCGTACCGCCGTGGCGGATGCCGGGGTAGTCCGAGGCAAAGCTGTACAGATTCTTCATCGCCGCCTTGAGCTTTTCGTGCGGCCAGGTGCCGACCTGGTCGCAGATGGCTCCGAGAGTCTTTCCTTTCACTCCGGGAAACTCGCTTCCGATTGCCTCCAGCAGATTCACCTGCTTCTGAATGCAGGTCTTGATGCGCCTGTCGGAAACGTCGTGCCGCAGGTCCCGCACGGCGTCCTCGAAGTCCTTCATGAGCCCGTCGAGGTGTGGATCCTGGTTGGTGAGGGCCCGCAGATCTCGCACGAGATTGGCGAATACCCCGGGCAGGGTCGGGCAAAGCGTGCAGGGACGGCGCAGGTCGTAGCGGAGGCTGAACTTCTCGATGAAGCCCGCAAGCAAGTTGAAGTAGCGATTGGTCAGCGCGTCGTCTCCGGGCTTTTCGAGATCCTCGAGAGTGTTGTACACAGACTCGAAGAAGCTGACCACTGCCCGCTCGCCGGCGAGCTCTTCCGCGGTAGTCTTCTCGAATAATTCCCGGCTGGCCTCCGCATCGTTGATTGTCCTTTCAACCGCTCGTTTCCATGCCGCCATCACCTTCGTGTCATCGCGCATGTGCTTCTGCAACTGGCTATCCAAGAGTGGTGCTCCTGGCTCTCCGAGCAGCGCAGCAAGCGCAGCTTCGATGAGAGTCTTCCGGCCTTCGACTGTTCCGGCTTCCTCTGCTCCGGACTTGTCGAACGCCTCTTTCACCACGTCATGCGCGAGGTCCGACTTGGCCCGTTGCGCGGCACTGTCGAAGACCTCCCGTAGCGCGATCGCGTCCCGCAGCAGCAAGCTGACCGCAGCCGATTCGGTAGGTTTCCTTAGTGCCTTGCTGAGCTCCCGATATAGCTCGCAGAAGATGTCTCCCGGCAAGCCTTCGTCGTTCTCACCAAGGGGTTGATCGATCAGCGGCAGCCAGATCTCGCGCCAGGTCTCGGACCATACGCCGATGAACTCCCCGCGCATGGCTACAGCTCTCCCTGGAAGGCACAGTTCTGCAGGGAGATAAACAGTGCGTCGAACCCCGCCAGTGAGCGGTTTGAGGTCGATGCCTGGCCTTCGATCGAGGCGACGAGGGCGGCGAACTTCTCCTGCGCAGACAACGAAGGCACCGGCACCGTGACACCGCGAACCAGATCAATGTTGAGGTTCTTTACGGTGGCGCCTGGAGCTCGCCGGGCGAACTCGGCATACACAGCTTGGGTCCCGAGCAGGGCGTAGAAGTAGTTGGCTTCCACGTCTTCCCGCCGTGGTGACAAGACCAGCCATCCGTCATGAATGCACCCGGACGTGCGCATAATGTATGGCCGGCCGAAGCTCATCGAATTTGTGAGCAAGAAATCGCCGGGCTTGACGGCGCGCGAGCGACGAGCTCCCTCTGGCCGGATCCTCTTCTTCGTCGGGTGATGTACTTGCCGCCCTCGACAGTGTCACCAATCATGATCCAGTTGATTCCATCCGGATCATCGGTGATGTAGTCATCGATCGGCCTAGGACTGCCACCGCGCGCTATCTCAAAGAGCTCCTCGAGTGAGGCCTTCGGCCACCTCTTCGGATTCGTGGCGGGGTCGCCGAACATGTCGAGAAAGATGGATTGGGTGAGGGTGTCGAGCTGGGCGAGGACGGCGCGGCGCTTGGCCCGCAGCGCATCCGCCTTGTCCAGGATCTCCGCAATCCGCCGCTGCTCGGGGAGGGGCGGGAGAGGGATGGTCAGGCCAGCAAGGAAATTCTCGGGAACGCGGCGTTGTCCGGCGCTCCCAGTCATTCGGCTCTCGCCTTGCTTGCGGATGCGGTCTTGGCGAAGGAAATGAACTAGGTACCGCGCGTCAGCTCGATCGCTGCGCGGTCTGACAACGTGAAACTCGGTTGACCCGAAGCCGTATCGGCGGGAGAGGCGCACTTGCGCGATCTTTCCGTTCTCAAAGCAAGGCGTGATCTTCGCGACCAGCACGTCCCCGTCGAGGAAAGGTGTGAAACCCTTGCTGACTTCGGAATAGAGCCGCGTCTCGCGATCAACTGCAGTCACCGAATCTGCGTCGACCGCCGCCATGGGCATGAAGGACACGTCGTCGCCATCGCTCAGCGAGGCGGCGAGCGGTGGGTTCAGGTCAGCGATGTCTACGAGCTTCTCCGTGGGCACTGAGCTGGTCACGTAAGCATCCCCTCCAGCTCCTTCATCCCCCGCTGGATCTCCTCTTCCAGCTTCGCTAGCTCCGCGAGGATCTCCTTCGGCGGGCGGTGTTCGACCGCCTCGTGCACCACTTCCTTGTAGCGGTTGAGCGAGAGGTCGTAGCCCTGCGCAGCGATATCGGCCTTGGGTATGCAGAAGCTCTGCGCGGTGCGCGGGCGCTCGCGCTCGGCACCGTTGCGCGCCGCCCAGCGCGCGAGCACGTCGGGCAGGTTGTTCCTGGCGTGCTCATCCTCGCTTAGCGCAGTGCGCGGCACGGCGCCGAGCTTGTCCTCGGAGAGCAGCGGCGTGCGCTTGTCGTCCAGGCTCCAGCCGTCGGCCTCGACGTCGTAGAACCAGACGGCATCGGTGCCGCCGGAGTTGGTCTTGGTGAAGAAGAGGATCGCAGTCGACACGCCAGCGTACGGCTTGAAGACCCCGCCGGGCAGCGACACTACGGCGTCGAGCTTCTGGTCCTCCACCAGGATGCGGCGCAGCTCCTTGTGCGCCTTGCTGGAGCCGAACAACACGCCGTCGGGCACGATCACCGCCGCGCGCCCGCCGGGCTTCAGAAGTCGCAGGAAGAGCGCGAGGAAGAGCAGCTCGGTCTTCTTCGTCTTGACGATCTGCAGCAGGTCCTTGGCGGTGTTCTCGTAGTCGAGGCTGCCCGCGAAGGGCGGATTGGCCAGCACCAGCGTGTACTTCTCCTCCTCGCCCCCGTGCTCCTCCGCCAGCGAGTCCCGGTAGCGGATGTCCGGGTTCTCCACGCCGTGCAGCAGCATGTTCATGCTGCCGATTCGCAGCATGGTGTTGTCGAAGTCGAAACCGTGGAACAGGCCGTGGTGGAAGTGCTCGCGCAGCTTCGCGTCATGCAGGAAGTTCGGGTGTCGCTCGCGCAGGTACTCGCCCGCCGCGACCAGGAAGCCCGCCGTGCCGCAGGCCGGGTCGCACACGACGTCGGTGGGCTGGGGCGCGGTCAGCTCCACCATCAGCCGGATGATGTGGCGCGGCGTGCGGAACTGCCCGTTCTGCCCGGCGGTGGCGATCTTGCCGAGCATGTACTCGTAGACGTCGCCCTTGGTGTCGCGCGCCTCCATCGGCACCTTGTCGAGCAGGTCCACCACCTTGGCCAGCAGCGCCGGCGTCGAGATGGTGAAGCGCGCGTCCTTCATGTGGTGCGCGTAGGTGGAGTCACCGTTGCCGAGTTGCCGGGCGAGCTCGGTTCGCAGATAGGGGAAGACGTGCTCCCCGACCACCGTGAACATCTCCTCCGGAGCGAAGTGCTTGAAGCGCGACCAGCGGAAGTCCTCGTAGGCTCGACCCTTGGCGTCGGCGCCTTCCGGGAAGACCCGCCGCTCCATCGGCTTCTTGAGCCGGTTGGCCTTGTTCTCCTCCAGCGTGTGCATGTCGTCGAGCCGACGGAGGAACAGCAGGTAGGTGATCTGCTCGATCACCTCCAGCGGGTTCGAGATGCCGCGGGACCAGAAGGAGTTCCAGATGTTGTCGATCTGGTTCTTGATGTCGCCGGTGATCATGCGGTGCGGCTCCAGGGGGCTCTGTCGTGGTGAGCAGTCCAGTTGCGTTTCCGGGGTCGCGATCTCTCTTGGGCATCCCGTCCGACGGAAGCCCGCCGTGCCGGCGAAGAGACAGAGGGGCGGGCTAGTGAAAGGGGGGCAAAACCTCGCTAGAACCCTGGGGTTGTACTTCGCTTGCCGCCGGTAAGGCAAGGCTCCAGGCCGAATTCTCCTCGTTTGGCAAGGCCTTCCGCCGTTCGATCCTGCCCTGGTCGCACGCTGCGGCGACGTCGCAATGATCCTCCGGACCCCGCGCGGCGTGGACTCCGGTCCACGATCGGCCATGGTTGCGACAGCCGCGGTCTTACGCTCGGGTTTCGCCGAGGGAGGAAGCTGGAAGCCGGTCTCGAGCGGGTATTCTTCCAGTCCAGCCGACCCCGGAACGAGCTAGAGGAACCATCCGAGGCTCCGACTCCGGGACACCCAGGAGCCGATCGAATGACGTCCCCCGAGTCGCGACCCCTCGCGAACGAGATTCGGTCTCGCATCCGGTCGGAAGCTCTGCGTCGGATGCAGCTTCTGTCGGACACGGATCTGGCTCAGACCCTCGACCTGCTGCCGCTCGGCGTCGAGATCCTGAGGCAGCGGGAGAGGTGGTCGCTCGAGGAGGCGATCCGCGTCGCGGAGCAGCTCGGCATCAAAGTCAGGGTCGAGATCGTCTCCGATGACGGAAATGGCTGAAGAGGCGCTCTACTCCGCATTTCCGGCTCCGCATACCGCCCAAAGATCCCCTCCTCGTGGACGCCGGGCGCCGCTCCGAGGCGAGGTACGCGGCGAGGCGCGGGCGCTCGCGCTGCGCGAGCAGGCCCGGTGTGTCGGCGCTCACGCGCGCGAAGGCGCGGGGGAACGCGTAGGCGATTCTGCTTGGCCGGGTCGGGCTGGTCGAGCTGAAAGAGCTCCTTCAACAGGGTCTTCCGCTTCTCGTCCTTCTGGCTCATGCCGTCTCCCGGTTCGTGCGGCTTCGGCGCGCGCTCATGTCATCTCCCACAGGGCGCGGATCGGGACGGCGTGCAGCTTGTCCCCGAAGCCGACGCTCGTCTCTCCGTCGTAGAGCACGACGCCGGAGGCGAAGCGCTTTCCGGCAGCTTCGCGCAGTTTGCGCAGGCCGCGAAAGTCTGCCGCCGTCACGGTGGCCGCGGCCTTCACCTCGACGCCCGCGAGGGCGCGGCCGCCGCGTTCCAGCACGATGTCCACTTCGGCGCCATCCTTGTCGCGATAGTGGTGGAAGCGGATGTCGTCGTCGCGCCAGCTCGCCTGCCGGCGCAGCTCCTGGAAGACGAAACTCTCGAGTAGCTGCCCCAGCGTCTGGCGATCGGCCCGCAGGTCTTCGGCATCGAGCCCGAGCAGCGCGCAGGCCACCCCGGTATCGCCAAGATGCAGCTTCGGCGTCTTCACGAGGCGGCTCAACCGATTGCTGTGCCAGGGCGGGAGAGGCTCGAGCAGAAAGACGCGCTCGAGCAGCGTCAAGTAGTCCTTGATGGTCGGACGGCTCAGTTGGAAGGGCGCCGCCAGGTCGCTCACGTTGAGCAGGCGAGCCGTCTGGCCTGCTGCCAGGGTGAGCAGCCGCGGCAGGGCATCGAGGGAGGCGATTCGCGCGAGATCGCGCACGTCGCGCTGGACCAGCGACTCGATGTAGTCGCGGTACCAGGTCGCGCGGCGTCGCGGGGTCGCGCGCGCCAGGGCAGCGGGATATCCGCCCGCGACGATGCGGGCGGCGAGTTCCTGGCCGAGCCGCCCGTAGCGGCGCGCCTCGAGTGCGCCTTCGAACAGCGCATTCAGGAAGCGCGGCCGCTTGCCGGCCAGCTCGCACTGGGCGAGCGGGTGCAGGCGCAGAATCTCCATGCGCCCCGCCAGCGAATCGGCGAGCTTGGGGACGAGCAGCACATTCGCCGACCCGGTGAGCAGGAAACGCCCCGGGCGACGATCGCGGTCGACGGTCGCCTTGATGGCCGTGAAGAGGGCCGGTACGCGCTGCACTTCGTCGAGGATCGCGCGCTCCGGCAGGTCGGCGATGAAGCCCACGGGATCACTCGTGGCCGCCTCCAGCGCCACGGCATCGTCGAAGCTGAAGTAGCTGTAGCCCCGCGCACCGCCGACGGTCTGCGTCAGGGTGGTCTTGCCGCTTTGTCGGGGCCCGTGGATCAGGACGACCGGCGTATCGGCCAGCGCCGTCGCGAGCGCCGCCTCGGCGAAGCGGGGATGAAGGGCCAGATCGGGCATTCCGTCTGATTGTAAGGTTGTAGTACGTCTGATTGCAACCTTATTGTTCGTCCATCTGAAGCCTTCATGCCGGCCGGATGCAGGCCGGGGCGGCGTCACACCACCGCCCAGCGGAGGCTGAAGAGCGTCTCTGTCGCTGTGCGCTGCGGCCCGTGGCCGGGGGCGTGGCGCTCGGCCTCGGCGTCGAGGTGAAGCTCGAAGTGGGCTCAGATGCCGAGAGCGGCTGAAGACGCGGCCTATCCCTGCCGCTCCTGCTCGTTCTCTCTGTGGCTCCTGATCGCACGTCTCGACGTCTCGCACCTGGGCCTCTACGACGACGCCCGCTTCCCGGGCCGCTGCCTGCTCGTGTTCGACAGACACGTCGAAGACTTCAGCACGATCCCGCCGGAAGACGCTGCCCGCTTCGTCGGTGACCTCCAGCATGCGGCGCGCGCCATCGCAGCCGTCGTGAAGCCCGCTCGCTTGAACTACGCGCTGCTCGGCAACAAAGAGCCGCACGTTCATTTCCACCTGATCCCTCACCCCGCATCGAGCTCCGGATACCGCCGGAAGATCCCCTCCTCGTTGAACGCCGGGCGTCGCTCCGAGGCGAGGTACGCGGCGAGGCGCGGGCGCGTGCGGACGCGCTCGCGGTGCGCGAGGAGGCCCGGCGTGTCGGCGCTCGCGCGCGCGAAGGCGCGAGGGAAGGCGTAGGCGAGGCCTTCGAGCGTCTGGAACAGGGAGAGGTCGGCGTGCGAGATCGCGCGGCCGACGAGCCAGTCGCCGCCGTTGTGCTGGAGCACGCGTTCGAAGTAGCCGAGGAAGCGCGGCAGCCGTTCGCTGGTGAAGAGCGCAGCTCGCCGCTTCGCTTCGGGCTTCTGGTCTTCGTAGTAGAGCGCAGCGCCGAGGGGGTGATGGGTGTCGTGGGCCTCGGTGACGAGGTCCGCGAGGGTGAGCTGGAGTTCGAGCGCGTGCGCGGCGTCGGCTTCGTCGTCCGGCGCAAGACCGTGCCGGCGGCCGAGGAAGTCGCAGATGGCGGCGGTCTGCGCGAGGACCAGATCGCCGTGCTTCAGCACCGGCGGCGCGAAGACCGGATGGCCTTCGTGCCGGCCGGCGTAGAACGCGACGACGGCGTCGATGCCGCCGCCCTCCCCGCGCGGCCGCCGCGCGACGTCGACGTACGGCGCGCCGGCCTCCTCGAGCACCAGGCGCACGAACTCGCCGCGGCCGGGGATGTCGGGCCAGTAGTAGAGCTCATAAAGAATGGGCATCCGGCGATCCTTTCGATGGCTGACCGTGCGGGGCGAGGGGCGCCCGGAGTTCGGCGGGAAGGCGAATCCGGCTGCTCGTCGACGCGCGGCCCGCCGTTTCCGCCGGACAGCGCGAGGAGCTTGCGCGAAAAGCCGGATCTCCTCGTCGCACCGGCCTCGGCCTCGAGGGCCGGTCACCTGGAGGATGGCGAAGCGGACTCGGATCCGGAATCGGCGAGCCCGCGCCATCTCGGGCCGCCGCCGTCAAGAAAGGGGTCGGGTTCGATCGTCAACTTTTCCCGTTCGGGAAAAGTTGACGATCGAACCCGACCCCTTTCTTGACGGCGGCTGGCTCCGCGCTGGCCGCGGCCGCGGGGACGGCCTATCCCTCCCGCCCGCATGGGTCTTTCGATCGAGCGCGAGCAGTTCAGTGACGACGATGTCCGGCGCTTCGCGGAGCGGCTGCGGGACGATCTTGCGGCGCTCGCGCGGCTGCTCGCGCGGCCGGGCTTCGGCGACGGCCCGGCGACGATCGGCGTGGAGGTCGAGCTGTCGCTGATCGACGGAGCCGCGCGGCCGCTGCCGGCCAACCGGGAGGTGCTGGCCGACGCCGCCGATCCGCGCCTCACGATCGAACTCGATCGCTTCAATCTCGAGTGCAACAGCCGTCCGGTGGCGCTGGCCGGCCGGCCGTTCGAGGCGCTCGACGCGGATCTGGCGGACGCCCTCGGCGGCATCGCCGCGGCGGCCGAGCGGCACGGCGGCCGGCCGATCCTGGTCGGCATCCTGCCGACCGTGCAGACCCGCGACCTCGAGCCGGAGATGATGACGGACAGCCCGCGCTTCCGCGCGCTGTCGGCCGGCATCCGCCGGCTGCGCGAGCGTGACTTCGTGCTGTGTATCGACGGCGAAGATCCGCTGACGATGCGCTGCCAGGACGTGACGGCGGAGGGCGCCGGCACGTCGTTGCAGCTCCATCTGCGCGTGGCGCCGGCGGCATTCGCCGCGACGCATGCGGCGGCGCAGCTCGCGACGGCGCCGGCCCTCGCGGTGGCCGGCAACGCGCCGCTGTTCCTCGGCCACCGGCTGTGGGAGGAAACGCGCATCGCGCTGTTCAAGCAGGCGGTCGACGAGCGCGGCGCGCTGCCGGACGCGTGGCGGCCGCCGGCGCGGGTTTCGTTCGGCAACGGATGGGTGCGCCACGGCGCCCATGAGCTGTTTGCGGAGAGCGTGGCGCTGCATCCGCCGCTGCTGCCGGTGAGCGGGGACGAGGACGTGCGCGCCATCATGCGCGCCGGCGGGATCCCGCACCTTGCGGAGCTGCGGCTGCATCACGGGACGGTGTGGCGCTGGAACCGCGCGATCTACGATCCAGACGCCGGCGGCCACCTGCGCATCGAGCTGCGTGCGCTGCCGTCCGGTCCGACGCGCGCGGACATGCTCGCGAACGCCGCGTTCCTGCTGGGCCTGACGCTGGCGTTGCGCGACGAGACGTCCTGGATGCTGCCGGCGTTCCCGTTCGAGTACGCGCACCGGAACTTCTATCGCGCCGCGCAGCACGGACTCGACGCGATGCTGCTGTGGCCGACGCGCGAGACGCCGTCGCCGCAGCCGGTGCGCGTCGCCGAGCTGGTGGCGCGGCTCATCGAGCGGGCGCACGGCGGGCTCGTCGCAGCCGGTGTCGACGACGCGGAAGCCGGACGCCGGCTGGCGATCGTCGCGGCGCGCGTCGCAAGCGGGCAGACCGGCGCACGCTGGCTGCGCCGGCAGCTCGCGCGGCTCGAACGCGGGGCCTCGCGCGACGAGGCGCTGGCGGCCGTCGTCGAGCGCTACCACGCCGAGGCGTCGCGCGAGCGGCCGGTGCACGAGTGGTCGGAGGCGCCGTGACGGAGCCTCGCGTCCGGGTCTTCGACGCGCCGCGCGCCGACGCGATCGGCGCGACCCCGGAGGCGTTCCTCGCATGGCTCGGCGGGCCGGCGATGCTGCGTGTGCCGGGGCGCGATCGCCGGCGCGCGCGCGGACTCGCAACGCTGCTGCACGGCAACGAGCCGTCCGGGCTGCGGGCGCTGCACGCGTGGCTGCGGCAAGGGGCCGTGCCGGCGGTGGATCTCGTGTGCTTCGTCGGCGCCGTCGAGGCGGCGCGGCGGCCGCCGGGTTTCGCGCATCGCATGCTGCCGGGCCGGCCGGATCTCAACCGCTGCTTCGCACCGCCGTTCGACGACGGCGAGCGCCGGATCGCCGGCGAGGCGCTGCGGCTGTTCCGGGAAGCCGGCTGTGATGCGCTGGTGGATCTGCACAACAACACCGGACACAATCCGCCGTACGGCGTCGTCGCCGGGGTCGACGCGGCCTGCATCAACCTGGTCGGGCTGTTCGGCGAGCGGCTGATCGCGAGCGACCTGCGCCTCGGCACGCTGACCGAGGCGACCCACGGCGACTTCCCGAGCGTCACCATCGAGTGTGGCCGGGCCGGAGACCCGGCTGCGGATGCATGCGCCCGCGCCGGGCTCGCGCGCTACGCCGCGCTGGACGCGATCGAGACGCGCCGCGTCGGGGTGCCGCACATGACGATCCTCGAGCGCCCGATCCGGGTATCGGCCCGCCCGGGGGTCCGGCTGGCCTTCGGCGCAGGCCCCGCCGACGGCGCGGACCTGACCTTGACCGGCGATCTCGATCGCCACAACTTCGAGCTGCTGATGCCGGGCGTGCCGGTGGGCTGGGTCGCCGACCCGGATCGCTGGCCGCTCGTAGCCGCCGGGGCCGACGGCCGCGAGGTCTCGCAGGACTGGTTCGCGCTGCGCGACGGCCTGCTCGAGACCCGCCGCGCCGCCGTGCCGGTGATGATGACGGTGGATCCTGCCGTCGCGAAGAGCGACTGTCTCTTCTACCTGGTGCGCCCGCGCGAGGAACTCCTCGCGCCCGAGACGACGACACGATGACGACCGACGAACCGTCCCGGCTCGAGCGTGCGTTGCAGCCGCTGTTCTCCGACATCGCGCTGTGGCCGGTGACGGCGGTGCTCGTCGCGCATCTGGTCGTCGCGATCGCCGTGATGCTGCTCGACGTGATCCGCGGACCGAGCGGCTTCTCGATCCTGAGCGGCGTGGCGCTGGGGCTCGTGAGCCTCGCGGCGCTCCGCCCCGCCGTCGCCCGGCGGCGCCCCGGCGCGCTCGCCGTCACCGTGCTGGGAAGCTGGATCGCCGGTGCACTGGCGGCGTGGGCCGCGGATCGCGGGGGCCTCTACTGATCACGCCGGAAGCCTCGTTCTTCTCGCCGGGACTCGCCCGGCGCTGGCCGGTCGGATCCGCCCGGCTGCTGGATCGCAAGAAGCAGGCCGTCCGTCCGCGTACTCACGAGTCGGAGAGCGCCCGAGACGATCGTGCTCGTGCGGATGGGCGCACAGATCAGCTCGGCCGCGAGACATCGCTGTGGTTCGTCGCCTCACACGTCGACCGGCCGAAGCCGCGAGAACCATGGCGCTCGAGTCGGCGCTTCGGCGCCTGTCTTCCGGCTTGGTGGCGCGATGTTATGATGCGCGCCCATGAACCCGATGGCGCTTCCGATCGGTGACGAGCGGTCGAGGCTCGAAGCCTCTGCGCCGCTCGCCCGGGTGCTGGCTCGTGATCTGTGCGCGACGAAGCTCGGTCACGACTCCTGCCTCGCGCTGCATGGCGTCTGGCAGGATCTACGCCGGCTCGGACTGGCGGCGACGCCGCATCGTCACGCGAGGTTCTTCACGCGCTTTCTTGCCCGGCGCGGCACCCTCGGGCACGCGCGACGGGCTCTGATCACCGGCGCGGCGGATTCCGGCATGCTCGAGGTCCTGATCGAGGCGCACCGGAGCGCGGGCCTCGACGTCGAGCCGACCGTCGTCGACCTGTGCCCGACACCGCTGCTGCTGTGCGCGTGGTACGGCACGCAGGTGGGCGTCCCGGTGCGGACGCGGGCCGATGATCTGCTCGCGGTTCGCGAGCCCGAGGCGTTCGATCTCGTCTGCACGCACTCGGTGCTGCGCAGCTTCCCGTGCGCGGCCCAGGCGGAGCTGATGGCCCGCTGGCGCGAACTGCTCCGGCCCGGCGGATCTCTCGTGACGGTGACGCGGATCGATGGCGACGCCGGCGCCCCGGCGAGCGTCTCTGCGGCGCAGGCCGATGCATTCGCTGCGCGCGCAGTGGCTGAGGCGCAGCGTGTTCCGTTGCTCGCACTCGATCCGGCCGAGATCGGCGCCCGCGCGCGCCGCTTCGCCGCGGCGGGCATCTCGTACCCGGTCGGGACGGAGCGGGACCTGATCGCACTCGTCGAGGCGGCCGGGCTCGCGATCGAACATCTCGAGGTGCGCCAGATCGCCGGCGCGCTGGCGCGTGAGGAGTCGGCGCCCGGCGTGCTGCAGTCTGCGCGCTATGCCGAACTCGTGGCGGTCCGCCGATGAGTGCCGGCGGCGAGCCGCGGAGCCCGGCGCCGCTCGGACTGCGCCGGCTGGTGGCTGCGAATGCACCGCTGTGGGCCGGTGAGGCCGCCGTGTTCCGCGCCTACTGGGACGCTCCGATGCGGACCCGCGAGAGCGATCTCGCGTGGCTCGCGCGGCAATGTCGCAAGGAACTCTTCGACGGCGTCTTGCCCCGCATGCAGGCCTTCGACGCGCTCGCTCGGCGGCTCGGCAGCGAGCGCGATCGCAACGAGCTGACCGCGCTCGCCGACGGCGTCCAGACGGAGACCGCCCACTTCCAGGCCTTCGCCAACGTCTACGACCAGTGGCGGCCGCCGGCCGATCCGCCGCTCGACGCCGTGCGGCTCGCGCAGTCCGAGTGGCCGGAGAATCTCGCACTCGCCGCACTGCGCGCGCGACACCGCGCGGAGCACGGAGTCTTCGGCCGGCGTGCCGAAGCCTTCACCGAAGGCGGCTATTGCACGCTCTACACCGCCGGCTGCTCGCTGGCCGGCCGCGGCGGCATCGACGATGCGATCGCCGCCGCGTGCGCACGGGTCGTCGACGACGAGTGGGAGCACATGATCGCTGGCGTCGCGGGTTTCGGAGGCGAGCCGTTCTCCGACGAAGACTGGGCGCTGCTGACGACGCTCACCGTCGAACAGGGGCGCTGCCGGATCCGGATGCGCCAGGCGCAGTTCGGGGGTCCGCTGGGCCCGGCCGAACTGCGCCGCGCCGAGAACGGCGGCTTCCCTCCGCTCCCGTTCGACTTCGAACGCGCGGGCTTTGCGGCGCCGTGACGACCACCGTCCAGTCGGGATCGGCGGGCCGCATCGCGTTCCTCCTCGACAACCTCGAAGGAGGCGGCGTCCAGCGCATGACGTTGGTGCTGGCCGGCGAGTTCGCTCGTCACGGGTACGACGCCGACGTTCTCGTGTGTCGAAAAGAGGGAGAGCTGCTGCCGATCGTTCCGGCGCGCGTCCGGCTGCTCGAGCTCGACCCAGGC
This sequence comes from uncultured Pseudomonadota bacterium, assembly GCA_900696485.1. Classification (GTDB taxonomy): domain Bacteria; phylum Myxococcota_A; class UBA9160; order UBA9160; family PR03; genus CAADGG01. Next base: position 35,429 of record CAADGG010000100.1, read on the forward strand.
AGCGCCCTCGAGACGTGCCGCTTCGCGCGCTCCAGTGGCGCCTATCTGGCGACGGCCGTGGCCGTGGACCAGCTCTGGTCCGGGCGCTGGCTCCGCTATGCCCGCTGCCTGCCGGCGCTGACCCGCTATCTCGAGGCAGAGCGCCCTGCGTGCCTGATCGCTGCGACTCCGCGCGTCAACCTCCTGGCGGCGATGGCGACGCGTGCAAGCCGCACCCCGACCCGCAGCATCGTCACCGAGCGGATCTCGATCGGGGCCAAGCTCGCCGATCAGCCCGAGTTCCGGTTCCGGCGGATGATCCCGCTGATGAAACGGGGCTACCGGCTCGTGAGCCACGTCGTCGCCGTTTCCGAGGATCTCGCGGACGACGTGGCCGACCAGCTCTCGCTGCCCCGTGCGCAGGTGCTGGCGATCCACAATCCGGTCATCGGCCCGGAGTTCGAGGTGGCGCTGCGCGAGCCGCTCGACGACCCGTGGTTCCGTCCCGGCGCTCCGCCCGTCGTGTTGAGTGCCGGGCGCAGCTCGGACCAGAAGGACTTCGTCACGCTGCTGCGCGCCTTCGCGGACGTGCACCGGCAGCGGCCGTGCCGGCTCTTGATCCTGGGCCAGCAGGAGGGGCGGAGCCGGCAGCGGCGCTCTCGCCACCTGCTCGAACTCGCCGACGAACTCGGCATCCGCGACGACGTCCGCTTGCACGGCTTCGTGCTGAACCCGTTCCCGTACATGGCGCACGCGGCGGTGTTCGTGCTGTCATCGCGCTACGAGGGCTTGCCGGGTGTCCTGATCCAGGCGATGGCGTGCGGCACGCCGGTCGTGAGCACCGCCTGCCCCACCGGCCCCCGCGAGATCCTCGAGGACGGCCGCCACGGCCCGCTGGTCCCGGTCGGCGACGCGACGGCGCTCGGCAAGGCGATTCTCGAGACGCTCGCGGACCCTCCGGCGCGCCAACCGCGGATCGACCGCGCGCGGGACTTCTCCGTCGAGCGCGCGTTCGCGCGCTATCGCGAGCTCGCGTTCGGGCCCGCGGCGTCCGGCGGCGTTCGCGACCGCTCCCCGTCGTAGTAGCGGAACTCACCGCCGATCCAGCGCCCGTAGGCGTCCCCGGAGAAGCGCGCGAGCAGGAAGGCATGGCGCGCGAAGCGCCGGGACGGCAGCAGATACCACGGCGTCACGAGCAGCGCCCGGGCGAGGCGCAGCACGACGCGCCGGCGCTTGCGTCGCCAGCGCGGCTCATCCAGGGTCTCGCGATCCTGGAGTGCGCTCGTATTGCCGACCCGGAACGCGCGCCGCAAGACGCCGAGCAGCGTCGTCCGGGCCGGCTCCCAGCGACGCGTCACGCGCGAGTCGAGCGCCACGGCGTGGCGGGCGCCACCCGCGTGAGCGCGGACGAAGAAGTCCGTGTCCCCTCCTCCGGCGAGCGCGAACTGGCGCCGGAACGACGGCCCGTCGGCGGCCATCCGCTCGAGCAGCGCACTGCGGATCGCCACGTTGAAGGTGCCGGCCGCGGCCGGCAGCCCGAAGCGGTTGCGCTTCTCGAAGTCCGCCGCGCGGAAGAACTTGATGTCGCGCTGCCACGGCCGCAATGCGAAGTCCGCCGGCCATCGCCACGTCCCGAACACCAGGTCTGCGTCGGTCTCCTGCTGCCGGGCGAGCAGCCGCAGCAGCCAGTCGGCATCCGGCAGATCGTCGTCGTCGAGGAACGCGACGAAGTCCGCCCCCCAGGCGAGCGCCTCGGCCACCGCGCGGTTGCGCGCGAAGGAGATCCCGCGCTCGGGTTCGGCTGCGTATTGCAGCGTGCACGGAAACTCCGTGCGCAGCGCCTCGCAGACCGCCGCAGCACCGCCCCCCGGCCGATTGTCGACGACGAACACGGTGACCTCGGCGTCCGGCGGAGCCGTCCGCAGCGCGTGCGCCACCGCCGCGAGACACTCCCGCAGCAGGGCCTCGCGATCGCAGGTGCAGAGGCACACGGCGACCTTCATGCGACATCCGGATCGGCGTAGCGTTCCGGAACGGCGGTCTCGACGACCCGACCCTTCTCGACGCGATGCACGACGTCGGCAATCGCCAGCACCGCGGGCTGATGGGTGATCGCCAGCACCGTCGTGGTTCCGACCAGCGTGCGAATCTGGGTCGCCACCGCCTGCGCCGTCTGCTCGTCGAGAGCGCTCGTGATCTCGTCCAGCACCAGCAGCCGCGGCTGGCGCACGAGCGCCCGGGCCAGCGCGATGCGCTGGCGCTCACCGCCGGAGAAGCGCGCGCCGCCTTCCGCCACGCGCGTGTCGAGACCTTCGGGCAGGGCGGCCACCACGTCGGAAGCTCCGGCCTGCTCGAGGGCACGCAGCACGTCGGCGTCCGTGAAGCTCTCGTCGCCGAGCGTCACGTTGGCGCGGATCGTGTCGTGCAGCAGTACGAGATCCTGCGGCACGTAACCGATGCCGGCCCGCCACGCCTGCAAGTCGAAGTCCTCGAGCGGGACCTCATCGACGAGCACGTGGCCCGCCGTGGGACGGTAGAGCCCGAGCACGAGGTCCACGATCGACGTCTTGCCGGCGCCGGACGGACCGAGCAACACCGTGCAGCGACCGGCCGGGATCTCGAGCGTGACGTCGTCGAGCGCGAACGTCTCGGCGTGGCGCAACTCGACGCCGTCGAAGCGGATCGTGCGTTCGAAGCGAGGCGTCCGGGTGCCCGCGTTGGGCTCGCGATCGAGCCGGCCCTGTTCGATCAGCTCCGCGGTCGCCGTGTGGGCGCGCTCGAGGACGACGGCTCGTTGATAGGCCTTCTGCAGCTTGCCGAGCATCCCGAGGATCCGCACCAGCAGGAACGAGGACACCAGGAGTTCCGGAAGCGGCGCCACGCGAAGCGTCCAGAGCACGTAGAAGGCGGCGCACAGCACCAGCGTCCCGACGGCGTCCTGGATGCTCGACATCGCCTCGCGGTTCAGCGCCGCGCGGCGCTGCAGGCGCCGGGCCTGGGAGATATTGCGATTCAGCAACGCCGCGAAAACCCGCTCCTGGCCCATCGCCTTGAGCGGCTTCACGCTGCGCAGCGCGTCGAGGAAGATCGACAGCAACCGCTTCTGCACGGTCACCGCCTTGGCGGCGTTGCGCCGCGCGTACTGCACGAAGGAGCGCATTCCCACCATCACGAAGCCGCCGACCAGCACGGCGCCGAGGGCGACCTGCCACGACACGAACAGCGCGATGCCGAGGTAGGTGGCACCCTGGATCGACAAGGCGAGCAACGTGCCGGTCTGCACGTACAGCTCGCCGGCGCGGCTGCACTCGCTGGCCAGGACCGTCGAGAGTCGCCCCATGCGCTGGCGCAGCAGGAAGCTCCAGCGCGCCTCGAGCAGCGCGGCGACCACGGCCCGTCGCAGCTCGGTGACCCGTTCGGCCGACGCGAATCCGACGTAGATCATCGCACCGGCCTGGACCAGGGATTTCAGCACGAGCGCGGCGGCGACGATGCCCAGCAGCACACCGAGCGACTGCCCGATCCCGAGCCGAGCGAGGACGTCTCCGACGGCGGCACCGAAGGCGCCGACCTCCGCGGCATCGCCGACCGCCACCGTAACGAGCGGCAGCAGCGCCGCGACGCCGACGCCCTCGAACAGCGCCGCGAGCAGCAGGCAGCCGACGATCGCCAACGACCGGGAGCGTGAACTCGCGAAGTAGAGCCGGAGAATGCTCGTGAGGCCGCTCAGCTCAGTCCTCCGCCGTCATCCACTCGAACTCGGTCCCGGCGAGCGCGGCGGTGACGGCTTCGGGATTCTCGACCACCTGCCGCCACGGATGAGGCGTGGTGCGACTGAAGCGCACCTCGGGCTGCTCGACGGCGAGCCCGAGGAAGTCGCACGCGGTGCGGTAGCCGGCCAGCGGATCCTGCGCCAGATCGTCTTCGTAGCGGAGCCGCAGCAGCGGACGATCGGCCAGCAGCGTTTCGATGCGGCACACGCTGTCCTGATACTCGCGCAGCAGCTCGACGAGCGGCTTGCAGGTCGAATCGATCGGCACCGCATCGACCGGCACGTGGACGCGCAGCAACGGCGCGACGACGCCGGCCGGCAATCGGGCCGACCCGCGCCGAGCCGCCACCAGGCTCGACACCACCTTGCGCAGCGTGTTGCGGCGATCGAGCACCACGAAGCGCGTGAAGCCGCGCTTTTCGAGGGCCGGCACGAGTTCCTCGAGTGAAAAACCGATCCGTCGTGCGTGATAGAACTTGCACTCGAAGCCGTAGATCGACTTGCGGGACTTTTCGACGCGTCGCTCGAGCACGGCGAGAGGATCGGCGCATTCGGTGGCCGTCGCCCGCTCGGTCCAGAACGAGCGCTTGAAGTTGAAGACCTCGCCGTCCCAACGCAGCGCCGAGTGCTGGTCGAGGAGATCCCCGAGCACGCTGCTCCCGCAGCGGCCGTGATGGAACATCGCGACGTGACCGCTGCGCGTGGCGGCGCGGCGACGGAGCATGGGGATCCGAGGAAGCATTCGCACGGCCGCGACGAGTAGCGCCGAGGACGACGCGCGTCGAGACGGACGGACTCCAACGGAACCGGCCGGGTTGCGGCCGGCACCGGGGCCGGGGAAGCTGCGCAGCAACGAGGAGCCATGATCTACTACCTGACGGCAGCCGCCCGCACGGCCCCGATGCGACTGTTCCTCAAGGACTGGGGCGCGCCGCTGCGGCGCCACGTGCGCCTGCTCGCGTACGAGGACCGGCCGAACGCCGCGGCGCTGCCCGACGGCACCTTCCTGTTCGCCGACGTCGATCGGCTGGCGCCGGAACCGACGACGATCGCCGCCGAGCTGTGGGACGCGCTGGCCGCACGGGGCGATCGGGTTCGGCTGCTGAACCGGCCGGGCGTCTCGATGCGCCGCTTCGAGCTGCTGCGCACGCTCCGTGAGCGCGGCTGGAACCGTTTCGACGTCCGTCGGCTCTCCGAGTCCGACGCGAACCTTCGCTTTCCGGTGTTCCTCCGCGACGCCCTCGAGCACCGCGGGGCGTTGACGCCGCTGCTGCCCGATGCCGCGACCCTGCACGCTGCCCAAGCGGAATTGCGGCACGCCGGCCGGCGCGACGAGGAGCTGCTGATCGTCGAGTTCGCCGACACGATCGCGCCGGACGGGCTCTACCGGAAGTACGCCGCGATGATCGTCGGCGAGCGCATCCTGGCCCACCACGTGATGTTCGGCCGCGCGTGGGAGGTGAAGGCGCCGAGCCTCGCCGAGCCGGCGATGATCGCCGAGAACCGCGCCTTCCAGCTCGCCAATCCCCACGAGGAGCGGCTGCGCGAGCTGTTCACGCTGGCGCGAATTCAGTGGGGCCGCGTCGACTACGCCATCCTCGACGGCCAACTCCAGATCTGGGAGATCAACACGAATCCGACGCTGCTCTCGGCGCCGCGGCGCTACAACGCCGCCCAGCGCCCGGCCAAGCTCTGGTTCGCCGATCGCGTCACGGCCGCGCTCCTGGCGCTGGACGACCGTCCGGCCCGGCGCGCGGGCTGGCTTGCGCGCCTCTTCAGCTCGTAACCGGAAGCGCCGCGCCGCGATCGGGAAGCCCGTCGCGGATCGCCTGCAGCGCCGGGGCGTCGGCGACAAGGCCGGCGCGATCGAGCCAAAAACGGCAGAGCGTGGCGTACAGCCGCTCGACGCAGGGACGTTGGTAGCGGTAGCGCGGTGCATCGTTGAACGGCGCCCACAGCACGGCGAACGGATTCGGCTCGAAGACGACGAGTTTGCCGTCCCGGGTTTGCGCGTAGTCGAAGGCGACGACGTCGAGACCGAGCGCGCGGGCGCCGCGGACCAGCAGCTCGCGGTGCGGATCCTGCGCGGATCTCGTGTAGGCGAGTTCCTCGGCGAGGGCGGCTTCGTCCTCGATGCGCCCGTCCGCCTTCACCACCCAGTCACGGCTGACGACGAGATGCCGGGGCGCGCCGCCGTCCCCGGCCACCACATAGCGCCACTTGCGGAACAGGCCGTCTTCGCTGCGCGCGTCGCAAAACGCCGCCAGCACGGGCGCGCGCAGCTCGTGCCACGGGACGCGCGCGAGCTCCTGCTCGTTGCGACACAGGATCATCGGACCGCCATGCCGGAGATCCTCGCGCGCGATCACCGGGAACGACCATCCCGCGGGCAGCGTGCGCGATGGCGGCACCGGCACGACTTCCGGCATCGGGACCCCTGCTGCACGCAGCTTCGCCGACGCGACGGTCTTGATCGAGTGGGACAGGTTCTCGACGGGATTCACGACCGCTCCGCCGGCGGCGCGCACCGCGTCCTGCACGCGCCGCACCTGTTCGTACGCGGCCGGGAAGCGCTCGCGAAGGGGATCCTGCAACCACGGCACGAACAGCGCATAGCGGCCGGGATCCTTCGGCACGAAGCCGACGCGGCGCAGCTCGAAGAGCCCCGCCGCGGCCGGTGCGATCCGTCGCAGCCATGCGAGCAGGTCGTCGTTGTAGTGACAGAGCTGATCCGGATGGCGCAGCACCAGAATGCGCCGTCCGCTGGCGCGCCGCGTGGCGGCGTAGAGCCGGTCGGCGAGCCAGAGCCGGTAGGGCCGCCAGCGATCCGCCATCGCTCGTCAGCCCGCCTTGCGCCCGGTCGCCGTGAGCAGTTGCCAGCGCATCGCCACGGCACCGTCCGGCAGCGACTCGCTGCCGAGCAGGTCCTCGATCGCCGCGGCGACCTCGGCGTCCGTCGCGCGATCGATGCCGAAGAGCAGCCGTACGAAGCGGATCATCGCCGGCTGGTCCGGGAAGCGCCAATGCAGCGGCACCAGGGACAGCGACACGTCGCGCAACCCGGCCTCCCGCAGCCGGTCGGCGAGCGTGTCATCGAAGAACACGCCGTGGTGGCCGAGGCGACCGTGCGCATCGACGAAGCCGTTCAGGAAACGAGCCGCCGGCGAGCCGAGCTGCACCTCCGCCATCCCGAAGCGTCCCCCCGGCCGCAGGATGCGGACGAGCTCGGCAAAGACTCCATCCACGTGGGGCTCGTGGTGCAGGCCGGCCAGGCTGATCGCGAGGTCGGCCGAAGCGTCGGGCAGTTCGATCTTGGAGAGCGGACACTGCACGCGCCGATGGCCGGCATCGACCGGGCAGCGGGAGAAGAACGGGGACGCGGGCTCCACGGCCACGTACTCCACGCCGGGCGGCAGCCACGCCGCGAGATAGCCGCCGCCGGCGGGGGCATCGACGAGCACCTCTCCCCGCTGCGGCTGCAGCGCGCGGACGAGGAGCAGGAGTTCCTCCTCGCGCGCCGTCGGCCAGCGCGTCATCGCCTCGTGATAGGCGCTCCCGCGCTCCGTGAAGATGGTCTGGTAGTCATCGAGCATCTCTCCCCCTCCTCTTGCCGTACCCGGCCGGAAATCGTGACTGTACGGATTCCTCCGGCCGTGTCCCGTCGAGGGCGAGTTGCGCGCTCGACGCCGGGTCGGCGAAGCTGCGGGTCCATGTCGATGTCCTTTCGCCCGCCGACTGCCCGCGACCGTCGGCGCTCGCGCGCCGCGGCGATCTATCGCCGGCTACTGCACGGCCGCCCGTTCGTCGGAATCACCGGCAGCGTGGCGAAGACGACGACGACGAAGCTGATCGGCGACGTCCTGGCCGCTCTCGGGCCCGGCCACGCGAGCGGACTCGGCGGCAACGCCGGCCCGCACATCCCGCGCGCGATCCTCGCCACGCGCCCGCGGCATCGCTACTGCGTGCAGGAGATCAGCGGACACCAACCCGGCGCGCTCGATACCGCGCTCGCCATCTTCCGGCCGAACATCGGGGTGGTGACGTGGATCGGCATGGATCACTGGAAGGCCTTCGGAGATCCGGCCGGGATCGCCGAAGAGAAGCGCAAGATGGTCTCGTGCCTGCCGGCCAGCGGGTGCGCCATCCTGAATGCCGACGACCCGGCCGTCCTCGCCATGGCGCCGTACACGCGCGCCCGGGTGCTGCGCTTCGGGCTTTCGCCGGCGGCAGACGTGCGGGCCGACGACGTGCAGTGCGCCTTCCCGACGCGGCTTTCGATGACCGTCCGGCACGCCGGGGTGTCGCTCCCGCTGCGCACCGGATTGATCGGCGAGCACATGACCCATCCGGTGCTCGCGGCGATCGCCGTCGGCCTCGCCTGCGGCGTGCCGTTGCGCGAATGCGTCCGGCGCCTCGACGGCGTCACCGGACGGCGGCATCGCATGACGGCGCATCCGGCGCCGTCCGGCGCCACGTTCCTGCTCGACACCCGCAAGGCGCCGGTGTGGACCGTCGAGGCGAGTCTGCGCGTACTCGAACAGGCGCGGGCGCGGCGCAAGATCATCGTGATCGGGACGCTCTCGGACTACCGAGGCGCGGCCGCCCGGCCCTATCGCCGGGTGGCGCGCCGGGCGCTCGAGATCGCCGAGCACGTCTACTTCGTCGGCCCGGCGGCGCAGCGGGTGCGCAAGGAGGTCCCCGTCAACGGAGACCGCGATCTGCGCCTCTTCGAGACAGTCTGGGAGCTGCACGAGTTCCTGCACGGACGCCTCGGACCGGGCGACGTCGTGCTGGTGAAGAGCTCGCGCGTGGACCATCTGGAACGCCTGTTCGAGGCGCGGGTCGGCCCGCATGCCTGCTGGCTCACGCGCTGTGAGGTACGCGGGTGCTGCACGGACTGCAAGCGGCGCTTCGTGTCCGCACGTCCCGAGCCGGGCGCACGGACTTCGTCCGACGCGGAGCCGTGAGCGCCGGATGCCGCCCCGCGGCAGAGCTCGGCGCCGTCGAAGCACCGCGCGGACGAGCGCCGTTCTTCACCGTGCGACGTGCGTGCGTCTCGAGGCATACGGGCAGATGACGCCCTGCTCATGACGTCGCGCTCATGACGAGCGCGTTCAGCGGAACGAGAGATGCGCGTCACCTGCGCCGACTAGTGTCCGCTCCCCGAGGAGGGGAGAGCGATGCAACGTCTGCTGCGGCGAGCGCTCATGATACTATTTTTGTGTATGCCGGGTCTGCTGGCCTGCTCGGTCTCGGCCGTCCGCGTGGAACTCGCGGATTTCGGGGCGGGCCGAACCGACGGGATCTGGCTGTGGAAGCCGGTCGCCGGAAGCTACGCGCGGCAGTGCCGGATCGACCTGTCGGATCCGTTCTGGCGGGAGGGCCGTGAGGTGGTCTCGTACCTCCAGTCTTGCCTCGACGGGCAGTCGTCGAACGTGCCGTGGACGGCCGAAGTCGAGCGCCTGCCGGGCGATCCGGAGACGGTCCGGCTCGTGCTGGTGTACCGACGTTCCGGAACCGCGCTGCCACACCGAGCGTCCGCGTTCAATGCGGCCGGCGAATCGGCGCTGTCGAGCACCAGTCTGATGCTCTGAGCCGACCGCGCAGGCAGCAACCGGGCGCTATGCGAGCCGTTCGGCTCGACCGGCATGAAGAGACGGCCCATCTGGAAGCCGTGATCGCCGTGGTCGAAGGTCGTCGCGCCGCCCCGGGCGGCGGACCGCGGCCAAGCCGGCGTATCATGCCGACCCACCGCCAGCGGAGAATCGTCTTGCACCGCCCCGCGCAGTACGTCGAGACCGAGCACGGCCGGATCTGTCATGTCGACAGCGGGGGAGCCGGGCCGGCGGTGTTGTTCCTGCACGGCAACTCGTCCGGCAAGGAGATCTTCGCCCGGCAGCTTGCGAGCGAGGCGTTGTGCACCCGGCATCGCCTGCTCGCGTTCGATCTGCCGGGCCACGGCGGGAGCCAGGACGCGCCGGCCCCGGAACGCAGCTACTCGATCCACGGCTTCGCCGACGCCGCGATCGCATTCCTCGGCGCGCTCGGCATCGAGCGCGCGGTTCTCGTCGGCTGGTCGCTCGGCGGGCACATCGCTCTCGAACTGATGGCGCGCTGGCCCGGCACGATCGCCGCCTGGATCGTCGGGACACCGCCGGCCGGGCGCGCCGACATCGGCGCCGCCTTCCGCCCGTCACCACACATGGCATTGACGTTCCAGGAGTCGTTCACCGACGACGAGGCGCGCTGCTACGCGCAGGAGGCGATCGGCGCCGGCGTCCCGCTCGAACCCTGGATGCTCGCCGCGGCCCGCCGCGCCGATGGCCGCTTCCGCCGGTGGATGGCCGAGTCCGCGCTCGCCGGGCGCGATCTCGACGGACGCGAGATCGCCGAGACCTCGCCACTGCCGCTGGCCGTCGTGTGCGGCGGTGACGATCCGTTCGTCGACACCGGGTATCTCGCAGCGGTGCGCTACCGCAACCTGTGGGCCGACCAGGTCCACATCTTCGAGGGTCTCGGGCACGCCCCGTTCTGGGAAGCGCCGGAGCGTGTGGATCCGCTCTTCGCGCGCTTCCTCGCCGATGTCGCATGACGACCGACGACGTCGGCCGCGGCGTCGCTTGCCGAGCCGATCGAGCCCGGCCGGATTTGACACGAGGATAATCGTTTAGATAAGATATTACCGACCTCGGCGGCCGGCCAGAAGCGTGCCGCAGGCGGGTCAGCATCCTCCGGTTCGCGCGATCGGACGGTTTGCTCGAACGTGCGGTTCACTCGAACGCGTGGTTTGCTCGAAACAGGGGAGTTCCGATGGACCCGGTGCAGCGGACCACGACACGCGGCGTGCTGAAGGTGACACTGGTCGATGTCGAGCACCGAAACGCGCTCGGCGGCGCGCTCGTGCAGGGCCTCTACGACGCCATCGCCGACGCCAACGCGGACCCGAGGATTCGCGCCGTCGTCCTCACCAACGAGGGCAATACCTTCTGCGCCGGCGCCAACCTGAAGCAGCAGGGCGCCGGCGCCACGCCGGGCGCCACCGCGACGGTCGGCCTGGACGAGCTGCTGCGCAGCATCCAGACCTCGCCGACACCGATCCTCGGGCGCATCGCCGGCCACGTGGTGGGGGGCGGCAACGGGCTGGCCGCGGCGCTCGACGTCTCGATCGCCGCCGATGACGTGAAGTTCGGCTTCACCGAGGTCCGCCTCGGCGTCGTCCCGGCCATCATCTCGGTGGTGTGCCTCCCGAAGCTGCGGCGCGCCGACGCCCTGGAGACCTTCTTGCGCGGCCACCGCTTCTCGGCCGCACGGGCCGCGGAGATGGGTCTGATCAATCGCGCGGTCCCCCGGGATCAGCTCGACGCGGCGATCGAGGAGGTGCTCGCCGACCTGCGCCTCGGCGGTCCGGAAGCGCTCGGCGTGGCCAAGCGGCTCGTGTACGAGGTGCCGGACCTCCCGCAGGACGATGCGTTCCGGCAGATGAGCCGGCTCTCGGCCGAACTGTTCCGCAGCCGGGAGGCAGCGGAAGGCATCGCGGCCTTCGCGACCCGCCGCAAGCCCACCTGGGCCGACGACGGCGACGACGCATAGCAGGAGACGAAGACGTGTTGCAGGAGAGCCAGGACCTGATCGCCGAGGCGGACGAGCTGCACGCCTTCCTCTCGACGTTGCCGGAAGCCGACTGGAGCCGGCCGACCGCGTTCAAGCAGTGGACCCCCTGGGACGTCGTCGCGCATCTGCACTTCTTCGACTGCGTGTCGCTCGTCGCGCTCGCAGGCCGCGAACCCTTCGTCGCGCGCCGCGATGCGCTGATCCAGGCGATCGTCGGCGGCGCCAGCAACACGGAACTCGCGCGCCGCGAGTATGGGCACCTCGCCCCCGCCGAGCTGCTCGCCCATTGGATCCGCACCTGTCACGACATGGCGAAGCAGCTCGGGGAGTCCGGCCCGGAGCGCCGGCTCCCATGGTTCGGTCCGGACATGGGCGTGCGCATGTTCACGACCGCGCGTCTGATGGAAACGTGGGCCCACGGCCAGGCGGTCTATGACGTCGCCGGGGTGGCGCGCGTGCCGACGGATCGCTTGCGCCACATCGCGACGATCGGCGTCAAGACCTTCGGCTGGACCTTCGCGAACCGCCGCGTCGCGGCGCCCGGTCCGCCGCCGTACGTGCGACTCGTCGCACCATCGGGCGCGCTCTGGGAGTGGAACGAGCCGAACGAGCACGAGTTCGTCCGCGGCGACGCGCTCGACTTCTGCCAGGTGGTCGCCCAGACACGCCACGTCGCCGACACCCCGCTCGAGGTCGTGGGACCGGTCGCCACACGCTGGATGTCGATCGCCCAGTGTTTTGCCGGCCCGCCGGAGGATCCGCCGCCGCCTGGCGCTCGGACCATCGCCGGCGGATAGAGGAGAGCGTCGCGTGCAGACCCGTGTCGCCGCCGAGCTGGGCCTCGAGTTCCCGATCTTCGCCTTCACCCACTGCCGGGACGTCGCGGCGGCCGTGTCGCGAGCCGGCGGTCTCGGCGTGCTGGGCGTCGCCGGGCACTCGCTCGAAGACCTGGAGATGGAGCTCGACTGGATCGAACAGCAGGTCGGTGACAAGCCCTACGGCGTCGACCTGCTGCTGCCGACCCGCTTCGTCGGCAGTGACCGGGGTGGTCTGTCCCGAGAAGAGCTCGAGACGCGGATCCCCGACGAGCACCGGCGCTTCGTCGACGAGCTGCTGGCTCGGCACGAGGTGCCGCCGCTGCGGCCCGGCGCGAACGTCAGCTCCGAGTTCAGTGTCGGCTACGAGAATCAGCGCGACGTGATCGATCTCGTGTTCCGGCATCGCATCCGGCTGATCGCCTCGGCGCTCGGGCCGCCACCGCCGTGGATGATCGAGAAGGGCCGCGAGCACGGCGTCCAGGTGGCCGCGCTCGCCGGCACCGTCGAGCACGCCCGCCGCCACGCCGAAGCCGGGGTCGACATCGTGGTGGCGCAGGGCACCGAAGCGGGCGGCCATACCGGTGAGATCTCGACGATGGTGCTGGTTCCCGAGGTCGTCGACGCCGTCGCCCCGATTCCGGTGCTGGCGGCCGGCGGCATCGGCAGCGGGCGCCAGATTGCCGCCTCGTTGGCGCTCGGCGCCCAGGGCGTCTGGATGGGTTCCGCCTGGCTCACCACCGAGGAGGCCGAGACCCATCCGGTCGTCAAGCAGAAGTTCCTGCGTGCGTCGTCGAGCGACACCGTGCGCAGTCGTTCGCTCACCGGCAAGCCGGCACGCATGCTGCGCAGCGCCTGGACGGAAGCGTGGGAGGATCCCGCCAATCCCCGGCCGCTGCCGATGCCGCTGCAGCCGCGCCTGGTCCGGGAGGCGCAGGCGCGCATCGCGCGCTCGGCGCACAAGAGCCATGGCGCCGCCGAGCTCTCCAGCTACTTCGTCGGCCAGATCGTCGGCTCGCTCCAGCACGTGAAGTCCGTCCGCAGCGTGATGGAGGAGCTGGTGCAGGAGTACGCCGACACGATGGAGCGGCTGGACGCCTGGGCGAAGTCGTAACGGCGCCCCGCACCGGCGCTGCCCGGCTCGTCGGCCGGTCAGCCGTGCTCGAGGCCGCGCAGGATGATCTCGGCGACGGCGTCGGTCGTGACCTTCGGGGACGCACGCAGAGTCTCCGCCACCTCGGGCCGGGCGAACTCGCGACCGAGTCCGCCGAGCACGTGGGCGACTGCGGCGGTATCGATGGCGGCGATCTGACGCTCCGCCACGGCGCGATCGAGCAGGCTCCGCGTCACGGCGATCACGTAGCTCTCGTGCGTATCGACCAGACGCGGAGCGCCGGAGATGCGGACCAGCTCCCGCGCGTAGCCGACCGTGGTGGGCTGCAGCGCCTCGCTGACGGCGCGCAGGTAGGAGCGCAGCGCTTCGAGCGGAGACATCGCGGCATGCAGCGGTTCGATCGCCGCACGGCCGATCCGATGCAGGCGCCGGTCGACGACGGTGAGGACCAGCTCGTCCTTGCTGGCGGAGATCCCGTAGAGGGTGCGCAGGGAACAGTTCACCTGCGCCGCGATCTGCGCCATCGTGAGGTCGGCGAAGCCTTCCGCTGAGAACAGCTCCTCCAGCTCGTCGAGCAGCTCGCGTTGTCGGGCCGTGAGCCGGCGCTCGGTCTCGGGCGGCAGCAGCGGCTTCGGCGCCTGCACGCCGGGAAAGCGGACGCGCTCGCCGGGCCGGGCTCGCCGCGTGCTCAACGGAGCAGCGCCGTCGGGAGTTCCACCACGCGCGCGCGCAGCCATTCGCCGAGGCTCTTGGCCTGCGGATCCTGCCGCGTCGACGCCGCGACGCCTTCTTCGAGCAGACCGATGAGTACGAAGTTGAGCGAGCGCAGGTTCGGCAGCCGGTGGCGTTCGATCGCGAGCGGCGCGACTTCCGGCAGCAGCGCGCGGAGCCGGTCGATCGTGAGGAAGCCGTCGAGCCACGCCCAGGCTTCGTCGCTGCGCGCAAAGACGCCGAGGTTGGCGTTGCCGCCCTTGTCGCCGGAGCGCGCCCCGAACACGCGTCCCAGCGGTTCGCGCGTGGTGGCGCCGGCCGGGGCCGAGACGGCCGGCTCCGGCGGCGGCGTGACGGAGGCCGGCGCCGGCGGGATCACCGACGAAACCTCGCGCGTCTCACCGCCGAGCACGACCACCTGCTGCGGAACCACCTGCGCCGGCACACGGGCCGGCTCGTACACCCCGAACGGACGCCCGGCGCCGGGGCCGCCGCCCACTCCGAAGAAACCCGGGATGCTCGCGAGCGCCAGCTCGATCACCGCATTCGAGAAGGCGCGGCCCACCTTCTTCTCGTCGGGATCCTTGGCGCTGATCTTCAGGATCGCCACGGCCTCCTCGTTCGTCGCCGGATCCGGCTTGTCGGTCCGGATCAGACGCGTCTTCACCGCCGCGAAGTCGGCCGGCTGGTACGGGCAGGCCTGCCAGAACGACGCCTCGACGAGCCGCGCCTTGGCTTCGATGTCGAGGCCCGTCAGACACACGTTCATGTCGTTTCGGAAGCCGCCGTGGCGGTTGATGCAGACCTTGAGCGTCGCGGGCGGGGGCTCCCCCTGCACCCCGGAGATGCGCACGCGGTCCGGCGCCACGGCATCGAGCTGGATGGTGTCGAAGCGCGTCGTGACGTCGGGGCCGAAGTAGTGCGGGCTGCCGATCTCGTAGAGCAACTGGGACGTCACCGTCCCGATCGACACCTGGCCCCCGGTGCCGTCGTGCTTGCCGATCACCGAAGAGCCGTCGGCGGCGATCTCGGCCCACGGGAAGCCGACCCGCTCCATGCCCGGAACCTCGGTGAAGAACGAATAGTTGCCGCCTGTGGCCTGCGTGCTGCACTCGATCACGTGCCCGGCCACCACGGCGCCGGCCAGCGGGTTCCAGTCGTGGCGGCTCCAGCCGTGGTGCCAGGCCGCCGGACCGCACACGATCGCGGCATCCGTACAGCGGCCGGTGATCACGATGTCGGCGCCCTGTTCGAGCGCCTCGACGATCCCCCAGCAGCCGAGGTAGGCGTTGGCGGTGAGGAACGCCGATGCGTCCCGGATCGGCTCGTCGCGATCGAAGTGCTGGAGCTGCTGCGCGGCGATCAGCTCCTGCATGCGCGGGACGAGATCGTCACCGCGCACGTACGCGATCTTCGGGTGCAGGCCCAGCTTGTGCGCCACCTCCGCGACGGCGTCGGCGCAGCCGTCGGGGTCGAGGCCGCCGGCGTTCGAGACCACCTTGATGCCGCGGTCCAGGCAGGTGCCCATCACCTGCTCCATCTGCTTGACGAAGGTGTGCGCATAGCCGCCGCCCGGCCGCTTGATCCGCGTGCGGGCGAGGATCAGCATCGTCAGTTCGGCCAACCAGTCGCCGGTCAGCACGTCGATGGGTCCGCCCTCGACCATCTCACGCGCGGCCGACTGGCGATCGCCGAAGAAGCCGGAGCAGTTCGCGATGCGGATCGGATCGGCCATCAGGATTCTCCCTGGGCGGCGTCGCCGTCGACGACCAACAACACCGTGCCCGCCTCCACCTGGTCGCCGACCGCGACCCGGACCTCGGAGACGACGCCGTCGGCGGGGGCGCGCATCGGGTGCTCCATCTTCATCGCCTCGAGGATCACGAGCGTCTCGCCGGCGCAAACGCGCGCGCCGGGTTCGACGCGCAGCTCGAGGACCTTGCCCGGCATCGGGGCGACGAAGCCGCCGGCGACTGCGGCGGCGCCCGGCAACTCGAAGAGCGGCTTCACGACGAGGTCGAGATCGCCCTGCGGCCCCTGGACCACGAGCCGATCGCCCGCGCGCGTCACGCGGGCCCGCATGCGCCGCCCGTCGATCTCCGCGTCGATCCCATCGGGGCTCCACGCATGCACGCGCGCCTGCGCCCCATCGCCGAAGCGGAAGCGCCCGTCGCGCAGCGTGCGGTAGCGGATCTCGAGCTCGCGCTCCCGGAACACGAACGCGACGCGCTGCTCCGGCATGCGCGCATTGCGCCAGCCGCTCGGCGCGGACCCCAGCACCTCGGCCGCCGCGCGATGGGCGCCCTGGAGCCACAGCGCCGCCCGCTGCGCGGTCCACACCAGGTCCTCGTCGCTCGGCTCGAGGCGCCGCGCCGGGCCGACGCGAGCGATGAAATCGGTCGTCGTATCGCCGGCCAGGAACTCGGGCGCGCGCAGCGTCGCGACCAGGAAGTCGCGGTTCGTGACGACACCGCCGAGATGCAGCTTCTCGAGCGCCAGAGCCAGCCGCCCCGCGGCCTCCGTGCGTGTCGGGGCCTGCGCGATCACCTTGGCCAGCATCGGATCGAAGCTCGTTCCGACGATCGAGCCGGTGACGACGCCGGAATCCCAGCGCACGGCCGGTTCCGCCGCCGGCTCGAACGCCGCGAGCGTCCCGGTCGCCGGCAGGAACTCCGCCGCGGGATCCTCCGCGTAGAGACGGGCTTCGATCGCCGCTCCCTCGAAGCGGATGTCCTGTTGCTCGTAGCCGAGCGACTCGCCTTGCGCGATGCGGAGCTGCTCGCGCACCAGATCGATGCCGGTCACGCATTCGGTGACCGGGTGCTCCACCTGCAGGCGCGTATTCACTTCGAGGAAGAAGAAGTCGCCCGTCGTGTCGTCGAGCAGGAACTCGACCGTGCCGGCCGAGTAATAGCCGAGCGCACGCGCCAGGCGCAGCGCGGCGTCCCCCATCGCCTCGCGCAGGAAGCGATCGACGCGGGGCGACGGCGACTCCTCGAGGATCTTCTGGTGACGCCGCTGGATCGAGCATTCGCGCTCGCCGAGATGCACGACGCGGCGCTGGCTGTCGCCGAGGATCTGGATCTCGATGTGACGCGCGCGGGAAACGTAGCGCTCGAGAAAGACGCGGTCGTCGCCGAAGCCACTCTGCGCCTCGCGGCGCGCTGCCGCGACGGCGTCTTCGAGCTCGCCCGGCGCCGTCACGATGCGCATGCCCTTGCCGCCGCCGCCCGCGGCGGCCTTGACCAGCAGCGGGTAGCCGACGGCCGCCGCCGCGGCGGGATCCTCGGAACCCGGTAGCGTCGGAACCCCGACCTCGACGGCCAGCGCCTTCGCGGCCAACTTGTCGCCCATCCGGCGGATCGACTCGGGCGACGGTCCCACCCAGACGAGTTCCGCGGCGAGGACGTCGCTCGCGAACGCGGCGTTCTCCGACAGGAAGCCGTAACCGGGGTGGATCGCCCCGGCGCCGGTGACACGCGCGGCGTCGAGGATCGCCTTGCCGTCGAGATAGGAGGTCGCGAGCCGCACGGCCTCGTCGGCCGCGGCGACGTGCGGCGCGTCGGCGTCGGCGTCCACGTAGACGGCGACGCAGCGGATGCCCATGGCATGAGCGCTGCGGAAGATGCGTCGCGCGATCTCCCCGCGATTGGCCACCAGTAGCGTCGTGAAACTCACAGGCGGAACACTCCGTAGCTGCGGGCGCCTTCGATCGGCTGGTTGCGAACCGCCGACAGGCAGATCCCGAGCACCGTGCGCGTGTCGCGCGGATCGACGATGCCATCGTCGCTGATGGCGCCCGTCGCCTCGAGCGCGATCGAGCCCTTCTCCTGGATGGCTTCCACCATCGCGACGATCTTGGCATCGAGTTCTTCATCGAAGGGCTCGCCTTTGCGGGCCGCCTGCCCGCGCCGCACGATCGACATCACGCCGGCGATCTGCTTGCCCCCCATGACGGCGATCTTCGCGCTCGGCCAGATGAACGTGAAGCGGTTGTTGAAGGCGCGGCCGCTCATCGCATAGGTGCCGGCGCCGTAGGAGGCGCCGATGATCACGGTGAGATGCGGCACGGTCGAGTTGGTGACCGCGTTGATCAGCTGCGAGCCCTTCTTGATGATGCCGGCGTGCTCGGGATCCCGGCCGACGACGAAACCCGTCAGGTTCTGCAGGAACAGCAGCGGCACGTCGATCTGGTTGCAGAGCTGGACGAAGTGGGCGCCCTTCTCGGCGGACTCCGGCGTCAGCACGCCGTTGTTGCCGAGGATGCCGACCGGATAGCCCTGGATGCGGGCCCAGCCACAGACGAGCGTGGTGCCGTAGCGCGACTTCCACTCCTCGAAGCGCGAACCGTCGACGACGCGACCGATCACCTCGCGGATGTCGACCGGGCGGCGCAGATCCGGGCTCACGATGCCGAGCAGTTCCTCGGGATCGAGCAAAGGCTCTTCGACGACCGGTGCGGGCGGCGGACCGGCCTTGCGCCAGTTGAGATGCGACACGACCTCGCGACACAGGCGCAGCGCGTCGCGCTCGTCCTCGGCCAGGTACTCACCGAGACCCGACACCTCCGCGTGCATCTGCGCGCCGCCGAGCGTCTCGTCGTCGGAGTCCTCGCCGATCGCCATCTTCACGAGCGGAGGGCCCGCCAGGAAGATCTTCGACTGGTTCTTGATCACGATGTTGTAGTCCGACATGCCGGGCTGGTAGGCGCCGCCGGCCGTCGAGGACCCGAACACCACGCACACCGTCGGGATCCGGAGCTTCGAGAGCTCGATCATCTCGTAGAAGAAGCGCCCGGTCTCGGCGAAGTGGAGCGTCTTCGCGCCCTTGCGCCGCTTCGCGCCCGGCCCCTCGTCGCGCGGCTCCATGCGCAGGTCCGCGCCGGCGGACTCGACGAAGCTCACATAGGGCATGCGGTTGTCGCGCGCGATCTCGAGCGCGCGCATCCATTTCTTGGCCACGTAGGGCGTGAGCGCACCGCCGAGCACGGTGGGATCGTTGGCGAAGATGACGCACTCGACGCCGGCGATCACGCCGATCCCGAGCACGGCGCCGCCGCCGATCGTGTAGTCGGAGTTGTATCCGGCGAGCGAGCTGATCTCGAGGAAGGGGCTGTCGGGATCGAGCGCCAGGTGGATGCGCTCGCGCACCGGCAGCTTGCCACGCTTGGCCAGCCGTTCGTGGTGATGTGGCCCGCCGCCCGCCTCGGCCTCGTCGAGGAGCTGGTCGATCTCGGCGAGCCGCTCGAGCATGGCCGCGCGATTCTCCTCGAACTCCGGCGCACGGACGTCGAGACTCGAGCGAAGCGGGGGGGCGAGCAACATGAAGCCTCCGATCGGAACGAAACCAGGACGGATGGACGGCCGGTAACATATGGGGTAACGATCAGAAACTCAAATGACCGCTCGGCCTGCGGCGTGCGCGGCGGGATGGCGGCCCGAGAGGAGCCTCGATGGATCCGCACAGCGTGCTCCGATGACGACGCCGACGGCGCCCGAGATCCTGGTGGAGCGCAGCGACGCCGGCGTCGTGACGCTCACGCTGAACCGCCCGCACGTCAAGAACGCGATCTCCGCCGGCATGTGGGAGGAGCTGCGGCGCGTGCTGCAGGAGGTGACCCAGCGCGAGGCCGATCGAGTCCTCGTGATCACCGGCGCCGGCGGCGACTTCTGCACCGGCGCCGACCTGGGCGGCGTCGCGATCGATGCGCATCCTCTCCACGGCATGCAGCCCGTCAGCGCCGCAGCGATCGCGCTGCACGAGGTCTCGAAACCCGTCATCGCGAAGGTTCGCGGCGCCGCGGTCGGGGCCGGGATGAACCTGGCGCTGGGCTGCGACCTGATCGTCGCGAGCGAGAACGCGCGCTTTTCCGAGATCTTCTCCCGGCGCGCGCTGTCGGTCGACTTCGGCGGCACGTGGCTGCTGCCCCGCCTCGTCGGCCTCCACAAGGCCAAGGAACTCGCGTTCTTCGGCGATCTGCTATCGGCCCGCGACGCCGACGAGCTCGGTCTGGTGAACCGCGTGGTTCCCGACGCTGAGCTCGACGCCTTCGTCGCAGACTGGGCCTTGCGGCTGGCGAACGGCCCGCCGATCGCGCTGCAGATGACCAAGCGGATGCTCACGAATGCGTCGTCGCTGAGCCTGGCGGAGGCGCTCGCCTGGGAGGCGACGGCCCAGGCGGTGAACTTCGCGAGCCGCGATACGCGCGAGGGCGTCACCGCCTTCCTCGAAAAGCGCCCCCCCATATTTCGCGGGCGCTGAACGCGTCAAGAAAGGGGTCGGGTTCGTTTCGTCAACTTTCCCAAAGGGAAAGTTGACGAAACGAACCCGACCCCTTTCTTGACGACCCCCATTCTCGACGCGTGCGCCGGCGGCTACGGCACGGCCATGCCGCGCTGGACCGCCGGCCGCTCGCCGATCCGCTCCAGCCACGCGACGACGCGCTCGCGCTCGAGCAGCGGCGGCGCCTTCATGTCGAGCAGGATCGTCAGCCACGGGTAGTGCATGATGTCGGCGATCGAGTACTCGCCGGCCAGGAACGGGCGGCCGTCGGCGAGGATCTGGTCGAGCACGACGAGCAGCCGCGAGACTTCGTCGCCGAACAGTTCCACCACCTCCCGGCTGCGCTCGGGGATCGGTTTGCGCAGCTGCGCCGCGAGACGGCCGAGGTTCGGGCCGATCCCGCCGGTCTGGAAGAACGCGTACTGGATCGCATGGATCCGGCCGACCGGATCCGCCGGCAGCAACTGGCCGTACTTCTCGGCGAGGTAGAGCAGGATCGCGCCGGATTCCCAGACCACGACGCCGTCGTCCTCGAGCACGGGGATCTTGTGATTCGGATTGAGGGCCCGGAACGCCGGCGCCATCTGCTCGAGCTGATCGAGCTGCACCCAGACCGGCTCGTACGGAACCCCGATCTCCTCGAGCGCAATCGAGACCTTGCGGCCGTTCGGGGTCCGGGCGGTATGCAGGCGGATCACGGCGCAGCTCCGGGGGGCGGGTCCGGCGGGAGCGCGCAAGCTATCACACGCGCTTCCGCAGGGATCGCAGCGAGCCGCGAGGATCGGCACGGTCGCATCGATAATGGCTCCGATAGACTCCAGTCTACTCATGGAGTAGGATATGGCGATCATGAAGGCTGCCTTGCGCACCCTCGAGCCCTCGCGCCGCGCCCGCAAGAAGGAACGGACCCGGCGCGAGATCTACGACGCGGCCTTGAGCCTCTTCGAGCGCCACGGCTTCGACGCCGTCACCGTCGAGGCGATCTGCGACGCCGCCGACGTCGCGCGCGCGACCTTCTTCCTGCATTTCCCGACCAAGTCGGCCCTGCTCTACGAGTTCAGCGATCGCGTCGCGGACGAGTTCCGCAACGACGGACGCGGGCCCGACACGTCCGCCGCCGACGAGCTGCGCGGCCTGGTGGATCAGATGATCGGCCGGCTCGTGGCCCACGCCGACGTCATGCGCGCAATGGTGCGCGAGTTCTTCAGCAATCCGGTCGCGATCGAGGCCGCCCACTCCCGGGGGCGAGCGTTCCCGGCCCTGATCGAGGCGATCGTGCGCCGCGGCCAGGCGCGCGGTGAGTTCCGACGCGGCATCGATCCGCGGCTCGCCAGCGCCGTCGTGCTCTCCACGGCCGGCGCCATCCTCTCCGGCAACGTGTTCGCCGAGGGCGAGCTTCCGGCGGAGACGATCCGCGATCAGTTCTTCGAGGTGATCTTCGGCGGCCTGCTCGACACGAGCGCGACCGCCCGACGAGGAGATTCCGGATGAACCAAGCCCGCCGCCTGCGCTTCGGCGCCTTCATCGCGCCTTTCCACCCGCCGCACGAGAATCCCTATCTGGCCTACCGCCGCGACGTGGAACTCGTGGAGCACATGGATCGCCTCGGCTTCGACGAGGTCTGGATCGGCGAGCACCACTCGGCCGGCTACGAGTTGATCGCGTCGCCGGAGCTGTTCATCGCAGCCGTCGCCGAGCGGACCCGGGACATCCGGCTCGGCACCGGCGTCGTCTCGCTTCCGTACCACCACCCGCTGATGGTCGCGGACCGGATCAACCAGCTCGACCACATGACCCGCGGGCGCGTCCTGTTCGGCGTCGGCCCCGGCTCGCTGCCCTCGGACGCCTTCATGATGGGCATCGACGTCCAGACGCAGCGCGACCGCATGGATGAGGCGATCGGCGTGCTGGTGCCGCTGCTCTCCGGCGAGACCGTCAGCCACGAAAGCAACTGGTTCACGCTGCGCGATGCACGCCTGCAACTGCGGCCGTTCACGGAGCCCCACGTCGAGATCGCCGTGGCCTCCCAGGTCTCACCGGCGGGGGCGCGCGCGGCCGGCAAGCACGGCCTCTCGATGCTGTCGATCGGCGCCACGACGACCGGCGGCTTCAACGCGCTGGCGACGAACTGGGGCATCTGCACCGCCAAGGCCGCGGAGCACGGCCAGACGGTCGACCGGCGCAACTGGCGACTGACGGGTCCGATGCACATCGCCGAGACGCGCGACCAGGCGCGTGCGGACGTGCGCTACGGCCTGCAGGACTGGCTCCACTACTTCCAGAAGGTGGCGGCGCTGCCGCTCGCTCCGCCGGGCGGCGTAGACGACGCGATCGACGCGTTGAATGCATCCGGCTTCGCGGTGATCGGCGATCCCGACGACGCGGCCAACCAGCTCGAGAAGTGCTGGGAGCAATCCGGCGGCTTCGGCACCTTCCTCACGCTCGCGCACAACTGGGCGAACTTCGAGCGCACGAAGCACAGCTACGAGCTCTTCGCGCGCTACGTGGCGCCGCGCTTCCAGGGCCTGTGCGAGCCGCTGCGCGCGAGCATGGACTGGGCCATCGAGAACCGTCCGACCTTCATCGGCGCGTTGACCCAGGCAATCGGCAACGAGATGCAGAAACACAACCAGGAGATGGCGGCCAAGCGCGCGAGCAAGGCCTCCTAGAGCAGAAGGACAGATGTCCCCGCCGCAGCAACACATCGTCGTGATCGGAGGGAGCGTCGCGGGCCTGGGAGCCGGTCTTGCGCTCGCGCGGGACGGGCATCGGGTGACGATCCTCGAGGGTGACGCATCTCCCATGCCGGACAGCCACGTCGAGGCCTTCGAGCAGTGGGAGCGGCGCGGTTCGCCACAGGTGCGCCACAGCCACGCGCTGCTCGGGCGGCTGCGCAACCTGATCCGCGACCACGCGCCCGAACTGCTCGCGAAGCTGCTCGCGTGCGGGGCCGAGGAGCTGCGCTTTGCCGACATGGCCCGGCGCCTGTTCCCGGACGCGGCTCTGGTGCCGGGCGACGACGACATCGTGCTGCTCGCCTGCCGGCGCGTGACCTTCGAGTGGGTGATGCGGCGGCACGTGCTCGACACCGGCCTCGTGGACTTCCGCGACGGCGTCGAGGTGACCGGACTGCTGGCCGAGGCAGGGACGCCTCCGCACGTGACGGGCGTCCGGATCGCCACGCCCGGCGGTGGCGAGACGCGGCTCGAAGCCGATCTCGTGGTGGACGCCAGCGGAAGGCGCTCGAAGCTCCGCGCCTGGCTCGAGGCCGTCGGCTGCGAGCCGATCCGCCAGGACTCCGAGCCGTGCGGGATCTTCTACACCTCGCGCTTCTACCGCCTGCTCGACGGCATCGAGCCGCCCGCCCTCGAAGGACCGATCGTCGGCGAAGATCTCGGCTACATGAAGATCGGCCTGTTCCCGGGCGATGCGCGGATCTTCTCCGTCACGATCGCCGCCTCGCCCGACGACGATGCGCTGCGCGCCGTCGTGCACCGACCGGCCTTCGAGGCCGCGGCCGCTGCGCTCCCGCGCGTGGCCGGGTGGGTGGATCCGAAGACCGCGCAGCCGATCTCCGACGTCCACGCGATGGCGAACCTCAACGACGTCCGGCGCTTCCTGGTGGAGGACGGCGAGCCGCGCGTCATCGGCTTCGCGGCCATCGGCGACGCGCTGATCCACGCGAACCCGATCACCGGTCGCGGCTGTGCGTTCGCGTGGATGAGCGCATTCGGACTGGCGAGCGCCGTCGCCGAACATGGACGCGACGGCCGTGAGCTGGTGCTCGCCTACGACGCAACCGTCGAGCGCGAGGTGGTCCCGTGGTACAAGATGCAGGTCCAACAGGACCGCGACGCGATCGCCGTCGAACAGGCCCAGCGGCGCGGCGAAGATCCCTTCCGGGTGGTCGGTCCGGATGGGCGCAACGATCCGAAGGCGTTCCTGCGCGCGGTGGTCCGGGAGGGGCTGCTGCCGGCGATCCGAAGCGACCTCACGGTCCTGCGTCGCTTCATGCGCCTCGTGAATCTGCTCGATCCGCCGCAGGACCTGATGCGCGATCCCGCCTTCTTCGGCCCGATCATCGCGTGCTACAACACGCGACACGAACGCGAGTCGCTATCGGACGCACCGGGCCGCGAGGACATGCTCGCGGTGCTGGCGCGCGCCGCCGCCTAGCCTCGGCGCTCCGACGCGACCTCGGGAGGCGGCTCGGCAAAGCGACCGAAGGCGTCCTCTTCCGCGACGAGCTTCAGCGCTCGGAACGGAAACGCGAGCATCGAATCGCGGTAGGCCACTTCGGCCCGGCCGACCGGTTCGCCGTTCCGACAGATTGTCAGCGGGCAGGTGACGAGCGACGCCGCCAGCCTGGCGGGATGGGCCGAATAGCGCTTCTCGCCTTCGGCGTGCAGGGCCCCCCAGGTCGGGTGCTCGAAATCGAGCTCGTAGTGCGGACCCCCGAGCCGGATCGTGAGGACGCCGCGGGTGGGCACTTCCTGGCCGGCCACGCGGACCACGCCGCGAAACGCACGCGGGGTCGACAGTGAGAACACGCGCGGCGTGAAGGCGCGGATCGTGAACGCGAAGGGTTGTTCGACGGGTTCGGCGTCGAGTCGGATCCAGCCGCTCATGGTCTCCTCGAGGACGATGCCGATGGTCATCTCGTTCCCTTCCCGTGCGGGGGTGCGCCGCGGGGCTCCCCGCGGCGCAATCCCGGTCTACGAGGACAGCCGGTCGCCGAGCTTCCGAGCCGCACGGATCGCCAGCGCCATGATGGTGACCTGCGGATTGACTCCGAGCGAACCGGGGACGCTCGAGCCATCGATCACGTAGAGGCCTTCCGTGTTCCAGACCCGGTGCTCGTCGTCGCAGACACCCCCCTCGGGCGTCGCGCCGATGCGCGCGGTGCCGAGCGGGTGATAGGCGGTGATGAGGAAGTGCCGGGGCTTCGGATGGGTGGCCCAGAACGCCGCGAGTTCGCGCTCGTTCTCGATCCGTGTCATGCGCGCAGGGCCGGGAATCCAGACCTCTCGCGCCCCGGCGGCCAGGTACATCTTCGCCAGCAGATCGATGCCGCGCCGGAAGCGCGCAAAGTCGCCGGCGTTCAGGCGGTAGGTGACGAGGGGAAGGTCGCGCGAGATCCCGCGCCGGACCCTGCCGCGCGACGTGTCCTTGACCAGGATGCCGAAGTAGGCGATCTGCTGGTAGCGCTCGGCGAAGCGGACGAAGTCCTCCGCCTGGAGCGGGTTGAGCAGCCCGTGCGCCAAGAACGGGATCGTGCCGCCTTCGAACAACAGGCCTTCCTCGCGCAGATCGTGGACGCCGAACCCCTGCGGGATGGTCGCTCCATTGTCGAACTCGCGGTCGGGGAACCAGGCCGTGACGGCGCCGGCCGGATGGATCGACAGGTTGTTCCCGAGCCAGGCGTTCTTCACGCCTTGGGCGCGCAAGAAGTTGGGTGTCAGCAGCGAGCCCATGCTGAGGATGGTGGCCCGTGCGTTGACCGTGAGCATGACCGTCTCGCCCGCGGCGTTGCGGCCGTGGGCGAGTACGCCGCGGATGTCATCCGGTCCGCTCGTCCGCGCGCGCAGCAATTCGTCGACCCGGAACCCGGTCCAGAGGAACGCTCCGCGATCCAGCGCACGCGGGATGAAACTGACGTTGGTGGATTGTTTGGCGTCGGTGGGACAGCCGAACTGGCACAGGCCCTGGCCGTCGCAGCCCTCGGCGTTACGCAGCAGCGGGCGTGCCTCCGAGAAGCCGATGTGCCGCGCTCCGTCGGCAATCACCCGGCCGATCTCGCCGACGTAGCGCGGATCCGCCGGCGCGACGCGCAACACGGTCTCGACCGCTTCGAAATCCGGCGCCAACCGCTCGGGGGTGAAGTCGGCAAGACCTTCGGCCCGCCACTCGGCGAGCGTGGCGTCCGGTGTGCGCAAGCAGGTGCCAGAGTTGATCGTCGTGGTGCCACCGACGCTGCGGCCGATCGGAATCGGGATGATGTGGTTGCCGATGGCCGGGATCGCGCCCGGGCCGCGATACAACCGGGGGATCACGTCGGTCAGGCGGCCGTTGAAGTCGCGACGATCGTAGAAGTGTCCTTCCTCGACCAACACGACGGCGAGCCCCCGGCCCGCCAGCTCGTAGGCCGCCGCCGCGCCGCCGGCACCGGTACCGACCACCACCACGTCACACTCGATCTCCTGACTCTCGACGACGTCGGCGGCGGCGGAGATCTGCGCGCGCCAGCGCGCCGGCTCGACCCTCGACGGCACGGGAATCCCGTCCTGCGTCTTCATGCGCGCGAGATGCGTCGCATCGCGCAGGTAGGCCATGCGGAAGGGCAGCGAGACGGCTCGCAGCAGCGTGCCGGCGCCCGCGCTGCCGGCGTGCCGGCGCAGGAAAGCGCTGCGATCCGCGCAGCTCGCCCTCGAAAAGCGCGTGCCGTGGCGGGCGAGGTAGCGCAGCTCCAGCCACCACAGCAGGCTCTTCACGGCGCGGCGCCACCCCGCGTGGCCCGCGAGCGATCCGTCGGCGACAGCGAGCAGCGCCCCGGGATCCGGCGCCGGAAGGCGTTCCCCGGCCGGGAACGCGGCCTCCACCAGGCGCTCGGCGATCCGCCGTGTGCGGCCGGTCAGGATCGGAGCGTGGCTCGCGGGCGCGGCGTTCGCAGACATCTTGCGCAGCAACCCCGGGCTTCGTGTGGGCAACGGGCGCGTCCGGATCCCATCGATTCGAAGCCGCCTGCTCGGGAGATCCGGCCGGCCCCTACTCTATCTTTCCCGGGGCTCCGGGGAAGCGCGTGCTCCGTGTGGGTCGGGAGGCCGTCGACCCGGGGCCCTGCTCCTCCGCGGGGCGGACGGGCTTGCGGCGCGCCCAGAAAGGAACCCCGATGAGGCGGCTCTTCGACAACCCGTTCAGCCCGTTCGCCCGCAAGGTCCGGCTGGTCCTCGCGACCAAGCGCCTGCCGTTCGAGAGCGTCGACGCGCTGGCCCTCGCACACCACGCCGAACTCCTGCGCGTGAATCCCCGCGCCGAAGTGCCCACGCTCGAGGACGATGGCTTCGTCGTCGTAGGCTCCGCCGACATCGTCGCGTATCTCGAGGACCTCCATCCTGCACCCACCGTGTTCCCGGCAACCCCGCGTGCACGGGCCCGCGCACGCGCCTGGGAGCGTTTCTGTGACGGGGTCTTCGACGCGATCGTGCACGACATCTCGATCTGGACCTGGCCGACCCACCGGCGTCAGGATGCCGCGCCCGCCGGCCTGCTCGAAGCCGGCCGTCGGGATCTCGCCGAGATCGCCGCGCGCGTCGAAGCCTCGCTCGGGGAGGAGGGCTTCTTGTGCGGCGACCAGCCGACCATCGCGGACTTTGCGCTGTTCCCTCACGTCTCGTCCTTGAAGCCGCTCGGAGTCCTCCTCGATGAGATCGCTCATCCGCGACTGCTGGCCTGGAACCGCCGCATGCGTGAGCTCGCCGCCGTACGCGAAGATCTCGCCCATCTGAAGACGATGGCTCTCGAGCGCTTCGGACGCGGCGACTCCCCCTACGAGGGTGTGAAGATCGTCTGGCGTGGCGACCGGCTCGAGTGGCTGTTCGCGAACGGCTTTCACGCCTGGTGGGCCGAGGAACTACATGCGGGCCGGGCGGTGGTGCCGTCCTGGCGCGGCGAGGCGCGTTAGCATGCGCCGGCCGGGGGCTCGGCCAGCCGGAGCTCGGCCAACCGGGGCGAGTTCGGCTTCCGGGCGGACGAGACCACGGCGCGAGGCGAGAGGAAAGGAATCCAAGATGTCGAATCGGGCGAGCGAGACGCGCGCCATCTACCACCGCACCAAGCAGGTGGCCATCTATCCGATGGACGGCGACCGCTTCCTGATCGAGGCCTCGCTGCACGACGAGGTGCACGACGTGCATGCCGAGGTCGAGGTCCTGCATCCCTCGCTCGAGATCGTCGCCGCCCGCTCGCAGGTCCGCAACGGGCCCTTCACGAACATCTGCGACATGACCCACCCGAACATGCAGCAGCTCGTCGGCATGCGTGTCGGTCGCGGCTTCACGCTCGAAGCGCGCAAGCGGGTCGGCGGTCGCGGCGGCTGCCACCGCGTGTCGGAGCTGGTGGTCGAGATCGCGCAGGCCGCCTATCAGCTCCATTTCGTGCGCTACTTCTCGTCGCTCCCGCCCGAGGTCCGTGAGCGCGAAGACGTACCGGCTGCGCGTCACGCCGCCGTGATCGCGAACGTGCCCGGCATGCGCAACACCTGCTTTTCCTACGATGAGGACCACACGAACCTGATCGCCGAGCACGCCGAGCCGCTGCGGCTACGGCGCCAGCCGTTGCCGAGCCGGCCCGTCGAGCCCGGGAAGGACTGAGACGAGCCGCCGCAAAGGGGAGCAGCACGGGCCGATGCGCTCGATCGCAGCAGAGTTGGCTCTCCGCTCGAGGATGGCGTAGAACAGCCCTGCAAGGGAGGCCCGTGCAGCTTTCGACGCCTGATCCCGGTACCCGTGCAGTCGCTGCAAGCGCTCTCCGAGCGGCCCCCGTCGCGCAGGCGTGCGAGCGCCCTCGGAAATCCCGTCCGCACGCCGCAGCTCTCTCGCTCGTCGCGTGGGGGATGCTGGCGATCGGGCTCGCTGCGGCGCCGGCCGGAGCGCAGCAGATCACCTTCCGCATCTCGTCCACCGTCGGAACCATCAACGATCCCCTCGGCACGCTGGACGATCGCATCGGCAGCGGAGATTCGCTGACGACCTGGTACCGCTTCGACCCCGACACGAGCCCGGTCGTCCTGTTCGACACCACCTACTACGTGGGTGCGGTCACCTGCTTGCGCATGGAAGTCGAAGGTCTGGCGTTCGAGAACAGGTACTCCGCCGGCTCGGAAGACACCCAGATCGTCGTGGTCGATCGACAGGATCCCGGAGCCATCGACACGTACCGCGTGCTGGTCGGCGACGAGTCCGCCGAGATCCGGGCCTTCCTCCTCGCCCTGTTGAGCTCCGGACCGACGACCGCGCTCGACGGGGGAGGGCTTCCCACCACCCCTCTCGACCTCGGGTCCTTCCCGACGCGGACCCTCGCCGTCGAGCTCGAGAGCGCGGAAGGCGCGAGCTTCGGCGCCACGATCGACGCCATCGAGCTGGCCGATGGTCCGTCCCCGTGCGGCGGGGCGCAGCAGTCGATTCCGGTTCCGGGCACCAGCAAGCCGCCGCGGATCGACGGCTCGCTCGACGTCGGCGAATGGGACGGGGCCGCGATCCGGCAGCTCGAAGGCGGCCAGATGCGTCTGCTCCATGACGACGTACGTCTCTACGTATTGCTCGACATGCGCGAGGACCGGACCGACGACCCCTCCTACACGGGCGGCGTCGCCCACGGTCTCGATCGTCAGTCCCGGGCCTGGCGAGCTCTGGACCGAGACCCACCTCGCGCAGTGGCAGGCGGAGGATGACGACGGTGACGACCTGACCTTCACCCTGCTGTTCTCGCCGGACGACGGAGCGACCTGGCGTCCGGTCGCGAGCGGTCTCACCGGGACGAGCGTGGAGGTCGACAGCAGGCAGCTCGAGGCGACGAGCCAGGCGCGCCTTCGCGTCATCGCGACGGACGGATTCCATACGGTGCATGCTGACTCGCCGCAGCCGTTCTCGGTGTCGGAGGCGCCGCCCACGGTCTCGATCCAGCCACCGTCGGCCGCGTCACTCTTCGCCGCTGGCGCCCTCGTCGAGTTCCGAGGGCTCGCGCGCGCCAAGGACGGAACGGCGGTTCCCGGCGACGACTACATATGGCTCCTCGACGACGAGCCCATCGGCACGGGCGCCCTGCTCACGCTGCGAATCCCCGACGAGCGGAAGACGCTCGCCCTCCGGGCCGCGGAAGGCGACGGCCCGACCGGCGAGGTGGTCCTCCAGATCCCCGAGCCCGATGGCGCGCTCGCGGTCCTCACCGCGATGGCCGCCCTGGCGTACGCGAAAAGAACGCCCGAGTGGCGTTCTGGCTCGAAGCCCGAGTAGACGGGTCCGCCCGACGGCCGCCCCCTTCTGCGCGCAGCCGATGCGACGTACCGTCGACGCCGGGCAAGGCCGCCGATGTGGCGCGGACTCCGTCCGACTACCGTATCGATTCCAAACCGTGATCCGCCGACGGTACCCGTCGTCGTCCTGATGTCGCAGAACCGAGTGTCGCAGAACCGAATGTCGCAGAACCGAAAGATGGGGAGTGTCATGAGGAAGATCGGCTCGATGCCTGCTCTGTTGCTGAGTCTGTGCGCGCTCTGCCTGGCATCGCCGGCGCAGGCCATCGTCGTCACGGCCACACAGAACACCAATGCGTTGGTGAGCGCGTTGCTGGGTTCAGGGGGCAGCGGAGTCATCATCACCGGCGTGTCGTTGTCGGGCTATCGACAGGAGAGCTTCGAGTCCCCGGGGACTTTCGAGACGTCGTCCGGAACCTTCACGAACGCCAGCGGAACCTACGGAATCGGCCCGGGTGTCATGCTCAGCACCGGCGCCGTCGAGGCCTATGGAGACGGACTCAACCAAGCGGGAGACTGGTCGACCACGTTCTTCACGCTGGACCCGCCCGCGTTCGGGATCCCGGCGACGCCGGCCCAAGAGGCGCTGCTGGACCCGATCACCACGGTCGGGTCCGACAGCTTCGATCACTTCGACGTCACCGAGTTCATCGTCTACTTCGACATGCAGCCCGGATTCAACAGCGCACAATTCAACGTGGTGTTCGGCTCCGAAGAGTTTCCGGAGTACGTATCGGACGGATACTTCGATGGCTTCGGAATGTTCCTGAACGGGACGAACGTGGCCTTCGTCAACGCCCTGCCGGTCAACATCACGCACCCTGCGATGGCCGCACTCGGCGGCACCGAACTCGATGGTGTGCTCGCACCGGGCGGCAGCCCGCTGCTGGTCTTCGGCGGGCCGGTCCATCCCACCGGGAACTCGCTGCGCTTCATCATCGGGGATCGGGACGATCCGATTCTCGACTCGACGGTCTACATCTCCAGCCTGCGGGCCGTGCCGGAGCCGGCCCCCGTGGAGCTGGCGGTTGCCGCACTCGGTACCCTCTGCAGCGTTTCCCGGGCTTACCGAGGGATTCGCTTGCAGACACGCAAGGCCTGAGCGGGGCGCCGGGTCAGAACGGGGCGCCCCAGACGTCGGCGAAGACCATCTTCTCCACCGGTCGCCGCGAGATCGGACCGTGTCCGCCGAGCACCGGATAGCCGATCGGGACGGCGGCGGACGTGTACCACGGGTCCGGGATGCCGAGCAGTGCGCGCACCTCGGGCTCGGCCGCGCACAGCAGCGTCGTCAGCACGCAGCCGAGCCCTTCGGCGCGACACGCGAGCAACAGGTTCTGGATCGCCGGGTAGACCGAGGCGCCGCCGACCACGGAGACCCGGCCCTGCTCGGCGTCGGTGACGGCCAGGGCCTCGGAATGGAAGCACTGGACCAGCACCGCCGGCGTGTCGGCGAAGTGCTCGGAGAGATGGTCGCCGGCGCGGATCATGCGCTCGTTGCGCTCCCGTACGGCGTCGGGAGCCTTCGCCAGCAGCTTCCGGTGCGTGGCGGTGTAGGCAGACCAGTGCTCGGCGTAGAGCGACCCGAGACGCTGCTTCTTCTCGCGGTCGCGCACGACGACGATCCGCCACGGCTGGACGTTGCCGCCGGTGGGGGCCCAGGTCGCGGCCTCCAGCACCCGGCGCAACACGTCGTCCGGGATCGGATCGGGTCGGAGCCGGCGCACGGCTCGCAGTGTCTTCATCGCATCGTAGAGGTCCATCGGCTCCCGGTCTTGGTGCTCGCGGCCCCGGCAACGGGACGCGGCGGTCAGCGGCCCCGAAAGCGCGGCGCCCGCTTCTCGCGGATCGCCGCCAGCGCCTCGTGGTGGTCCTCGCTGCGGAACGTCACGAGTTCGAGCGCGGTGGACGTGTCGAATGCGACGTTCAGCGCATCCTTCACGAGCTTGTTGATCGCGGTCTTGGTGTAGCGGACCGCCAGCGGAGCTCCGGCCGCCAGCCGCCGGGCGAAGGCGAGCGCTTCCTCCGCCAGCCGATCCGGCGCGACGACGCGGTTCACGAGGCCGATCCGTTCGGCCTCGGCGGCGTGCACCGGATCGCCGGTCAGCAGGTACTGCTTGGCGCGCGCCGGCCCGAGCACCAGCGGCCAGATCGCCGCGCCCCCGTCGCCGGCGACGATGCCGACGCGCACGTGGGGATCGGCGAGCGTCGCGCCGTCCGCCATGAAGATCGTGTCGCACAGGAGGGCCAGCGAGGCGCCGAGCCCGACGGCCGGGCCGTTCAGCGCCGCGACGATCGGGAGTTCCACGTCGAGCAGATCCCAGATCATCTGCTTGGCGTCGCGGCGCAGGTGCTCGAGCTTCGCGGTGTCGTCCAGCGACGGAAACCAGTCGAAGTCACCGCCGGCGGAGAACGCCGGCCCGCGGCCGGTGAGGAGCACCGCCCGCGCGTCGTCCTCCCGTTTGAGCTCGCGAAAGAGCCGGGCGAGTTCGCCGTGGAGCAGCGCGTCGACCGCGTTCAGCCGGCTCGTGGGGTGGTCGATGGTCACGCGCAGCACGTCGTCGAGCCGCTCGATCTGGAGCGCCTCGAATGCGGACGGGTCGAGCGGGCGAGACATGCGGCGCGGGTCTCCTCGGCTGGGTCGGCAAGCGGGACGGACGAGCGTAGCGGCCGGACCGCACCGAGGGCTCGCCGATCTCGGGTATCTTCGACCCGCCGCTCAGCCCGCCCTTTCGCGGCGACTCCAAGCCCGAGCGAGGAAACCTCCGATGAACAGCGCGCCGCTCGAGATCGCCCGACGGATGGCCGGCCCGCTCGCAGCCCGCAGCCGCGAGATCGAAGCGGCGCGCCGTGTGCCGGACGACCTCGTCGCTGAGCTGCGGAAGCACGGATTCTTCCGGCTGTGCATCCCGCGCTCCCTCGGCGGCGAGGAGGCGCCGGCCCTCGAAACGCTCCGCGTGATCGAGGAGATCGCCCGGTCCGACGGCTCGACCGGGTGGGTCGTGATGGTCGGTTGCACGACGGCGCTGCTCTCGGGGTATCTCGACGAGTACTGGTCGCGGGAGATCTACGGGAGCGATCCCGAGGTTCTCAGTGCCGGTGCGACGGCACCGACCGGCCGAGCCCGGCGCGTTGCCGGCGGCCTCGAAGTGAGCGGGCGCTGGCAATGGGGCAGCGGCTGCCACCACGCCGACTGGTTGATCGGCGGCTCGCTGCTGGTCGGCGATGACGGCGAGCCGGTTCGCGACGCCGACGGCGCCGTCCATCACCTGCTGCCGTTCTTTTCGTCCGAGCAGGTCGAGATCCTCGACACCTGGTACGTGCACGGCATGGCCGGCTCCGGCAGCACGGACTTCCAGGTCGAGCGAGCCTTCGTCCCCGAAGGACGCTGGATCCGGTTCGGCGTGGACGCGCCGCGTCGCAGCGGCCTCTATCAGTTCCCGATCCTCGGCTTCCTCGGACTCGGGGTGTGTTCGGTCTCGCTCGGTCTCGCCCGCCGCGCCATCGACGAACTGGTCGCGCTGGCGAAGGCCAAGGTTCCGACGGCCAGTCAGCGGACGCTGGCGCAACGCGCGTACGTCCAGTCGGCCGTGGCGGAAGCCGAAGCAGCGCTTCGTTCCGCACGGGCGCTGCTCCGCGAGGCCGTCGACGAGGCCTGGCAGGCCGCCCAGGCCGGCGACCCGCTCACCGTCGACCACCGGCTCGCCCTCCGGCTCGCCACCACCCATGCGTCGCGCCAGTCCGCCCGGGCGGTCGATCTCATGTACCACGCCGCCAGCGGGACGTCGGTCTACGACGAGAGCCCGCTGTCGCGGATCTTCCGCGACATGCACGTGGCCACGCAGCACATCATGGTCGGCCCGCCCACCTACGAACTCGTGGGACGGATCCTGCTGGGCCTCGACGCGGACACCCGCTCGCTCTGAACTCAGCCGGCTCGCTTCGGTCGGCAGCAGACCTCGTCGGCTACGGGCACGGCGGCAGCACGCCCAGGAACGACACCGACGTCAGCGTCTCCGGGACGTTGCCCGCATAGCAGTTGCCCCAATCGCCCAGCGTGAGCAGGATCAGATCCGCTGCGAACGGCGCGAACGGATGCCCCGGCAGCGGGTTCGTGCCGTTGTCGAGCACGACGTTGTCGACCACTCGGTTGTTGCTGGCCGCCTGGTCGGCGAGGAACTCCGGCGAGACGGTGGAATCGAGGGCACAGTCGAACGGCGTGCCGGAGACCGTCGCACAGTAGTCGGCCACGACGATGCCGGAGAAGCCGTTGTTCGCGATCCAGTTGTGGCGGATCTCCGAATCGTCGACGCCGAGATGCAGGATGCCGATGCCCGGCGGCACGAACGAGAGCACCGAGCCCGGCCGCGCCGTGTTGGGCCGGTTGTTGTTGACGAGCCAGTTGCCCCGGATGTCGATCCGCCGCGACCCCGGGCGGTCGTCGAAGATGTCGGGCAGCAGCAGGTTCGCGATGCCGACGGTGTTGTTGCGGGCCACGTTCCAGCCGATCAACACGTTCTCGCTGTTCGAGATCTCGAAGCCGTTCACGTTGTCCTCGACGACGTTGCCGATGACCTTCACGTTCTCCGAGGTCTCGACCCAGATGCCGCTGTCATCGGAGCCCGTCGCGCGACTCCAGGCGATGAGGCCGTTGCGCGACAGCGTCGGGAAGATCCCGTAGCCGGGATTGTCGACCGCCTCGACGTCGACGATCTTGAAGCCGTCGAGGCGCTCGGTGAAGAGGCCGTTGTTGCGGAAGTTGCGGATCGTGATGCCGCGGATCTCGACGTCGTGCACGAGCGGCTCCGGGTCCGGCAGACCCGGCGCCACCCATTCGTGACGCGGGAACGGCGGCGCAAGATCCGTGTGGCAGCTCATGCAGTCCTGGACCTCGGGCGGCACGACGACGATGCCGTTGCGCTGGTTGCCAGCGTTCTCGAGCACCACGCGCTTCTTCCGGGCCTTCTGACCGATCAGCCGGATCCCGCTCTTCTTGATCACGAGACCGCTGGTCGGATCCGAGAGCTCGCGGTAGGTGCCGGCCAGCACGTAGATTCGGGTTCCGTGGCGCGCGATGTCGATGGCGCGCTGGATCGACTGCCCGGGCTTGACGACGATGGTTCCCCGTCGGATCTGGCCGGGTGGAATGTCGGCAATCTCGCCGGGCGGCGGCGGTAGCACCGGCGGCGGGGGTTCGGTGCCATCCGGATCGATCGCGCCGATGCCGTCCGGGGGCAGCACGCCGGTCGTCGTCCCGGCGCTCGAGAACAGGCTGTTGTGGGGACCGTTCGTCCAACCGGGCTGGGTGCTGCGGCCGATCTCATCGATGTTCGTCCAGCCGCTGCCGTCGCTGTCGGAGTTCACCATCTCGATGCAGAAGAGCGCCTCGTCGTTGCCGACGTCGCCGTCGCCGTCGAGATCGCAATCGAGATCCGCCAGCGCGTCGCGCATGTCCCAGCCGTACGCGTTCCACGGGCTGCCGCCGTTCGCGTTGCCGTGACAGAGCTGGCAGCCAGCGCCGTCGCCCGCCGACGAGAGGGCGCCGTAGCGCTGCTTCCAGTCGTTGAGCGTCTGCGGAAACGCGAAGGCCGATGAGGCGACGAATGCGGCGAGTGCCGCCGTCGTGACGAAGAGTCCGACGCGAGCGACGAGGCCGTGACCGGTCTGCATGGGGGCGCCCTCCAGAGGCCCGGCGGACTCCTTGCTCGGGGCGCGGACATCCGCTCGGACGAGTGTCCCATCCTGCCATATCGCCGGACGTCAGAGGAAGCGAAAACGCAGGCCGTCGCGCCGGGCCGGGCGAGCGGGGCCATCGAGGTTGCGAGACGGTGACGGATCGACGCCCGGGCGGATCCGCCGGAACGACCCTAGGCGACGTCGCGCTGCTACTCGGGCGGAGCGGCCGCCGAGCCGGCTGGGGCCGGAGCCACGAAGCAGGCCAGGATGCGGCGCGTGCCGCCGAACGGGCGCCGGCATCGTGGGCGTAGAGCACAGGCCCTTGTTCCGGCACGCGCGGACGAGCTCGGGGCGGCGCTGTTGCAACGGGTCGAACAACACGTCGGCGCGGCGCACTGAGATGGCGCCACCGCTCTCGGCGGCGACGTCGCAGAAGAAGAACAGCTTGCCGGGATGGAACGGCGTCTGCGCCCTCTCGTGGTGCAGGTTGACGTCGACGTCGAGCGGCGCCTCGTTGGCCGAGAAGACGCGGGGTGCGTCGTTCACGCGCACGGCGTTGGAGAGCGACTCCTCGTATCGAGAACACGGCAGGTCGAACGCGGCCACGGAGGCATCGAAGTCCTCCGCCGTCCGCGCGCGCGCCCACGCCAGCGCATCACTCCGCCGGCACGGACCTCACATCGACCGGCGAGCTCCCCACAGGCAAGCGCTCGATCGCTCGTCCCCAACGGGTCGCTCCCCGCGCCGGAGCGCGCCGCTCGGGAATCTGCCACGGCCGCGGTGCGCGAGACCCAGCGCGGCCAACGTGCCGAATGCCACCGATCCCAGGAGCGATACCCCCGCCTCGGGTACGGCGTAGAGCACGTCGCGGCCGAGGCGGTCGTCAGGGCGCAGGGCCTGGAAGAACAGCGCGCCGCAGGGCTGCAGAACCGGCCCGCACGGAGCATTCGAGAGAATGGCCTCGGTGTCGAAGGACGAGGACGCGATGAGGCTGGAGAACGGATCGGCGGCGTCCACGACTTCGATGTCGAAGGGATCGGAATCATAGTCGAAGTTGCGCTGCTCGTTCGGGTGGCCGAGTCCCAGCGTATGCCCGACCTCGTGAGCGAGCAGGCGTGTCAACGCAAGCGCCACGATCTCGATCGGCAGGCCGAACTCCTGTTGCGTCTCCAGCAGCCGTGTGGCGTTCAGGAAGATGTCGGCTCCGGTGATCACGTAGCCGGACTCGCGGCGGCCGCTGCTGAGGAGTCGGTCTGGCGCGAACTCCCAGATCACGTGCGCCATGCCGAAGAACGACGTCCCGGCAAAGACCGGATCGCCACCCGGCACGGTGAAGACATCGATCTCGGACCCGACTCCCGTGCCGCGCAGCGCGAGCGCCGATCCGTGGTCGATCTCGAACCCGAGGGCATCGTTTTCCCACATCCCGAACGCGTCCTCGATCGCCTGCTCGAGGCGCGGAACGTCGTCCGGAGCCACTTCGAGGTCACCCGCGACGTCCGGATGCACCGCGACCTGCAGGCCGTCGTGCAGGCCCGTCCCGAGGTGGGGCTCGGCGTTCCAGCGCGGCGCGGTGCGCACCGACACGGCCGGATCCGTCTCCGCGTCGAAGATCAACGCGAAGCCGATCGCCGCATACGGCGTACACCCGAGGACCCCGCTCGTCAGACACGCGAAGAGCCAGTGGCGTGACATCGCATTCCCCCGTTCGGGGATGTGGCCTGCGCTGCGGGCCGCGTGGCGGCGCCTGCGCGTCGGGAGCAAGGTAGCCGAATCGCGCAGACGTGTTCGAGAACGGAGAAGCCGTGTTTCCCGCTCGACTCGTTCTCCTTCCTTCGTCGCCGCAGAGTCGAGCAGAGCGGACTGACGCATCCGAGCGTCGTTCCCGCGGGGCCGGCGGATCCTTCCGCAGCGAATCGGGAAGCGATCGCACGCCTCGGCGCCGCGCGGAACGACGATCCGATGGAGAAGACCTGCGACCCGCTTCGCGATCTGGCTGGGCATCCCTTCGCTCGGGAGCTGTTGGTCGCGCTCCGCGACGCCGGGAGTCGGCCGGCAGGTCTCTCGCGCTAGGGAGCCGGCTGCGGCTCGTTCGCGCGGGCGAGCAGCGCGTGGGCACGACCGAGCGCCGTGTCGATATCAGGGCAGACGTTGTCCTCACCGACGCGATCGAGCAGACCGCTGCGTTCGAGCGCGACCAGCGGCTGCGCGCGCACGCCCGACAACACGAGAGTGGTGCCACGCCGGGCTCCGTCATCGTGCAGCAGCTCCAGTTCGCGCAACCCGCTCGCGTCGATCGCGAGCACGTGGCGCAGCCGGATGATCAGCACGAGCGGGGCTTTCTCCACCTGGTGGATCGACTCGCGGAACTTCGAAGCGGCGCCGAAGAAGAGCGCGCCCTGCACTTCGAAGACCTCGATGCCGGCCGGCACACTGCGCTTGCCGATCGCGAGTGGGTCGTCGCTGTCCTCGTCCTCCGAGAGCATCTGCGTCACGTATCCGCTCTGCGAGAGCGACGCCATCCGGCGCATGAAGAGCAGCGCCGCCAGCACGATGCCGGCCTGCAACGCCACGACGAGGTCGACCGCGACCGTGAGCAGGAACGTGGTGAGCAGCACCAGAACGTCGCTGCGCGGCATGCTAAAAATCCGGACGAAGTGGCGCCACTCGCTCATGTTGAAGGCGACGACGAGCAGGATGCCGGCCAGCGCCGGAATCGGAATCAGCGCCGCCCAGCTGCCGAAGAAGAGCAGGATCCCGAGCAGCGTCAGGGCATGGACGATTCCCGCCACCGGCGTGCGCCCACCGCTCTTGATGTTGGTCGCGGTGCGGGCGATCGCGCCGGTGGCCGGCAGCCCGCCGAAGATCGGCGACGCCAGATTCGCGACGCCCTGCGCGATCAGCTCCATGTTCGGCCGATGTCGCGTCCCGAGCATGCCGTCCGCGACGACGGCCGAGAGCAGCGATTCGATCGCGGCGAGCAGCGCGATCGCGAGTGCGGGCGAAGACAGCTCGCGGATGTCGGACCATTCGAAGATCGGGAGACTCGGAGACGGCAGTCCGGTGGGGACGGCGCCGAAGCGCGTCGCGATCGTGTCGACGGGGATGTCTCCCATCTGCACCAGCAAGGTCGCCCCGACCAGCGCCACCAGCATGCCGGGAATCCGATGCGTGACGCGCGGCCAGAGCTGCACGACGGCGATCGTGCCCAGTGCCAATGCGACGGCCATCGGGTTCCAGCTGTCGAAGTGCTGCGCATACGCGCCGAGCTTCGCGACGAACTCGGCCGGCACCGTCTCCATCTGCAGGCCGAAGAAGTCGCGCCCCTGGGATGCGGCGATCAGCAGCGCGATGCCGGAGGTGAACCCCACCGTCACTGGATACGGAACGAACTGGATCACCGAGCCGAGCCGAGCAAGGCCCATCACGATCAGCATGGCGCCGGCCATCATCGTCGCGATCGCGAGGCCTCCGATCCCGTGGCTCTGCACGATGCCGTAGACGAGCACGATGAAGGCGCCGGTCGGACCGCCGATCTGCACGCGTGAGCCGCCGAGCAGCGAGATCAGGAAGCCGGCGATGATCGCGGTGTAGAGACCCTGCTCGGGCTTCACGCCCGACGCGATCGCCAGCGCGATCGCGAGCGGCAGGGCCACCACACCGACGACGAGACCCGCCACGACGTCGCGCCCGAACTGCGGCAGCGAGTACCCCTCGCGCAGCACGGTGACGAGCTTGGGTTCGAGCCGCGTCGCAACGTTCGGTTCCGCGGGGAGTGTGCTCAAGGTTCCTTCACCGCGGCGGCCGCTTCCAGAGGGTCACGCTGGGCCCGGATCTTCCGACAGAGGCGCGCCGGGCCGGCAGGGTGCGGACATCCTGGCAGGATTTCAACCGGCAGGCACGACGCGTGCGGATCCGAACCGTCGCTGCGCGGGCCGAGCGCAAGCCGAGCCGCTGCCGACCCCGTCCGGCTGAGCGGAGCGATCCCGTCGGCGGCCGCCTCGAGGCCTCACCGCCGTCCTTCTCGTTGCCGGACGGACACGGAACAACGGAACTCCGATCGGGCTTCCGGGACGGTGCCCCCTTCTATCACGAGCGGATCTGGGCTTCTACTGGAAAACGATCCCACGGCTCCCGAGCTTGCGAACCGGGCGTTCGATCTGGCTTCTGGCTTGCGTCACTCCTCGCGATGGCGTGGCTCTTCGACGAGCAGACTGACGAAGCCGATCGCGGCCAATTGGAAGCCGATCGCGACCTGGTAGACCACCTCTCGCCCGAAGCTCACCGCCAGGATCCCGCCGAGCAACGGCCCGATCGCGCCGACGAGTTCCTGGGCGGAGTTGGCGATGGCGATGCGCAGCGGCAGATCACTGCGGCTGCCGAACTCGAGCACCATGTTCTGGGCGGCCATCATGAATCCGCCCATGCCGGTGCCGATGCCGAGAAAGACGAGTACGAAGCCGGTGAGCGTACTCACCGTCATCAGCGCCACCACGGAGACGCTCCAGAGTCCGAGCGAGAGCACGAAGACGCGCTTGAAGCCGGTCCGGTCGGCAAGCATTCCCCAGCCGAGATTCGCCACCGAGTTGGCGAGCACGAACGCCGTGCTGAGCAGCCCCACCGTCGTACCCGAGAGGCCGATCACGGCACCGGCCTGCAGGATGTAGAAGGGCGCAGCCATGCGGCCCATCGTGGCGAGCGCACGGCAGACGAAATACCACGTGAAGCCGCGATCGCTGCGCAGCAACTGCGGCAGGTCGCGCAGCCGCTCGCGCAGCAGCATCGGAGCGCGCACTTCCGGCGGCTCGGGCTCGCGCACCAGGAGCAGCATCGAGAGTCCGAGCGTGGTCAGCGCGAAGGCCACCAGAAACGTCACGGCATAGCCGTTGCCCCACACGTCCGGCTCGACGAGGTAGCGGCCTCCCAGGTACGCGACCCCCGCAGCGGTCACGCCCGCGAGCGCATTGCGCAGGCCGAGCAGCCGGCCGCGGCGTTCGACCGGGATCACCTTCGACAGGAGGTAGTTGAACACGACCCCCTGCATGCCCATGAAGAAACCGAACAGGAACAGCGCCACGAGGATTACGCGCATCGCCTGCTCGGGTGGCAGCAGCAGGCCGGCGAGCGCGAGCCCGAGCACCTGCAGGCGCATCAGCCCGCCCACCACGAACCCCACCGGCAGCACGCGCCGCCGATGCTCGATCATGCTCGCGCCGAGCAGCGGCGAGAGGAACATCCCGAGGTACTGGATCGAACGCGCGAGCCCCACCATGAACTCGGAGCCCGACAGGAGCTGGACGTAGGCGGGCAGGAACGTCGGCGCGTTGACGAGCCGGAAGCCGGTCTGGCCCAACAGCCCGTGGAGGAGATGGGCGACATAGTTCCGCGGCAGGTTGCGATCGACGTGCGCCCGATAGCGGGACTCGGCGTCGGCCGGATGCGATCCCTCCGCCGCGCCTGTCGGGCCCGGCGGTGTGACGCGCGCCGCCGGACCGGGTTCGGGGCCTCCCGTCACACGATTCCCCTCAGTGCAGGAGGGCCACCATGCACCGGCTCGGCGTGCGGGGCAAGCACGCGGTCCGCGTCCTCGACGCGGCGCTACAGCCAGGCGAGCGCGCGCGAGAGGATCGGGGTCGCGCCCCCGCTTGCGCAGGCGCCGTGGGCGACGATCAACCGATCGGGTTTCCAGGCGAGAACGCGTTCGCGGGCGGCGCGCGCCGGGTGGCGACGCCAGAAGCTCGCGCGCCACTCGCGCGGCGTGCTGCCCTGCTCGCCCACGACACCGTCGAGGCGCATGAGCCAGCGCTTCCAGCCCGTCAGGTGCGCCGGGTCGTGCCGCTGCACGAGATCGCAGACGATCGCCGTCCGCGACGGACGGTGGAAGAAGACGACCTCCTCGAGCGCGAAGGAGCCGCGGAAGAGGACCTGGTCGATCTCGTCCGCCCAGGCCGGGTCGGGCGCGTCGCCGAGCTCGACGTCGAAACGGAGCTCGGGCTTGCGCGCGGCGAGGCCGGGCGGCGCGTGGAGGCGCGCCGCAGGCCAGCGGGTGGCCCACTCGGCCAGGAACAGATGGTGGATCTTGTTGGGGGAGACGACGTTCCGGACCGGGCCGACCGCCTCCACGGCGCGCTCCAACTCCGGCGTGAGAGCGACGGGCGACCAGACCCACGCGCTCCCGTCCGCGAGGCGCGCCACCACCATCCGCGTCGGGTAGGGGAAGCCGTAGAAGTCGACGCTTGGGCCGTCGGCGGTCCAGAGACGGGGACCGAACTCGCGCAGCATGTCGCCGAGCCTACCGACCGGCCGCCCGGCCAGCCAGCGAGTCAGCATCGCCTCGGACACGACCCGCCACGACGGCGGGCACGGCACCGTCCGCACGCCGTCGGACTCGCTGGCGTCATCGTCTTGCGGGTAAGCGGAAGGAGCGGTGTTTCGGGCGTGATCGCTACGCGTCATGGCGACACCTTCCGCGGAGCGCAGTCCGAGCCGGCAGCAGGAGCGCGATCAGCAGCGCTTGGCCAGCTTCAAGCCCACCCTGCGGCAGAAGGAACGGATCCGCACCGCCTCCTCATGGCCTGCGAGGAACTCCCCACCCGACATTTCTACTTTGCAGAGAACCCGACATCTCGATTTGGCGTTGACAGCCTCGGCGAGACCGCGAACCGCTCCCACATGAGGCGCTTGCGTGGGCGCCGACGGCCTGCCTCGATGCGCCTCGGTGAACACCTCAAAAGC
Organism: uncultured Pseudomonadota bacterium; assembly: GCA_900696485.1. Taxonomy (GTDB): domain Bacteria; phylum Myxococcota_A; class UBA9160; order UBA9160; family PR03; genus CAADGG01. The sequence continues at coordinate 78,154 of CAADGG010000100.1, forward strand.
GGCCATAGGGAGCCGTCCGGAGCGCGCGGGCAGTGCGCGGCCGGTCAGTCTTGGGGGCGCGAAACAGACGCGCCAGGGTCCATGCGGACCCTGGCGCGCGGGAATCCCGAGAGCGTGGCGTGGCTAGCGGCGCCGCTGACCCTCCTCGACACCTCGGCCGTACAGGAAGCCCCCGCTGGCGCCAGCCGCGCCGCCGATGGCCGCGCCGAGAGCGGCGTTGCCCGCGATCGCCCCGATCACCGCACCGACAGCGGCGCCGCCGGCGCCACCGGTCACGGTACGCTGCTGGGTCTCGGAGAGGCCAGCGCAGCCGCCCGTGGCGACCGCGGCGACCAGTATCGTCGCGACGAATGCACGCTTCACTTCGCACCTCCCTTCGGGCACGGAGCCCTCTCGACCAGGTAGCGGAACAGGGCATCCACCGCGGGCTCCGACATGTGCGCCGGGTGCGCCGCGGACCACGCCACGAACTCCGTGACGATCTCGTTGCGCGTCGGCGCCGGGTCCGGCGGACACACGAGGCGGACGCCGTCGGGTCCGTTCGCCTGGGCCTCGTGGTACTGCCAGGCGCCCACCAGGAAGCCGTGGCAGAAGTGGTCGGCGGCGTCGTTGAGAGGGTCCGCCTGGTCGGACGAGCAGATCGTCACGAGATCCTGGGCGTTGCGGACGAAGAACGAGTCCTCGGTGAGCGCGGCGTCTGCCGAGCCGGGCGACAGCGCGAGGATGAGGGCCAGCGAAGGGCCGACCGGAAGCCAGTAGCGCATGGAATGAACCTCCGATCGGCGAGTCTCGCCTTCGGATCGGAGAGTGCAAGGCCCCGCCGTGGCTTCACCGTTCGGGGTCGCCCCGCCGCCCCCGGGACGGGGAAAGAAGCGGGGCGTGACGACCCCACGCACGGAGACCCGGAACGGACGGCGACACCTGATCCTGTGCCACGCCGCTGGTTCTGGGGACCGTGCGCCGGTGGCGGACTGGTCACCTCAGCGGGCCTACCCGATGGAGGCCGCGAGGTCGGCTCGAAGCCAAGGACGGACGGCGCGCGCTGCGAAACCATGCTCGAGCACCAGATCGACGAATCCAGGTAGGACATCTCCTTGGTTTCGGGTACTGGCGGCCCGATGAACACCCTCGGACACCACCGACGCATCGTCCGATGCGTGTCAGTCGTGCAGGGAAACTCCTCCTCACGTGGCTCGCCATCGCCTGACAACCGCATTCGCGTAAGTGAGACGTGCTACTCTCCTTTTTGAACAACACGAACACGCGTCATCGAAAAAGCGTCATCGAACAAGCGTGATGCGAAGCGAAGGAGCGAACATGTCGAGCGGAAAGACCGACGAGGCCAAGGGGCGCGTGAAGGAGGCTGCGGGCACTCTGACCGGAGACAAGAAGCTGAAGCGGGAGGGGAAGGCCGACCAGGTCGCCGGGAAGATCAAGCAGAGCGTGAAGAAGGTCGTCGACAAGGTGAAGACAACCCTCACCTGAGGCGGAGTCCCGGCGGGGCCGAGCTCACCTCCCCATTCGAGCGCGCGGATTGCTCACGGAGATTCACCGACCGTCTCATTTGCTTGCGGCAGCGCGCGCCGACACGGCGAGAGCGCTTGGAGGCGCCCACCATGACCGAGAGCGAGATCCCGCGCGAGCGACCCCGACACCGATTCGCGGGTACAGAGCATGAGATCGACCTGAACGAAGCGAGCGCACAGCTTCGCGCCGAAGCGCCGGCGGAGCCGACGGGCCAGCAGCAGATCTCCCTGCTGCGCGATGGCCCGGTGAGCCTCATCCTCGTCCGCTTCGAGGCGGGGGCCGAGATGAAGGAACACCAGGCGGAAGGGCTCGTCTCGATGCACGTGCTCAGCGGTTCGCTCGCGATCCGCACTGCCGAGGCGACCCGCGAACTCGGAGCGGGCCAGATCCTCGTCCTCAAGAGCGGCGTGCAGCACGGGATCCGCGCAGACAGCGCGAGCGAGATGCTGCTCTCGATCCACATGGATCCGAAGTAGCCGCTCTCGATCGACGACTCCGGCACCGGTCACTCCTAGCGCGGCTTCGGGACCACGTAGTCGACGAGCACGCTCGTGCTGCCAACCCAGACCGTCCTGGTGCGAGCCGGAGCTCCCGGTCCGAGGAACGTCACATCCATCTGCGCCGGCGCTAGCACCGGAATCGCATAGCCACCGCCGGCAGCCGTCACGGCGTAGAACGGTCCGCCGCTCGGAGTCACCGTGACCCCGGCGAGGCCCTCGCCCGGATCGTAGCTGCCATTGCCGTTGCGGTCCGTCCAGACGGTGCCGACCAGGAAGCGATTGTGATGGTTCGGGAATGACTCGTCTGCCATCTCGAAGTCGCCAGTCACCACCGAAGGTCCCACCTGCGTACGGCGGTCCGTCTCCGGAACGGCTGCGATCCCGACATTCGTCATCACGGCATCGATGCTCATGATGGCCTTGCGGTGCGGGCGGCCGCTCTGCATCCCCGTCCCGTCGCTACCGCCCCAGTCGATGTTGAACGCCGCATGGCCTTCGAGCGGCGTTTCCGCGAAGGCGTAGGCGTTGCCGCGATGCAGTCGAGTCCGGAATCCGGCAGCGGCGACGCGCGCACTCTGCCCCAGATGGTCCTGTCGGTCGCGCGCGATCATGTCGAGCGAGTGAGCCCGGGCCGCGTTGTACAGACGCACGTCGAACGCCGCCGGCGGCCGGGGCGCTGTCGCGGCGAACTCCTCTCGGAGCAGGCTCAGATCGACGCCGAAGCCGCTGATGCGAGAGCGCACCAGCGGATCGCTGAGGTTGGAGAGGAACAGCCCTTCTGCCGTCGGGTTCCGGCGCGCGCGGTTCATCCACCACAGGTACTGCTGCTCGATCCCGTTCGGATGGGCTCCGCTGGCCGTCCGGTGCAGTGTCCACTCCCGCTGGAAACTGCCGCTGCACGGACTCGTAGCCGTCATCATCAGCACGAGGAACGAACCGATGAACAGTCGAAGCATGACTCCCCCCATTGGCGTCTGCGCAGCCAGCCCTTCGGTCGTGCGGAGGCGTCACAGAAGAGGCGGGGGGGGAACCCGATCCGAGGCCAGCATCGGGAGCCCTGCGACGCGATCGACGGCGGGCACGAATAGCGGAGCTTCGACTCCCGTGTCTGACATCCTTGTCACAATGGCCGCTGCCGCCGGAATGCCGCCTCATCGGGAGATGGTGCCGGAGTTTGCGTTGGTGCCTGCGCCCGCGCCCAGCCCGTTGACGCGAGAATCGCGGCAACGGCCACCGGTTGGCGGTGGGTGTGCACGGGGCTCGGAGATGAGCATCGATGTTCGTCCTGGTCGAGGGACCTCGTCCCGGAGACCCTACGGGTACGCGATGCACCTCCGTAGAACCGAAAGACGCGATGGCGAGGGCTCTCGTTCCCCTCGCAACCGCCGACTGCCAAGACGACGATCTTTCGCAAGAGGTCGCGGGGTCGATCTCCAGGACCGACTTCGATCGATGTGCGGCAAGGTCGACGCCGAGCTCGGCCACCTGGCTCCGGGCCGAGTGGGCGACACCCTGGAACCGGATGCCGCGGACGTCATCGCCCAGCTCGAACCTCCGTCCCGGCCGGCACGAAGAAGCGACGCCTGGCCCACAGCGCGACGTGCACGAGGCCGATCAGCACCGGCACCTCGACCAGCGGCCCGATGACCGCGGCAAAGGCCGTGCCGCTGTGGATCCCGAAGCTCGAGACCGCCACGGCGATGGCGAGCTCGAAGTTGTTGGAGGCGGCCGTGAACGAAAGCGTCGCCGACTGCTCGTAGCTCGCGCCGACGCGCTTGCTCATCCAGAACGAGACCGCGAACATCGCGAGGAAGTACACGAGCAGCGGCAGGGCGATCCGGAGGGCGTCGAGCGGCAGCTCGACGAGGGTCTCACCCTTGAGTGAGAACATCACCACAATGGTGAAGAGCAACGCAACGAGCGTCAGCGGCGCGATGCGCGGCACGAAGCGCGCGTGGTACCAGTCGCGACCCTTCTTCTTCACGAGCACGTAGCGCGTGAAGAAGCCGGCCGCGAACGGGATACCGAGGTAGATGGCGACGCTCTTGGCGATCTCGCCGATCGTTACGTCGACCTCCGTACCCTGGAGGCCGAGCCACTCCGGCAGCGCCGTCGCGAAGAACCAGGCGTAGACCGGGAAGAAGAGCACCTGGAAGATCGAGTTGAAGGCGACCAGGCCCGCGCAGTACTCGGTGTCGCCGCGCGCGAGATCGTTCCACACGATGACCATCGCAATGCAGCGCGCGAGGCCGATGAGGATGAGGCCGACCATGTAGTCGGGCTCGTCGCCCAGGAACAGCACCGCGAGCGAGAACATCAGGATCGGGCCGACGATCCAGTTCTGCACGAGCGAGAGCGTGAGCACGCGGCGGTTGCGGAAGACCTTGCCGAGCTCCTCGTAGCGGACCTTGGCGAGCGGCGGGTACATCATCAGGATGAGACCGACCGCGATGGGGATCGAAGTCGTGCCGACGGCGAGCCCCTCGATCGCACGGGGCACGGCGGGCGCAACGTTGCCGAGGAGCACACCGGCGCCCATCGCCAGGAAGATCCAGAGCGTCAGGTAGCGATCGAGCAGCGACAGGCGGCGTGCGACGCTCTCGGGCCGTGTTGTGTCGTTCATCAGATCCTCCCTTGGGCGCCGTCCTCAGTAGGGCCCGTCCAGCGTCCGCACAAGCGCCTCGTGCCCGGACCGCGCCCGGTTCGGACTGCTTCCGAGCCTCCTGCTCGAGGTCTCGCTCATGACTTCCCGTCCTCGCCGCTCGTCGTTCCCGCGCGCCCTTTCCGTCCCGATCTTCAGCGCCGACGCCAGCCCTCGCGGAGGAGGGCGGCCGAGGTCGTCGCCTGCTGGGGCAACGACTCCGGCGGTCAGGCGCAGTCACGCGCTGCGCTCGCGACCAACGCAACGTCGGCGATCGCCGGCCTGCGTCGCCGGATCGATGAGCGCCTGCGCGGCGGAGAGTGACGCTTCGGCCTCGTCGCCCGGATGCCAGAGATGGGTCGCGATCGACCCGAGCGCTGGCCCCCGCCCTATCGATTCTGGGTCACGGGGCCTGCGTTCATCGCGAGCCGCGCGGACGTCCGACCGATTCGCATCGTTTGGACGTCCGCGCGGCTCGCGATGTCCCCCTCCGCCGCCGGATCAACGGCTTCGAAGCGACCGGGACCGCCGGGCGAGCAGGAGCAGGACGCCGAGAGCGATCGCGCCCGTGCCGGCGGACGGCTCGGGGATCGAGATGGGCGCCACCGCGAGCCCCATCGGCTGGATCGTGAAACTCGAAAGCGACGCGACCACAATCGGATCCGTCCCGCTTCCCGGTGCGACGCGCACGATCGCCGGATCGCCACCGAACGGGAACGAGGTGTCCAGAACGTAGAGCAGGCCGTCGAGGCCCGTCGCGAGCGCCGTGGGACAGTGCAGTGGCGTGCCGTCGGCGACCTCGACCGTGTCCTTGGCGAAGCTCTTGGGATCGATCGGATCGAACGGCTTGTACAGCGTCCCATAGGCGGTGATCCGCGTGCCGGCTGCATCGCACGTGAGGAAGAACGGTTCGGCCCGCTTTTGCAACGAGAGCACCGTGTGGAACGTGACCGCGTCGAAGACATTCACCTTGACTTCGTACTGATACGGCTCGACATCCCATGCAGGCACGCCCGGCGAGTGGTCGATCGGCGGCAGCTCGGGAAACATCGAGTCGTACTCGAGCAGCGGGTCGCTGATCGCGCCCGTGGCGAGGTTCACCTTCCAGTAGCCCTGGCCATCGCCCACCGCGACCAGGAGCTGATCCCCCGCGACCGCCACGCCGCGCGCGTCCGACCAGCGCGCGTCGGCAGAGAGCGTCGCCGACGCGATCCCGAAGCCCTCGAGGCCGATCACGTGGCGAATTTCGTTCGAGCCGCGCGCCGAGATCCACATCTCATAGGCGCCTTCCGTCTGGCGCAGCGCGAGCCCGAACGGTGCGCTGCCCACCGCGAGCGGCGCGCTGCCGCCGGTCTCCTGCACGACGGACTGATCGCCCGTCGCGGGATCGATCGCGACGAGCTGGCTCGTCGCCTCGTCGACGACGACGATGACTCCGAAGTCGGTCATCACGATGCCCGCCGGCTCGACGAGCAGGTCGGCCCCGCCCGCGCGCGGCGAGATCACCCAGACGGCGCCCGTGCCGGGCCGGACCGCGAGCACGCGGCCGTTGGTGCGGTCGGTGACGAGCAGGTCTCCGGCGAGGATGGCATGCGCGGCGCTGCCGGCGAGCAGACCGGACACGACCACGAGAAGAGGCAGCAAGCGCCAGCGAACGCGAGCAGCCACGGCGGTTCTCCGGAAGGATGGGAGGGATATACACGTCGGCGAGTCGAGGCGATATGATCTCGGTCATGTCCGGCCTGGTTCCGTCCGATGCGACGGAGCTGCGGCACGCGCAGTCGACCGGCAAGACACGCGCAGGGGGCTACCCCAGGATCGACCCGCACGTAGCCGCCGACGAAGAGCAGCCTGACCATCCGGAGATTCGAGACGCGCAGCCCCCGGTACGGCTCGTCGATCCGCAAAATGAATCGCAGCGGGATGGCGCGTAGACGGAAGAAGCGGGCATGCCTGTCGGGGCCAACCTGGGCATTATCCGGGTTCGGCAAAACATAGGAACCCAAATTTCCAATGAAAAACCTCGATCGGTTGCTGGGAAGATTTGTACTGAGGCTATGGGCGGTAGTTGCTTTCATCGCGTCATTGGCAAGTATCGGATTCGGCGTAGCTGTAATCTCTACCGCAATCTTCCCGGGAGTTCTGCTGCTTCTGCTGGGAGTTCTCTTGTTCTGGCTCGGATCGCGAGCATGGCGCGATAACGGGACTTTAGGGGAAATCCTGGACCGAGATTATGAGCCTGCATCGAAGCGAAAATCGTCTAGAGAATGACGATCGAAACTTGAATGCCTAACCAGAATCGTTGAAGCGGACTTGCTCCGAAACGCACCACGCCAGACCGGCGGTTGTGGTGTCGCAATGACGCTCCCTGTTCGCGTGATGCGGAACCGTCTGGTCAGAGCGCGTAGGCGGAAGAAGCGGCATTCCCTGGTGGTCGCGCGCCGTCTGGATTCTCCGTGGCCATCTCGTGATGACGAATCCAACGTCGCCGGCTACGTCGATTGCTTCCCCGCCGCAAACTCGACCACGCGGACCGCGCGAGCCAGCTCGCCGAGATCCTGTTCAGTGCCGTCGATCTCCCAGCCGAGCGCACGCGCCACTGCGCGTGCAGCGCGCGGATGGCGCCGTCCGTAATCGATCAGCTCCCGCTCCGCGTCGTCGTCCGGGAGCACGCGCGCATCGACCGCGACGCGCCGGCCCGCGGTTTCGATCCGTGCCTGCGGCGTCACGCGCAGGTTGGCGAGCCACTGCGCGCGATCACCCCATCCCGACACGACGCACCAGACGCCCGCCGCCGGATCCGGGCGGATCACCTCGAGTACGGTGCGGTGCGTGCGGCCGCTGTTGCGGCCGCGATGCTCGAGCAGCAGGAAGCGAGAGCCGAGCAGCCGGCCGAGACACAGCCGATACAAGACATTGGGGAGCCGGTGCAGGAAGAGCGTCATGCCGGCCGGCGTCGGGACGTCGCGGAGCTTGCGCATCGCGGACTCCTCAGAAGAGTGGGCGTTTGGTCACCATCGTGAAGAGCGCGGCGAGCAGCGCGACCGTCGCGGCGATCCCGAGCCCGGCGTAGAGCGGCGACAGGCGGCGATACGCGCTCGGCAGTGGCTCGTGCCGCGTGGTAGCGCCGGACGCTAGCGCCGCCAGACGGTGCTCGAGCCGCATGCCCCATGCGAGCAGCAGCGACAGCAGCGCGAACAGCGCGATCCCGTGGGCGAGCCACCCGGATGCAAGCGGCAACCCGCCGACCCAAGCCATCCAGAGACCGGTGGCCAGCAACACGAAGCTCGGAGGCACGAGCAGCAGCCGATTGTTCCACACCACGCCCGATAGCAGCGCGGCACTCGCCTCCGCGCTCGGGGCCCGATCGGCGAGCGTCTTCAGCAGTCCGTTCGCGAACGACGCGCCGACATAGAGGCACGCCGCCAGCACGTGCAGCCACTTCGCGAGCAGATAGGGATCCATCACGCGCCGCCGGCGGCGTCGCGTTCGAGCGCCTCGACCAGCCGGCCGCCCAGCCGATGCAACGCGCTGCGCTCGGACGCCGAGAGCGCCGAGAGGGCGCGCACGAGGCGCGCCTCGGCGGCCGGCCGCACGGCCTCGATCAGCGCGATCCCGCGCGGTGTCACGCGCATCAACACAGTGCGACCGCGCCGCTCGCCGCGCACGAGCCGCAGCGCGACGAGTCGTCGCGCGAGCGCGTGGGCGTGCTGGCGGGTCACGCCGAGCGCGTGAGACCACTCGACCTGGGTGCGCCCCTCCGGCGTGAGCGAGAGCACCATCAGGCCGATCGCCTCGCCCACCGTCAGCGGCGTCGGGCCGATCACCTCGGCGAGCGCCAGCGTCAGCAGGGCGTGCGCGTGACCGATGCGGTCCGCGATCTCCCAGACGAGGGTTCCGGCGCTGCTGGCCACCCCGCCAGAATTCCATGCGCGACTTCGAATGTCAATGCGATTGACAGTCACTACGGACTCCGGCGGGTGCGTAGGCGGGAAAGGCGGTATTCCTGTCGGGGCCATACTGGGCGTCATGGCAACGGGGGCCGGAGAATGGACCCACGGCAGGAGTAAGAGGCGCGGCGAAGGGCCGAGCGCGGCGAGCTTCTCGACCAGGCGGCGGTCGCGCGCGGGCACCGCGACGTTCGCGTGCACACTCCCCCCACCCACGCTCGCGCTGCGCTCCCCTCGCAGCACGGGGAGATCGTCGGCATCGATGCGGTCGCCGATGCGGAGCACCCGCTGGCCGGTGCGGGGACCCGTCGCGACGCGGCTCGTGACCGAGGCCGCGTCGAGCGACGCGAGCAGCGGCTCTACTGCGGCCAAGGTGTCGCTCTCGGGTGTAGCGTCGCCGAGCCTGCGACGCTCGAGTCGGCGCGTCAGACGCCGCGCGACCTGCCGTGCCGCGCGCTTCACCTCGACGTCGTCGGGTGGCGGGAGTGAGTGGAACCGCCGCGTTCCTTCGGCGGACCGCGCGTAGACGCCGTCGAGGACGAGCGAGCGAAAGTGGACGTTCCGGTTCAGCGCATCGCCGAAGCGCTGCACGAAGGTGGCCGCGCCGGCCCCGTGCGCGCGCGATGAGGTCGGCGAGCGCGCTCGAAACGACGGAATCCACGGAGAATTCTGGCACGCCGGGAGGGATTCGAACCCCCGACCCCCAGGTTCGAAGCCTGGTGCTCTATCCAGCTGAGCTACCGGCGCGTGCTCGAAGGGGTGGATACCGGAGGTCGGGGGGCGATGCCAGCGCGGCGCCGCGTCACGCCGTTCGGCGGCTCCCGGCGCGCCGGGGAGCCGGGGAGCCGAGCGGGCCCGGCTCGAGCACGGGCCGGAGGATCGCGCCATGAGTGCTAGTTTCCCTTCATGTGCGATTGCCTCGTCGCCACGGCGCCCGAGACGCGTGACGGCACGGCGCTGTTCGCGAAGAACAGCGACCGACACGCGCACGAGTGCCAGCCCTTCCTGCAGTCCCCCGGCAGCTTCTACGCATCCGGATCGACGCTGCGCTGCACGCACATCGAGATCCCGCAGGTCGGTGAGACGTACGCCGTGATGGGACACTCGCCGTGGTGGGTCTGGGGCTTCGAACACGGGGTGAACGAGCACGCGGTCGCGATCGGCAACGAGTCGATCTTCTCGCGCGAGCCGCTGGAAGAGCAGCCGGGCCTGATCGGCATGGACCTCGTGCGGCTCGGACTCGAGCGGGGGCGCAACGCGCGCGAAGCGCTCGAAGTGATGGCGACGCTGCTGGAGACGCACGGCCAAGGAGGAGCCGGCTTCGGCCCGGGCGAGGCCGGCTATCACAACGGCTTCCTGATCGCCGACCCCGAGGAGGCCTGGATCCTGCAGACGTCGAACCGCCGCTGGGCGGCGCGCCGCGTGCAGCGCGATGCGGTCTCGAACCACCTGTCGCTCGCAGCGGATTGGGAGATCGGCTCGCGCGATCTCGAGTCCTTCGCGCGCGCGATCGGTTGGTGGAATCATCCCGGCCGGCTCGACGTCTCGGCGGCATACCGCAATCCCGGCGTGCCGGGCCGCATCTCGGAAGGACGCCTGCACCGCGCCCGGACGCTGCTCGATCGCCACGCCGGTCGCCTCGACCGCACGACGATGCAGGCGATCCTGTGCGACCACGGCCCGGGCGGAGCCGGTCGTCGCCCCGGCCTCGGACCCGAAGACGAGGCGTACTTCACGCTGTGCATGCACAGCGAGCCGATCGGGACCACGACGGCGAGCCTGGTCGCGCCGCTGCCGGCCGATCGGCGCCTGCCGTGGCCGGTGTGGATCTCCTTCGCCGCGCCGTGCACCAGCGTGTTCCTGCCGGTGTACCTCGATGGCGTGATTCCGGCCGAACTCGCCCGCGGCGGCGCCGAGCCCGACGCGGATTCTGCGTGGTGGTCGTTCAAGATGCTGCAAGATGCCGCCGCCGGAGAAGACCCGTTGCGCGCGGCGGCGCTGCGCGAGTCCTGGAAGACGCTCGAAGCGCGCATCGAATCCGAGCGCGAGCCGGTCGAGGCCGCCGCCGCGCGCGCGCTTCGCGGCGGGGATGCCGGCGCGGCGAGCGAACTGCTGACGGCATTCATGACGCGCACCTGGCGCGATGCGATCGCACACGCGCGCGATCTCGCCAGCCAGCTCGCGTGATCCCGGAGACCGCGTGATCCCGGAGACGGACGCGGCGAGATGCGGATCCGCGCGCGACCGAACACGAATGCGGTCGTCGCGAGTTCGCTAGGCCCGCTGCGCCTCGTCGACGCGCACGGGCACCGGCGCTCGCCGGACCGGACGCGCACCGGGGAAGTATTCGGCGCGCAACTCCCACGGCACGCCGAGCGCAGTGATGATCCTGCGCTTCGTCGCCTGCCGGCACGAGCGACCCTGCTCGACGGCATGGATGGTTCGGGGCGAGACCCCTGCTTTGTTCGCGAGCTCCGTCTGGGTCCAGCCCAGAGCCTGTCGAGCAGCGCGGATCCGGTTCATTTCGACGTCTCCGTAGCCCCCTCGGACGGAGGCATGGTAGCTCCGGCCGACGGGGACCACGAGACGCGAAAAGGGCCCAGTCCGGGAGGGGCCGCCTGGGGGTCGAGGCGAACCGGAGCCCACCGAGGTCACCCGGCCGCGGGCGGCCGCCCCGGCGAACCCGCCGCCGGACGCCAGCCGTCAGCGCCAGCCGAGCGGGAGCGTCGTGGCGGCATCCGGAGCCGCCTGGGCCATGACCAGCAGGCCGCCGATGCCCCCCCCAGAGGCTCCCCAGCCCCAGACCATCAGGAAGAAGGCGGCCGCGAGTCCGAACGCGAAGGCCCCCACCGCCGAGATCCGGAACCGCTCGCGCGCCTGCGCGACCGGGTCGACGAACCATTGGGCGAGGCTCCACAGCCGCACCTGCGCAGCCGGACTCGGGTCGAGCGGCAGCAGCGACGAGGGCAGGAGCCGCACGAGCGCCTCGATGGCCTCGTCTTCCCGCAGGCGCCGGCGGCAGGCGGCGCAGGCCCGCGTGTGCGACCGCACCTCACGCCGCAGCGCCGGCGTGAGCGCGCCGTCGAGCAGGGCCGCGAGCAGGCGTGCCGCCCGTCGGTGTGTCATGGCGCGTCCTCCCCGAGATCGAGATCCCGAAGCAGCGGGCCGAGGCGCGCCCGCAACTCCTCCCGCCCGCGCCGCAGCCACGTGCCGACGGTGGGCAGCGGAATGCCTTCGCGCGCGGCGATCTCGCTGTTGGTGAGGCCCCAGACGATGCGCAGCACCAACGCCCGACGGTGTTGCGGTTTCACGTCGAGCAGCGCCGATGCGACGGCCGACAGGATCTCGCCCTCGAGAACTCGGGCTTCCGGATTCCCGACCGCGTCTCGGGCCGGCTCGCTGAAGCACGCCTGCACGCGGAGCTCTGTTTCCGCCAGGTCGCGCCGCTTGCGCTTGCGCAGGGCGCTGACGGCCCCGTTGATCGCCGCGCGATAGAGATACGTCCACAGGCTCGCCTGTCCGCGGAAGCGGACGCGTGGCAAGGCCTCGAAGACGCGCTGGACGACGTCCTCGGCTTCGTCGCGATCCCGCAGCACGCGGAACGCGGCGGCTTCGAGCCGGAGCCGGTAGCGCGCATGGAGGTCCGCCAGGGCGGCATGGCCGATGGTGGTGCCGGGCTCGGGAGACGCCGCGGGCTCTGCCTCGATGGCGGGCCGCACGCCCGGCCCGGGTGCTTGCGGGCCGCACTCGCTCGATCGAAGAACGAGGCGTTTCGTCGCCGGGAACGGTTCGTTCCGGAGCGGTCCCGGCGTGCGCGACGATCGGGTCTCCACCTCGCTTTGCTCTCCCAGATTCGGCCCCGTTGTTTCGACGCGCCGCGGGAGGGTACCGATTCGCCCGGCCGGTCGGCTGCAGCGGCCGGCGCGACGCGGCGAGTCGGCCGGCGCCGGGCGCGATCGAGGGCGCTCGACACGAACGTTCCCGAGGGGGGATAGAAGCGTCATGCCGGCGTCAGCGTCGACCGCTAGGCTCTGCCCACGTGAAGCTTCTCTACGTCGAAGACGATCCCGCCGCCCAGCAGTACATCTTCAAGGGCCTCGGGGAGCATGGCTTTCTCGTCGAGGTGGTGTCGGACGGATCCGCCGGACTCGAGCGCGGTACGCGCGGCGCCTACGACCTCATCATCCTCGACGTGATGCTGCCGGACATGGAAGGCTACGACGTGTTGCGGCGTCTGCGTCATGCGGGCGTCCAGACGCCGGTCCTGTTCCTGTCGGCCCGAAGCGCCGTCAGTGACCGCGTCCGCGGCCTCGAACTCGGCGCCGACGACTACCTCCCGAAGCCGTTCGCGTTCGCCGAGCTGCTCGCGCGCATCCGCGCCGTTGCCCGCCGGCGCCTCGGCGAGCCCGAGGAGGGACGCCTGTCGGCGGCCGACCTGTCGGTGGACCTCCATCGCCGCACCGTCGAGCGCTCTGGACGGCGCGTCGACCTCTCCCCCAAGCAGTTCGCGCTGCTCGAGTATCTGCTGCGCCACCAGGGCCACGTGGTCTCGCGAACGATGATCACGGAGAACGTGTGGGGGTGGGGCTTCGAGAGCTTCTCCAATCTCATCGACGTCCACATCAACCGGCTGCGCAAGAAGATCGATCACGGCTACCCGCAGCGGCTGATCCACACCGTGAAGGGCGCCGGCTACATCCTCGAGCTGCGCGAGGACGAGACCCATGCGACGAGGAGCGGCGAGGACGCGGTTGCGTAGCCGCTTCCGGCTGTCGATCGGAGCCCGTTGGACACTCCGATACGCCGCCGTGATGCTCGTCACCGCCAGCGCCTTCTCGGCCTATGTCTACGAGCGCGCCGAACGTGCCACCGAGAAGGACGCGAAGACCCTCATCAAGCTCCAGCTCGCGCAGACGCTGGAGTTCCTCGACGCACACGCGGAGCAGCCCGAGGAATGGGCGGCCTTCGCCCGCCGCCAGGTCAGCGCCGCCGATCCGGATCTGCGCCTCGGCATCGAGATCTTCGATCCGGCCGACCGACTCGTCTTCGGAGCCGGCAGCGCCTACAGCGCCGGTCTCGGGCTCCCCGCCGAGCAAGAGCTCGGCGAGCTGCGCGAGGTCGATCTCGGGCGCAACTACAAGTTCCTGGCGCTCGCCCGCCGCGGAGAGGCCGGATCCGTCCAGATCCTGGTGTATTCGCGGATCTTCGCCCGCTCGGCGGCGCGGGTGCGGGATGCCTTCCTCGGGGCGCTGCCGGTCCTGCTGCTGCTCACGGCCGGCGTCGGGTACGCGCTTTCGCGCGGCAGCCTGCGACCGATCCGGACGATCACGCGGACGGCCCAGCGGATCTCGGCGCACCAACTCGACGAGTCGATCCCGCAGACCGGCTCGGGCGATGAACTCGACGATCTCGCGACGACGCTGAACGACATGCTGAGTCGCGTCCGAGACGGCGTCGAGCGCATGAAGCGGTTCTCCGCCGACGCGGCCCATCAGTTGCGCACCCCCCTCACCGCGCTGCAGAACGAGATCGAGGTGACGCTCGCGAAGCCGCGCAGCGCGCTCGAGTATCGGCGGACGCTCGAAGACATGCTGGTCCAGGTGGACACGTTCACCGAGACGGTGAACGGCATGCTCCGGCTCGCACAGTCCGAAGGTGGTCTCGATCCGGCCCATCGCGTGGCGGTCGACATGGATCCGCTGCTGGAAGAAGTGATCGATTTCTTCTCCGCGTTGGCGGAAGATCGCAAGATCGATCTCTCGTTCACTGGACCCGCCGGCGCCGCGGTGCTGGGCGACCCGATCTGGTTGCACCAGCTCTTCGCCAACCTCGTCCACAACGCGCTCGAGTACACGCCCGAAGGCGGCAAGATCGAAGTGCTGGCGTCGGCGGACGACGCAGAAGTCACCGTCACCGTCCGTGACGACGGCGCCGGCATGAGCCGCGAGGATCGCGAAATCGCGTTCCAGCGCTTCCAGCGCGGCAGCACCTCGTCCGCCGGCAACGGCATGGGGCTCGGTCTCGCGCTGGCGCGGGAGATCGTCCGCGCGCACGCCGGCACCATCGAGATCGACAGCGAATTGGGGCGGGGCTCGACCTTCCGCGTCCGTCTGCCGCGCGCCCCGGCGACCGCAGGCGGCACCGCCTGACAGGGCCACCGGAACCGCAAATCCGGTGCGCCGTCAAGAAAGGGGTCGGGTTCGTTCGTCAACTTTTCCGTTCGGAAAAGTTGACGAACGAACCCGACCCCTTTCTTGACGGCCCCTTTCTTGACGGCGCACGGGGCCCGCTCCCGGGGCGGCTGGACGGGCCATTTCGGACCTGCGTGCAGACCCGGTATGGTCTGGGCGATGTCGAGTGTCACCACATCGCCGCCGGCCGCGGGCCCCGACCCGTTCGCGGAGGCCCGGCTCGGGCCGTTGCGGCTGCGCAATCGGATCGTGAAGGCCGCCACCTTCGAGGGCATGACGCGCGGCGGACTCGTCTCCGATGCGCTCATCGAGTACGTCACGAGGCCGGCGCGCGGCGGCGTCGGCATGACGACGCTCGCGTACTGCGCCGTCGCGACGGAGGGCCGGACCTACCGGCACCAGATCTGGATGCGTCCGGAAGCGGTGCCGGGGCTGCGCCGTCTCAGCGATGCGGTGCACGCCGAGGGCGCGGCCGCGTGCCTTCAGCTCGGCCATGCCGGCTGGTTCGCGAACCCCCGGGCAGGGGGTGCGCCGGCGGTGGCGCCATCGCGCGTCTTCAGTCCCTACGGCATGGGCTTCCCGCATGCGGCGGACCCCGAGGACCTCGCGCGCTTGCGCCGCGCCTATGCCGACGCCGCACGCCTCGCCGTCGAAAGCGGCTTCGACTGTCTCGAGATCCACATGGGCCACGGCTACCTGCTGTCGCAGTTCTTGTCTCCATACACCAATCGTCGTCGCGACGAGTACGGTGGGTCGCTCGAGAACCGTGCCCGCTTTCCGCGTGAGGTGGCACGGGCGGTCCGCGACGCGGTTCCCGCCGGTGTCGCGGTCACGGCCAAGCTCAACATGGAGGACGGCTTCGCGCGGGGCCTCTCACTCGACGACGGCATCGAGGTCGCCCGGCTGCTCGATGCCGATGGCACGCTCGATGCGCTGCAGCTCACCGTCGGCTTCACCGGCAAGACGCCGATGTATCTGATGCGCGGCGACGTGCCGATCGCCGCGATGGTCGCCGCCGAGCGCAGCGCGCTGCGCCGTCTCGGGATGCGCTTGCTGGCGCCGTCGATCATCAAGCCGTACCCGTTCGAGGAGGCGTTCCTGCTGCCTGCCGCGCGGCGCGTGCGGGCGGCGGTGCAGATGCCGCTGATGCTGCTCGGCGGCATCACGCGGATCGCGACGGTGCGTGCCGCGATGGCCGAAGGCTTCGAGTTCGTCGCGATGGCGCGCGCGCTGCTGTTCGACCCGGACCTGGTCCACCACGCTCGGACCGCCGCAGCCGACGAGTCCGGCTGCAACCACTGCAACCTGTGCATGACGACGATGGAGCGCGGCAGCACGCGCTGCGTCCTGCTCGACGTCACGCCGTAGAGCCGGACGCATCGGATCCGCGGGCGGACCGGCGACGGGGTGGGACGGGGATGGACGAAGACGGGCCGCCCGGACGCCGCCAGCGGCCCTGGCTCGCCTGGAGCCTCGTCGCCACCGCCGCGGTCGGGGCGCTGTGGCTGGCATCGCTCCCACTCGACGAGCGCCTGCCGGCCGCTCCCGACCCGCCCGTGCTGCCACCCATGGCGACCCCCGAGATCCGGCGCGAGAGGATCCCCGGGGCGACCCCCGCGACGCCGGCGCCGGCGCCGCCCGCTGCGGAGTCGCCGCGCACCGACGAGGCGCTGGCCGACGCGCAACCCGCCGTCCCGCTCGAAACCGCGCGCCCGATTCCCGACGACGAAACCCGGGCCGAGGGCGAGCCGCCGCCGGCGCCCGCCACCGTCGACACGCGGCTGCGTGCCACGATGGAGCGTCAGCTCGCGATGAACGATCTCCGCGGAGTCCGCGTCGAGATCGACGGCGACCGCGTGATCACCAGCGGCTGGCTTCCCCACGCGGACGAACGCGCACGCGTGCGCCTGCTGATCCGTTCGCTGGCGCCGGAGCTGATCCACGAGGATCGAACGGTCGTGGCGCGCGGGGGGGCTGAACGCTGACTCCGGCGGCCCGGCGCCAGACCGCCGCGAGTTCTACGCCCGCAGTCCGGTCCGGCGCAGCAGGTCCACGAGTTCGTCGAGCGGGAGCTGCCCCGGCGCCGTCGAGCGGCCGGCGTGGGCGTAGCTGACGAGCGAACCGAGGGCCGGGAACAGCACGCGCGTCGCAAGGCCCGCCTCGCCCATTCCGATGACGATCCGGCCGATCTCCGCCGGCGCCAGCAGCGCCGCGGCGAGCGTTCGGATGTCTTCCGGCGCGCGCACGGCCGCGGCGATCTTCACGACGTCGGCGCCGGCCCCGTGTGCGCGCGCGATGAGGTCGGCGAGCGCGCTCGGCTCGGGCGTGCGCTCGAAGTCATGGTGTGACGCGATCAGCAAGCAGCCGGCCTCACGCGCCGCCGGTCCCAGCTCGGCCAGCAGCGCGGGCGCCGCCAGCTCGACGTCGATGGCGCCGACGTGCGGTAGCAGCGCGAGGAACAGTTTCTCGCGCTCCGCCTCCCGGCCGGCCCAGGCGCCGCCCTCGGCGCGGCTGCGGATCGTCGCGAGGGTCGGGATCCCGTCGTACTTCGCGAGTTCGGCGAGGACGGACGCGGCGCTGCGCGACGCGAACGCATCGACGCGCAGCTCGGCGACGTCGAGCCCACGCGCGCGCAGCGCCTGGACCTCCGCGCGCGACGGCGTATCGTCGAGCGGCACCGCGACGGCCACCGTCCTGCCGAGTTCGAGAGCAGCGATCTTCAGCATGGCCGGATCGTTCCGCGCCGCGCGCGGCACGGCAAGGGCTCGGCGGCAGCGGATGCGACCGCGCTCACAGGCTTGCCGGAAATCGGCCACTGGCGAACGCGCATCGCCGGGTGGGAGGAGCACACCCGGAGCCGTAATCCGCAGGCGGCCGCACCAAAGCCGTATGCAGCGCCGAAGCTCGTCCGCCGAGGACATCGGCGCAGGGTGTGCTCCTCCCACCCGCCTCCGAACATCGTCGGCCGATTTTCGGCAACCCTGTCAGAGCAGTCCGGGCAGGATCGCCCGGCGTTCGGGCGGGTAGTCCGGGAACGTCTCGCGGTACCAGCGATGGTGCGCGAGCGCCCGCGGCAGCAGGTTCGCGATGGTGAACAGCGCGAAGAGCCCGCCCGCCCACGTCCACGCGGCCAGCGCGAAGCCGCACCACTCGATGATCTCGCCGAGATAGTTCGGGCAGCTGACGAAGCGATAGAGCCCGCCGCGGGGAATCTTGTAGCCGGACTCCCCCGGTCGGCGCAGGCGTCGCAGGATCGCGTCGGAGTGCAGATTCGCGGCCCAGCCGAACAGGAACAGCGCGACGCCGATCCCGAAGCGCGGATCGCCGAGCCAGGCTTCGGTATGGCGCAGCACGCCGTGGCTGATCGCGTAGGCGTTGAGGCTCCCGTTCAGGCAGTTGAACGCGACCGCCAGCACGACGGTCAGCAGTGGCGTCTGCTTCGCGCCCACCCGCATGCGCAGCGGATAGATGAAGGTCCGCTGCAGGTAGTGGAGCTGCCAGAGACCCAGCAGCAGCAGCGGCCCGACGCGCAGCGCATGTTCGCCGGTGAAGAACACGGCGGCGAAGACGACCGGCGCCGGCAGCTCCTGGATCCACCAGGCCGTTCGCGTCGGAAGGCCGGGCCCGAAGCCGGCGCGCGCATGCCGGCCGTACGGCGCTGGCACGAACAGCAGCGCGACGAAGGCCGCCAGCGCCGAGAGCGCAAGCGCGAGGAGACCGTAGAAGTAGAGTCGATCCGGATCCATGGTGGGTCTCGATCCCGTGGTGCCCGCTCGTCCCGCCGCCCGGACGCGGGTTCGTCCGCGGCGGCTGCGGCCGCAGCATCGCATGCCGGACGCGCCGGCGCTCGACTATCTTTCGCCGCATGCCCGGTCCGGAGCTTGCCGCCGCCGCGATTCCGTACGCCCACAGCCTCGTCGCCGTGGGACCCGAAGCGTTCGATACGATCCGCCGCACCGTTGCGGCGCTGTTCCGGATCGCCCACCTCGATGCGTACCAGACCCGCGTCGACGCCGGGGCCGATGCGGTGGCGCGTCATCGCCCGCCGAACCATGCCGTGTTCATGGGCTACGACTTCCACCTGACGCCAGCCGGCCCGCGGCTGATCGAGATCAACACCAACGCCGGCGGGGCGTTGCTGAACGGCCTCCACACCGCGTCGCTGTGCCCGCCGGAGTCGCTCGCCGGGCTATGTGCAGAGCTCGTCCCACTCGAGGCGATGCGGGAGCGGCTGCTCGGGACGTTCCGCGCGGAGTGGGCGGCCGCGCGGCCGGATGCCCCGCTGACGCGCGCGGTGATTGCCGACGATCGGCCCGCACAGCAGTTCCTGCGCGCGGAGTTCGAGCTGTTCCGCGAGGGCTTCCGGGGCGCCGGGATCGTCGCCGAGATCTGCGACGTCCGCGCGCTGGAGCACCGCCCCGGGGCGGGTCTCTGCCTCGGCGGAGAGCCGGTGGATCTCGTCTATCTGCGCGACACCGACTGGCGCTTCGAGGAGCCGCGCAGCAGCGCGCTGCGCGCGGCCTACCTGGCCGGCGAAACCGTCGTGACACCGGCTCCGCGCGAGCATCACCTGCTCGCACACAAGGCGCGCCTTGCGCGATTCTCTTCGCCGTCCGCGTTGCGCGAGTCCGGCGCGTCGCCGGAGGAGATCGCGCTGCTCACGGACGTCGTGCCGGAGACGATCCCGCTCGACACGCTCGGCGTCGAGGCCGCCTGGCGGACGCGGCGCGACTGGGTCTTCAAGCCGGGCGCGTCGCACGCGAGTCGCGCCGTCTACCGCGGCGACAAGATCTCGCAGCGCAAGCTCGAGGAGATCGCCGCACGGGGCGGCTTCGTCGCGCAGCGTCGGATCGAGCCGGGAGCGCTGGAAGTCACGACGCTCGACGGACCGCGGCGCATGAAGTTCGATGTCCGCGCCTACGCGTACCGCGACGAGGTCCTGCTGCTCGGAGCCCGTGTCTACGAAGGCCAGGTGACGAACTTCCGGACGCCCGGGGGCGGCTTCTCGGCGATCTGCGTGGTGCGGGGCGGGAGCTCGGGCCCGGCTTCCGGAAGCGCCGTCGGCCCCGCCGTCAGCGAGCGATGAGGTCTCCGAACAGCTTGGTGTAGTCCTCGAGCTGACGGATGCCGAGAAACTTCGTCCGGACCCGTTCGCGCCCGGCGGCGCCCATCCTGCGGTTGCACTCGGGATCGGACAGCAGCTCGGCGAGCGCTCGGACGAATGCGTCGCGATCGCGCGGGTTTTCGAGCAGCACGCCGGAGACGCCGTCTTCGATCTGGTCCCGGATCCCGCCGACGGCGCTCGCGATGACGGGACGCGCCTTCCACAGCGCCTCGGTCACCGTGAGCCCGAAGCCCTCGTGCAGGCTCTTCTGCACGATCACGGCGGCGCGCCGCTGCAGCGCATTGACGATCGCCGCGTTCTCCGCGCTGTCGGCCGTCGGCAGCATCGCCAGATGGACGAACTTGCGCATCGCGTGCGGCAGGGCGCGCCACGCGGCCACGACCGACTCGTAGACCTCGGCGCCTTCCGGATCGTCGGCGACGGCCGTGACGTTGGGACCGGCGAGCACGAGCTCGGCGCCGAGATCGGGATGCTCGCTCGCCAGCGCGACGAACCCCTCCATCACCCCGATGGGATCCTTCAACGGATCCCATCGCGATACCTGGACGACGAGCGGCGCGTCGCGCCGGACGGCGCGGCCGAGCCGCAGGACGTCTGCCGCGCGATCGACGCGGCCCGGCGTTCCGTCGGGCCGGACGAAGGTGAGCGGCGCGTCCGGCGGCGGCCCTTCGAGGATGCCGGTCTCGACGAGGATGGCCTCCGCGACGGCGGGCTCCATGTCCTGGTTCTTCGGCGAGAACGGATCGATCCCGGGCTGGATGATCCGCGAGCGGCCGCGATCGCAGCAGTCCGGGATGTAGGCATGGCGGGAGAAGACGGTCGCCTCGACCTCTTCGAGGTACGGCGCGAGGAAGGCCCATCCGCGATCCACCTCCTCGCCGCGCTCGTCATGCCCGATATGGCAGCGCCAGACCACGCGGGCGCCCGCCGCCCGCATCCGGCGGGCGAGCCCCGCCGTCTGTGGATCGTGCAGGATCACCAGGTCACCGGAGCTAACGACGGACTCGAGGTCGACAGCGTTGCGTTCGAGCGTCGCCTCGTAGATGGCACGCGCGTCGTCGTCGAGCGGCGTCCCGTCGCCGTGCGAGCCGTGGAGCGCGTGATGGATCCGCTTCGTCAGCTTGAAGAACGTCGGATCGCCCTCGAGCACGGCCCAGCGGCAGTCGATGCCGGCGCCGCGCACATAGCCGACCAGCGGCTGCAGCATCTCCGCGACGCCGCCGCCGACGGCTGTCGAGTTGACGTTCCACACCGACGCCCCGTGTAGGGCCTGCGCAAGCTCTTCCGAGCGTCCCTGCAGCGTCCGAACGCGCTCTTCCCCGACGATCGGGACATAGCGTTCGAGCGACCGCGGGGGCGGATCGACCTGTTGCAGCCGGCCGCGGTCCTGATCTCCCATGGCATCCTCCGCCCGGAGAGAGTGCCGTGCGGGCCTCTCTCCGCGCAAATGTCCCGGGTGCGACAGAACTCGCGGAACCCGCCACGGACCGGCCCGCGGCGGAGCACGGGGGCGGATCGCTCGCCCGAACGGACCCGCCCGCTACGCTGCTCGCAGCCGCCCTTCTGGAGAGTCCCTCGTGATGAGCCCGTCGCCCTCCTTCGACCGTGCCACGCTCGATTGCATCTCGGCCCCGCACTACGAGAAGAACGGCTATCCGTTCGCCGAGTGGGCCTGGCTGCGCCGGAACGACCCGGTCGCCTGGATCGAGCAGCCGGACTACGACCCGTTCTGGGCGATCACGCGCCACGCCGACATCATCGAGCTGTCGAAGCAGCCGGAGCTGTTCCAGAACGAGCCACGGCTCGCGGTATTCAGCAACCACCTTCCGCCGCCGCCCGAAGCCTCGATCCGGCATCTGCTGAACATGGATCCGCCGGATCACGGCCGCTACCGGAACGTCACGAGCAAACAGTTCACGCCGCGCGTCGTCAGCGGCATGCGCGAGAAGGTCGAGCGCATCACGCGCGAGGTCCTCGACGAGGCCGCCGCCCGTGGCGAAGGCGACTTCGTCCGCGACATCTCCGCACCGATCACGATCGCCGTGATCGCCGAGATGCTCGGCGTGCCGGCGTCGGACCGTGGGCTGCTGTTCCGCTGGACCAACGAGGTGATCGCACCGGAGGATCCCGAGTTCCAGCGTGCCGATACCTCGACCAGCACGTTCGAGCAGGCGCAGATCGAGCTGTTCCAGTACTTCGACGCGATGTCGCGCGAGCGGCGGGCCCGCCCGAAGGACGACATCGTCAGCGTCGTCGCGAACGGCGCGGTGAACGGCACGCCGCTCGGGCCGGTGGAGCTGCTCTCGTACTACCTGCTGCTCGTCGTCGCCGGCAACGAGACGACACGCAATGCGATGACCGGCGGCATGATCGCGTTCCTCGAGCATCCAGGGCAGTGGAAGGCGCTGCGCCGGGAGGCCGGGCTGCTCGACCTCGCGATCGAGGAGATCGTGCGCTGGGTTTCGCCGGTGATCCAGTTCTGCCGCACGCCGACGCGCGACTACACGCTGCGCGGCAAGACGATCCGCGCCGGACAGAACGCGTGTCTGTTCTACCCGTCGGCAAACCGCGACGAGGAAGTGTTCCCGGACGGCGACGTGTTCCGCATCGACCGCAACCCGAACCAGCATCTCGCGTTCGGTGTCGGCGAGCACGTGTGCCTCGGCGCCCACCTCGCGCGGCTCGAGCTGCACGCCGCCTTCGCGGCGCTCCGCGAGCGGCTCGTGTCGGCGGAACTCACCGGGCCGGTCGAGCGCGCGCGCTCGAGCTTCGTCGGCGGCATCAAGCGCGCGCCGATGCGCTGGGAGATCCGGCCGGCGTGAGTGGCACCGGGACCGCGCCGGGACCGGTGCAGCCGTACCGCTGCGCCGCGTGCGGCTTCGCCCAGGCACGGCCGATCTCGAGGCTGCGCGTCGCCACCTTGTGCCTCTTCGACGACGCGCGCTTTCCCGGCCGCTGCGTGCTGGTGCTGGACGAGCACGCGACGTCGGTGGAGGAGCTGCCGCTCGACACGGCGCGCGATCTTGCGCTCGATACGCGCGACGCCGCGCGAGCGATCCGCACGGCCACCGGCGCACCGCGCATCAACTACGCGGCGTTCGGCAACATCGTGCCGCACGTGCACGTGCACGTGATCCCGCGCCACGGCCCGTGGGACGCGGCCCCGCAGGCGACGGCCTGGGACCATCCGGAGCCCGAACGCCCGCTCGAGACGGCCGAGGCCGAGCGGCTCGTCGCCGCGCTCCGGCGCGCGCTCGCGGCGGCGGACGCTCCGCGTCAGCCCCAGCGCGCCTCGACGACGACATAGCGGTCGACGTCCTGCGGTGTCGCGCTGCCACCGCTTGCGGCGACGGCCTCGAGCACGCGCCCCGGCCGGCTCGCGACGATCCACGCCGGCGCCCCGCGCTGCAGCCAGCCGGCAAGACCCTCGACGAGCCGGCGCAGCACGCGGGCCGGCGCGTGCGTCGGCGGGTTCAGCAGCGCGAGCGCCGTGCCGCCGTTGCGGAACGCGTCGAAGCCGTCCGCCGGCAGGCCATCCCCGACGTGCAGCGCGACGCGCGATGCGAGCGCGGCCCGCTCCGCGTTGCGCGCCAGCAGGGCCGCCGCGCGCGTGTTGCTCTCGACCGCGAGCACCTGCGCGTCCGGCCAGCGCGACGCCGCCCACAGCCCGAGCGGGCCGATGCCGGCGCACAGATCGATGACGCGGGAGACGGGGGCGCCCGGCGCCGGTGCGTGCGCCTGGGCGTAGCGGATCAGCGCCGCGGTGCCGGCATCGAGCGCGCTGCGCGAGAACACGCCGGGCGCCGACTCGAGCACCAGCGGCACGAGCTGCGGATCGCGGATCTCGTAGCGGCGCTCGAGCCAGGCGCGCGCAAGCTCGGCATCGAAGGCGCCGTCGTGACGCACGGACTCGAACAGCCGGTAGCCGCGCGCGCGCTCCCGGATCGCCAGGTTGCCGAGCAGCGCGCGCATCGCCGCGCCGATCCGCTCGCCGCCCTTGCGCTTGCGCACCGCGCACCACAGCGAGCCGCCGTCGCGCAGCGCCGCGGCGCCGCGCGCGAGGCAGAACTCGGTGAAGTCGAGCCCGAGATGCGCGCGCGGCCACACCGCCGCCGCCGCGAATCCGGCATCGTCCCGCAGCGACGACCCCGCGAGGTCCTCGTCGACACAGCGGTGCACGCTGCCGGCGCGCTCGCGCACGTCGAGGATCAGCCGCAGCGCCCCGGGCGACAGCGACGGCAGATCGCCACAGTGCACGAGCAGGAGATCCGCGGGCGGCACCGAGCGCAGCGTCGCACCGAGCAGCCGCGCGCCGGGATCCTCGGCATTGAGCCCATCGATGCCGCCCCCGCGCGGCTCCGCGCCGTCTCGATCCGCCTGCTCCGCCACACCGCCGAGCATGGCACCGGCCGCGCTGGCGCGCTGGCGCGCTCTGCGGCGCTGGCGGCGCTGGCGGCGACGCGCGAAGTCCGCGCTGCCGCCGCGGTCGCCAGAAGAATTCTGGGGTGGACGACGGGACTCGAACCCGCGACCTCCGGGACCACAACCCAGCGCTCTAACCAACTGAGCTACGCCCACCGCAAGGGCGAGGAAGCTAGTGGCTGGCCCCGGCGGGTGTCAAACGGCGGCGCCAGACGCGCGCCGGGGATCCGCGCCGGTGGCCGGCCAATCGCTAGAGTCGAGACGGCCGCCGGGGTTCCGGGCGGCTCGGCTCCGCACCTCGGAGGGTCGTCCATGCCGATGCATCGTCCGCCGCGACGCGCGCGCCCCGCGGCCTCCGGCGCACTCACGCTGCTCGCTTGGGCCCGACGCCGCGCCCTCCGGGCCGGCGCCGTGCTCGCGCTGCTCGGCGCCCTCACCGGCGCCCCGCCGGCGGCCCGCGCGCAGGGGCAGGCGCTGCGGCTCGCGACCGGGCTGCCGGCGCCGACCTACGTCACCGCGCCGGCCGGCGATCCGCGCCTGTTCGTCGTGCTGCGCGGCGGTGTGATTCGCGTCCTCGTGAACGACGCGCTCGAGGGCGCGCCGTTCCTCGACATCGCCGAGCGCGTCGCGACCGACGGAGAGGGCGGCCTGCTCGGCCTGGCGTTCGCGCCGGATCATGCCGAGAGCGGAGTCTTCTACCTGTACTACACCGCCGACGTGGATCCCGGCGGCGGCGTCACGTTCGAGAGTCGCGTCGCACGCTTCCGCACACTCGGCGATCCCGCCACGTCGAACGCCGCCGATCCGGCCAGCGAGGAGATCCTGTTCCGGCTCGAACAGCCCGCCACCAGCCACAACGGCGGTACGATCGCGATCCGCGACGACTGGCTGTACCTTGGCCTCGGCGACGGTGGCGGCCGCGGGGATCCGAACGACACCGCGCAGAACGACGCCTCGTGGCTCGGCAAGCTGCTGCGCTTCGACACCGCGCAGAGCGTGCTGCCGTGGCAACCGGAGGTCTGGGCGAAAGGCCTGCGCAACCCGTTCCGCTGGAGCTTCGATCGCGCGACCGGCGACCTGTACGTCGGCGACGTCGGCCAGAGCACGCGCGAGGAGATCACCGTCGAGCCGGCCGACAGCGCCGGCGGTCACAACTTCGGCTGGGACGTGCTCGAGGGCAGCACCTGCTTCGATCCGGATCCCGGCCTCGGCGAGCCCGCCTGCGACGATCCGTCGCTGCTGCCGCCGACCTTCGAGTACGGCAGCGGGATTCCGGACCCGCCGTCCTCGTCGCAGCGATCGGTGACCGGCGGTGCCGTCTACCGCGGCGCGCGTTCTCCGTCGCTTCGGGGTGTCTACTTCTTCGCGGACTTCTTCGCCGCCCGGCTGTGGAGCTTCCGCTGGAACCCGCTCACCGGCGAGGCCGAGGACTTCCGCGACCGCAGCGACGAGTTCCCGCCCGACGCCGGCGCCTTCAGCCAGATCGCCGCGATTGCCGAGGACGGCTTCGGCGAGTTGCACGTCGTCAGCCTCCACGGCTCCGTGTACCGCCTCGTCCCGGAAGCCGACGCCGCCGCGCTCGCGGCCGCCGGTGCACTCACGCTGCTCGCGTGGGCCCGGCGCCGCGCGCGCCATGCGGCGCCGCCGGAGCACGCCGGGAACCCGGTGTCGACGCCCGCCGCATGAAGAGCCACGCCCCGGCGACGGCGCGCAACCGGGAGCCGATCCTCGCCGCGCTGCGCCGGCTGCTGCCCGCGGACGCGCGCGTGCTCGAGGTCGGGAGCGGCACCGGCGAGCACGCGGCGTTCTTCAGTGCAGCGATGCCGGCATGGACGTGGCAGCCGACGGACCCGAGTCCAGCGGCGCTCGCGAGCATCGACGCCCACCGACGGACCGCCCGTGCGACCGGCCTGCTTCCGGCCGTCGCGCTCGATGCCCGCTCGGCCGGCTGGCCGCCGGGCCCGTTCGATGCCGTCTTCAGCGCCAACGTGATCCACATCGCGCCGTGGTCCGTGTGCGTCGGCCTGCTCGACGGCGCGAGCCGCGTGCTGGCTCCGGGCGGACTTCTCCTCCTCTACGGACCCTTCCGCTTCGACGGCGTGTTCCTGGCCGCCAGCAACGCCGCGTTCGATGCGCGGCTACGAGCCGAGGACCCGGAGTGGGGCGTGCGGGATGTCGCCGAACTCGCCCGCGAGGCCCGCGCGCGCGGCTTCGCCGCGCCGCTGCGCACCGAGCTTCCGGCGAACAACCATCTGCTCGCGTTCCGCCGCGAGGACGCCCGGAGCGCGCGAGGCGGCGCCCCGGATGGGCTAGTTTCTCGCGCACCGCGCCCCGGTAGCTCAGTTGGATAGAGCAGCGGATTTCTAATCCGCCGGTCGGGGGTTCGAATCCCTCCCGGGGCGCCAGCGAACGGTTCGGGACCGGCGGCGGGCTCCAGCTCGTGTGCGACGCCAGATACGCGACGCAGTCGGCGAGCGTCGCGAGGCGCGCGTAGTCGGACTCGGGGACTTCCACGCCGGTCGAGACGGCGAGTTGCTGGACGAAGCGCAGGAAGTCCATCGAGTCGATGTCGAGCGTCTCGCGCAGCTCGGCATCCGGGGCGAGCGGGTCGAGCTCGGCTATTCGGGGGGCGATCTCGCCGAGCGCGGCGAAGACGGCGCGGCGGAGTTCGTCGGAGGTCATGGCTTGCCGGGCTCCTGGAGATGGCGGCCGCTGGCGGCGAGAAAGCGCGCCCCGCGACCGGCCGCCGCGCGTTCTCCGCGGCGAGCCAGCCGAGCGCGCGCGAAAGGTCGATGATCGTGCCGAGGGAATCGTGCGGGGTCTCGCGCTTCGCGCGCGCCATCGCAGCGGCTCCCGCGCCGGACGTCGCGACCCGGCGCCGCACCGATTGAGGCAACTCGCCTCAAATAGCCCGCAGCGTGATCGGCGCCGCGCGGCACGACGCACGGACCGCACCGGTGCGAGCGGCGACGTCGGCACGCCCGATGCAACGCCCAGCGTCATGGTGGTCTCACCGAATCTCGCCCACCCGGAGGCGAGGCGCGTCCGGATCCCGCCGCACGGGCTCGAGGGCCTGCTCAGCGTGCCGGACGGCGCCTCCGGGATCGTGGTCTTCGCGCACGGCAGCGGCAGCAGCCGCCTGAGCCCGCGCAACCGGCGCGTCGCCGACGCGCTCGGCGCCGAGGGTCTCGGGACGCTGTTGTTCGATCTGCTGACGGAGACGGAGGCCGACGATCGCGAGCGCGTCTTCGACATCCCGCTGCTGGCCGAGCGGCTGCTCGAGGCGACGCGCTGGCTCCGCCTCGATGCCGACACGAGCGAGCGTCGCGTCGGCTACTTCGGTGCCAGCACCGGCGCCGCGGCGGCGCTGGTGGCGGCGACCCGCAGTGAACACGAGATCGGCGCCGTCGTGTCGCGTGGCGGCCGCCCTGACCTCGCAGGACCCCTGCTGGCACAGGTCCGGGCCCCGACGCTGCTGATCGTCGGCAGCCACGACCCCGTCGTGCTGGATCTCAACCGAGACGCGCTGGCGGCGCTTCGCTGCGAGAAGCAGCTCGCGATCGTGCCCGGCGCGACGCATCTCTTCGAGGAGGCCGGGACCCTCGATCAGGTCATCGAGCTGGCGGGCCGCTGGTTCTGCCGACATCTCGGCGCGGAGGACGACGCGTGATCTTCCCGAATCGTCACGACGCCGGCCGACAGCTCGCCGACGCGCTCCGGCGCTTCGAGGACTGCGATCCGGTCGTGCTCGCGCTGCCGCGCGGCGGTGTGCCGGTGGCCTTCGAGGTCGCGCAGGCTCTGTCGGCGCCGCTCGATCTGGTGCTGGTGCGCAAGATCGGAACGCCGCTGCAGCCGGAGCTTGCGGCCGGAGCCGTCGTCGACGGCGACGAGATGCAGTTGGTCCGCAACGAGGACGTGATCCGGATCGCCGGAGTCTCCGAAGCGTGGCTGCGCGCCGAGGCGACACGCGAGCTGGCCGAGATCGAACGCCGCCGCCGCCTCTACCTCGGCGGCCGCGCGCGCGCTCAGATCACCGGCAAGACCGCCATCGTCGTCGATGACGGCATCGCGACCGGCGCGACGACGCGGGCCGCACTGCGCGCCGTGCGGCGGCGGAACCCGAAACATCTGGTGCTCGCGGTCCCCGTGGCGCCGGCCGATACGCTGGCCGAGCTGCGCGCGGAAGTCGACGAGATCGTCTGCCTCGCCACCCCCGACCCGTTCGGCGCGATCGGCTACTTCTACCGCGACTTCCGGCAGCTCGAAGACGCCGAAGTCCGCGACCTGCTCGCCCGCGGCGAGCGCCCGCCGGAGCCCACCCCCGCGGCAGCCTCGCCCCCCCGAAGCCCCGACCAGACCTGACCGGATCGCCGAACCTCGGCCGGTGCTCCC
>CAADGG010000101.1 GCA_900696485.1 uncultured Pseudomonadota bacterium
CGCTGGCCCTCTGGGTCATGGAACTTGCGGCGCAGCCGCTGGCCCTCTGGGTCATGGAACTTGCGGCGCAGCCGCTGGCCCTCTGGGTCATGGAACTTGCGGCGCAGCCGCTGGCCCTCTGGGTCATCGCGTGCGCGGGTGCGGATCCGGTACCGGAACGGGTTCTGAGGACGAGGCCCGCAAGAAGGGCGGCTTCGATGACGAAGAAGGGAGGCGCGATGCGCCGCTTCGAGGACAAGGTGGTGCTGATCACCGGCGCGGCGTCCGGGATCGGGCGAGCGTGTGCGCTGCGGCTGGCAGAGGAGGGCGCCCGGCTGGGGCTGTGCGACGTGCAGGCCGAGGCGTTGGAGGCGGTGGCCAAGCAGGCGCGCGAGTTCGGCGTCGAGGTCGACACGCGCCGCGTCGATGTCGCCGACGAAGCGCAGGTGCGCGCCGGCGTGGCGGCGGTCGTGGATCGCTTCGGGCGTCTCGACGTCGTGTGCAACGTCGCCGGGATCCTGCGCTTCGATCACACCCACGAGCTGTCGTCGGCCGACTGGAGCCGGGTGCTCGCCGTCAACCTGACCGGGACCTTCCTCGTCTGTCGAGAAGCGATCCCTCGGCTGCTCGAGACGCGCGGCAACCTCGTGAACATCGCCTCCACGGCCGGCCTGCGCGGGCATCCGTGGACCGCGGCCTACTCGGCGTCGAAGGGCGGCGTCATCGCGTTGACCTCCGGCATCGCCATCGAGTACGCGAAGCAGGGCCTGCGAGCCAATGCGATCTGCCCCGGCAGCATCGAGACGCCGATCACGCAGGCGTTTCGGATCCCCGATGGCGCCGATCCGAAGCTGGTGCGGCGCATGATGCCGATCACCGGCTTCGCCGGGCCGGAGACGGTGGCCTCGAGTGTCGCCTTTCTGGCCTCCGACGAGGCCTCCCACATCACCGGCGAGACGCTGCGCATCGACGGCGGTGCGCTGTCGTGAGCGAGCTGCTGGCCGGGCGGGTGGCGATCGTCTCGGGCGTCGGACCCGGCCTCGGCCGGGAGGTGGCGCGGGCGCTCGCGCGGGAGGGCGCCGACGTCGTCCTGGCGGCGCGCCGGGCGGCGAGCCTCGCCGAACTGGCCGCGGAGCTGCGCGCGGCCGGCCGGCGCGTGCTCGAGGTGCCGACCGACATCACGCGCCGGGAGGACTGCCAACGCCTCGTGGCGAGGACGCGAAGCGAACTCGGCGGCATCGACGTGCTGGTGAACAATGCCTTCGACATGGGTGCGATGAAGCCGCTGGCGGAGGCCGACGACGAGGACCTGCTGCGGCCGCTGCAGGTCAACCTGTTGGGAACCTTGCAGCTCACCCGGGAGGTCGTGCCGGCGCTGCGGGAACACCGGCGCGGTTCGATCGTCATGGTCAACTCGATGGTCGTTCGCCACGTGCTCCCGAACATGGGACCCTACGCGCTGTCGAAGGCGGCGTTGCTCACGGCCGCGCAGGGGCTTGCCCGAGAACTCGGGCCCGAAGGGATCCGTATCAACTCGGTGTTGCCCGGTTACATCTGGGGGCCGAACCTGGAGGCGTACTTCGCTTACCAGGCTACTCAGCGTGGTGTCGATCCGCAGCAGGTCTACGACGAGACCGCCGTCCACACGGCGCTGCGACGTCTGCCGACGCCGGAAGAGATCGCCGATGCCGTCGTGTTCCTGGCTTCGGACCTCTCGCGTGCGGTCACCGGCCAGTCGCTCGACGTGAACAGCGGCCAGTCGATGCACTGAGAGGCTTGCCGCGAAGCGGCCGCTGGCGCAGGCACACCGACGGGCGGGAGGCGCACACCCGGAGCCGAAATCCGGAGGCGGCCGTACCAAAGCCGTCCGCAGCGCCAAAGCTCGTCCGCCGAGGACATCGGCGCAGGGTGTGCGCCTCCCGCCCGCCTCCGAACATCGTCGGCCGGTTCTCGGCAAGCCTGTGAGGGGAGGTCCCGACGGGCCGCGTGCGCCCGGAACGGGTGCGCCCGCCCGGAAGCGGCCGGGCCGCCACGCCGCGGCGGGGACGGTCACGACGCTTTGACGAACCGATCGGCGCGGGATACTGAAACTCCGACGCGGGCGACCGGCGGACCCGCTCGCCCCGGAAATCCTCGGAATCCGGGCTCACGACGTCAGCCCTCGCCCCGTCCCCACGCCGCCGACTGGGAGCCTGCTCTTGCCGCTCGATCCCGCCTGCACCCCCGATGTCCCCGACCTCGACCACCTCGATCTCGAGCGCCTGCGCCGACGGCGCGGCGAGAAGTGGCAGCAGTATCCGCCGGACGTCCTGCCGGCGTGGGTCGCCGAGATGGACTTTCCGCTCGCGGCTCCGATCCGGCGTGTGCTGGAGGAGGCGCTCGCGTGCGACGATCTGGGCTATCCGATCAACCCCCGGCCCCAGGATCTGCCGTCGGTGTTCGCAGCGCGGATGCAGCAGCGCTTCGACTGGAACATCGACCCACAGCGTGTCGTGGTGCTGACCGATGTGGTTCAGGGGATCTACGTCGCGCTCGATCGCTTCGCGGCTGCCGGCGAGGGCGTGATCGTCCAGACGC
This sequence comes from uncultured Pseudomonadota bacterium, assembly GCA_900696485.1. Classification (GTDB taxonomy): domain Bacteria; phylum Myxococcota_A; class UBA9160; order UBA9160; family PR03; genus CAADGG01. The sequence goes on from CAADGG010000101.1 coordinate 2,557, forward strand.
CCGTCTACCCTCCGTTCCTGCACGCGGTGCGCGACACCGGACGGCGTCTGGTCGAGAATCCTCTGGTCGAAGCTCCGGATCCGGCAGCCGCGGAGTGCGCGGCGCGCTGGGAGATCGACTTCGACGGGCTCCGGGAGGCCGTCGATGCCGGGACCCGAGTGCTGCTGCTGTGCCACCCGCAGAATCCCACCGGGCGTGTGTTCGTCCGCCGGGAGCTCGAGGCGCTGGCCGAGCTGGTCCTGCGCCAGGACCTGATCGTCGTGTCCGACGAGATCCACGCCGATCTGGTCTATTCCCCGGGCCAGCATCTGCCCTTCGCGGCCCTCGCCCCGGAGATCGAGGCGCGCACGATCACGCTGACGTCGGCGACCAAGGCCTTCAACATCCCCGGCTTGCGCTGCGCGGTCGCGCACTGCGGCAGTGCGGAGCTCCAGCAGCGTTTCGAGTCGTTGCCTGGCCACATACGCGGTGGGATCGGCTTGCTGGGACTGGCCGCGACCGAGGCGGCCTGGAGCCGGTCGCAGCCGTGGCTCGACGCCGTGCTGCGCTATCTCGACGGGAACCGCGTGTTCGTTGCCGAGCGGATCGCGAGGGAGCTGCCGGACGTCCGGTTCCGGCCACCGGAGGCGAGCTACCTGGGCTGGTTGGACTGCCGGGCGCTCGACCTCGGATCGTCGCCGCAGCGCTGGTTCCTCGAGCACGCACGGGTGGCGCTGTCGGCGGGGGAAGCCTTCGGGCGGCCCGGTCGGGGATTCGTCCGGCTCAACTTCGCGACGTCGCGGGCCCTGCTCGGCGA
>CAADGG010000102.1 GCA_900696485.1 uncultured Pseudomonadota bacterium
GATCCGGCGGTGGAGCAGGCTCGGGCCGTCGGCGAACAGGATGCCGTCGGGTTCGATCGTGCGGATTTCGAAGGCGCCGGCCCACTCGCCCTCGCGGACCTCTCGGGGTTCGGCGTCGCCGATCGCGATCCACGCGGTGCGCCGCTCGGCGCGCGGATGCCAGGTCGTCCGGACCACGCGCACCGGCATCTCCGCGGAACGGGAGCGCGCTTCCGGTTCTTCGTCGACGAAGCGCGATGCACGGCCTGCGATCGGGGCGCGGAGAACGACGTCGTCGGTGGGGGCGACGGCGGTCTCCGGGGCCGGCCGGGCACGCACCGGCTCCGGTACGGGACTCCCGCTGGTCGACGGCACTCCCGGTGCCCGGGCAAGGCTCGACACGGAGCGAGTGGCCGGCGGGATCGGAGCGGAGCGGGGGCCGGGTTCGATGGCCAGGGCGGGATTCCCGGGCTTCGCCGCTTCGTTCGTCGTCGAAGCCGGCGGGGGCGACGCCACGGTGGCCGTCGCAGCCGCGCCGATGGTCGTCTCGCGTGGCTCGTCGCCGCTGCCCTCGCGCGTCGGCGTCGGAAGCAGCGCCCAGGTGGCTGCGAAGCCGAGCACCAGTGCGCCGCCCACGAGTCCCCAGATTCCGCGCGCCGCGCGACGTCGCGATCGCGAGAACACCACTTCGTCGCGCAGCGGCCGCGCCGCGTCCTGCTCGCGTTCTTGTTCGAGCCGACGCAGCGCCTTCAGGATCGTGCTCATCCAGCGTCCCCCACCACTGCGATCCGTGTGACGAGATCGGGAGACTCGTAGCGCCCGAGTGCGCGATATAGCGACATCTTCGTGAGCGGGCCGACGGTGCCGTCCGCCGGAAGCCGGTGGTCGTTCTGGAACGCGCGCACGGCGAGTTCGGTGCTGCGGTCGAAGACACCGGACGGCTCCCCCGGCAAGAAGCCGAGTTCGCTCAGCCCGGTCTGGAGCCAGCGCACCGCATCCCCCCGATCCTCGATCCGCAGCACGCCGGGAAGCTCCTCGAACTCGCGCCAGACGATGTAGGCCTCGCCTCCCCAGGATTCCTCGAGCGTCGTAGCGGCCACGCGCACCGGCTCCGCCCCGACGACACCGATCAGTTCGAGATCGTCGCCGTCGATCCGGCGCACCAGCACGACCCGCGGAGTGGCGTCGGCCGCGAAGACCGTGATCAGCGTGGGGTATGCGATCTCGCGTAGCGTCGAGAGGTCCGTCTCGGGCAATGGGAAGACGCCGAGTTCCACGGCCTCGAGCCAGGCGAGCAGCGTGGTCCAGCTGACCTCGGGGGGGACGGCGTCCACCGCGGCAGCCAACGACCAGGCTTCGAGGGCGCCGCGCAGGGCGTCGGCCGCGGTGGCGCCGGGGACCCGTCGCACGAGCGTGTCGGCGAGTTCGACGACGGTCCGGACGGTCCCGTCCGCGGGGGCCGCGGCGGTGGGCGCGGGGATCGCGGTCGGTGCTGGCTCGGCGCCGTCGACGGCCTCGCGAGCCGGCGTGGATGCGGCCGCCGCATCGAGGTTCGGGGCCGAGATTCCCGCGGCAGAGACGGCGAGCTGGGCAGGCGTCCGCGGGTTCGGCTCTCGATCCGGGTTCGGGCTGAGCGGGTTCGGACTGAACGGGTTCGGGCTGAGCTGGGCGCTCGGCGCACGCACGGCGGCGCCGGCCCTGCGGAGTCCGTCGACGCCGAACCACCAGCCGGCTGCTGCCAGCACGACCCCGATGCCGGCGCTCGCTGCGATCCATGCCGCGCGTCGCGAGAAGGCGCGGCGTGACTCCGGACTCGCGCCGACGCCGGTCTCCCGGGCGGCCCGCGCGACCTGCGTCGTCTCGATCCGTTGCGCTCCGTCGCCGAACCCCGCGAGCAACGCGCGGTCACAGAGCAGATTGACGACGCGGGGAACGCCGCGCGAGCGACGAAAGATCTCACGCATGGCGGCGTCCGAGAAGACGTGGTCGCGATCGGCCCCGGCCGAGACGCGCAGCCGGTGGCGGACGTATTCGGCGGTCTCGTTGCGCGAGAGCGGCGTCAGCCGCCAGCGCACCGCGATCCGCTGGCGGAGTTGTCGCAGTTCGTCGGACTCGAGCATGGCGTCGAGTTCCGGTTGCCCGAGCAGCAGGATCTGGATCAGCTTCTCGGTCTCGGTTTCGAGGTTGGAGAGCAGCCGGATCTGTTCGAGCGTGTCGGAGGCGAGACCCTGGGCTTCGTCGATGATCAGCAGCACGCGACGACCCTGCTGGCGGCGCTCGAGCAGGAAGTGGTTGAGGACGTCGATCAGTTCGCGGGCCGTGGTGCCCTGCCGGTCGAGACCCAGCTCGATCAGGATCGCCTCGAGCAGCTGGCGCGCCGAGAGCTTCGGATTGAACAGGAACGCCACGTCCACCTCGGAGCCGAGGCGGCGGAGCAAGGTCCGGCAGAGAGTCGTCTTCCCGGTGCCGACCTCGCCCGTCACGGCGATGAAGCCCTCGCCCTGCTCGATGCCGTAGAGCAGATGCGCGAGCGCTTCCCGATGCGCGGCCGAGAGGAACAGGTACCGGGGGTCCGGGCTGAGCGCGAACGGCTTCTCCCGGAGACCGAAGAACGCGGTATACATGGCGGGTCCGTTTCGGGCTGGAGGCTACCAGCCGGGGGATTCATTGGGAACCGAGGTCGGAGCCGGACCGGAGCGCGCGCTGGAGAGCGAGCCGGAAACCGCGCTGGCACCGAGCAGGCGGGAGACCGATCCGGCCGCCCCTGGAGAAACCGCGGACCGGCCCAGGCGGACCGGTGAGCGGAGCGGATCGTCCCCGTGCGTCGCGATCGGGATCGACTGGGGAGCCACGCTCGCCAAGGTTGCCGTGCGGCGCCCCGCGGCGCCGACGGAGTACCTGCTGTTCCCCTGTGCCGAGCCGCACGCTCGCACGCGTGTGCTTTCGGAACTCGAGGCCCTCTCGAGGGCGGAACCCGCCCTGGTCGGTGTGACGGGCGGCGGAGCGGAGCGGCTGGCGCGTCGGCTCGCGGGCGCCGTGCCGGTCAACGAGTTCGCGGCCTGGGGTGCCGGCGCCGCGGCCATGTTGGACGCTTCGGCTGGGGATCCGATGCCGCGCTACCTGCTGGTTTCGCTCGGAACCGGCACTTCGGTGCTGCTCGTCGATGGCATGTCCGTGATGCGGGTCGGTGGAACCGCGCTCGGCGGCGGGACGTTGCTGGGGCTGTCGGCCGGCTTGATCGGCACCAGCGACTTCGAGCGGATCACCGATCTCGCGCGCCGAGGGTCGCGGCGATGCATCGATCTGCTCGTCTCCGATCTCTACCCGGCCGGAGGGATCCCGCTCGCCGGCGACCTGACCGCGTCGAACTTCGCGAGGCTGGCGCCGCGCTTGCAGGCCGGCGAGCACGTGGCCGACGCCGACGTCGCCCACGCCCTGATGGGGCTTCTCGGCGAGAATGTCGCGTTGATCTGCGCCGGCCTCGCGGCCGCCTCGCAGGTCCGGCACATCGTCTTCGCCGGTTCCACGCTGCACGCCAACGACGCGCTCGTCAGGATCCTCGGCGATATCACGCGAGCCCTTGGCCGCGACCCCATCTTTCTGCCCAACGGTCACTACGCCGGCGCCCTCGGCGCCCTCCTCCTCGCACACCCCGCGACCGCCTGACGTCAAGAAAGGGGCCGTCAAGAAAGGGGCCGGGTTGGTTTCGTCAACTTTTCCCAAAGGGAAAAGTTGACGAAACCAACCCGGCCCCTTTCTTGACGTCGGGTCTACGGGGCCTTCGGGACGGGTTCCGTGGCCAGCTCTTCGCCCTTGGTGATCGAGCGGACGACGCGCTGGGTCCGCGCGATCGCGGCGCGTTGCACGCGCAGCTCTTCGGTCTGAGCGGCCACCTGGCGTTCGAGGCGCTCGCGCGCGTCGCTGAGTTGCTCGAGCCGGCGTTCCAGCTCCTGGACGCGATCCCCCAGCTCGGCCGCCAGCTGCGTTGCATCTCCGGGCTGCGGCTCGAAGCTCGTCGCCGGCTCGTCGCTGACAGCGAGCGGTGTCGAGGCGGTTTCCCGGAGGAATGAATCCGCCGCCGACTGCGCCTCACCGCTTTCGTCGCTTTCGTCCGTCGCTCGGGCGCCGTGCGCCAGCGACAGCTGCTGGGCGCCGTCGCGCTCGACCGGTTCGTCGTCGAAGAAGCTGGGTGCGGCGGCGAGGTTCGGATCCTCGAACGCCTCCGTCGCCGCGTCTCGTTGTTCCCACTCGACGCCGGGAGCCTGCTCGTCGTGGCGATCGGCACCGGCGTCGTCGGCCGACATCACCGAATAGAGCGGGTCATCATCCTCGTCGTGACGTCGGCGGCGGACGGCCAGGACGACCAGCACCAGCAACACCATGCCGATCGCGGCGTAGCCGACGGGGCTCAGCAGCCGATCGACCCACGTCGTGTCCGTCGCGGCCGGCGCGGGCGCCGGGGAGCCGGCGGCCGGCGCGGCCGGTTTTCGCACGATCACTTCGGCCGGCGACGCCTTCGGCGGTGCCGGTGCGCGCAGCGGCTTGTCGGCCGCTTTCGGCGCGGTCGGGGCGGGTGCGGCCGCCATCGAACCCTCGCGTTCGTCTTTCGCGGCCGTCGTCGGGGCCGCCGCAGCTGGTTCCTCTGCGCGGGCCGCGGGCGTCGGTTCCGGGTCGGCGGCCGCCTCCGGCTCAGCCGGCAGGGGCGGCAGCGTTTCGGCGATGTCACTCGGGACCGGATCGGACAGCGATGGAGACGCCGCCGCCTCGGTTTCCGGAGCCGCCGCCGGAGCCGCCGCCGGAGCCGCCGGCGGTGCTGCCGGCGGAGCCGGTGCCGGTTCGGGCGTTGCCTGTGCGACGCTCGGCGGCGCCATCGGCGCTAGATCGAGCACGATGCGCGGCGGGTCGGCGAGGATCATCTCGGAGACGCCGATGCCGGCCTGCGACAACTCGACCGAGACGGTCGAGCCGCGAGCGGACGGCGTGACCCGCACGGCCTTCACGAACGGACTCCGCGAGGCGACGTGCCGTGCTGCGCTCTCGGCGTCGAGCTGGATCTGGAGCCTCGCGCTGCCTTCCGCAGGCGGCGTCAGCCGATACGAGGCGGCCTCGTCGAGTTCCAGGACGATGCGCGTGTGGTCCTCGTGCGTGCCGATCCGGACCTGCGAGAGCGTGGCGGCGGTCCCGGCGACAGGTGCCATCAGCAGGACCGCGGCGACCAGTGAAGAGACGGACCGCAAGACCGAATCGAGCCGCACGAAATCCCGGCTAGCCATGGTTCGATGAACCCCCTTGATGCAAGTCTCGAACATTCTCGTCGGTCGGACGCGCGCTTTGCTGGAGCCCTTTCTCACGCGTGAGGGCGCAGCTCGCATGCAGTCCGGCCGCAAACCAAATCGGGCCGGATTCCAGCCCAGATCCCAGGACGATCGCAGAACCAGGGGGGGAGCGAGCGGCGATTCACCCCGAACCGGCGTGGGGATGGAGAAGCCGGCGGATCGCGGACAGAGCCACTCGGACGCGCGGACCGTACCACGACACCCACGTGCCGTCGATGCAGTGGATCCGGCCTGTTTCCGCGGCTGGGATCGGGAGCTCCCGCAACTCGGCCGCATCGCGCGGGCCGAAGGCATACGGTTCGTCGGGCAGCAGGATGACGTCGGGCGCTGCGGCCACGACGGCGTCCAGCGTGAGGATCGGGTAGCGGCGCTCGCGGCGTTCTGCGAACACGTTCGCACCGCCACAAAGCGCAAGCAGCGCGTGGGCATACGTATCCGGGCCGACGCTCATCCACGGATCCCGCCAGATCGGGAAGAACACGCGCGCCGGCGCAGCCGGGAGCGTCCGGGTGGCTTCGGACACGGCCCGCTCGACGGGCTCCACCACGGTGGAGATGGCGTGGGCATTTGCCCCCATTTCGGCCAGCTCTCGCAACAGCGTCGCGGCCTCGGCGACCGTGCGCGGATCGGTGACCCACACCGCGATGCCGGCCGCCCGAAGCGCATCCACCGTGCGCTTCGTGTTCTCCTCGCGGTTGGCGATCACCAGATCCGGCGCCAGCGCCAGGACGGCCGCGACGTCGGTGTCCTTCGTCCCGCCGACCTTCGGGAGGCCGGCCACGCCGGCGGCCGGATGCACGCACCAGCGCGTGACCCCGACCACCCGGGCGCCGAGGCCGAGGTCGAAGAGCGCCTCGGTGAGGCTCGGCACCAGCGAGACGATGCGCGCGGGCGGACGCAGCCGCCGCGGGCGTTCGCCGAGGGCCTCCGGAGCCGCCGGTCCGCTCGCGCCGCCCGGGGAGGCGTCGTCGTCGGCGGTTTCCGTCATGGCGCGAAGCGAACCTCCAGCGTGCCGCGGCGCAGCGTTGCGCCGGCGAGCTGCCGGCCGATTACCGAGGCCGGCAGCGCCACGCGTCGCAGCGCGTCGCGGACCCGCAGGTGCAGATCCTCGCCGTGCAGCGTGACCTCGATGTCCTCCTTGCTGGTCCCCGGCAGATCGATCTCGAGCAGCGGACTGGCGCCGACCCGCCGCCAGCGCAGCGGCGCGCCGCGATGCAGGATCGCGGCCGGGTCCGTCTCGCCGTAGACCTCGCGGGCCAGCGCGCGCAGCGCGTCGAGGCCGATGCGTTCGCTCGTCGCCAGCTGCGCGCGCAAGGTCGGGATCGGGAAGGCGGCCTCGATGGCGGCCAGTTCCTCGCGCTCCCGCTCGGCCCAGTGCGCGAACCAGCCGGACTGCGCCCGCGCCGGCAGCAGCCGGTTCACGATCACCGCGTCGGTCGCGACGCCATACAGGCACAGATACGCGAACGAGCGCCGCGTCTCGTCGACGACGACGCGTGCGGCGTTCGTGACGAGCCGCGCCGTCGTACGATCCGTATCGAGCAGGATCTGGCGCACGTCATCGACGTCCCGGTACAGGCGCTCGAATGCAGCGAAGACGTCGTCGCCGGGAATCCATCCGCGCAGGCCGACGCCTTCGGCGAACGGGCGGGCCAGGCGCGCGAGCCGGCGTTCGAGATCGAAGAAGCGCTCCATGAACACCTGCAGCGCGTCCGGGAAGCGCAGCATCCGCAGCGTCGCGCCGGTGGGGGCGCAATCCACGATGCAGACGTCGAACTCGCCGAGCGCTTCGACTTCGCGAACGGCGCGCAGCGCCACCAGCTCCTCGAGTCCCGGCACGACGAGCAGCTCCTCGGCCATCAACTCGTCGGCGCCACCGCGCAACAGGCTCGCGAGCCAGGCCTGGATCTCCGACCACGAGCGCTCGATCTCGTCGAGGACCGAGACTTCCTGCGCCACGAGCCCCGGCGCGAGGGCCGTCGGCCGCGCGCCGATCGGGCGGCCGAAGGCGTCGCCGAGGCTGTGCGCCGGATCGGTCGAGAGCAGGAACACGCGGTGGCCGTGCTCCGCGGCGCCGAGCGCGGTCGCGGCCGACAGCGTCGTCTTGCCGACTCCGCCCTTGCCGGTGTGGAGGATCACGCGCACCGGCTACGCCCCCGCCAGATCGGCCGCCGGCGCGAGCCGCACGACGAGCCGCCCGGCGTCGAGCTGCGCGCTGTGCAGCGAGAGCCGCGCAAGGCGCCTCGGCAGCGGGATCGCGCGCCGCCAGCCTCCGGTTCGGATCAGCAGCGCATCGTCGAGCTTCGCGACGTCGAGGTCCGCGGCCTGCGCATGGGGTAGCGGCAGCTCGATGCAGAACCCGCCGTCGGCATCGGCCCGGCGCGCGAAGCGCAGGCGCGGCGGGTTCGCGAGCCGGGCGGCCGGATCGCGCGTGCCGTAGAGCCGCGCGCCGTGCGCCGCGAGCGCCTCGACGCCGGTCACTTCGTCGGCGGCCAGCGGACCGCGCAGCACCGGCAGGCCGGGGAACAGCCGTTCGACTTCCGCCACCCGCTCTTCGGCGACCCGCGCCCAGTCGGCAAAGTACGGCTCGGCGGCGGCCTCGGGCGGCAGCAGGCGGTTCATCACCACCGCATCGCAGGCCAGCTCGAAGAGACAGAGATCGGTGTGCGCGCGGACGGCTTCGTCGATGACCATGCGCTCGGGCGTCGCGACCAGTCGCACGGTCGTCGCCGGCGCGAGCAGCAGCGCGCGGATCGCCGTGAGCCGCTCGTACAGCAGCGCCTCGAGATCTCGAAACACGTCGGTGTCGGGCATCGGGACCGACAGCACGGCACGCGCCAGCGGCGAGACGGTGGCGGCGAGCGCGCGCTGCATGCGCAACGCGATGCGCAGGCCGCGGCTCGCGATCTCCGGCAGCGTCAGGAGCCGCAGCGTCGCGCCGGTCGGCGCGCAGTCGACGACGACGAGGTCGTAGGCGCCGGCGCGCGCGTGGGCTTCGACCGCCAGCAGCGCCGCCATCTCCTCGGCGCCGGGCAGCAGCGCGAGCTCATCGGCGATCGTCGGCTCGATGCCCTGGTGCCGGAACAGCGCGCCGAGGTACGCGCGGATGGCGCCCCAATGGCGCTCCATCTCGGCGCGGGCGTCGACTTCGAGCGCATCGAACCCGCCGGCCACCGCCAGATTGGGTTGCGGGGCCGCAACGGCCTGCGGATCCGGTCCGAGCCGGACGCCGAGCACGTCCCCGAGGCTGTGAGCCGGATCCGCCGACACGACGAGGACCCGCGCCCCCCGCGCGGCCGCGTGCGCGGCCGTCGCCGCCGCCGTCGTGGTCTTGCCGACACCGCCCTTGCCGGTGAAGAAGACGATCCGCGCGAGCGCGCCGTCGGCGGCGCGGCGGGCGCGCCCCGGACCGCGGCGACTCGGCGCGTTCGATGCCATCTGGGAACGGTATCAGACGCGAACGGCACCAGACGCATACGGCATCAGACGCACACGGAATCGAACGCGGGCGGGAGCGGCCGCGACCATCGCCAGACGTGAACAGGGTCGGACGCGGACGAGACCCGGCGCGCGGCGCGCACGCTTTGCTTGCTTGCAAACACCGGCGGGTCGCCCGCCCTGCGGGTGGCTACGCGGCGACGATGTGGGCCGTCTCGGGCGCCGCTGCGACCGGGCGCACGCTGGCCGGCGCCGGGAGCGGTCCGTCGAACGGGCCGGCGGTCCAGCGGTAGCCGCAGCGGCCGCATTCGCCGAGCAGCCACAGCCCCCGATGCATCGCCTCGTCGGCGCTGATGTCCGGAGAGCCGCACACCGCGCAGTCCTCGCGGATCGCCAGCGACGGCGGGCCGGCCGCTCGCGGCCGCTCCGCCGGATCGAGCCGCGGCCGCGAGTTCGCGGCGGATCGAGCCGCCGCGTCCACGCGATCGCGGCGCGTCCGGCGCCGATGAGGATCGCGGCCGCGCCGATCGGGATCGGCCGATCGAGCGGCTTCCGCATGGCCGGCCGCATGGGCAGCCGCATGGGTAGCTTGGTGAGCGACCGAGGGCGTCGATCGAGCAGGGCAAGCAATGCGAGTCATGTTCGTGTCCTCCAGGATCGAGGAAAACACGGCCGTGTGACAGAAGGGGTCACGTCCGGCGAGGATCGTGCGGCGTTCGTCGCCGAGCCGTGGCCGTGCGCCGGCCCGGAGGCCACCAGCACGGTCGTCGGCGCGCCGATCTCACGCCCTCGGCCGCCGCCGGCGTCAGTCCCGCGGGATCAGGTGCACGAGCCCGTGTTTCGCGATGCGGTGGCGGAGCGTCGTGCGAGGTAGCCCGAGCCGCCGGGCCGCGCGCGCGATGTTGCCGCCGGTCGTCATGAGCGCCGTGACGATGCGGTCGCGGTCCTCCTGCTCGGATCCAGAAGTCGGACCCGAGCTCCGGACGGTCGGCGAACCATCGAGCACCCGGTCCGGCTCGGCCGGGTGCGCGCCGGCCCGCCACGGCCCGAGCAGACCGCGCAGGTCGTCGGGGCCGAGCTGCGGCCCGGCTCCGTGCGCGAGGATCCGCTCGAGCAGGTTCAACAGCTCGCGCACGTTGCCGGGCCAGTCGTGCGCGGCGAGCGCCGCGAGGAATCCATCGCGTACGCGCGGCGCCGATCGTCCCTGGCGGCGCGCAGCCCTGCGCAGGCCGTGTTCGACGAGCTCCGGCAGGTCCTCGAGTCGTTCGCGCAGCGGGGTCAGTTCGATCTCCACGACCTGCAACCGGTAGTACAGGTCCGCGCGGAAGCGGCCGTCGGCGATGGCCCGACGCAGATCGCGATTGGTCGCCGCGACCACGCGCGCGCGCAGCGCCAGCGTCTGCGTGCCGCCGACGCGCTCGAAAGCGCGGTCCTCGAGCGCGCGCAGCAGCTTGGCCTGCAACGGCGGCTCCAGCTCGCCGACCTCGTCGAGGAACATCGTGCCGGCGGCGGCGGATTCGAACCGGCCGGCACGGACGGCATCGGCGCCGGTGAAGGCGCCGCGCTCGTGCCCGAAGAGCTCACTCTCGATCACGCTGGTGGCGAGCGACGCGCAGTCGACGTGCACGAAGGGCTTGCGAGCTCGCGACGACGCACGGTGTAGCTCCCGCGCGACGAGGCCCTTTCCGGTCCCGGTCTCACCGGTCAGCAACACCGTCGCATCGCTCGCGGCCACCCGGCGCAGCGTGTTCCGGAGATCCGTCATCGCCGAGGATCTCCCGCGCAGCGGACTTCCGACAAGCGACGAAGCGCCGTCGTCGACTGCCGAACGGGTTCCGCTCGAGACTCCATGCACGGCCTGTTTCCCCTTCGGGCGGGGGCTTTAGCAAATGCCGTGCCAGCGGTGCCGGGGATCCACCGGACCCGTCCATCTGGTTGTCGCCGAGTACGGCAGGACCGTTGGCTTCTGGACAACGACCAGTTGCCACCAGGCCGACCAGCAGGTCGCCGCAAGCTCTCGGCTCGCTTTGGAGTTTCTTTGGACTTTCCTAGGCGGTCTACAACACGGACATGCGTATGATCGGAAACTGGGTGCGAGCACGGAAAGCGGAAGGGGTGCACTCGGAGATCCGACGGGCGGAAATCCGACGGGCGGAAATGCGACGGGCGGAAATGCGACGGGCAGAAACGGCAGGAGCGGATCCGTATCCGGCGAGGCGGCAGCAGGCGTTCGGAGCCGGGTTGGCTGCGGGGCTGACGGCGATGAGCGTGAGGCGGCCCGCATCCGTCGTGACCGCGGCGGCGCTCGTGGCCGGCATGCTGCTCGTGGTGTCGGTCCATCGGCCGAGCGAGATCGGGTATGCCGCCTACTTCGGCCCGGAGAGCTCGGAGGTCCTGCGACTCGAGCGCTTCCTGACGGAGTTCGAGAGCGGATTCCATCTCCTGATCGTCTTCGGCTGCCGCGAGAGCGCTCGCTGCGATCGCGTCGACGAACCATGGGCGATGGATTTCTTGAGTCGGCTGCACGAGGCGGCCGAACGGCTTCCGAATGTCCGCCGTGTGACGAGCGCGCTGAATACGCCGGTCGTCGTCGGCCCGCTCGAGACGCGTGCGCTGGCCACGCGGAGCGACACTCGGGAAGGGACGGACGGCACGCGAGCCAGACCCGCCTGGCGTCTGGCGCCGGACTGGCAGGACCGTTTCACCGTGGGTCTCTCCCAGCCCCGGTTCGCGGGCGTCGTCGTCGCTCCCGATGCGCGTGCGGCGGGACTCGTCGTCGAACTCGGGTCGATCGAGAGCGACGCCGTGCGGGGCTCCGTGCGCGGTGTGCTGGCCCTGCTCCCGGCGTTCGAGCACGAGCTGGGAGCCGAGTTGCATGTGGCCGGTGACCCCGTCTGGACGGTGATCTCGGCCGACAGCCTGGACCGCGACGCCGGGCTCCTCACGACGCTGATGTTCGGAGCGATGCTGGTGCTTCTCTGGTTGCTGCTGCGAGATCCGTGGCTCACCGTCTTGCCGCTGCTGTCGGTCGCCGTCGTCAGCGTCGTGATCGAAGGAACGGCCGAGGTGGTCCGGATCCCGCAGACCTCGCTGCTCGCCGCACTGCCCCCGCTGCTGGTGGCGATCGCCATCGCCGGATCGATCCACCTGTTGATCGCCGTCGTCCGCGCGGGAGAGGTCGACCCGGACGACTCCGCGGGTCTCGCCGACAACGCGAGTGGGGCGTCCGTTCGGCAACGGAACCGGCGGGACGCACGCCGTCTGCGAAGCGGGCGACTGCTCGTCGCCGCGGCGCGAGACGTGGGTGCGGGTTGCTTCTGGTCGGCGATGACGACCGCCGGTGGCTTCGTGTCGTTTCTCGCCAGCGACCTCCAGACCTTTCGCCACTTCGGGGTGCTGGCGGCGGCGGGCGTCGGGACCGCCTTTCTCGTCACGTTCACGCTGCTGCCGGCGCTGCTGTGTCTGCGGCTTCGGCGCGGGGATTTCCGCTCCGATCCCCGACGCGGCGTGCTGATTCGGGAGGTTCTCGACGCGCTTCACGAGACCGTGGTCCGTCACGCCCGATTCGTGCGGATCGCCTCGCTCGGGACGTTTCTCCTGCTCGCCCTCGGTGCGGGACGCTTGCAGTACGCGAGTGACTTCGGCTTCGGCGAGAGTTCCTACGTGGTCCGATCGCTGCGTGCGATCGAGGCGAATTTCCGCAAGCCGATGACGACCGAAGTGGTCGTGACGCTGCCTCCCGGTGCGCACGTCTGGGAGCGCTCCACCCTGCTGCTGCTCGCAGAGATCGAGCGGGTGTTCGCTGCGGAGCCGTCCACGGGCTCGACATTCAGCTTCCTCGATCTGCTCGAGGAGGCGCACCGTTTCGATCACGGTGCACCCCCGAGCTCTTTCGACGCGCTGGTGAAATCGGCTCCGCGTTCCATGTCGCTGGTGGCTGCCTCCGAGCAGGCTCGCTGGCTCTGGAACGAATACGGCAACGACGGGAGAGAACGCACGCGTGTGGCGGTGGATCGGGCATGGCTCGACGATGCGGCGCAGGGGCCGTACGTCGCGAGGATCGCGGATCAGCTCGCGATGCTCGAGGGAAACGCGCGCGCAGAGCGCAATTCCGAGGTCGCCGGCCAGGAAGCGCACCGGATCGAACTCGATGGAGGACTGGTGCTCGCCGATCGCTTCCTCGGCGGATTGCGTGCCACGCAGCTCGCGAGCTTCGGATGGGCCTTCGTGATGGTGATCGGGATCCTGGCGCTCCTGTTGCGCCGCCCGCTGGAGCTGACGGCTTGGGCGATTCTCGTGAACCTGCTGCCGGTGGCGGCGCTGCTCGGTCTGATGGGCTGGGCGGGGATCGGCATCGATCCGGCCAGCACGATGGTGGCCGCGATCCTGCTGGCGCTCGGCGTAGACGACACGATCCACATGGCGCTTCGCGTGCGCCAGGAACAGCGAGCCGGCAAGCCGATCAGCGACGCGGTGGCATGCGCGTTCCGTTGCGTGGGCAGCGCGGTGCTGACGACGAGTCTGTGTCTCTCGCTCGGCTTCTCGGTCCTGCTGTTCTCCCACTGGGGTGGGCTCGTCACGTTCGGACTCGTGGCCTGCCTGGGTGTGGCGCTGCTGCTGGCTGGTGACCTGCTCCTGCTCCCGGCGGCGCTACTGGCCGGCACGCGGCACGGATCGCGTCGATGAGTGCGAGGGTCGTGGCGACCGGTGCGCTGGTGGTGCTCTCCACACTGGCGATCGCCCCAGATCCGTGCGCTGTCTGGAACGACGCGGACGGCCTCCGACCGGCGATGTGGCTGGACCCGGCGCTGCGCGTCCCGTTCTCGAGCGTGCTGCTGCGCGAGCCCGATCCGCACGCGCGTCCGATGCCAGGCGATCGCGTGCTCGGGTTGCGCTTTCCCGACGATGGCGGCCTGCTCGTTCCGCGCGGGCGGACGGCTCTCCTGGCGGCGCTGGCGGCGCGCCCGGACGCTTCACAGGTCGTGTTGTGGGTGCAGAGAGGAGGGCAGGCGAGAGACCGGTTCGTCGAGCTGCGCAGGCAGGGCATCCGGCAGACGCTGCGCGAGCAATGGCCCGTCGTCCTGGCCGGAACGCTGCTGCTGCTCTTCGCCGCAGTCTGTGCGATCGGCGGGCGGCATCCGGTCGCCACGCCGCTTGCCGCGGTCACCGCGGCCCTCGGGACGGGCTTGCTCGCAACGCTCGATCTCGCTCTGCCCGAGGACCGTGGGCTGCTCGGCATCGAAAGCCTGCGTCCGAGGATGGGCCTGCTGGCCTGGAGTCTGCTGCCGGCTGCTTTGTTGCATCTAGCGGCACGCTTTCCGGTGACGATGCCGCGTTTTCGCCGCCCCGCCCTGGCGGCCTTGCCCTGGGCACTCTGGGCGGTACCGGCCGCGCTCGCGCAGCTCCACTTCGATACGGCAGCAGTCGGTCATGCGGTGGAGCGTGTGGCTTTGACGGCGAGCTTTCTCGCGGGCGGAATCCTCGTCGCCGGCTGTTTGTGGCCGGGCCGGCGACTGTCGCCGGTCGAGCGGTTCCGGGCGCGCGCAGCGGTTTCCGGCCTGGTGATCGCGGGTGTCGGTCCGCTGCTGGTCTTCGTCGCCGGTCCGACGCCGCGGCCGAACCTGGCGCCCGGACTGGCGCTCGGGGTGCTGGGCCTGCCGATCGCTCTCGGTTGGGCGGTCGCGCGATACCGGCTGCTCGACCCGCCGGTCTGGTTGTTGCGCGTGCTGTCCGTCGCAGCCGGCGCCCTGGCGGCGATCGGACTCGCGGCGGCCGCGTTGCGGATCCTCGCTCGGGCTGTTCCCGATGTCGCCCCGGCGCCGGCGCTCGCACTGATGACGGCACTGTTCTTTTGCACGCTGCAGCCGGTGTTCTTGCGGGCCGTCCGGCTCGGCCGGGGACGCCGTGAGGCGGTGGAAATGCTGCTCGCGCGGGTCGGGCGGGAACTGGCGGGCGCATCGGAGCCCTCCGTCGTACTTGCGCGCCTGGCTTCGATCCTTCGTTCGAGCCTCGGGGCGAGTGCCGTCGAGGTGACGAGCGCGCCGGAACCCGGTCACGAGGAAGAGACGGCTCGCTCCGATCGGCGCAAGCCGTCCTCGCCGTTGCTGCGCAGCGGGATCGCACTCTGCGCGCAGGCGCCGGCCCGGGCCGGCGTCGCGTGGGTGCGTGTTCCGCGCCTCGAAGACCCCCAGCCACTCGTTCCGGAGGTCGCGTTGCGGCTCGAGCCTCGCGGTGGCTCGGCGGCGTTCGTCGTCGTCGCACCGCGAGCGGATGGACTTCCCTACACCCCGGAAGAGCTGAGTGCGCTCGTCGATGTCGGCCGGCTCGCCGCCTTGGCGCTCAGCGATGCTCTCGATGCCGCCCGTCTCGAAGCGCTGGTGGCCGAACGCACAGCGGCGCTGCGTCGTGCGCTTGCCGACCGCAACGCCCTGGTGACCGCCGCCCAGAGCATTCAGCGGGCGAGCGAGACGCGGACCGTGCGCACGATCGTCGCCGATTTCCTGACCGCGCGAAGTGCGGATTTCTCCGATGTCGCGGATCCGCGCGCGGCCGGCCGCGCGCCCGTGGTCGTCGATCTGAGCCGACCCCCGCTGGGGTCGCAGCGGCTGACCTCGCGCCGCCTTCCGGCGGACCGTGTCATGGAACTCCAGCCGCAGGCCGACACCGTCGGCGCGCTGGCGGATCTCGCGATCGAACGGCTGCACCGCTTCGATGGCCTCAAGCTCGAGGTCGAGCGCCAGGCGCGCGAGCTGGCGCACATCGCCTCCGATCGTCACAACGCAGAGTTCGTTCGCCGCGTTGCCCACGAGCTACGCAAGCCGGGCGAAGAGATCCGGCAACTGGTGGCGGGACTGGCGCCGGCGGCGGCGGGTCCGGTTCGCGTCGTGCTGACGCAGATCGAGAGCGCTGCGTTCGAGATGGGCCGCCGTCTCGATACGCTGCTCTCGCATCAGGAATGCAATCGCTCCGTTCGCCGTGTCGACCTGGTGCGACTCATCGACGAGGCTCTGCGCCGGGTAGCGATCGTCCGTTCGAGTCGGCGCTTCGTCACGGTGCATCCACATGCCCGCCTCCCGCTGCTCGGCGATCCGGTCCGGCTGGTCTCCCTGATCGAGAACCTGCTCGACAACGCGGCGCGTGCCACCGGCGACGGAGGCCGCATCGATGTGCGTTCGGGGCTCCTCACGCCCGCTGTCGCCGGAGTCCCCAGCCGGGTCTCGTTGGAGGTGGAAGACGACGGCGAGGGCATCCCGCCCGACCTTGCGGATGAGATCTTCGAGCCGGGTGTCGGGACGTTCTGCGGCGGATTCGGCCTCGGCCTCTCGCTGTGCCGGGATGTCGTGGCCGTCCACAGCGGGGAGATCGCCGTCGAGTCACGGCCGGGCCGCACGGTGTTCCGCGTCCTTCTGCCGCAGATCCAGGAGGAGTCCGCGAGATGAGCCAGACCCGGATCCTGCTCGCCGAAGATTCTCCGCCGACTCGTGCGCGGCTGGCGGCTGCTCTGCACGCGCGCGGCTACGTCGTGATGCCGGTCCGCAACGGCAGCGAGGCTCTGGCACACTTCGAGCGCGAGCAGGTGGATCTCGTGCTCTCGGACCAGCGCATGCCGCGTCTCGACGGACTCGGCTTGCTGGAGGCGATCCGGCGCCGAGGGAACGTTCCGTTCGTGCTCTACAGCGCCGATGCGGCGCCCGATGTCGCCTTTCGCGCCGCTCGGCTGGGTGCAGCCCGCTTTCTCGCCTATCCGTTCGAGGTCGAGGAGCAGTTGCTTCCGGCGATCGAAGAGAGTCTCGTGGCGGGGGTGTCCCGGTCGCGGCTCTCCGTACCGGACGGCGCTGCGCGATTCCTCGGGACGTCTCCCGCCGCGGCCGAGGTCCGTGCGCGTATCCGGCGGCTCGCGCCGACACCGGCGACGGTTCTGATCCTCGGTGAGACCGGCGTCGGCAAGGAGGTGGTCGCCCGCGCGCTGCATGAAGAGAGTGGTCGCTCCGTGTTGCGCAGCGTGGCGGTGACCGAGCTTGCCGAAACGCTGCTCGAGTCGGAGCTGTTCGGACACGAGCGGGGCGCCTTCACCGGTGCCGTCATCGCACGGGCCGGTCTGATCGAGCAGGCTCAGGGCGGGACGCTGCTGCTCGACGAGATCGGGGATGCTCCGGCCGCCCTCCAGGCCAAGTTGCTTCGGGTGCTCGAGACCGGCGAGCTGCGGCGGGTCGGCGGGAGCACGTCGAGAAGATTCGACGTCCGAATCCTGGCCGCTACGCATCGCGATCTCGATCGAGACCTTCGCGCGGGTCGTTTTCGCAGCGATCTCTACTACCGATTGCGTCAGGCAGTCATCCCCGTGCCACCGCTTCGCGAACGTCCGGAGGACATCGAACTCCTGGCACGAACGTTGCTGAATGAACTCGCGGCGTCGCTCGGATTCCCGACGCCGGTGCCATCCGCTGCCTTCCTGGCGGTCCTGCGGAACGAGCCCTGGCCTGGAAACACCCGGGAACTTCGTTCGACACTCCAGTCGGTGTTGCTCTGGAGCGACGGTCGAGGCGAACTCGAGCCGAGGGATCTGTTCGAAGCGATGAACGCGAATGGGCCGGCCCGACACGCCGATGAGCGGGCGGAGCAACGGCGTCTGCTGATGGCCTGGCGGTTGTCCGGAGGCAATCAAGAGGCGGCGCGGCGATCCCTCGGGCTGACGCGAGCTGCCTGGCGACATCGCTGGCGCCGGATTCATCCCGCGGGCGGAGGGGAGGAAGCGTCGTGAAGCTTCCGGGTGATTCGATCGCGCTGATCGTGTTCCTGCTCGGTTCCGCATTGGCGTTGGCGGCGGCACCGCTCGCCACGGCCCAGTCCGCCGGGAGCAGCGCGCGGGCGCAGCTCCGCCGTGCGTTCGATCGGACCTTTCATCAACCCGGTGTCCGCCTCATCGAACTTCGTGTCTCCCGGAGCGGACGGGTCGTCGCGCTGCGTCGTTTCGAGATGGGCTATCGACGGGATGCCGCGGGCTCCCGTTCGTTGGTGCGTTTCCTGGCCCCGCCCTACCTGCGAGGACACGCGCTGTTGATCGTCGAACCGGAGAAGGGATCGGGGAATCTCTGGATGTATCAGCCCGAGGAGCGTCGATCCCGACGGGTCGGGAACGCCCAGAAGGGCGACTCCTTCTATGGCAGCGACCTCTCGCTCGAGGATCTCGAGCGCGTGCGCTGGGAGCGCTGGAAGCTTTCGGCCGGCGTGCCGGCCGAAGAGTCCGGTGAAGCGTGTCGGGTCATCGATGCATGGCCGCCGCCCGACTCCCAGTACGGACGCTTGCGGGTCTGGATCGCCACGCGCGTCGATGGGGTCCTGCGGATCGACTTCTTCGGGCGAGGAGCCGAGGCGACGCGTACCGGAGCCGTCCCGGTGAAACGAATCCGTGTCGAGCTCGACGATGCCGCCGACGAGTCCGGATTCCTGAAAGTCCGGCGGATGAACATCGAGCAGGTCGGTCGAGACGCCAGCACGCAAGTGGAGATCGAACGGATGGCGATCGATCCGGGGATCTCGTCGGATCTGTTCTCCGCCATGCGACTCGAACGGGAGGGCGAGGACCTCTTCGACCTGGCGGAACGTCATGCCCGAGAGCCGACTCGATGAGGGGGTCCGGCCATCGGCCGCTGTACAGTGCCGACAACGAGGACACCCGCTCGGAGCTGCGGGCCCTTGCGCCGGGATTGCAGGATCTGGTCGTGTGCGTGGCGGCGGGCGGCGGACGGGCGCTGTCCCTGCTGGCGGGTGGCGGCGGCCCCCTTCTCGCCATCGATCGCGATCCGGTCCAGCTCTGCGTGTTGGAGCTCAAGGCCGCTGCCCTCGATGCACTCCGCTACGAGCAGCTTCGCGGCTTCGTCGGACTCGATGCGGCAGCCGGGCGCCTCGATACCTACGCGGATCTGCGTGCAAGCCTTTCGCGGAGTGCGCGACGATACTGGGACCGGCGAACGAGCCTGGTTCGGAGCGGCATCCTCTATGCCGGCCGTCTCGAAACCTGGCTGGCCCGCTGCGCCGCCCTGTTGCGACGGGCGGGGATGCTCGCGTGGGCAGACGCTTGCGCGGGCGCGCGCGAACTCGCGATCCAGCGTGCGGTGCTCCGGGAGCGGTCCGAAGAGGTGCGGAGGGCTGAGCGCGGCTTTGCCGTGCTGATGCATCCCTCGATCTCCTGGCTGGCGATGCGCGATCCGAGCTTCCTGCGCAGTACGGAGGGGAATCCCGGGCGCTATCTGTACCGGCGCCTCGTCGCGTGGGCCGGCCGGCGCCTGCTGCGCGACAGCTTCCTCGTCGAGCTGATCCGGACCGGCCGCTACGACCCGCACGGCGCCTTGCCGCTGTGGCTCACGCGAGAGGGGAGTGAGCAGGCGCGCAAACGGCTGCCGTGGATGAATCTCGTCTGTACGGATGTCGGCGCGCTGCCGCGCCGGTTGCCGCCGGTGCAGCGCGTGCTGTGGTCGCTCTCGGATGTGAGCTGCTGGATGAGTGAGCGGCGCTTCCACGGGCTGCTCGGCGCGATCGCAGCGGCGAGCCCGCCGGGCTCCCGCGTGTGCTTTCGCAACCTCGCGGCGCTGCGGTCCTTCCCGCCCGCGGCGGGGCCTCCGGCGGCCCGGCCGCGCCTGCGTTCGCTGCCGGATCTCGCGGCCGCCCTCGATCGCGAGGATACGTCGGTGTTCTATCGCTTCGGAGTCGCCGAGATTCTCTGAGGGTCGCGTCGTCGCCGGACCCCGGGGACTGCGCCGGCGGGCGGCTCGGACAGCGCGCTAGCGCATCTCCCGCTTCAGGATCTTGCCGGTCGGGCCCTTCGGCAGCGTGTCGCGGAACTCGATGACGCGCGGGTACTTGTACGCGGCGAGGCGTTCCTGGCACCACGCGATGAGGTCCTCGGCGCTGCACGTGCGGCCGGGCTTCAGCGCGACGATGGCCTTCACTTCCTCGCCGTGGCTGTCGTGCGGCACGCCGAGCACGGCGGCCTCGGCGACGGCTTCGTGCGCGTAGAGCACCTCCTCCACCTCGCGCGGGTACACGTTGAAGCCGCCGCGCAGGATCATGTCCTTCTTGCGGTCGACGATCCAGTAGCAGCCGTCCTCGTCGCGCAAACCGATGTCGCCGCTGTGGAACCAGCCGCCCCGCAGCGTCTCGGCGCTGGCTTCGGGCCGCTTCCAGTAGCCCTTCATCACGTTGTGGCCGCGGATCACGATCTCGCCGCGTTCGCCGTCCGGCAGCGGCTGGTCGTTCTCGTCGACGATCGCGAGCTCGACGCCCCACACCGGGTAGCCGATCGAGCCCGGCTTGCGCGGCTTGTCGACCATGTTGAAGCTCGCCGCCGGCGACGTCTCGGAGAGCCCGTAGCCCTCGAGGATCGGCACGCCGAAGCGCTTCTCGAACGCGTTCATGACCTCTACCGGCATCGGCGCGCCACCGGCCATGCACAGCTCGAGGCTGGAGAGATCGTAGCGGCGCTCCTGCTCGTGGTGGAGCAGCGCGAAGTACATCGTCGGCACGCCGGCGAACACCGTCACGCGGTCGCGCTCGAGGATCTCGAAGGCCTCCTTCGGACCGAAGCGCGGCAGCAGCGTGAAGGTGCCGCCGTGGGCGATCGTCGCGTTCTGGATGCAGGTCTGTCCGAAGGAATGGAACAGCGGCAGCGTGGCGATCGCGACGAAGCGATCCGGATCGATCGCCGGCAGCAGCCGCGGGACCACGAAGGCGCAGTTCAGGAACAGGTTCGCGTGACTGAGCTCGGCGCCCTTCGGCTTGCCGGTGGTGCCGGACGTGTACAGGATCACCGCGGTGTCGTCGGGGTTGCTCGGATGCGGCGCGTCGATCGGCGCGGCGTCCTGCATCTCTTCGAGGGTGCCGGCGCCGGGGCCGCCGCCGGCGATCACGAGCGGGATCCCGGCATCCGCGGCGCCGCGGCGTGCGGACTCCGCGAAGAACGGATGGGCGAGGAGCAGCTTCGCCTCTGAATCCGCGAGGAAGTAGTGGATCTCGGGCGCGGCCGCGAGCACGTTGATCGGCACGATCGTGGCGCCGGCGTACAGGATCCCGAAGTACGCGATCGTGAACTCCGGCACGTTCGGGATCAGCAGCGCGACCTGGTCGCCGGGCTCGACGCCGCGGGCGCGCAGCGCCGTGGCGACGCCGCGGGCGGCGCGATCGAGCTGCGCATAGCGGAGCACGCGATCGCCGAGGCGGATGGCGGGATGCTCCGGACGCTCCGTTGCGCTGGCCTGCAGGATCGTGCCGAGATTGAGTGCCATGGAATGAGCGCCTCCCCGCCCGGAGGGTAGCCACGTCTGGCGGGAGGACACACAGCGCGCCCCCCGTGCTTCCCTTCGCTTCGCCCGCCCCGCGCGGCCGGAGGAAAACCGCCAGGCTAGCGGTGCTCGCGTCCACTCCTCTACCCTGCTCCCGTGGCGACCGCCGGCGTCATCATCATCGGCAACGAGATCCTTTCGGGAAAGGTCGTCGATCTCAACTCGCCGTACCTGTGCCGCGAGTTGCGCGCGCTCGGCGTCGACGTCGAGCGGATCGCGACCATCCCGGACGACATCGACGTGATCGCGCGCGAGGTGCGCGCGATGAGCGACGCCTACGATTTCGTGTTCACGTCGGGCGGCGTAGGTCCGACGCACGACGATCTCACGATGGACGGCGTCGCCAAGGCCTTCGATCTGCCGATCCAGGTCTACGACTCGATCGTGGAACGGATCGAGCGCGCCCAGGGGCGGGTGGCGAACGCGAGCCTGATCAAGATGGCGGCCCTGCCGGCCGGCGCGGCGCTGGTCGATGCGGGCGATCTGTGGTTTCCGCTGGTCGTCGTCGGCAACGTCTATGTGTTCCCCGGCATTCCGGAGCTGCTACGGCGCAAGTTCGAGTCGATTCGCGAGCGCTTCCGCGGGGAGCCGTTCGCGCTGCGGTGCGTCTACGTGAAGTTGCTGGAGAGCGACATCGCCGCCGAGCTGCACGCGCTGCTCGGCGAGTTCCCGGAGCTGCGGCTCGGATCGTATCCGCGCATCGGTGAGGCGGAGTTCCGCGTGCTGCTGACGCTGGAGTCTCGCGATGCCGGCTACCTGCAGCGCGCGCTCGACTCGCTGCTCGCCCGGCTGCCGCCGGTCGCCGTCGCCAAGGTCGAGTGAACGATCCGGCCGCCCACGGGGGTCCGGCGTACTGGCTCGCCCACCTGCATCCGCTGTGGATGGTGGGCTCGCTCGGGCTGGCAACGCTCGCGCTCCGCGCGGGGCTGCGCCTGCGCCGCGCACGCCGGCGCCACATCCGCCGCAGCCTTGCCGATCGGCAGCGCCATCTCGCGCTCGCCAAACCCGCCGTCGCGATGCTGCTGCTCGGCTTCCTGGCCGGCCCGCTGTCGATGGCGACCCTGCGCGGACGCCAGCCGTTCGGGACGGCGCACGCCTGGATCGGCGCGTCGACGATCGCGCTGTTCCTCGCCGCCGCCTGGGTCGGGCGCCGGCTCGAGCTTCGCCGTCACGGCGCGGTCGACGTCCACGCGTGGCTGGCGGCGCTCGCGATGCTCGGTGCGGCGCTGGCCGCCGCGACCGGCTTCGTGCTGCTTCCGTGATCCGCCGCGGCGCCGGGCCCGGCTAGGGCGCCGGCACGAGATCCGCGAACAGCGAGAAGAACGGCCCGGAACGAGACACTTCGACCCCCTCGAGCGCGAGTCCGAAGAAGCCGGGAATCGGGAACGCCCCGAGGTTGTCCCCGAGGCTCGGGAGCACCGGCGCGATCAGGAACGGCAGCGCCATGCTGAGGGACGTCTCGTTCGTGTTGATGGGGTTGTCGAGGATGCCGACGGTGATGTCCTGCGGCGCGACGGATCCGATTCCCACCTGAAGCTGTCCGGTGAGGTTGTCGAACGTCATCGTCAGCCCGGCGCGGAAGTCGATGGCGCCGCGCAGGAACAGACCCGAGCCGGTGGGCGACGGCAGCGTCCGGACCTCGAGCAGGTAGTGGCCGACCCGGATCTCGCCGATTTCGCCGCTCGGTCCGTTCTCGCCCGTGAGGAAGGGAGCGAGCGTCGGCTCGAGGACGAGTCGGAGCGGCAGGCCGGGATCCGCGAGCGACCCGAACTCAGGAATGATGATCGCGAGGAATCCCGCCGTGAGCGGCGTGGGTCCGAAGCCGATGTCGAGTTCGGTGAGCTCGATCTGGAGCAGCCCGCACTCGATCTGCGCTTTCAGCAGCTGGTTGAACGCCGACGTCGAGATCGCGAGGCCGAGATGGAACGGCAGGCCTCCGACCGGCGTGGTGCTGCCGAAGGTCGGGAACGGCTCGTCCACGTGGAACGACGCTGCGAGGTCCGGGACGCCGGCCGGGGGCTGGCACTGGCCGGGCTCGGGTCCGACGGAGGAGGTCACGCGTACGTCTGATCCGAGCGTGATGCCGGCCGGGTCCTCGAGAACGTCGAACAGCGGCGCTTCCAGGTTCACCTGCAGCGCCTCGCCGACCGGGCCGGCGATCGAGATGTCGCCGAGCGCCACCTCGAAGGCTTCGGCGAGCGGCGAGTCGGAGGGACCCGCGCCGTCGGGATCGCTCAAGAAGCCCACGAGGCCATCGAGAACGAGCGGCTGGACGTTGCCGATGATGAGCTGGATGAGGTCCCCGATGAGCGGGACGTCACAGATCCCGCTCGTGTACTCCTGATCGAAGCCGCTGAAGCTGATGTCGGGGCTACCGACCAGGTTGACGTCCACGCTGGTCGGATCCGACGCCAGCGGCTGGAGCGTGTAGTCGCCGAGGATCTGCGTCGAGTTGGCCGAGATGCGCAGGCCGCAACTCGGGACGATACCGGTGCCGGAGATGTACACATCGGCCCGGATGTCGAACACGTCGATGTCTCCCCGCACCTGGTGGGTCTGCGAATCGACGTCGATCGCGAAGCCCGAGATCCCGGGCGGCGGGTTGACGACCGTGACCGTGGCGCGCCCGGTGCAGAGCCCGAGGAACGTG
The DNA here is from genome assembly GCA_900696485.1 of uncultured Pseudomonadota bacterium. Classification (GTDB taxonomy): domain Bacteria; phylum Myxococcota_A; class UBA9160; order UBA9160; family PR03; genus CAADGG01. Next base: position 23,742 of record CAADGG010000102.1, read on the forward strand.
CCCATGCACTGGTTGTTGATCAGCACGGTGCCGACCGGCAGCAGCACCGCGAGGTCGAGGTCGATCTGGCTCTCGAGGATCGGTTCGATCTGGTCGAGGCCGGAGTCGTTGAGACGCAACCCGACGCCGCTCGCCGAGAAGTCACCATCCGCCACCGAGTCCGCGGCGTGGACGACGATGCGCTGACGAGAGAGCAGCACGCCGTCGGAGAGTCGCACCAGCGTGGCGGTGACGGGATTGATGATCGCGACGGGATCGAGTGGCAGCGTGACCGACCAGGTGTCGTCGGGATTCACCGGGACCGACTGGCCGTTGACCCGCACGTCGAGACCGGGCTTCGCGTTGTTCACCCGGCCGGTGATGGTGACGGTGGAGGCGGTCGTGAAGGCCCCGTGCGCCGGCGTGAGGATCGTGATCGAGGGCGTTGGGTTGCACGCGCCGAGCGTGACGGCGGCGAGCAGGAGCAGCAGCAGACCGGGTCGGCGCGCGGATCGGAGCATCGGGGTTCCCCTCGGATCGTGGATGGACACGGACGTGGATGGACACGGAGGTCGGGCCGGCAGCCACCAGCAGGTTCCCGTCTACACTGTCGCGCCCCGCGAAGTCAATCCCGATATCGGCGGGTTCCGACGGGACCGGCGTTGGCGAATCCGCCTCGCGCTACCGTCCGCTCCCGAGATGGCATCCCTGCCGCGCGACGCGCGAGAATCGGAGCCGGCCGCGCTGACGGCCGACGAGCGTCGCCGGGGGCGACGGCTCGCGGTCCTGAGCCACCCGGCCGGCATGACGCATCGCACCATCTTCAGCGATCAGTTGCCGACGCTGGCGCTGGTCGGGCTCGGGGCGAGCGAGTCCGTCGTCGGCTTGCAGCGCGCGTTCGAACCCATCGCGCAGCTTCTGCAGCTCTTCGCGCTACGCGCCGTGGGGCGCGTGCGCAAGCGCACGATCCTGGTCGCCGGTCAGTCGTTCGCGGTTCTCGCCGGGCTGCCGCTCGTCGCCTACGGGGCCCTCGCGGCGGCTGGTGCGCCGGCGGGGCCGGCGATCGCGCTGGCCAGCCTGGCCTTCACCGCCGTCGGCATCGTCGTCGGGAATGCGGTGTGGTTCCCGCTGCTGCGCGGCTATGTCGAGCCGGGTCAGATCGGCAAGTTCTTCGGCGTGCTGCGGACCGGCTGGCATCTGACGCTCATCGCGTACTTCCTGGCCGCGCAGCATTGGCTCGCTGCCCACCCCGGATCGTTCGGCCCGCTGTTCGCGGCGGCGCTGCTGGCCGGCACCGTGCGCATCGCGATGGTGATCCGGTTGCCGGAGGCCGTCGGCAGCAGTCCGACCCGGATCCGCATTCGCGACGCGCTCGGTCTGCTGCGAGCGCAGCCGCGTCTGCGCCGCTATCTGAGCGGTGTCGTCCTCTACGGCGCTGCCCGGCGTACGGCGTTGCCGTTCGCGATCGTCATGATGCGGCGTACGCTCGGCCTCAGCGATGCCGACGTTGTGCTCGCCACGGCCGCGTTCTACGCCGGCGGATTCGCCTCGCTCTACGGATGGGGTCTCGTCGCCGACCGCTTCGGTCCGATGCCGGTCTTTCGTCTGACTTCGATCGGGACCGGGGTCCTGCTGTTGGCGTTCGCAGTCTGGAGCGGCGCCGCCTCGGCGGTCTGGATGGTGGCGTTCTTCTTCGTCTTCGCCGTGCTGAACGCGGGATTCGGGGTTGCCGATACGCAAGTTCTGTTCGGGCTGGCCCCGACCGACGAGCCGACGGCCACGTTGGTGATCGCGGACGTGACGGGAAGCCTTGCCTACGGTGCGGTCCCCCTGCTCGCGGGCCTGCTGCTCGACGCCGCCATCAGCGCCGCGGCGGCCCCCATCGATGCGTACCGCGTTCTTTTCCTGACGACCGCCCTGATGGCCGTCATCGCTCCGATCCCCCTCCGACGCGTCGTCCGCTAGCCGCCCGCCGTCAAGAAAGGGGTCGGGTTGGTTTCGTCAACTTTTCCCCGACGGGGAAAAGTTGACGAAACCAACCCGACCCCTTTCTTGACGGCGACTCGACCCGGCGCGGTATGCTGCGGGGGCGACGCGCACCCAGTGCACGGAGGACGCCATGACCGATGCCTCCCGCCTCGGCTCGGGGGCCGTTTCCGAGCCGCCGGCCTCGGCTCTCACGATCGCGAAGATCGTCTATGGGTTGCACGGATTCGCGATCCTCGTCGGGATCGCCGGCTCCGCGACGGTGATCGGCAGCTTCGTCGGCAGTGTGCCTTCGATCGTCGCCGTGGTGCTGAACTACCTGAAGCGCCGCGATGCGCGCGGCACCTGGCTCGAGTCGCACTATCGCTGGCAGATCCGCACCTTCTGGTATGCGATCGTATGGGTGCTGATCGCGGCGCTGCTCATGGTCACGCTGATCGGGATTCCGATCGCCGTGGCGATCCTCATCGGTGTCACCATCTGGCTGGTCTACCGGATCGGTCGCGGCTGGCTTCGACTCCTCGACCGCAAGCCGATGTACGACTGAGGAGCCGCGAGCGCTCGCTCGGCAAGCCTGTCAGCGCGGGATGGCATCGAGGGCGCGCTGGCGCAGCCAGTGATCGGCGAGCACCAGCAGGACGGCGGCCTCGACCAGCGGGACCGCGCGCGGCAGCACGCACGGATCATGCCGGCCTTGCGCCTCGAGCGTCACGGCGCGCCCGTCGCTGTCGACGGTGTCCTGCGCGAGTCGGATCGTCGCGGTCGGCTTGAAGGCCACGCGGATCACGATGTCCTCGCCGTTGCTGATCCCGCCTTGCACGCCGCCCGAGCGGTTGCTGCGGGTGCGAGGCCGACCGTCGGCGCCGGGCTCGAAGGGGTCGTTGTGCTCGATGCCGGTCATCCGCGTGCCGCCGAAGCCACTGCCGATCTCGAAGCCCTTCGAGGCGGGGAGCGACAGGACCGCCTTGGCGAGTTCCGCCTCGAGCTTGTCGAACACCGGCTCGCCGAGTCCCGCTGGAACTCCCCGCGCGACGCACTCGACGACGCCGCCGAGCGAGTCTCCCTGTCGCCGCACCTCGTCGATCCGGCGCTCCATCGCGGCGGCCACCGCCGCGTCGGGACAGCGCACCGGGTTGGCTTCCACCTGCGCCAGCGAGACCGACGCCGGATCGATCCTGGCTTCCAGCTCGTGCACGCTGTGCACCCAGCCGAGGACCTCGACCCCCGCCTGGGTGGCGAGCAGCTTGCGGGCGATCGCGGCCGCGGCCACCCGTCCGATCGTCTCCCGCGCGCTGGCCCGCCCACCACCCTGCCAGTTGCGGATCCCGTACTTCGCCTCCGTGGTCCAGTCGGCGTGCGAGGGCCGGTAGATGGTGCGCATGGATTCGTAGGCTTGCGGGCGGGCGTCGGCGTTGCGCACGACGATCGCGATCGGAGTTCCGAGGGTGCGCCCCTCGAACAGTCCGGAGAGGATCTCGGCGCGATCCGCCTCCTGGCGCGGCGTCGTCAGGTGGCTCTGACCGGGGCGACGCCGATCGAGGTCGCGCTGGATCTCCTCCAGCGAGAGCGGCAGCCGCGGCGGGCAGCCGTCGACGACGACGCCGACGGCGCCGCCGTGTGATTCGCCGAAGGTGCTGATGCGGAAGAGTTTTCCGGCGGAGCTGGACACGGGCGCAGGATACCGTGCGCGGCGGTCGGCGTCTCCGGAACGCTGCCGGTTTCCGGGATCCGGCGCCCGGCCTCCGCGCGGTCGCGGTTCCCGGATTCCGGGGCTCCGCTAGCGGGACCGCCGGAACAGCACATAGGTCGCGCCCCCGGCGTGGTCGTCGCTGGCGGCGAACGCGAGGACGCGAGGACCATGCGGCGGTTCCATCAACCAGGCGGGAAGCGAGGCGCGCAGAACCGGCCCGACGGCCGAACGCGTGCCCCGGCCGTGGATTACCAGGACGCAGCGGGCTCCCGCGGCCAGCGCCTCGCGGAGGTCCGTGCCCAAGGCCGCGTGCGCTTCGTCCCGTCGCAAACCGTGCAGGTCGATCTCACGATCCGGCGCGGGATCGCCGCGCCGCAGGCTGCGCAGCCGCCGACGGTCGAAGCCGGACGCGATCCCGTCGATGCGGCCGCCGCCGCGGTCGATGAGGACGAAGCGGGCTCGCTCGACGTCGTCCGGCATGGTCGAGCGGAGCGTGCCGTGCGGAGGACGCGGCGTCGATCCCATCGTCGGCGCCTGGTCCTCGATCCTGGCGTCTCGCTCCTCGGTCCGGCGGGCGCGGCGACCGTCCGGCGGCTTCGTCGAGTCGTCAAACGACGCCGATCCTCGCAAGCGCCCGTTTCGTCACGGTGCCGAGCGGCAGGGTCGCGAGACGCTCTGGGGCCAGCCAGCGGTGGGCATCCCAGCCCTCGAGCCGGACGCGCCCGCTCGCGGCCTCGCAGCGAAACAAACGCAGATGGAGCCGGCGATGCGTGAAGGCGTACTCGATGCGACCCGCCGCTTCGATCCGGCTCATCGAGAGTCCCGTACGTGCGCGCAGGATCTCCGCCAGGCCGTTCGGGCGGGCCGCTCGCGGCCCGCAGACGTCGCCGCCCGGCAGTTCCCAGAGGCCTCCGAGCAGACCGTGCGCGGGGCGTCGCACGGCCAGCGCCTTGCTCCGCCGCACCACCAGTGCCGCCACGGCGTGTACGGACTGCGGCGCCCGCTTCGGCGCACGGCGGGGAAGGGTCTCCGCCTCCCCGGCAGCGCGGGCGGAACAGAAGGCGCGCAACGGACACGCCGCGCAACGAGGAGCACGAGGGACACACAGGAGCGCGCCGAGCTCCATCAACGCCTGATTGAGGTCGCCCGGCGTCGGACCCGCCGCCAGCTTCTCGGCTTCCTCCCAGAGCCGCCTGCGCGCGGGCGGGCTCTCGATCTCGTCGCGGATGCCGAGCAGGCGGGCGAGCACTCGCGCGACGTTGCCGTCGACGATCGGCGCCGGGCGGTCGAAGGCGATCGAGGCGACGGCTCCGGCGGTGTAGCGGCCGACGCCCGGCAGCGTGCGGAGCGCGTCGAGATCGTGCGGAACGCAGCCGCCGAAGCCTGTCACGACCTTCTCGGCGGCGCGTTTCAGGTTGCGCGCGCGCGAGTAGTAGCCGAGGCCGGACCACTCACCGAGTACGTCGTCGAGGTCCGCGTCGGCCAGCGCCTCCGGATCCGGGAAGCGCGCCAGGAAACGCTCCCAGTACGGAATCACCGCCTCGACGCGCGTCTGTTGCAGCATCGTCTCGGCCACCCAGATCGCCCACGGATCGCGCGTGTGTCGCCACGGCAGGTCCCGCCGGCTCTTGTGATACCAGGTGAGCAGCGCCTGGCGCATGCGGGCGCGCTGTTTCACACCCGCACCGCGAGCCACGATGGCTCCCGCCCGGTTCTCCACGACTCGCGGACCGTCAGCGGGACGGTCGCGCCGCCGCGAGCTTGGGGTCGACACGGTCGCGGAGCCACCGGGCATCCCACCACTCCACCGGATCGACGTAGTCGCCCTGCAGCAACAGGGCGAAATGGAGGTGATCGCCGCCCGCGAGGCCCGTCTGGCCGGAGCTGCCGAGGGCCTGGCCTTTCTCCAGCCGATCCCCCACGGTGACGTCGATGTTGGAGAGATGCCCATACAGCGAAAAGAGTCCCAGGCCGTGGTCGAGGATCACGCAGTGACCATAGATGCCCAGTTCGTCGGCAAACACCACGCGCCCGGTGTTCGAGGCCGTGATCGGTGAACCGGCCAACGAAGCCAGATCGTAGCCGTAGTGGGTGGACTCGGAAACCTTCGCACCGTCCACGAGGTAGTTGCGTTTCTCCGCGAACGGGCTCGTCACCTTGGAGTTCGCCATCTGTTCGAAGGCGCCCTCCCAGAGCGGCACCGGCACGCTGTCGCGGATCACCGCGCGGATGCGCTGCTCGTTCTCGGTCCGGATCCGGCTGTTGATCTCCTGGAACGCCTTCAGCGGGTCGTCGGGATTCACGCCCACGGCGTCGGCCAGATCGACGATCTTCGTCTCGAGGAAACGCGGCGGCAGCACCAGCGTCGCCTCCGGGATGTGGCGCTCTTCGATGCGCACCTGGGGCGTCGCCTGCGTGCGGTTCCCGGCGGCATCCTCGGCGATCACGACCGGCGTCGCACCTGGCTGATCGATCGGCAACGGGAACAGCGCGATGCGCCAGCCGGGACCGCGCTGGTCGGCGGGTTCCTCGACTCCGATGCGAATGCTGGGGAAGAAGCGGTCGCCCACTTCGACGCCATCCCGTCGGGTCCGCTCGGAGACGCGGTAGGCGAGGGCCACGGAACCGCCACGTCGGGCATAGGTGATGCCGGGCTCGAGCGACACGCGCGGCGCCCGGGAGTCGATGGTGACCGGGATCTCGAGCCGGGCCTCGTTGCCGGAGAACCAGCCTCGCAAGGAGTGGTCACGCGCGGAGATATGCAGGGCGGCCTCGCCGTCGGCGAGACCGAGTGCCTTCGGGTCGACGGAGAACTCCGCAGAGTTCGCCGCCGGGGAGCCCAGCGGCAGCCAGCGGCCGATGCCGAGGGTGCGCTCGCCGAGCGGCTCTTCGCCCTTCGCATGCACGAGCACGGCCGTGATCGACTTCGGGCCGGCGCCGGAATCCGAGATCGTGAACTGCACGGTCTGCCCGGTCTTGCCGAGGATGAGCTGGTCCGGGGCCTCGACGGTCGGCGGGGTGCCCTCGCAGCGGACCCAGCCGACCGACAGCAGGCCCGCGCCCAGCACGATGAGCAGAAGCGTCCGCAACCCTGATCGCGTCATTCATCCCCCCAGATCGCGCAGTCTACCAGCCGGATCGGTGCTGTCTGGCTTCCGGCGCCGCGCCGGAACTGGCGAGGCCAGCTCCTCGCAGACCCGTGCGCTTCTCTTCCCGCACGCAGGTGTCGTTGACGGTCCCGACCGTCTTTCCCATCCTGCGTCGGCTCGCGAGGAGGAAGATCATGTCTCTGCGTCGGCTCGTGCTCGTTCGGCATGGAGAGAGCGAGGGCAACTCCCAGCAGCGCCTGATCGGGAGCGGGGACCCGTCGCTCTCGAAAGCGGGCCGGGATCACATGCGGGCCGCGCGCGCGCAGCTTGCCGGCCAGGTGATCGACGCGGTCGTGGCGAGCCCGGCCCGGCGCTCGTGGCAGTCCGCCCAGGTCCTGACGGGGGGAGCCCCGATCCGGCTGGAAGCGGATTTCCGCGAGATCCACTTCGGTCGCTGGGAGGGCCGGAAGGTCGAGGACCTCGCCGCCAGCGATCCGGCTCTGTATCAGCAATGGCGCGAGGGCGCACCGGGCTTCGAGTATCCCGGCGGCGAGCTGCGGGCGCAGTTCCGGGAACGCGTGGAGCGCGGTCTTGCGCGCCTGATGGAATCGGGCGCGACGTCGGCGCTGCTGGTCGTACACAAGGGTGTGATCCGGACGATCGTCGAGGCGCTGCTGGGGCAGCCGCTCGAGGATCGCGATCGCCCGGTGCTCGGCGAGTCGCTGATCCTGACGCGGGTCCGGGACGGCTGGGTGATCGGCAGCCGCTCGAGCAATCCGCCGGGGATCCCGACGCCGGCGCCGATCGAGCCGGCCGAAGCCGCCTAGGGCCACCCGCCCGCGCGGCCCGATCCGCCCGATCCGAAAAGTTGACGGATCGAACCCGACCCCTTTCTTGTCGGCGGCGTCTTGGGGTGGGGGTCAGGGTTCTTCGGATTCGCGGAGGCGGGCGAGGACGGAATAGTCTTCGAGGGTGGTGGTGTCGCCCATTTCGGTCTTGCCGGCGGCGATGTCGCGGAGCAGGCGGCGCATGATCTTGCCGGAGCGGGTCTTCGGCAGGGCGTCGGTGAACCGCACGTCGGCCGGCTTGGCGATCGGGCCGATGTGCCGGGTGACCTCGTCGCGGATCGAGCTCGCGAGCGCGCGGTCCGGTTCGAAGCCGCTGCGCGGGGTCACGAACGCCACGATCGCGGTCCCGGTGAGATCGTCCGGCCGGCCGACGACGGCGGCCTCGGCGACCTTCTCGTGTGCGACGATCGCGCTCTCTACTTCCATCGTTCCGATCCGGTGGCCCGATACGTTCATGACGTCATCGATGCGGCCCATGATCCAGAAATAGCCGCGTTCGTCGCGGTGGGCGCCGTCGCCGGGGAAGTAGATGTTCTTCCATTTGCTCCAGTAGGTCTCCTCGTAGCGCTGCTTGTCGCCCCAGATGCCGCGCAGCATGCCCGGCCACGGCTTGCGGATCGCGAGGAAGCCACCGGCCGGCGGCTTCGGCTCCCGGCCCGTCTCGTCGAGGATCGTCGCGTCGATGCCGGGGAACGGCTGTGTCGCCGAGCCGGGCCGCGTCGGGGTCGACGACGGCAGCGGCGAGATCATGATCCCGCCGGTCTCCGTCTGCCACCATGTATCGACGATCGGACAGCGTTTGCCGCCGATCACGCGGTGGTACCACATCCACGCTTCGGGATTGATCGGCTCGCCGACCGAGCCGAGCAGGCGCAGCGACGAGAGGTCGTGGCGCTTCGGGTGCTCCTCACCGAGCCGGACGAAGGCGCGGATCGCCGTCGGGGCGGTGTACAGCACCGAGACGCCCCAGCGTTCGATCAGCGACCACCAGCGGTCCGGCGCGGGATGCGTCGGAACCCCTTCGTACATCAGCGTGGTGGCGCCGCACGCGAGCGGGCCGTAGACGACGTACGAGTGCCCGGTGACCCAGCCGACATCGGCCGTACACCAGTAGACGTCGTCGTCGCGGAGATCGAAGACCACCTGCGTCGTCGCCGCGACGTGGGTGAGGTAGCCGCCGGTGGTGTGCAGGATCCCCTTCGGTTTTCCGGTGGTGCCGCTGGTGTAGAGGATGAAGAGGGGATGCTCGGCATCGAGCTTGGCCGGCGGACAGGTCGCCGAGGCGCCGGCCATCCGCTCGTGCCACCAATGGTCGCGACCGACCGTCATGTGGGTCGGCTCCCCGGTGCGCCGGACCACGACGACGTGCTCGACGCAGTCGGCGTCGGCGACGGCCTCGTCGACGGCGGGCTTCAGCGCCGTCGCCGCGCCGCGCCGGTAGCCGCCGTCGGCGGTCACGACCACGCGGGCGCCGGCGTCCACGATCCGATCGTGCAGCGACTCCGCCGAGAAGCCGCCGAAGACCACGCCGTGCGTCGCGCCGATCCGCGCACAGGCCAGCATCGCGACGGCGGCCTCCGGGATCATCGGCAGGTAGATCGCCACGCGATCGCCCTTGGTGACACCGAGTGACTTCAGCACGTTCGCGAACTGGCAGACTTCGCGGTGGAGCTGGCCGTAGGTGATCACGCGCGTATCGCCGGGCTCGCCCTCCCAGATAATCGCGGCCTTGTTGCGGCGCCACGCGTTCGGCCCCTCGAGGTGCCGGTCGAGACAGTTGTACGAGACGTTGAGCTTGCCGCCGACGAACCACTGGGCGTACGGAGGCTTCCAGTCGAGCACCTTCTTCCAGGGCCGGAACCAGCTGACGTGCTCCTTGGCCATCCGGGCCCAGAAGCGCGTCGGGCTCTTCGCGGCGAGCTTGCGGGACTCGGCCACCTGGCGCGGCGACCAGTACGCATTCTTCGCGAACTCCCGGGTCGGAGCGAAGAGCCGTTTCTCCTTCAGCAGCGATTCGATGTCGGCCATCGGCGGAGCCTCCTCTCGGGTCTTCGTCTTCGGAATGAACGGGTCCGGGGCGCGCACTCAGGCGGGACGGCCCGCCCGCACCAGCGCCTCGACGTCGCTCGGATGTTTCGGGATCGCGGCGCACAGGTTCTCATGGCCGTCGGCGGTGATCAAGACGTCGTCCTCGATGCGCACGCCGATGCCGCGCAGCGCCTCCGGTGCGCGCTCCTCGCCGGCCGGCACGTAGAGCCCCGGTTCGACGGTCAGCACCATGCCGGGCTCGAGCGGCCGCGGCTTGCCGTCCTGGCTGTAGGCGCCGACGTCGTGGACGTCGAGGCCGAGCCAGTGGCTGGTGCGATGCACGTAGTAGCGGCGGAACTCGCCGCTCTCGAGCGCATCGTCCAGCGTCGTCGTGGGCAGCAGGCGCAACGCGATCATCCCGTCGATGAGGCGGCGCACGGCGGCGTCGTGGATCTGCTCGAGCGTGGCGCCGGGGCGCGCGTGCTCGAGCGCCGCCTCCTGCGCCGCCAGCACGAGCTCGTAGATCTCACGGGCTGGCGTCGCGAAGCGGCCGCCGACGGGATACGTGCGCGTCACGTCCGCGGCATAGCCCGCGTACTCGCAGCCGGCGTCGATCAACACGAGCGTGTCGTCGCGCAGCGGCTGGTCGTTGGCGATGTAGTGCAGCACGGTGGCGTTGGCGCCGCCTCCGACGATCGAGTCGTAGGCCGGACCCCAGCCGCCACGACGGCGGAAGGTGCCGTCGAGCGCGGCTTCCAGCTCGTATTCGAAGCGGCCCGCGTGCGCGAGCGCGGCGGCGGCGGCGTGCGCCTCGCGCGTGATCTCGACGGCCCTTCGCATCCACTCGATCTCGGCGGGCTCCTTGCGCAGGCGTTGTTCGTGCAGGATGGCGCGCGGATCGAGGATCGCATCGGGCGGCGGCGCGTGGGCGCGCGAGCGGAGCCGGGCGGCATCGATCGTCTCGATGAGCTTCTGGTCGACGCGCGGATCACGGCCGAGCACGTGGTAGACGCGTCTGGCCTGCTCGAGCAGCGCCGGGAGTTTCTCGAGCAGCGCGTCGATCGGGTGGGCCTCGTCGGCGCCGAAATCCGAGCGCGCTCCCTCGACGCCGGGCCGGTAGCCGGTCCAGGTCTCGGCTCCCGGGTCGCGCGGCTCGACGAAGAGCGTGAAGGCAGCGTCCGCGTCCGGTTGCAGCACGAGCGCCGCGTTCGGGTGATCGAAGCCGGTCAGGTAGTGGAAGTCGCTGTCCTGCCGGAAGCGGTAGTGCGTGTCCCGGGAGCGCGTCGCGAGTCCGGCGCCCAGCAGGATGGCGATCGAGCCGGGCTCCATCGCTTCGACAAAACGCTTGCGACGCGCGGCGAACATCGTCGGCGGAGCATACCGCAGGGCGGCCCGCGTCCGGCGTCGCGGCGTCCGTCGCGCTCAGGGTCGCGGTGCACAGACGATGGTCAGGTCCGCGCAATAGCTGGCGCAGACGCGGTCTCCGACGGCGAAGGCGGAGTAGTAGAGACCGTCGGCGTCGAGGCGGGGAAGCGCTCGCGTGCGAACCGTTCCGTTCGGGGCCACCTCGTGGAGCCGTCCGCTCCAGCGCATGGCGAGCACGCTCCCGTCCGGCGTCGGGCGCAGCTCCTGGACGAAATCGAGGCCGGCCGGGAAGGCCTCGTCGAGGACGCTCACAGCTCCCGCATCGGGTCCCGTCGCGGCGCCCGGCGCGGTTCTTCGCAGGACCAGCCGCGCGCCGTCGAGCCATGCGAAGTAGCCGCGCCCGTCGGGTTCGAAATGCAGGAAATGCAGCTCCGGGGTCTCGAAGCGCGCCTGTTCGCGGCCGGTCGCCAGGTCCAGGATGCGCGTGTCGTAGCGGATGCCGTCGGCGGCGGCGTGAGGAGCGTCGATCGGGGCAGTGGGACGCGCAGGCTCCGGCAGGAGATCCGTGTTCACCCAGACGACGCGACGGATCGGATCGAAGCCGAGGCTCTTGGCCGCGACGCGGAAACCCGGCTCCGGCGCGAGCGGATGCTCAGCGAGGATGACGCCGTCCGGATCGAGAACGACGACGGAGCCGGGTCCGCCGTGCGCACCGCCATAGCGCGTCGCGAGCACGGTCGCGTCCGGACCGGCCACCAGTTCGTTGAGCCCGGGGCCGACGTCCGGCAGCCGCTGCGTCGTTCGTCGTTCCGGATCGACGAAGCCCGCCGTTCCGAACAGATCGCTGAAGTAGAGGCGGCCGTTCGGGTGCGCGAGAACATCCCACGTGCCGGATGCGGACGCACTCTCGATCGAAAGCGGCGTCAGCCAGCGCTCGCGCGCGAGGTCGAAGCGCCCGATGCGCTTCGGCGCCGTCACGGCGAGGTCGGCCGTCGGATCGCCGCCCGTCCGGCGGTACGCACTCCAGAAGCCCGCGAGGCCCACGTACATGACGCCCTCACGTTGGTCCGCGAACCACGCGCACGTCCGTTCACCGCGCGTTGCCGGCATGGCGGTATAAGCCCGGATTCCGTGCGGAGACTCCGGTGGCGCGGGGGGCGCGACGTCCTTGGACACCGCGCAGCTCCACAGGACGCACACGGCGACGATCATCCTGGTGACAAACGAGGAGGCAGTGCAGCTCATGGATGCATCCAGAATAAATCAAGAAAAACGAACAAAGACAGATGCTTGTAGATGATTCGCCGAGACCCGTGCAGAACGACCTCCAGAGACTGCCACATCAGGATGCGCCCGAGGAGGTGAGGCGCCCGGCGCCATCCGGGAAAGAACCCTCGGTGCGGCAAAGGTTTGCAGGATCCGTCAGGGACTCCTGCGCGACTGGCACGCAGCGTGCATCTCCATCGTCGCGTGGAGACGTTCTGGATCGTCTGCAGGGAACGGCAACGGGCGCGCTCGTTCTTTGTAGATGTTGCCTCGGAGACTCCGGGGTAAGCACCCCAAAAAGGCGCTTTCCCCGATAATCGGCACCCCGCCTTTCCCGGAGTCACCGGGGCACCGGAACGACAGGACCCCCCGGCCGAGTGTGCCGGGGGGTCTCTTGTTTCCGGCGTGCGGCGAGTCAGTCCGCGCCGTCGTCCACGCCGCGCAGCGCGTCGACGATCTCGGATCCGAACTCGCGCACGAACCAGGCCTTGAGCTCCGGGATCTCGGCGACCTCCTCGATCCGGGCCGGATTGCGCCAGGCGATCGCCTCGAGTTGTGTGTTCGGACAGAGCACGCCCGGATCGAGCCCGAGATCCCGCGAACGACTGGTGCGCCAGCGCTTGAGCCGCTCGACCCGCCGTTCGGTCCGGCGATCCAGCCGGCGCCGGCCGCTTCCTTCGATCCGTTGGAGCGGCTCGTGGGGCAACTCCTTGCCCCGGATGACCGCTTCGAGGATCTCCTTGCCGAGTCGGCGGAGGATCAGCTCCGTGATGCCCTTGAGCTGGCCGAGCTCCGACAGGGTCCGCGGCTGATGCTCCGCGATCTCGAGCAGTGTCCGGTTCCCGAGCACCTTGAACGGGGGACGATCGACCTCTCGGGCGCGCGCGTCACGCAGCAGATAGAGCTCGCGCAGGATCGCAAGTTGGGTCGGAGGCAGGCTCTTGGCGCTCTTGATGCGCAGATAGCCGGCGCCGTCGAATTCGCGCACCGGCCAGGTGCGCGCGATCAGGGTTTCGAACTCCTCGTGCGCCCACGCGAGCCGCCCCTGTTCTTCCAGGAGCGCCTCGAGCTTCGTCGCCAGCGAGATCAGATACGTGACGTCCGCCGCCGCGTAGGTCTGCTGCTTCTCACGCAACGGCCGCGCAGACCAGTCCGAACGCTGTTCGTCCTTCGGAAGTTTGACTTGGAAGTGGCGCTCCACGAGTGCGGCGAGGCCGACCGATGGATAACCGAGCAACTGCGCCGAGATCATCGTGTCGAACAGGTTTGCGAACTCGAAGCCGCAATCCCGCTTCAAGACGAACAGGTCGTACTCGGCGGCGTGGAAGATCTTGCGGATCCGTTTCGACGCGAACACGGGAGCCAGCGGCGCCAGTTCCGATGGCCCGCCGAGGGCGATCGGATCGACGAGGAAGATTCCCTCGCTCGATGCGATCTGGACCAGGCAGGTCTTGTCGAAATAGTGATAGAAGCTGTCGGCTTCGGTATCGACCGCGATGACCTTCTCGCGCAACAGATCCTTGGCCAGGGCCCGTAGCTCGGCCTCGCGCTCGATGCGCACAGAGTCTGCCACTGCTTTTGCTCGACTTCCCAGGGGGGCGACGTCCCAGAGCGTGCATGCCGCATCAGGGGGTCTCGTCGGTGCGGTGACGGCATGCTAGCCGAGGCCCCCTCTCGAGGGAAGCGGCTCGGCCAGGGCCTATGCTCCCGTGCGTGCTCCAGGCTGGTGCCGCGCTCGCCCGAGACGAGGATCTCGCTCTGGCCGCCACCCGGGCGGCCAGAGCCGCGCTCGAAGCCTGTGGCACGGACCGGGCCGACGCGGCCTTCGTCTTCGTCGCCGGCCCTCGATCCGAGGCCGGCCGTGCGGGGGTGGCCGCGGCCGCCGTGCTCGGCACCCCAGCGACCGCTGCGGCCACGATGCACGGGGCCCTCGGCGGTGGTCTCGAGGAGGAGGGGCGCTCGGCGGTCTCGGTTCTCGCTCTGGCCGGCCTCGAAGCCACCCCGTTCCGCCTCGAGCACCTGGCCGGCGCCGAGGACATGGCAGGCGCCGAACTCGAGGCCTCGCTACCGCCTACGCCGGGGCCCGCGGATCTGGTCGTGCTGTTCGCGGATCCGGTTGCTCTCGACCTGCCTCGCCTGCTCCGGTCGATCGATGAGGGGCGGGCCGCGCGAACCCTCGTCGGCCTGGCGGCGGCGGTCGGCCCGCGAGGACCGGCGCGGCTCCTGTGGTGTGGCCGGGAAGTCGAGGCAGGCGGCGCCTGTGGACTCGTCTTGCACCTCGACGAGCCGGCGCGGGTCGTCGTGAGTCATGGCTGTCGGCCGATCACCGAGCCGTTGCCGGTGACGCGCGTCGAGGGCCACTGGCTGCTCGAGATCGGTGGCCGGCCGGCCCTCGAGGTCTATCGCGAGGCGGCCGGGAGTCTGCTCGGATCGGATCTTTCACGGGCGGCCGGAAGGCTGCTCGTGGCCTTGCCGCGGGGCCCGCTGCGCGACGACTTCGTCGTCCGCCGCGTGACCGGCTTCGCGCCGGAGCGGCAGGCATTCGCGCTGGCGGAACCCCTGCGCTCCGGCGTGTCCCTGCGGCTCGCGCTGCGTGAGGCCGCACTGGTCCGCGAGGATCTCCAGCGTGCCCTCGCCGCCGCCGGGCCGGCCACCGCTGCGCTGTACCTCAGCTGTCCCGGGCGTGGCCACCGCCTGTTCCACCATCCTGGCCTCGAGACGGCGACCGTCGACAACGCACTGGCGGGGACCGTTGTTGCTGGCGGATTCGGTTCCTTCCAGTTCGGCCCCGTCGCGGCCGCGACCGAACTCCACACCTACGCCGCCGTCGTCGCGTTGCTCGGCGTCAAGAAAGGGGCCGGGTTCGATTCGTCAACTTCTCGCGCCGGAGGCGCGAGAAGTTGACGAATCGAACCCGGCCCCTTTCTTGACGGGCGGGGTCGCCGGGGGGCGGGATTCGTTAGTTTGGGCCGGTACGGAGGAGGACGCCGGTTGCGTTGGTCCAAGAGCTTCATCCCGACGCTGCGGGACGACCCCGCCGATGCGGAGGCGATCAGCCACCGGCTGCTCGTCCGCGCGGGCCTGATGCGTCAGCTCGCCGCTGGGGTGTACTCGCTGTTGCCGCTCGGGTGGCGCGTGTGCCGCAAGATCGAGCGGATCGTCCGCGAGGAGATGGAACGGATCGGTGCCCAGGAGTTCCGGCTTCCGGCCCTGCACCCGTCGGAACTGTGGCAGCGCTCGGGCCGCTGGCAGGTGATGGGAGAGGAGATGTTCCGGCTCGCGGACCGCCGTGGCGCCGAGCTGTGTCTTGGCATGACCCACGAAGAGGTCTTCGCGTCGCTGGCCGTCGAGCTCCGCAGCTACCGGGCGCTCCCGCAGATCTGGTACCAGATGCAGACCAAGTTTCGCGACGAACCGCGTCCGAAGTCCGGCCTGCTCCGGGTTCGCGAGTTCGTGATGAAGGATTCCTACTCGCTCGACGTCGACCGCGAGGGCCTGGACCGCGCGTTCCAGCTGCACTTCGACGCATACCGGCGCATCTTCGAGCGCTGTGGCCTGTCTCCGCTGGCCGTCGAGGCGTCGTCCGGGGCGATGGGCGGCAGCGAATCGATCGAGTTCATGGTGCCGAGCGATGCCGGGGAGGACTGGGTCGCGTCATGCGGCGCCTGCGGCTATGCGGCGAACGTCGAGAAGGCCACGTCCCGGCTCGCCGACATCGCGGATCCGGAACCCCGCTCGACCGCGCCCGAGAGGTTCGCCACGCCCGGCGTACGAACGATCGAGGAACTGGCGCGATTTTCCGACGGCGCGCCGGCCGAGCGCCAGATCAAGACCCTCGTCTATGTGCTCGACGGGGAGACTGCGCTGGTGCTGCTGCGCGGGGACCATGCGCTCTCCGAGCAGAAGCTCGCCGACGGTGCCGGCGCCGTCGCAGTCCGGCCCGCGACCGACGAGGAGATCCGCGCCGCACTCGGGGCGTCGGCCGGCAGCCTCGGCGCCGTCGGAGTCCATCGCCCCCGCGTGCTGGCCGATCTCGCGCTGCAGGGTCGTCGCGCGATGACCACCGGAGCCAACGAGGACGGCTTCCACCTGCGCGGCGTCGACGTGATGCGCGATCTCGACGTCGCCGCCTGGCTCGACCTGCGGGCCGTCGCCGCGGGCGAAGCGTGTCCGCTGTGTGGGGCGGCGCTCGCCGTCGACAAGACCATCGAGGTCGGCCACATCTTCAAGCTCGGGACCCGCTACAGCGAGGCGCTCGGGGCGAACGTTCTCGACGAACAGGGCCGCTCGCTCCCGATCGTGATGGGCTCCTACGGGATCGGCATCGGGCGCGTCACGGCGTCGATCGTCGAGCGGTGTCACGACGCGGCCGGCATCACGTGGCCGGTGAGCGTGGCGCCCTTCGAGGTCGTCGTGACGGTGCTGAATCCAAAGGAGGTCGAGACCGCCGAAGTGGGGGAGCGGATCTACGATGCCCTGCGCGCCGCGGGCATCGACGTCTTGTTGGATGATCGGGACGAGCGCCCCGGCGTGAAGTTCAAGGACGCCGATCTGGTCGGGATCCCGTATCGCATCGTCGTCGGCGCCCGGGGTCTCGAGAAGAAGGTGGTCGAGCTGAAACGCCGTCGGGACGGACAGACCCGCGAGTTGCCGCTGGAGCGCGCGGCCGAGGTCGTCGCAGAGGCAGTCTTCGAGGAGCGGCATTGAAATGGATCACCCCGCCCTGACGATGCTGTCCGAGGACGAGGCGATCTTCGCCCGCACCGTCCGCTCGTTCGCCGACGCGACGCTCCGTCCGCTCGTGAGCCAGATGGATCGCGAAGGGAAGTTCCTGCCCGAAGTGATCGCCTCGCTCCACGAGATGGGACTGCTCGCGATCGAGATTCCCGAAGCTCTCGGCGGGGCCGGGGCGAGCTTCTTCATGAGCATCCTCGCCATCGAAGAGCTGGCCCGTGTCGATCCGTCGGTGGCGGTGGTCTGCGACGTCCAGAACACGCTGGTGATCAACGCGATCCGGCGCTGGGGGAACGCGGAGCAACAGGAGCGTTTCTTCCGTCAGCTCGCCGGGGGCACGATCGGTGCGTACGCGCTCTCGGAAGCCGGCGCCGGCAGTGACGCCTTCGCCCTCGCCTGTCGCGCCGAGGAGCGCGGCGATCATTTCGTGCTGCACGGCCGCAAGCTCTGGATCACGAACGGTGACGAAGCGGGTCTGTTCCTGGTCTTCGCCAACGTGAACCCGGAGGCCGGCTATCGCGGCATCACCTGCTTCGTCGTCGAGCGCGGCATGGCCGGCTTCTCGATTCCGCGCAAGGAAGACAAGCTCGGGATCCGGGCGTCGAGCACCTGCGAGCTTCTCTTCGACGGCGTGGAGGTGCCGCGCGCCCAGGTGCTCGGCGACGTGGGCAAGGGCTACAAGGTCGCGATCGAGACGCTCAACGAGGGCAGGATCGGGATCGGCGCGCAGATGGTGGGGCTGGCCCGGGGCGCGCTCGAGGGCGCCCTCGGCTACGTCCGGGAGCGCGAGCAGTTCGGTCGCAAGATCGCGGAGTTCCAGGCCGTGCGGCATCGGCTGGCGCGCTGCGCGACGGAGCTCGAGGCGGCGCGCTTGCTGGTGTACAACGCGGCGCGGCTCCACGATGCCGGGCAGCCGTTCCTGCGCGAGGCCGCGATGGCCAAGTGGTTCGCCAGCGAAGTGGCCGAGCGCGTCGCCAGCGAGTGCCTCGAGCTGTGGGGAGGCGTCGGATTCACCAAGGAGTGTCCCGCGGAAAAGCTGCTGCGAGACGCCAAGATCGGCAAGATCTACGAGGGCACCTCGTTCATCCAGCTCGACACGATCGCGAAGTCGCTGTTGGGTGAGGGCCTGTAGGGACGCCCCCGCACCCTCCCGCGCCGAGCCTCTCTCGCGCCGGGCCGTCCGGGTTTGCAGCCGCCAACGGGAATTCGTGCGGCTACAATCGGACTCGACGACCCAACGACGAGGAGGACGCTGACGATGGAACTGTTCAGCATGGAGGGGTGGTACATCCTACTCCGCTGGTTCCACTTCCTGGCCGGGATCACCTGGATCGGGATTCTCTACTACTTCAACTTCGTCCAGACGCCGTTCTTCGGCACGGAGCTCGGCGGGACCGCCCGCGGCCCGATGGTGCGAGGACTCGTTCCCAATGCCATGTGGTGGTTCCGGTGGGGAGCGATGGTCACGTTCCTGACCGGCTGGCTGATCGTGTTCACGAAGCTCGGGCACGAGAAGATGCCGATCGATGCCGGCTACATGACCCGGATCCTCACCGGCGGCCTGCTCGGCACGTTCATGTGGGCGAACGTGTGGTTCGTGATCTGGCCGGCCCAGAAGGTGGTGATCGCCTCCGCGGAGCAGGTCGCAGCCGGGGGCCAGGCGATTCCCGAGGCGGCCGCGCGTGGCCCGCGAGCCGGGCTCGCCTCGCGCGTGAACACGCTGTTCTCGATCCCGATGCTGTTCTTCATGGCTGCGGCCAGCCACTTCGCGTTCACCGGGACCGGCGGCGTCGGGCTGTACTGGACGGTGGCCCTGATCGTGATACTGGCCGTCGAGGCGCAGGCGTTGCTGGGCCCCGGGCTCCGGACGCAGAAGCCGCTGGCGACCGTGTCCGGCACGATCCACGCCGGCCTCGGCTTGACGCTGCTGCTGTTCCTGGCGCAGGAGTTGCTGACGAACTGAGCCGCGCCGACATCCCAGGGAACGAAGCGGGCGGGTCGCTGGGCGGCCCGACCGTTTTCATTGCGACGCGGCGGCGCTCTGCGTGCTCTCCGTGATGAACGCCAGGAGATCGTCGAGCTGCCCGGCGAGATGGGAAAAGGCCGGCATGCCCCCCGTCGTTCGTTTCGGCGTGTAGCCCGGCGGGTAGGCCCCCCGCACCACACGCCACTCGAGCAGTTCCCGGGTCGTCCCCGCCAGGTTCGGCCCGAGCGCGCCATCCTGGGTCGGATCGGCGTTGTGACACGCCACGCAGACGTTCATGTAGATCCCGCGTCCGCGCCGCGCCGCCTCGGAGAGAGGCACCGTCTCCTCACTCGCGCAGCCGCCGAGGAGAAGCCCGATGACGAGCGGCAGCGCCGCCGCTCGCCACATCCTCGATCCACGTCCCTGCCCCGCGACCCCGTGCGCCACGATCGACTCCATCACCCGCGAGCGAGCCTCCGTTGGGAAAGGGCCGGAGCGTAGCGTCCGTCTGGTATCGTGCCGGACATGTCAGCGGACCGCGGCGGCGTGCAAAGCGGGCTCCGCGTCACCCCGGCGAACGCCCTCACGTTGCTGCGACTGGCGCTGGTGCCGCTCCTCGGCGTGGCGATCCTGCACGACCAGGCGCTCACGGCCAGCGCCCTGTTTGCCGGGGCCGTCGCGACGGATTTCGCCGACGGCGCGGTCGCCCGACGGCGCCGCGAAGTGACGGCGTTCGGCGGTCTGCTCGATCACGCGGCCGACGCGACGCTGTGCGTCGTGGGTCTGGCCGCGTGGGCATGCCGGGGCGAGATTCCGGTCCTGCTGGCCCCGCTCGTCGCCGCGGCGTTCACGCAGTACGCGCTCGATTCGCGCGTCCTCGCCGGCCGGCCGCTCCGGACGAGCAAGCTCGGTCGCTGGAACGGGATCGCCTACTACGTCCTGGTGGGAGTTCCGATCGGCCGTGACCTGGTCGGCTTCGTCTGGCCCGGCCCCGCCTGGATGCGGGTCGCGGGCTGGCTGCTGCTCGTGTCGACGCTCGCGTCGATGGTGGACCGCTGGCTGGCGCAGCGACGGGCATCCGCGCCGTAGCTCGATGGCACGACGGACCGGCCGTGGCGTCCGGAGGCCTCAGCTCCCGGCGAAGAGTTCTCGCTGTGCGCGCCGCAGGAAGACCAGGCCGATCGCCGCGTTGAAGAAGATGAAGAAGTTGTGCATGACGAGCCCGAAGGCCGCCATCTCGGCCGGATGATCGGGGAACAGCAGCACCCACATCGAAATCGCGACGGCTCGCATGGGGCCGGGCGTGGCCGCCCCGAAGAAGATCAGCGGCAGCACGCCGAGCATCTGCAGGAAGTCCGCTTCGATGCCGAACAGGCGCAGCGCCAGTGTGTAGACGAGCGCGGCGGCCAGCAGGGCCGGCGACCGCAGCAGCACGATGGTGCCGTACTGCCAGGGCTGCGCCTGCCGGAACGCATGCAGGATCTGCCGGTCGCGGAGCGGGGAGTGCGGGGCGAGCGTGCCGCGGAAGTAGAGGATCCAGGCGACGAAGAACACGCCGGCCCCGAGGCCGAGCCAGGGGAGCGCCCGGAACGCGTCCGGCAGCGCGTCCCAGCGCAGCGCGGCGCCGGCGAGCGCCCACAGCAACAGGTAGTAGAACTCGCAGAACATGATGAAGAGCATGCTCGACCCGACCTGCCAGCCGGGCACGCCGTTGCGCCGATTCAGGTAGATCGCCATCACGCCCTTGCCGACCTGCTCGTTCAGGATCGACAGGATGTAGGTGCTGGCGCGTACGGGCAGGATGTCGAGGTACGCGACGCGGGCATTGAACCAGTTGACGACCCGCCACACGACGAGCGAATCGACCAGGAAGAAGAACGTCGAGTACGGGATCATCAGCGCGAGCCAGGTCCACCAGTCGACGGTCTCGAACACGGACGCCAGGAACGGAAGCGCCGAGGACCCCTGCGCGCGAGCGGCGCCCTCGATCCGCGTATAGAGGAATGCGAAGCAGGCGAGCGTGATCGCCCACGGCGCGAGCCGGGCGAGCCGCGACGAGCGGCGGAGGGGGGCGGCGCCGGACCGCGTGTCGGGCGTCGTCTCCGGTTCGAGAGCGGGCTCGGACACGGGGTCCTCCGGACGGCGTTCGGATTCGGGGAGGGTGCCGCGTCCGGACGCCGCACGCCCGGTCCGGCGTGTCGTCAAGCGTCCGGTCCGGTGAGCACGCGGCGCAGGGTTTCGTCGAGCGGCGTCAACTCGATCCCGAGCGCGCGGCACGCCGGCGCGGGGTCCACGCAGTCATCGTGTTCGAGGACGCCGAGCATGGCGGGCGTGACCGGCGGATCGGCCGCGAAACGCGCGGCCAGCCCGGCTACGGCGCGGGCGATCGCCAGCGGGATCGGCACGAAACGGGGAGATCCGGCTCGGGCGAGCGCGGCGGCGCGGCGGATCAGTTCGCGGCGCGGAAGCGATTCCGGGCCGGCGAGGTCCAGCACCCGACCGGCGAGCCCGGGGCGGACGAGGGTGGCGGCGATCGCCTCGACGACGTCGTCGGCATCGATCGGTTGCTCGAGCGACCGGCCGCCCCGCACCAGCGGGACGAACCGGGCCTGTGTGCGCGCGCGCAGCGCCCGCGTGGCGGGCTCGTCGCCGCCGATCACCATCGGAACGCGCAGGACGGTGGTCTCGAGGGGCGGTGCGAGCAGGATGTTTTCGGCGCGAGCCTTGGAGGCGAGGCACGCGTTGGAAGATTCGACGTGGGCACCGAGGATGCTGACGTACACGACCCGAAGGCAGCGCGTGCGCCGGGCGGCGGCAGAGAGCGCTTCGGCACTGCCTTCGTGGGCATCGGAGTAGCGCGTTGTCGATGACTCCTTGAGGATGCCGACGAGATGGACGATCACGTCGCACCCGCTCGCCGCACGGGCCAGCGCGTCCTCATCCGCGTAGTCGACGAGGACGACGTCCGTCTCCGGGAGCGCGCGGATCGCGGCCGCCGCGCGTTCCGAGCGCACGAGCGCGCGCACGGTCCGGCGAGGAGCGGCGCCGCGCGTGAGGCGTCGGATCAGCGCCCGGCCGAGGTTGCCGTTGGCCCCCGTGATCAGCACCGGACCCAGCGCACCGCCGGCGTCGTCCGCAGCCTCGGTATCGCTCATGACCTGGCTTCTCCCCGGGCCAGCCGCCGCGAGCCTAGCAGCCGCAGAGCCGGTCACGATCCGTCAACCAAGGGGCCGGGTTCGATTCGTCGACTTCTCGCGCCTCCGGCGCGAGAAGTTGACGAATCGAACCCGGCCCCTTAGTTGACGGGAGATGGAGGCGGTGCGCTCGCGGATCGAGGTGGTGACGGCGGATCTCACCGGGCTGGCGGTGGACGCGATCGTCCATGCGGCAGATCCGGAGCTGTGCGCCACGGGTCGCGTCGGGCAGGCGATCCGGCAGGCGGCCGGTCCGAAGCTGCGCGAGGAATGCCGCTCGATCGGCGGCTGTCCGCCGGGCGAGGCGCGCATGACCGGCGGCTACGAGCTCCCGGCCCGCTGGGTGATCCATGCCGTCGGCCCGCGTTGGTGCGGAGGCGGGCAGGGGGAGCCCGGCGTTCTGGCGTCGGCCTACACCGAAGCGTTGCGACTCGCGGAGCGCAACGAGATCACCACGATCGCGTTCCCGTCGATCGCGACCGGGGCACGCGGTTTTCCCCGCGAAGCCGCCGCGCGCATCGCCGTCCGCGCGGTCGCGACCTGGCTCGTCACGCACGAGTGGCCCCGGCGTGTGATCCTCTGCTGCTTCGAGGACGCCACCGCCGATCGCTACCGCGCCCTGCTCGCCTCCCTCGAGCGCTGAGGCGAGTCGGCATCCGAGGCTACCAGCCGAGGACCCGCACGACGTCGATGCCCTTGCGCAACGGATCGGCGATGCCCGCGATCAGCCGGCCGCCGTCCGGCTCGGAGGACAGGTCGCATTCGATGGGCTGGCGGAGCACGACGCCGCAGGAGTCGGTGACGATCTTGACCCGAGGCGCCGTGGCATCGAGATCGCCACGACGGCTCACCACCGCCAGCTCGTTCGTGGACAGACGCACCAGTTCACCGACTGGATAGGTGCCGATCAGGGCGACGAAGGCCTCGATCTGTGCGCGCTCATAGGCCGTGCCGCCGAGCTGCCGCAGCAGCTGCACCGCCTCGCTCGGATGGCGCGCCTTCTGATAGGAGCGGGTCGTCGTGAGCGCGTCGTAGCAATCCGCGATCGCAACGATCTGTCCGTGTGGATGGATCTCCTGGCCCGCTCGCAGCCGCGGGTAGCCGGTCCCGTCGGCGCGCACGTGGTGGTGCAGCACGAGATCGCCGGTCTCGGCGTCGATGCCCTGCATCTGTTCGACGATCTCGGCGCCCAGTTCGGGGTGGCGTTGCATGATCCGGAACTCTTCGGACGTGAGCGTGCCGGGTTTCTTGATGATCGATTCCGCGGTCCGCACCTTGCCGAGGTCGTGGAGCAGACCGGCCAGACCGACTCGTTGGAGGTCTTCGCCGTCCAGCCCCTGGAAGCGGCCGAAGGCAAGGGCGAAGATCGCCACGTTGACGGAATGTGTGTAGGTGTAGTCGTCGTAGTTCTTGAGCAGCGCGAGTCCGAGCAACGCGCTCTCGTCGGCGAGCACCAGATCGCGCATGGTATTCACGACCTGCGTGGCGTGTCCGGAACTCGGGATCTTGCCCATACGGACTTCCGTCGCGAGATCGACGACGATCGCGAGCGTCCGTTCATAGGTGCGCTGGGCGATGGCACGCGGATCACCGGCATCGTCGATCCGTTCACACAGAAGGATGTGGGGCATCTCGAAGCTCGTGGCCGCTTCGAGCGCGGAGTGGTCGTCCTCCTGGTTTCGGGGCGCCAGCACCCGCAGCAGCGAGACCAGCTCCCCCAGGACCAGACCCCGTTGGAAGAGGATCGCTTCGAGCCGATGGGCCTCGAGTGTCTCGGAGACGGCTCGGAACCGGCTCGGGGCGTCGTAGAAGGGCATCTCGTCGAGAACGAGGACATCGTCCACGACGCCGAGGGCGACCTTCTCACGATCGCGCAGCAGCATGGCGAGCCCCGTTGCCAGCTCACGCAGCGGTGTATGGATCGCGGGGTGATCGGACGGATAGAGAGCGGCCGCGCGCAAGGCCCCCGCGAACTGTTGCAGCATCTGCGTCAACAGCGCGCGGGTGGCACTCACGCGTGCTCCCGCGCACGACCCGCTGCGATGCCCTCCAACGCCTGCCGGCGTCCCGCCGCCACGGCGGCGTCCCGGAGACGTGCGTCGCGGCTCCTCGCCAGGCGCGAGAGCGCCTGTTCGGCATTCGGGCCCGGCAGGTGCGCCAGCGCGCCGATCGCCGCGAGCTTCACGTCCCGGAGCTGCTTGCGATGCCGCCAGCCGTTCCGATCCAACACGTCGACCAGCGGGTGGACCGCTTCGGGCCGTCCCATGCGTCCGAGTCCGCGCACGATCTCGCGGGCCAGACCCAGCTGTCGGGTCTCGAGCGCGCGGGTCAACGCATCGCGGAGCGGAGCCAGCGCGAGCACGCGTCCGGTCGTACCGAGCGAGTAGGCCGCCAGCGCCGCGACCTCCGGCCGCGCACTGTGCAATGCCTCGGTGAGCACCTCGAGCGAACCGAGATCACCGACGCGCACGAGGGCCTGCGCCGCGTCGCGCGCGACCTCTTTTTCTCCGGATAGCAAGGCCTCGCGCAGGCATTCGACGAGGCGCGGATTCTGGGTTTCGCCGGCGAGTCGAAGAGACACCTTCATACGTCGGGCCGATCCGTGTGTCATGGCTTCGACCAGGGCCGGGACCGCCTCCTCGCCCATCGCGATGAGGACACCCGAGAGCCGCCCGCGGCGCTCGGGATCGCGCTCGGCCTCGAGCCGGTCGAGCAGCAGCGCGGCGACCCGCGGCCCGAGCTCGCGCAGCACCGTCGTCGCATCCAGGCTGGAGGCGGCGGAGGCGTCGAGGGCTCGATCGATCAGGAACTCGAGCGCGGCGCCATGCGCCATCTGCTCGAGGAAGCCGTCGGCGCTCTCGCGCTGGGAGAAGGAGCGCTTGGCGTCGTCTCCGGCGTGTCGCGCCAGCGCCACGAGGACCCGGAACACGGGGTCCATTTCGCCGGCTTCGCTCATGCGCTCGGTGAGCGAAACGAGCTGGCGCGCGAGATTCCGATAGGCGAGGTCGTCGTCGCATTCCTCGAGCTGCGGAAGGATCACGTCGAGTTCGTGGCTGCGAGAGAGCGCGGGATCGAACGCTTCGCGGGATGCCTCGGCGTCGCTTGATCCCGCCGCCGGGACGGCGCCGTCGCGGGGTTCGGGCACGGCTTCGGCGAAGACGCCGTCCGCCCCGTCGCTCGGACCCGCCGCCGCGGCGAGCGGCGCAGCGCCGGCTCCGGCGACGATCGGCTGCGCCCCGTCCTCGTCGTCGATCTCGAGGGTCGGTTCGGTCCGGGGCTGATCGAGCAGCGCGCGCCAATCGGCCTCGTTGACCTGGATGCCGTGACGCTCGCCGTTGTAGAACATCGCCTCGAAGCCGCCGGCCGCCGCGAGCAGGTCCGGATCCAGCGTGAGGACGTCGAGGAAGGCGGCGAGGGTGGACGCGTTCAGCGCGGCGTCGAAGGCCACCCGGCGCACCGATCGCAGATAGAGCTGGCGCGCCGTGTCATCGGCGCGCGTCGTCAGGGGGGTCTCGGCGCCGGGCAGCCAGAAGGCGGCGCGGCGGATCGACAGTTCGAGCGGCCCGCCCCGGCGCAGATCGCCGTGCCACGCCCGCCACGCGCGATCCAGAAGCTCCGCGCGGGCCGGATGCTCGGGGGGGTAGAACGACCAGCCCTTCGCGGCGCGCCCGAGCTCCAGGAGCAGCGTCGAGACGTCGGCGGGGGAGCGTCCGCTGGCCACCAGATCGTCGTGGATCGATTCGGGCTCGCCCATCGTGTGCGCCATGTCTGTCCCACGGGGGTCGGATCTGCGGCCGGCAGGCCCTGGTGCCCCCGCGCCGCCCTCCTCATCGTCGGGCGCTGGCGGCCGCTTGACCCCCGGGGCGGACCCGGCCGCTCCGAGACCGGTTTCCGGGCTGTGGGCTACGGTCCGTCGCCGTCGCCTGCCGGGCCGCGTTGAGTCCCTGCCAGGGCGGAGCTAGGCTCGCCGTTGCGTCGGGTTCCCCCCTCCCCCGGTCGCGTCTCTCCTCGGTCCTTGGTGGTCGCTCCATCGAATCCCCTGCCCCGCACGGGCTCGTGCGCCGCTTCGCCGTCTTCGTCGCCACCGGCGCGGGCTCGGGTCTGTCGCCGCTCGCGCCCGGGACGGCGGGCTCCGCCGTCGGGGTGCTGCTGTTCTGGCCGCTCGCGGCACTCGGATTGCCGCTCTTCGCGGTGACGGTGGTCGGGACGGTGGCGCTCGGGATCTGGGCCGCCGACATCGCCGAGCGCGCGTTCGGACGCAAGGACGATGGCCGGATCGTCATCGACGAGGTGGCGGGGCAGCTGCTGACGCTGCTGCCGCTGATCCCGGCGGGCCAGGCGCAGTCGATCCCGTGGCTCGTGACCGGATTCGTCACGTTCCGGGTGTTGGATGTGTGGAAGCCGGGCCCCGTCCGCTGGCTGCAGGACAACCTGCGGGGAGGCGCCGGGGTCGTGATGGACGACGTGTTGGCAGGGGTCTTCGGGGCGGTCGGACTGGCCGTCGCGTCGTGGGTGCTCGGGTGAAGACGAGATGAGGGCAGAAATCCTGTCGATCGGCGACGAGCTGTTGCGCGGCGAGATCGTGGACACGAACAAGTCGTTTCTGTCCGAGCGGTTGCTGCACCTCGATGTCGAGGCGCGCTTTCACAGCACGGTGGCGGACGACCGGGCGGACATCACCGAGGCGCTGCTGCGTGCGGTGGCGCGGGCCGACATCGTCCTGGTGTCGGGCGGCCTGGGGCCGACGCGCGACGATCTGACCATCGAGGTGCTGGCCGAGACGTTCGGCCGCAAGCTGGTTCTCGACGGAGCGGTGCTGACGGAGTTGCGGGCGTTCTTCGCGCGCTTCGGCCGGGAGATGGCCGCGATCAACGAGAAGCAGGCCTGGTTTCCCGAGGGCGCCGAGGTGCTGGCGAATCCGATCGGCACCGCACCGGGCACGTTGCTCGAGGTCGAGCGCAAGGACCGGGAGGCGGCGTTGATCTTCTGCATGCCCGGCGTGCCGCGCGAACTCCATCGGATGATGGACGAGCAGGTGATGCCGCGCATCGTGCAGAAACGCCGCGCCATCGCCTTCGTGCGGGCCACCCTGTTGCGGACCTTCGGGATCGGAGAGTCGAACCTCGACGAGCGGCTGCGCGAGCTGGCGCTGCCGCCGGGCGTCGAACTCGGGTTCCGCACGCAGTTCCCGGACAACCACGTGCGAGCGGTCGCCCGGGCCGCGAGCCTCGAAGAAGCGGACGAGAAGCTGCGCGCCGCCGTCGCGGCGATCCGCGAGCGGCTCGGCGTGCTCGTCTACGGCAATGGCGAGGAGACGCTCGAGGCGGTCGTCGTGCGCCGGCTCGACGAAGGCGGGCGTACGTTGGCAACGGCGGAGTCCTGCACCGGCGGGATGATCGCGGAGCTGGTGACCGCCGTGCCCGGCTCGTCGGCGGTGTTCCGGGGCGGCGTCGTGGCGTACGCCAACGAGGCCAAGACGGCGCTGCTCGGCGTGCCGGAGGCGTGGCTCGCCGAACATGGCGCCGTATCGGACCCGGTGGCGCGCGCGATGGCCGAGGGCGCGCGGGCGCGGTTCGGGACGGACTACGCGCTCGCGACGACCGGCATCGCCGGCCCGACCGGCGGCACGGCGGACAAGCCGGTGGGCCTGCTCTACATCGCCTTGGCGACGGCCGACGGCACCGAGTCGCGGGAGCTGTTCTTTGCGTTCGACCGCGAGCGCAACCGGCGGCTCGGCGCGCAGGTGGCGCTCGACTGGGTGCGCCGGCATCTGCTCGGCGAAGCGCTCGATCTGCCGCGTGTAAGCACCAGCCTTCCTGGTGCGCGCAGCGAGGCGAAGCCGAGCGAAGGGCATCGATCCGGCACCGGGACGAGGGCGTGATGTGTTGCGAACCTTCCTGGCACTCGAGATCGGGGACGAAGCCCGGCGCGTGGCCGCGGGCTGGGTCGAACGCCTGCGCCGCGAGCCGTGGGGCGATGCGGTTCGCTGGGCCCCCGCGGAGGCGTTGCATGTGACGCTGCGATTCCTCGGCGCGACTGCAGAAGACCGTGTGGCCTCGTTGGTAACGACCCTGCGGCGAGAGACCGCCGCCATCGCGCCGTTCACCGTGCAGCTCGGTGCCGTCTCCGGATTCCCTCACCCGCATCGTCCGCGGGTCGTCTTCCTCGGCCTCGACGACGAGCCCGCCGGCGTGCTGGTGGAGCTCGCCGCCGCGACGGAGCGCGCCGCTCGGGCGGCGGGTTTCGCGCCCGAGACGCGCCCGTTCCACGGCCACCTGACGCTCGGCCGGCGGCGAAGCTCACGACGGCCGTTGCGACTTCCCGACGGCGAATGCGCCGAGCCCGCACCGTTCTCCGCCGACGCCGTCGTGCTGTTCCGCAGCCAGCGGTCTGCCGCCGGCGCTACGTACACCCCGCTCGAGCGGATCGCGCTCGGCGGTGTGGCTTCACCCTGAACACCAAGGACCAAGGAGAAACTCACATGGCCAGTAGCAGCAAGGGCGCGACTCAGATCTCACGAGACGAAGGCAAGCGCAAGGCGATCGATCTCGCCGTCACGACGATCGAGAAGCAGTTCGGAAAGGGCGCCATCCTCACGATGACGGACGACGCCATCGACAAGGAGATCGATGTCATCCCGACCGGCTCGCCGAGCATCGATCTGGCGCTCGGCATCGGCGGCTATCCGCGCGGGCGGGTCGTCGAGATCTACGGACCGGAATCGAGCGGAAAGACGACGCTGTCGCTGCACGCGGTCGCGGAGCTGCAGAAGCAGGGCGGCGTGGCGGCCTTCATCGACGCCGAGCACGCACTCGACGTCAACTACGCCCGGCGGCTCGGTGTGAAGATCGAGGAGCTGCTGGTCTCGCAGCCCGATACCGGCGAGCAGGGGCTCGAGATCGCCGACGTGCTGCTGCGCTCCGGCGCGGTGGACCTGGTGGTCGTGGACTCGGTGGCGGCGCTGGTGCCGCGCGCGGAGATCGAGGGCGAGATGGGCGATCAGCAGCCGGGCATGCAGGCGCGGCTGATGAGCCAGGCGATGCGCAAGCTCACCGGCACCGTCTCGAAGTCCCACGCCACGGTGATCTTCATCAACCAGCTGCGCATGAAGATCGGCGTGATGTTCGGCAATCCGGAGACGACCAGCGGCGGCAACGCGCTCAAGTTCTACGCCTCGATCCGCCTCGACGTGCGGCGCATCGCGGCCTTGAAGGAGCGCGACGAGGTGATCGGCAACCGCACCCGCGTCAAGGTGGTCAAGAACAAGTGTGCGCCGCCGTTCCGCCAGGCCGAGTTCGACATCCTGTACAACGAGGGCATCTCGCGCGAGGGCGACATGCTCGATCTCGCCAGCGAGATCGGCATCCTCGAGAAGACCGGCGCGTGGTACTCCTACGGCGACGAGCGGATCGGCCAGGGCCGCGAGAACGCCCGCAAGTTCCTCAAGGACAATCCCGACACGATGGCCGCGATCACCGAGGCCGTCTACGCCGCGAAGAACATCAAGCGCAAGGTGCCGGCGGTGCTGGAAGCCGGAGCGGAGGCGCCGCCGGCCGACGGCGCCTCCTGACGCCAGAGGCGAGCCGCGCCTCTGGCAATCCGCGCGCGGGCCATGGCAGCGGATTCCGTCGCCGGGGTGGTGATTGCCGTACACCACCACCTCGGCGAGAATCCGCCTCCGAAGCCAGATCCTCGATCCCTCGCATCCGACGCGCTCGGAAGGAGACCGCATGAATTCGCTGGCAGGCAAGGTGGCCGTCATCACCGGGGGCGCATCGGGGATCGGGGCGGCGACGGCGCGGCTCTTCGCCGCCGCCGGCGCGAAGGTCGTCATCGGGGATCTGCAGGATGGCAGCGCCGTTGCCAAGGAGATCGGCGGGCTGTACGTCGCGATGGATGTGCGCAAGAGCGACGAGGTGCGCGCGCTGGTGGAACGAGCCGCCCGCGAGCACGGGCGCCTCGACGTGCTGTTCAACAACGCCGGCATCGAGATTCACGCCGGACTCGCCGATACCGATGACGAGCTGCACCGGAACCTGATCGACATCAACGTGAACGGTGTCTTCTACGGCCTCAGGTGGGGCGGAGCCGTGATGCTGCGCCAGCCGGGGCCGACGCGTGGCAGCATCATCAACACGGCCAGCATCGCCGGATTGATCGGCGCGCCGGGACTTTCGTCCTACGACGCGTCGAAGCACGCCGTCGTCGGCCTCAGCAAGACCGCGGCACTCGAGTACGGGGCCGCCGGCATCCGCGTGAACGCGGTGTGCCCCGGCGTGATCCGGACCCCGATGCTGACGAGCCTCTCCGACCGGGCCGACCTCGAGCCGATCCTCGCGCAGATGCACGCGCTCAAGCGCGTCGGCGAGCCAGAGGAGGTGGCGCAACTGGTCTGCTTCCTCGCCAGCGACGACGCGTCGTTCGTGACCGGGCAGGCGATCGCCGTCGATGGCGGCCTGACGGCCGGGATCCCGGCGACGGGGCCGCTGCCGACGTCCTGATCGGCACGCCGGCGGAGCGCGCCCGGACCCCGATCCACCTCGCGGCCGTCGGTGTGCCTGCGCCAGCGGCCGATTCTCGGCAACCCTCTCAGAGTTCCTTGCGCAGGCAGATCACGCGCTCGGCCTCGCAGAAACCGAGGGCGAGATGCGCCGCGAGGCTCACATCGTTGTCGAAGTCGCAGTCACTGGCGAGTTCCCGAAGCCCCCGGCTGCGCGCCCACTGCTCGGCCGCGCTCATCAGCGCCTCCCCGACGCCGTGACGACGCAGGTCGGTGTCCACCCACCAGCCCTCGACATAGGCGACCGGCGAACTCGTGCAGCCTTCGGCGAAGTCCCGCAGGCGGAGTTCGACGAAACCGGCGAGCCCCGTACCGGCCCGCGCCGCCACGAAGACGGCCGCGCCGGCGTGCTCTGCAGCAGCCAGGTAGGCCTCGATCTCGGCGTCATGCTCGCTCTCGGCGTGCGGCCACAACGCGCTGCGCATGCGGCGCCATTCCGGGTGGTCCGTCGCCGCAGCACGGCGGACCTCGATCGGCGGATGCTTCATGGCGTTGGTCTCCCGCCCGGCCGCCGGCGGTCCCGGCGCCGGAGCCCCCACTTCTCGAACTCCACCAGGAACAGCACCGACGAGCTGACCGCGACGATCCGGACCCAGGTCGTCGCATCGAGGGCCTCGGTGCCGAACAGGAACTGCATCGGCGGCGCGTAGGTAAACGCGATCTGGAAACCGAGGACGAGGGCGATGGCGATCAGCGCCGGCCGGCTGCCGAACAGACCCTCGCGGTTGAGCACCGGCGCTCGCAGATGCCGGGCGTTCCACAGGTAGAAGATCTCGAACAGCACGAGCGTGTTGACGGCCACCGTCCGCGCCCTCTCGATGCTTGCGCCGGCCTCCCGCTCGAAGACGAACTGCCCGAACGTCCCGAGCAGCAGGATCGTCGAGACGAACCCGATCCGCCAGAGCAGAAAGCGCGACAACAGCGGCTCATCGGGAGCGCGCGGGGGTCTGCGCATCACGCCGGGCTCCGGCGGATCGAAGGCCAGCGCCAACGCCAGCGTCACGGCGGTGATCATGTTGACCCAGAGGATCTGCACCGGTGTCATCGGCAGGGTCCGCCCCAGCGCGATCGCGGCGACGAGCACCAGCGCTTCGCCGCCGTTGGTCGGCAGGATGAACGTGATCGCCTTCTTCAGGTTGTCGTAGACGGTACGCCCCTCCTCGACGGCGCTGGTGATCGATACGAAGTTGTCGTCCGCCAGCACCATTGCCGAGGCTTCCTTGGCGGCGTCGGTTCCCTTGTGACCCATCGCGATGCCGACGTCGGCGCGCTTCAGCGCCGGGGCGTCATTGACGCCGTCGCCGGTCATCGCGACGACCTGGTTTTGCGCCTGCAGAGCCTCGACGAGGTGCAACTTGTGCTTCGGACTCGCGCGGGCGAAGATGTCGATCTCGGCTGCCGCCTGTGCGAGATCGGCATCGTCGAGAGCCTCGATGTCGCGCCCGGTGAGCACGCGCTCGCTTTCGAGTCCGAGTTCGCGGCCGATGGCGCGTGCCGTCTCGGCGTGATCGCCGGTGATCATCTTCACCCGGATGCCCGCCCGTCGGCAGGTGGCGACCGCTTCGATGGCCTCCCGGCGCGGGGGATCCGCCAGCCCGAAAAACCCGAGCAGCGTGAGATCCCTTTCGACGTCGCCGAAACAGAGCTCCCGTCGATCCTCGTGGCAGCGCCGGGTCGCGATGGCGAGCAGCCGTTGGCCGCGCTCGGCGACCTCCGTCATCCGCTGCTTCCAGTGGGCGGCTTCGAGCGGTTCATCGCCGGCCGCGCCGCGCTGCCACGAGCACATCTCGAGCAGTCGCTCAGGGGCGCCCTTCACGTAGACGAACGCGCGGCCCTCGTGGTCGTGATGAAGGGTGGCCATGAAGCGATGTTCCGATTCGAACGGGATCAGGTCCGTCCGGGGAGTCCTCTTGCGCTCGGCGTCCGGATCGAGATCCGCCTTCATGGCCGCTGCCATCAGCGCTCCTTCGGTCGGCGCTCCCTCCAGGATCCAGTTCTCGCCGCGGCGACGCACGACGGCGTCGCTGCACAAGGCGGCCCCGCGCATCATCTCCGCAAGCAGCGGCTGTTCGGCGGGCGGAATCGGGTTGCCGTCGCAGCGGAACTCTCCCTCGGGGCCATAGCCGACTCCGTTGATGATGAAGGTGGCGCTGCGGGTCGCGACCGTCTGCACGGTCATTTCGTTCCTCGTCAGCGTCCCGGTCTTGTCGGAGCAGATGACCGTCACCGAACCGAGGGTTTCGACCGCCGGCAGTCTGCGGATGATCGCGTGCCGCCGCGCCATGCGCTGGACGCCGATCGCCAGCGTGATGGTCAGGATCGCCGGCAGGCCCTCGGGAATGGCCGCGACGGCGAGACCGACGGAAGCCAGGAACATCTCGGTGGCGGAATAGCCGCGCAACAGCAGTCCGAACGCGAACGTGCCCGCTGCGAGCAGGAGGATCGCGAGGCTGAGACGTTGCCCGAAGCGGGTGAGCTGTCGCAGCAGCGGTGTCGTCACCGTCTCGACCGTGCGCACCATCGTGCTGATGAGCCCGATCTCGGTCGCGGCGCCGGTCGCGACGACGACGCCGAGCCCGCGACCGGAGGTGACGAGCGTTCCGGCATAAGCCATCGACGAGCGGTCGCCGAGCGGCGCCTCGGCCGCCACCGGCTCCGGGGTCTTCTCGGCTGGCAGCGACTCTCCGGTGAGCGTTGCCTCGTCGATCTGCAGGCTCCGGGTCTGGAGGAGTCGCAGGTCGGCCGGTACCTTGTCCCCGGAGCGCAGCTTCACGATGTCGCCCGGCACGAGATCCTCGGCCGGGATCTCGATCGTTCTTCCGGCGCGGACAACGACCGCCCGCGGCGCGAGCATGCTACGGATCGCGTCGAGCGCGCGCTCGGCCTTGCCCTCCTGCACGAAGCCGATCCACGCGTTCACCAGTACGACGCCGAAGATCACGCTGCTGTCGATGCCGTGACCCAGCAGGGCCGTCGCGATGCCGGCCACGATCAACAGATAGATGAGGACGTTGTGGAACTGCGCGAGCAGCCGGCTGAGCGCGCTGCGCGACGGTTCGTTCTCGAGCCGGTTGGGGCCGAAGCGCGCGAGGCGCTCGCGATGGTCCGCATCGCCGAGGCCTTCCGGGCTCGTCGCCAGTTCCGCCACGGCGGCGTCGATCGCCGCGGCATGCCAACCGCGTCGTTCTGCTGCGCATGCGCTCGCGACCATCTCTTCCCCCGTCGCGCGGCTGCCGTCCCGGAAGCCTAGGACACGCGCCGGGCGAGTCCGGGTTCGGCGGCGCTCGGCGGCCACGGCGCGCGCGGAATCGATGGATCCAGGGGCGCCGGGACGGACCCCCGCGAGCGAATCGGCCGCTCAGGTCCCCGGATGACGTCGGCGACAGGCGTCGGCGACGAGATCCGCCGCCGTTTCGGCACCGAGCGTGGCGGTGTTGACGACGAGGTCATAGGTGACCGGATCGTCGAGGCGGGCGCCGAAGTGGTGCCGGATGAACTCGAAGCGCCGCTCGTCCTCGTCGCGCAACTCGTCGGCCGCCACGTCGGAGGCGATGCCCTGTTGCTGGGCCCAGCGCTCCGCCCGGGCGGCGAACGGGGCCACCGCGAGCACGCGGAGCACCGGTTCGTCGGTGAAGAGGAACGCGGTGCCGCGTCCCACGAAGACGGCGGCGCCGCTGCGCGCCAGCGGCACCACGAAGCGCTCCACCGCATGGAGGAAGTCGTCCTCGGTGAAGCGGGCGCCCTGAAAGAAATCGGTGAAGTAACGGTCGATGGCGCTGCGGACGCGCCCGTCGAGACCGTGCAGCAACTCCTCGGAGAGTCCGCGCTGGGACGCGATCTGGTCGACGATCTCACGGCCGAAGCAGGCGAATCCGAGCCGCTCCGCGACCCGCTGGCCAAGGAGACCGCCGCCCGAGCCCGGCAGGCTGGCAATCGCGACGCAGGCCTGCTGCCGCGGCGCCCGCGAGGCCTTCTCCCAGCGGGCGAGTTGCAGGCCGAGCCTGGTGTCGGTTCGCTTGCTGAGCGTCACGGAGGCCTCCTCGAGTGCGGGATGGGCGGGGGGTGCAGACGCCGTAGCCGCCCGCAGGGCGCCCAGCGCGAACCCGGATCGCTCCGGACCTTTGCCAGACGGGCGAGCCGCCTGCAACCCGGGCCGGCCGCCCCGGCCGGCGGCGACGATCCGGCGGGGGGCTCAAGGCGAGCCCCCTCTCGGACGAAACAAGCCCGGGAGTCGTCCGCTCCGCCATCCCCGGACGACCGCTGCGAGGACCCTGGCGCGATGCCGCTCGAGCTCAACGAGATCCTGAAGATCGCCCTCAAGGGCGGCGCGTCGGACATCCACCTGAAGTCGGGCCTGCCCCCGATCTTCCGCGTGGACGGCGCGCTCGTGCCGCTGAAGAATGCCGAGCGGTTGCTCCCGGATCAGCTCGAAGTCATCACGCGCGGCATCATGAATCCGGTTCAGAAGGAGCGCTTCGAGACCAACCACGAGTGCGACCTCGCCTACGGGATCGCCGGTCTCGGCCGCTTCCGTGTCAACGTCTTCCAGCAACGGGGAACCATCGGCGTCGTTTTCCGCGTGATCCCGTTCGGCGTCAAGACGATCGAGCAGCTGTACCTGCCGAAGGTCGTGGAGTCGGTCGCCAACGAGCAGCGCGGATTGATCCTCGTCACCGGCACCACCGGATCGGGGAAATCGACCACGCTGGCGGCGATGATCGAACACATCAACTCGAGTCGTACCTGTCACATCATGACGATCGAGGATCCGATCGAGTTCCTGATCCGGGATCGTCGCTCGATCGTGAACCAGCGCGAGATCGGCGTCGATACCAACAGCTTCTCGAATGCGCTCCGGGCGGCCCTGCGGCAGGACCCCGACGTGATCCTGGTCGGCGAGATGCGCGATTTCGAGACCATCGAGACCGCCTTGCTGGCCGCCGAGACCGGTCACCTGGTGCTCTCGACCCTGCATACCCTGGCCGCCACCGAGACCATCAACCGCATCGTGTCGGTGTTCCCGCCGTACCAGCAAAAACAGGTTCGGCTGCAGCTCACCTCGATCCTGCGCGGCGTGATCTCTCAGCGCCTCGTCCCCCGGGCCGACGGCAAGGGCCGCGTGCCGGCGCTCGAGGTGATGGTGACGACCGCACGCGTGCGCGAGCTGATCACCGACAAGGACCGCACCAAGGAGCTGCACGACGCGATCGCGAAGGGCTTCACGAGCTACGGCATGCAGACCTTCGACCAGTCCTTGATGCAGCTCGTGAAGCAGAATCTCGTGACCTACGAAGAGGCGCTCAAGCACGTCTCCAACCCGGACGACTTCGCGCTGCGCTTCCGCGGCATCGCCTCGCCCTCCGACGGCACCTGGGACGACTTCGACGGCAGCGAGGACGACGAGGCGGTCGACGCCGAGGCGGAGAAGTCCGACGCCGACGAAGCCGCCGGCGGCGATATCGACCTCGAGCGCTTCTAGCCGGTATCCGCGGCGCTCCTGCCTTCCAGGTCCGGGTCGAGGGATCGTGCGGCTTCCGGCTGCGCGAGCGGAAGCGCGGCGCACGGCACCGACACAGATCAGATGCGCCGTCGCCTCACCCAGGTCGTCCGTGAGCCGGGCGCGACGACGAGCGCCATTGCTCCGCAAGCCGCTGCGGCGAGCCAGCCGAGCCAGTCACCGGCACGCCCGTAGAGCGTGCCGCCGTCGAGCGAGCGTACCGTTCCGCGCAGGTTCTCCCGCGTGAGCAGGCCGCTGCGCGCCACGAGCCTGCCGGCGGGGTCGATGACGGCGCTGACGCCGCTGTTGGTCGCGCGCACGACGAAGCGGTGGTGCTCGATCGCGCGCATGCGCGCCACCGCCAGATGGATCCACGGCTCGTGCGAGTCGCCGAACCAGGCGTCGTTCGAGAGCATCACCAGGAGATTCGGCTGCGCCTCCGCCACCATGCGGCGCACGAAGCTCGGGATGGCGGCCTCGTAACAGATCGGCGTCGCCATCCTCCAGGCGCCCAGCACCAGCGGTGGCACAGCGTCGGTCGTACCGAAATCCTGCGCGTGCGGGAAGAGCTCGCGCAGCGCGTCGCCGAAGGGCAAGCGCTCGGCGAATGGGACGAGCAGGTTCTTGTCGTACCCGTCGCGGATCGTGCCGTCCGCGGCGATCAGGAAGGCCGAGTTGAACTTGCGCGCGCGACCGTCGGGAGAGGAACGCACCGAGGCGGCGCCGAAGAGCAGCGGCACTTCGATGTCGCGGCGGATCAGGTGCCCCGCGACGGGCAGCGGACCCTGGATGCCGCGCGTGTAGACCGTCTCCGGCCAGACGACCAGATCGAGCGGACCTTCGGCGAGCAGCTCGCGCGTCTGCTCCAGGTAGAGTTCGTGCATGCGCTCCGGGTCGCGGCGCTTCACGAGCACGTCGGCGTTGCCCTGCACGATGCCGACGCGCAACGCGGGCGCCGCGATCGCCGCGCGCTCCAGCGCGGCGATCCGGAAGACGCCGTAGCCGGCGCTCGCCGCCAGCGTGAGAGCGGTCGCAAACCATGTGGCGAGCGGTCTTCCGCGCCCCCCGCGCCGCCAACGGAATGTCTCGAAGAGCGCGGTGTTCACGAGCACCGCGAGCGCCGTTACCGCGAGCGGTCCGCCGAGATCGGCGATCTGCACGAAGAGCGTCCGATCGACGAAGGCGTCGCCGAGATGCGCCGGAAAGAGCTGCGGATACAGCCATTCGAGCGCGACGAGTGGTGCCGGCCCGGCGAGCGCGATCGGCCAGCCACGCGCGCGGATGGCGCGGTAGAGCAACGCGTAGATTGCGTAGCCCGCGGCGAACCAGACCGCGTGCGCGAGCCAGAGCGCTCCGCCGATCGCCATCTGGCCGCCGAGGAATCCATCGACGAGACGCCAGAGCCATGCGTAGCCTCCCGCGTGTGCGACGAAGCCGAAGACGAAGCCCGCCAACGCCGAGGCGCCAGGAGAGCGGCTGCGCGCCGCTTCGAGGGCGGCGAAGAGCACGGCCCACGCGACGAGCGCGAGCGGCCAGATCCCGAAGCCGGCGTAGCCGAGGCAGAAGAGCACACCGCCGAGCGCGGCGTAGCGGTGGACGCCGTGTAGCGCGCGTCGCGAGCGAACCGTCAACGCGGCGTCTGGAGCCTGCCGGCGCCGCGGCACACGGTCGCGCCGGGCGCGGCGCGGTCGGCCGCGGTCTGGCCTTCCTGATTGCGCAGCGTGGCGTCGGCGCCGCGGCGCAGCAGCAGCTCGGCGAGCGCGTCGTAGCCCTTCGAGCAGGCCAGGATCAACGGCGTGTCGCCATAGTGGTCGGGGGTGTTCGGATTCGCGCCGTGGTCGAGCAGGAACTCCACCGCTTCGAGTTGCTCGGTGGATACGGCGTGGAAGAGCGGCGTCCGCTGCTCGACGTCCTTGCGGTCGATCGTGGCGCCCTGCGCGGCGAGCCAGCGCAAGATCTCGATGCGCCCTTCCGCGGCAGCCCAGGAAATCGCCGCGCGACCGCCGACATCGGGCTCGTCGATCGCGGCGCCGCGCGCGTGGAGCAGCTTCACGAGCTCCAGGCTGCCCGCGTCGCGCGCTGCGAGCAGCAGCGCCGAACGGCCGAGATCGTCCCGGGCGTCGACCGCAACGCCGCGCGCCAGCGCGAACTCGAGGCTCTTCCGGTCGCCGTCACGCGCGGCCTGCAAGTAGCGCAGCTCGAGCGTGAAGCGCTCGGGCGCCCGCGGTTCGCCGATGCCGAGCGCGTGACCGGAGCCCGGTGCCGGCGCGGGATCGGCGGCGCTGGCGGCATTCGTCATGAGGAGCGAGAGCGCGAGGAGAAGAGCGGAGTAGCGCATGGAAGACACAGGCTAGCCGAGCCGAACGAGAATCGGCTGGGGCGGCACTCACGCCCCAGCCGATTCCGTCATCGGTCTGCGATCAGTTGCCGGCGATCGCGTCGTTGATGAGGGGCGCGACGATCTGCATGCCCAGATCGTCGTTGTTGTAGTAGTTCTCGGTCTCGGCGATCCGCTGCTGCTGGTTGTTGGTCAGCCAGTTGGCGAGGAAGGTCTCGATCGGCCGGAAGGTGCCGGTGCACTTCCAGGACTGGGGCCACGGGATCTCCCACCAGTACTTCTTGCGGATCTTCGAGCAGGCGTGGCTGCCCATGAACGTGACGATCGCCGAGCAGTGGCTGTCGTTGATCGGCCGGTGCCAGGGAATGTGGTAGCTGAAGTTCGCGTAGGTCTTCATCTTGTTGATGAAGTTCGTCTGGTCCGCCCGCCAGTAGGCCAGCACCGTCGCCTTCGTGATGCCCGGGTAGAAGCGCTCGTAGGAGAAGCGCGAGAAGTTGTAGTCACTCGAATACCCGGTGTACGCGAGCGAATCGGTCGGGAATTGCTGCGCGATCATGTCGGTCATCGTGCCGAAGTCGTTCTGATCGAACGGCGCCGGCAGCTGGCTGTAGACCGACGTCAGGTTCCAGCTGGTCTTGATCAGGTCGTGCAGCGGCCGCGACTTGTAGGTGGCGTTCGGCGCGGGGAAGGTCGGGCCCGAGTCGTTCAGCATGTAACCCTTCGTCGGCATCAGCGTGCGACGCGCGAAGTAGTAGGCGGCATGCGACGCCACGCCGCCTGCGCTGAAGCCCGTCACCAGCAGCTTGTTGACGCTCGGGAAGCGCGTGTGCAGGAAGTTCAGCGCCGCGACCGTATTGTTGTAGCCGTTGTGACGCCACGTGAGGGGCGGGTTCACGCCCGTCTGGTCGGTGTAGGTCTTCACGTTGTTGCCGATGTGCACGTCACCGGTGCAGTACGGCATGTAGACCACGTCGAAGCCCTTGGTGGCGATGTCTTTCTTGGCGCGGCCCGGAATGCCGGGGTCGGCGCCGTTCACGAGCGGCGAGACGTACTTCGGCTGGAAGTCATGGATGTAGTCGGCCGGGATGCCGTTCGGATGCGCCGCACCCAACATACCGGCGCGGCCGCTGCACGTGTCGTAGTCCCAGCAGGCGCCGCCGCCCTCGAACGAGATCAGGAGATTGTTGGACGTCGGGCTGTCGTAGTACCAGAAGCGGTACTGCGAGCCGTCGCCGCACACCGTTCCGGGCAACTCCACCTTCTGCCACGCATAGGTGTTGCCGCCGTCCACGACGTCTTCGATGCCGACGGCGCGCGCTTGCGAGAGCGCGAAGGCGGTCGCGAGTAACACGATTCCCCAGGTCGTGAGTTTCGAGGCCTGAATTCGCCCTGCGTTTCGTCGATTGCTCCTGCCAGGACCCATTTCGATGCGCCCTCCCTTTCGATGGCGGATTCCCATACCACGAAAGTGGAACGCAACTCAAGATTTTTCGTGTCGAGGTCCGACGCTGCAATGCGTCAGGGCGCGTCATCAGGCGTCGGAACGCCGTCCGAGTCGGGCGGCGGCTCGCCCCCCTCGTCCTCGAACTCGCGCTCGAACTCGCGTTGTTCGGCAAGCCACGCCTCGCGCGCCGCGTCCTGCTTGGCCTTGCGGTCGAAGGCCTCCTGCATGCGTCGCGGGACTTCCTCGAGGCGCGCCAGGTGGAGGCGTTTCGCTACGTGAAGCAGTGTGAGGTCCTGCTCCGAGAGCCCGTCGCCCTGGTGCTCGATCACCCAATCGGCGAAGCGGACGTAGTCGCTCGAGAGCTGCATGCGGCGGTCGAAGAACTCCTGGATCTCTTGCTCGGTTCCAGTGCCGGAGAGCAGCTTTCCATACTGATCGTTCCAATGGGTCGCGGCGCGTTCCCGGTCGCCCAGCAGCCGCGGGTCCTGCGTCGGCGCGGCGGTCTCCCAGTAGAGGTTGTCGGGGAGCGCCTCGCGCGCGGCTTCGAGGTCGATCGACGCGAACGACGGGGGCTCGTCCAAGGCGAGTCCTCCCTCGGGAACGAGCGGCGGATGGAGTTCCGCCTCCGGCTCGGCCTCGCTCGGGGCGAGCGCCTCGGCGGCCGGAGCCTCCGCGATCTCGGTGGGCGCCTCGCTCGGCGCGGGCGCGGCCGGCTCGCGCTCCAGCCACAGCCACACGACGGCGCCCGCCACGACGAACGCGAAGATCGTCACGGCGCGACGCTGCCAGCGCGAATCGGATGCCACGCGCCGACCTTACCCCGAAGCCCCGTGCGCGATCAAGCGCGGAACCGCTCGATCGCCCCGTAGTCGGTGCCGCCCCGCGTCACGAATCCCGCGACGTGCATCGGAAACCAAGGCTGCGGTCTGCTTTCGGGTCCGGGTCGTGATGTCATGGAAAATCTCCCCGCAGCAGGCCACGCTGCGCTGCTGCGTATGATCCGTTGCCTGGCGCAGTCGGGAGATGAAAGGGAACCGCCTTGGACGCGTCGCGATCGCGGGTCATCGACGGCAACGACTTCGTGATACGAGAACTGGTGTGAGGGGAATGCGGATCGGATCGTCGAACTGGTTGCTCGAGATCGTCTCGTGACCGTTGAGGCCGAGCGTGGGATCCGACGTCGTGTCGTTCCGCACCACGACGTTCGAAGCCGGCGCTCTTCGCGGCGCCGCGTAGTGCTCACTGGTGGCCATGGAGATCCGGCTGGTGCCGTTCACGACCCCCGGCGTGGAGGCGTTCGCCTTCGGCTTGCAGCTCGGGAGGAGCAGTAGCAGCGCCAGCCAAGGGAGGGTGTTCGCGCGGACGAGCCACGTGCGGCCCGGGCGAGCGCGAGGGTCGAGGCCATACGCCAGCCTTGCTAGACTCGATCGCCCGTTTCCGCCGAGAGGAAACTCGTGGCCGAGTTCATCTGCACGTTGCGCGATCTGCGCAAGGTCGCCGGCAACGTCGAGGAAGGCGTCGCCGAGGGCCGCGACCTGCTGCTGCCGTCGGTTCCGTCGCGTCCGGGTTTCCTGGGTGGTGGGTCGCGAGCTTCCAGCACGTGAGAGGACATGATCCACTACCTGACGGCGGCAGCGAAGCGGGCGCCGATCGAGTTGTACCTGAAGGACTGGGGCGCGCGCTTGCGGCGGCGCGTGCGCGTGATCGCGTACGAGGAGCTGCCGCCGTCGAAGGCGCTCGCGGACGGCGCCTTCGTGTTCGCGGACGTGGACCGCCTGTCCGCGGAACGCACGGCGGCAGCGGCGGCGCTGTGGGACGCGCTCGCGGAGCGCGGGGAACGGGTCCGGTTGTTGAACCGGCCGGGCGTCGCACGGCGCCGGGCCGACCTGCTCGACGCGCTGCACCGCGCGGGCTCCAACCGCTTCGGCGTTCGCCGCGCCACCGGGTCGCTCGCGGGTGTCCGGTTTCCGGTCTTCGTGCGCCATGCGCTCGAGCACGAAGGCGCCTACACACCGCTGCTCGGGGATGCCGCCACGCTCGGCGCCGCTCTGGGCGCGCTCGCTTCGGACGGCCGCGACCCGGAGCAGCTCCTCGTCGTCGAGTTTCTCGATACGGCGGGACCCGATGGCCTGTTTCGCAAGTACGCGGCGACCGTCGTGGGCGACCGGGTGATCGCGCATCACGTCATGTTCGGGCGCGACTGGGAAGTGAAGGGGCCGAGCCTCGCCGAGCCGGCGATGCTCGCCGAGGAGCGTGCGTTTCAGCTCGGCAACCCACACGAGGAGGCGCTGCGCGCGGTCTTCCGCTTGGCGCACATCGAGTACGGACGCATCGACTACGCGGTCCTGGACGGCGGGATGCAGGTGTGGGAGATCAACACGAACCCGACGCTGCTCTATTCCCCACGCCGCTACACGCCCGCCCAGCTTCCGGCGAAACACTGGTTCGTCGAGCAGTTCGACGCGGCCCTCCTGGCGCTCGATCCGGTCGGCGCCCGCCGGCGCCGATGGATCCCGAGGATGCTGCGCGCATGAGCCGCGACCACTGGAACCAACACGCGCGCCAGTGGCAGTTCGTCCGGCCGCCGCTGCGGCCAACGCGCGAGGACGTCGAGCTCTTCGAGCGACTCGTCGCCGAGGCCGTCCCCGGTGCTCCACGCGCTGCGCTGCTCGGCGTGACGCCGGAGCTCGCGGGGATGTGCTGGCCCGAGGGCACGCGACTCGCCGCGTTCGATCGCTGCCCGGGCATGATCGCGGAGATCTGGCCGGGTGCCGCCGTCGGCGGTTCGGCAGGCGCCGTGCGCGCCGACTGGCGGGCGCTGCCGGTCGCAGACGCCAGTTTCGACGTCGTGATCGGGGACGGCTGCTATACGCTGGTCGACTCGGTGGCCGGCTACCGCGCGGTGGGGGATGCGGTGGCTCGTGCCCTCGCGCCGGGCGGCGCCTACGTGATGCGCTTTTTCGTCAGGCCCGGAACGGCCGAGCGGGTGGACGACGTCTTCGCCGAGCTGCGCGAGGGGCGGATCGGCAGCTTCCACGTGTTCAAGTGGCGGCTCGCGATGGCCCTCCACGGTTCGCTCGACGACGGCGTGCGCGTCGCCGACGTGTGGAAGGTCTGGAACGACCACGCGGGAGATGCCGATGCGCTGGCGGCGCGACTCGGCTGGCGCGCCGCAGAGCTGCGAACGATCGATGCCTACCGGGACTCGGAGG
Organism: uncultured Pseudomonadota bacterium; assembly: GCA_900696485.1. Taxonomy (GTDB): domain Bacteria; phylum Myxococcota_A; class UBA9160; order UBA9160; family PR03; genus CAADGG01. The sequence continues at coordinate 66,938 of CAADGG010000102.1, forward strand.
CGCGCTACACGTTTCCGACGCTCGACGAAGCGCGTGAGCTCCTGGCGTTGCACTTCGTCGAGGAGTCCTGTGTCTTCGGCAGCTACGAGCTGGGCGAGCGTTGCCCGACACTGCAGATGCGGCGGCGAGCGCGCCGTCCGGCCGCCGGGCCACCGCGCTCGCCGTAGGAGTCCGGCGCCGCGCCCCGCCGTCAGTCGGTTCGCGGCGCCGGATCCCTACGGCGAGCGGCTCGTCCGCGGCCTCGGATCCCCCAAGGGGTTTCGCTAGACTGCGCCTCTCCCGGACGGAGAGGAGTGCCGCCCCGTGCCGCTCAGCAGCCGCGAAATCCGCGCGTCGTTCCTGCGCTTCTTCGAAGAGCGGGGGCATCGCGTCGTTCCGAGCGCGCCGCTGGTGCCGGAGGGCGATCCGACCCTGCTCTTCGTCAACGCCGGAATGGTGCCGTTCAAGCGGCTCTTCCTCGGTGACGAGACGCGCGACTACGTCCGGGCGGCGAGTTCCCAGAAATGCATGCGCGTGTCCGGGAAGCACAACGATCTCGAGAACGTCGGCCGCACGCCGCGCCACCACACGTTCTTCGAGATGCTCGGCAACTTCTCGTTCGGCGATTATTTCAAACGCGATGCGATCGCCTGGGCCTGGGAGCTGATCACGCGGGTCTGGGGAATTCCGGTCGACAAGCTCGCCGTCACCGTGTTCCGCGAGGACGACGAGGCCGCCGAGATCTGGTCGCAGGCCGTCGGTGTCCCCGCCAGCCGGATCACGCGGCTCGACGAAGCGGACAACTTCTGGCAGATGGGCGACACCGGCCCCTGCGGCCCGTGCTCCGAGATCTACTACGACTGGGGGCCGCAGCCCGGCTGCCACCAGACGGACTGCGACCCATCCTGCGACTGCGGCCGCTGGCTCGAGATCTGGAACCTCGTGTTCATGCAGTTCGATCGCGATGCCTCGGGCGTGATGACGCCGCTGCCGAAACCGTCGATCGATACCGGGGCTGGTCTCGAGCGGGTCGCGTCGGTGCTCCAGGGCGTGCGCTCGAACTACGACACGGATCTGTTCCGCTCGATCCTCGATCGGGCCCAGGAGCTGGCCGGGGTGCGCCTCGGAAGCGATCCCGAGCAGGACGTCTCCCTGCGCGTCGTCGCGGACCATGCCCGCTCGATCACGTTCCTGATCGCCGATGGGGTCTTGCCGTCGAGCGAAGGCTGCGGTTACGTGCTGCGTCGCATCCTGCGTCGTGCGGCCCGACACGGCGTGCTGCTCGGCATCGAGCGTCCGTTTTTGTTTGGGGTCGCCGATGCGGTGATCGACGAGATGGGCGACGCGTATCCGGCCTTGCGCGAACGCCGCGCCTATATCCAGGACCGCGTCCGCCGCGAAGAGGAGCGCTTTCTCGAGACGCTCTCGAAGGGGCTCTCGCTGCTCGAGGAGGAGGTGCGGAAGGCGAAGGCCGCGCGGCTCGGGATGCTGTCCGGAGACGTGGTGTTCAAGCTCTACGACACCTACGGATTCCCGGTCGATCTGACCGAGGACATCCTGCTCGGCCACCAGCTCGGCTTCGATCACGCCGGCTTCGAGACCGCGATGCAGGCCCAGCGCACCCGCGCCCGCGCCGCGTGGAAAGGCAGTGGCAGCGAGGCGGTCGGGCCGCTGTACGCGCAACTCGCGGCGGACTTCGAGACGCGCTTCGTCGGCTACGAGGAACTGAGCACGGAGTCGCGCGTGCTGGCGCTGGTGACCCGCGACGCCGGGGTCGCGCAGGTCCGCGCCGGCGAGGCCGTCGAGGTGATCGTCGAGCAGACGCCGTTCTATGCCGAAAGCGGCGGGCAGGTCGGGGACCGCGGGATCCTCGAGACCGCGACCGGCCGGATCGAGGTCGAGGACACGCGCCGGCCGATCGGCAATCTCGTCGTGCATGCCGGCAAGGTGGTGCGCGGGGAGGTGCACGTCGATCAGCCGGTGCGGCTCGTCGTCGACTCGATGCATCGCTTCGGGGCGGTCCGGCACCATTCCGGAACGCATCTGCTGCACGGCGCGCTGCGCGAGGTGCTGGGTCCGAATGCCACACAGCGCGGCTCTCTGGTCACGTCCGGCCGGCTCCGCTTCGATTTCAGCCACGACGCCCCGCTGACGCGCGATCAGCTCGAGACGATCGAGGATCTCGTCAACGGTTGGATCGGCGAGAACGCACCGGCCCGGGTCGAGACGCTGCCGTACCGCGACGCGATCGACGCCGGCGCGATCGCCATGTTCGGCGAGAAGTATGGCGACGACGTGCGCGTCGTGAGCTTCGGATCGTTCTCGAAGGAGTTGTGCGGCGGGACGCACGCGCAGGCCAGCGGAGAGATCGGCGTGCTGAAGATCGTCTCGGAAGGAGGCGTGGCGGCGGGCGTCCGGCGGATCGAAGCCTTGACCGGCGCCGAAGCGCTGCGCCGCTGGCGCGAGCAGGAGCACACGCTCGAGCGCACGGCGGCGCTGCTGCACACACCGCTCGGCGGGCTCGAAGCGCGCGTCGAGAAGCTGCTCGAGGAACGCCGGGTGCTCGAGCGCGAACTCGCTTCGCTGCGCGCGGACCAGCGCCGGGCGGCGTCCGGGGACCTGGCGTCGCAGGCCCAGGAGATCGGCGGCGTCCGGGTGCTGGCCGCGAAGGTCGAAGGTGTCGCCGGCGACGGCCTGCGCGCCCTCGTCGACGAGCTGCGCGACAAGCTGAAGAGCGCCGTGGTGCTGCTGGCGGCGCCGGCGGACGGGCGGGTCACGCTCGCGCTCGGGGTGACGCCGGACCTGAAGGACCGCCTGCCGGCCGGGGACCTGATTCGCGAGGTCGCCGCGATCGTCGGCGGCAAGGGCGGCGGGCGCCCGGACTTCGCGCAGGCCGGCGGACGGGACCCCGGCAAGATCGACGAGGCCTTCGAGCGGCTCTACACATCGGTGCGTGAGAAAACCGGAGTCACGAGCAGATGACGCTGGAATTTCCCGGCAATCCGTTCGCTCCGCGGCGGCGTCGGACGCGCGAGGTTCGCGTCGGAGACGTCGGCGTCGGCGGCGAGAATCCGATCCGCGTGCAGTCGATGACGACGACCGATACGCAGGACGTCGCCGGCACGGTGGCGCAGGCGGAACGCCTGGTCGCCGTCGGCTGCGAGATCGTGCGCATCACGGCGCCGTCGCTGCGCGACGCCGAGGCGCTAGGTGAGATCCACGCCGAGCTGACGCGGCGCGGGATCCGGGCGCCGCTGGTCGCCGACATCCATTTCACGCCCAATGCCGCCCTCGAGGCCGCCCGCTGGGTCGAGAAGATCCGGATCAATCCGGGCAACTTCGCCGACAAGAAGAAGTTCGAGGTCCGCGCCTACGACGACGTGCAGTGGCAGGACGAGCAGGCGCGGGTGGCCGAGCGCTTCCGGCCGCTGGTCCGGCGTTGCAAGGAATTGGGCCGGGCGATGCGGATCGGAACGAACCACGGCTCGCTCAGCGATCGCATCCTGAACCGCTATGGCGACACCGCCGAAGGCATGGTCGAAAGCGCACTCGAATTCCTCGCCGTCTGCGAGGACGAGGGCTATTTCGACGTGATCTTCTCGATGAAGGCCAGCAATCCGCAGGTGGCGATCCGCGCCTACCGGATGCTCGCGGTGCGCCTCGCGCAGCGCAGCGGTGAGGGGCGCGGCCGCGGTGACTATCCGTTCCACGTGGGCGTCACCGAGGCGGGCGACGGCGAGGACGGCCGCATCAAGAGCGCGATCGGGATCGGATCGCTGCTCGAGGACGGGCTCGGCGACACGATCCGCGTGTCCCTCACCGAAGATCCGGTGAAGGAGATCCCGGTGGCGCAGGCGCTGGCTCGTCGCATCGAGGCGCGCTGGCAGGCGCCAGAAGGGGAGTCCGTGCGCGAGGCCGGTCTGCGCTTCGTCGACGATCCGTTCGGTCATGCGCGCCGGGCCAGCGACCCGGTCGCGCTGTTCGCCGGGGCGGGACCGGGACGTGGCGTGGCGTCGGTGCCGCCGATCGAGTTCGGCGGGACCGCACCGGTGCGGGCGGAGCTCGACCTCGGCGCCCCGCCGGACGAGTCGGAGGCGGAGGCGGCGGCGTGGCAGCTTGCGGATGCCTTGGCGGCCCGCCGGGAGATCGCCTGCGAGGGGCTTCGTTTCGAGATCCCCGACGAAGCGGCGCTCGAGCGCGTCCGCCGTTTCGGGGAGGCGCTCGAGCGGCACGCGCTCGCGCTGCCGCTGGCGCTGCGGATGCCGGCTTCGTTGGCCGCGCACGCCAGCGCGCTCGGCTCGCGCTGGGTGATTCCGGTCGCGGCCGGCAGCGACACCGCGTTGCCGCTCGCGGCCGCGCGCACGGCGGCGGCTCAGGGCATGGCGGTCGAGTGGGCGCTCGTCGCCACGGCGCCCGCGGGTTCCGCGGCGCTGCTCGAGGCCCTCGACCATGCGCTCGCGGCATCCGGAGCGGCGCAGCTCGGACGGGTGCTGATCTCCGTCGAGAGCCCGCGTCCGGTGCCGGCCGTGCGGCTCGTGACCGCTGCGTTGCGTGCCCGCGGTGCGGCGGTCCCGCTGGTCCTGGTGCACCGGGACGATCCCGAGGCGAGCGACGATGACGCCTTGCTGCACGCGTCGATCGATCTCGGGGCGCTGCTCTGCGACGGCATCGGCGATGCCATCGTGTTGCCGCTTCGCGGCGGCGTTTGCCGAGCCGGTGACACCTTGGCGCTGGCCTATCGCATCCTCCAGGGCGCCCGTCTGCGGACCACCTGGACGGAGTTCATCTCGTGTCCGTCGTGTGGTCGCACGCTCTTCGATCTCGAGGAAACCACGGCGCGCATCAAGGCGAAGACCCAGCACCTGAAGGGACTGAAGATCGCCGTCATGGGCTGCATCGTGAACGGTCCGGGCGAGATGGCCGACGCGGACTTCGGCTACGTCGGGTCGGGGCCCGGCCTCGTGAACCTGTACGTCGGCCACGACTGCGTAGAGCGGCACGTGCCGGCGGAAGAGGCGACGGCCCGGCTCGTGGACCTGATCAAGCGCCATGAACGCTGGGTCGAGCCCTCGTAGCTCGGCCCGGCGTTCCCCGCCGGTCGGGCGCTCAGCGCGACGCGTCGGCTTTCGTCGTTCCGGGGGCGCCGCGAATCCAGCTCTCCACGGCTTCGAACGCGGCGAGGCTCCGCGTGTCGGCGATCAGCGGATCATTGCGGCCCGTGACGGTGAGGACGCCGAAGAGCAGCATCGCGACGAACAGCGCGCCTTCGCAGGCGCCGAGCACGCTGCCGCCCACGCGATCCGCGAGACCGAGCCCGGAGGCGTGGAGCGCCCGGCGGATCAGCCGGCCGGCGAGCACGACGACCAGGATCGCGGCCACCGCGACGCCGCCGCCGGCGATCGCCGTGGCCAGCAGCGGGTCGAGCGCGAAGCTCGCCGCGATGTCCTCCGCGAGCGGCTCGGCGAATCGGCGCACGGCGAACACTGCGCTCGCCAGCGCCGCGAGCGAGAATGCCTCGCGCACCAGGCCGATCCAGAGCCCGCGCAAGATGGCCACCGCCAGGACTCCCATGGCGATGAGATCGATCACCGGCACGCTTCCCCCTCGACTTCGCAATGCCGGCCCAGTGTAACAAGGAGACGCGATCCCGGCGCACAGCGAGCGGTCCGAGAGGGCTCGCGGAGTGGTGCAGGATCTCGTATTCGGCTGTCTCGGCGGACGTGTCGCTCTCGTTTCAGCCGGCGTCGCCGCTCCCCGGTCCGGGCAGGTCGCGCTCCTCGCTTCCCTGGGCCAGCGCGAGTCGCCCGGCGAGGTCGTCGACGAACTGGCGGGCCGTGCGCCCGGAACGGCTCGAGCGGTTCAGCGCGAAGCGCAGCGCTTCGGCGCGCAGCCATGCGGGCGGACAATCGACGCCGGCCTTGCGCGCATAGTGTGTGACGATGCGCAGGTAGGTGGCCTGGTCGAATCCGTAGTAGCCGAGCACGAGTCCGAAGCGATCCGCCAGCGCCAGCTTCTCCTCGATCGCCTCGCCGACGTGCAGCTCGCCGGAGTCGTCGAGCCGCACGTCGCGGTTGTCTCGTGCACGTTCGGGAAGCAGATGGCGACGGTTGCTGGTGACGACGATCCGGACGTTCTCCGGTGTCGCTTCGAGGCTGCCTTCGAGCGTGGCCTTGAGCTCGCGCATGCCGGCCTCGCCTTCGTCGAAGGCGAGGTCGTCGCAGAAGATCAGGAACCGATACGGAAGCCCGCGCAGGCCGGCGACGACGTCGGAGAGCTGCAGCAGGTCGGTCTTGCGCACTTCGATGAGGCGCAGACCCTGGCCGCCGAAGCGGCCGAGCAGCCCCTTCACCGACGAGGACTTGCCGGTGCCGCGCTCGCCGTACAGCAGCACGTGGTTCGCCGGTAGTCCGCGCACGAACTGCTCGGTGTTGCGGACCAGTTCGGCCACCGCGCGCTCGACCCCGATCAGGTCATCGAGGTCGATCGCGTGGGGTTGTTCGATCGGCACCAGCCGGCCGGCGCCGTCGCGCGCCTCCCAGCGGAAGGCCAGATGCCGGCGCACCGCGTCGGGGTCGAGCGGTTCCCCGGCGTGGCGCTCGAGCCAGCGCTCGGCGAACGCGAGGACCCGGTCGAGCCGGCGGATGAGGAGGGAGAGGCGGGCCACGGCCGCCGATGCTAGCGAAGGGTCTCCCGGAGCTCCCTCCGCGCCGCTCGCCCTGCGGCGTCCGGCGCTACGGAAGCCCGAGCCGCGTCCGCACGTGCCTCGCCACCACGAGATTCTCCTCCGCCGCCACCACCCAGGCGCGCACCGCCGCATCCGCGCGCGTCAGCAGCGGGCCGTCCTGGTCGTTGGCGTCTTCGTCCAGCACGACACCGAGCCAGCCGGCAGCACGGCACACCCGGGCGCGGATCGCGCTCGCGTGCTCGCCGATGCCGCCGGTGAAGACCAGCGCATCGAGGCCGCCGAGCGCGGCCGCCAGCGACCCGAGTTCGCGCGTGATCCGGTGGACGAACAGATCCACGGCCTCCGCCGCATGCGGATCGTCGCTGGCGAGCAGCGTGCGCATGTCGCTCGAGATGCCGGATATGCCGAGCAGACCCGAGCGGCGATACAACAGATCTTCCACGGCGTCGACGTCGCCGCCGTGTCGTCGCAACAGGTGCAGAACCACCCCGGGGTCGAGCGCACCGCAGCGCGTTCCCATCACGAGCCCGTCGAGGGCCGTCATGCCCATCGTCGTCGCGATGCTGCGCCCCCCGCGCAGCGCACACAGGCTCGCGCCATTGCCGAGATGTGCGACCACCGCCCGCCCGCCGGCCGCCGCGGGATCGAGCGTGGCGAGCCGCTCGGCGGCCCATTCGTAGGAAAGGCCGTGAAAGCCGTAGCGGCGCACGCCTTCGTCGCCGAGGGCGCGCGGCAGCGCGAAGCGACGGGCCTCGGGCGGCATGCCGTGGTGGAAGGAGGTGTCGAAGCACGCGATCTGGGGCAGCTCCGGGCGTGCCTGCGCGACGGCGCGGAGGGCCGCCAGGCCGTGCGGTTGGTGCAGCGGCGCCAGCGGCACGAGCCGCTCGAGGGCCGCCAGCACGCCCTCGTCCACGCGGATCGGCGCGGTGAAGCGCTCGCCGCCGTGCACGATGCGATGGCCCACGGCCGCGAGTGGCGCATCGCCGGTGTCGGCGCCGAGCCGGCGGAGCGCCGTCGCCAGGGCCTCTTCGTGGTCCCGCGCCGAACCGCCGTCGGGGTCGCCGCCGAGCGGGCGACGGGCGCCGCCGCGCTCGCGGGCCGCAATCTCGATCTCGCCCTCCGCGACGCACACGAGCGGGGCGCCCGGTTCGACCCGGAAGCTCGCGTACTTGAGGCTCGAGGATCCGGCGTTGAGCACCAGGATCATGGCGCGGTCGCTCACGACGCGCTGAACTCGTCCTCGGAACGCCAGCGCGTCAGCGTCGCCTCGATGTCCTCGCGCGCGCGGCGCAGCAGCTCGGGGCCTTCGGCATCCCCGCGCGCCATCGGCGTGCCGAAGCGGACCCGCACGCGCGTGCCGAAGGGCACCGGCAGCAGGTTGCGCGCGAGCAGGCGCCAGGATGCGTCGATGGTGACCGGCACGACCGGCAGGTCCGGCGCCGTGGCGAGCAGCGCGAGCGCTCCGGCCGGCTTGAACGGGCGCAGCTCGCCGGCCCGCGAGCGCGTGCCCTCCGGATAGATCACGACCGAGACGTTGCGCGCCTGGGCCGTCTCGCCGAGCGTGCGGATTGCGTCGACTGCCTGCTGGCGATGGTTCCGATCGATCACCGCGTTGCCGCCGCGGCGCAGGTTGTACGAGATGCTCGGGATCCAGCGCGCGAGTTCCTGCTTCGAGACGTACTTCGGGAAGTTCGAGAACAGCAGAGCGCCGAGGATCGGGATGTCGAACATGCTCTGATGGTTGGCGATCAGGATGTAGCCGGTGCGCGGCTGGAGTTCCGGCGCGCGCTCGACGAGCAGGCGTGTTCCGCACAGATGGAAGGCGCCGACCAGCGTGGCCTGCAACGCGCCGACGGCGATCTCCTGCGGCCGCTGGCCGAACTGGCGGGCCAGTCGCTGGATCGGATCGAAGACGACCAGCGCGGCGCCGAAGGCGATCAGGAACGGCAGCGTGAACACCCAGTCCACGAGGCGCGTGGGACGCGGCGCTCCGCTCTGTTGGGCTCGGCTCTCGGGGATGGTTTCGCTCATGGCTGCGGAGCATACGGCCCGGATCGCTCCTCGTGAAGGAACCCTGAGGAACCAGAGGAGCAGCGGCTAGACTCGGCGCCCGATGCTGCGCGCCCGCCGCGACGACGCTCGCTTCGCCACGCTCGATCGGGTCCTCCGCTTCCGCCCCGCCGGCGCCGGCGGCGTCGACCTCGATCTCGGGGAGGCGCGGGTCCGGCTGGCGCTCGCGCGCGATGGCGCGCTGCGGATCTGCGCGGCCTCCGGACCGGAGCTGCCGCCCGATCTCGATGGAGCTCTGGGCCGCGACGCGTGGCGGCCCTCGAACGCCGAGCCGTTCGCGCTCGAGAGCGGCGGCGTCGTGCTCGCCTTCGATGGTCCGGACGGTGCGCTGCGCGTCGAGATCGCCGAATACCCGTTGGCGCTGCGCATCTTCGAGCGCGGGGGCCATCAGATCGCACGGCTCAGCGAACTGGGCTTCGGTGTCGACGGGGCGGTCCGGATCGTGCTGAGCTGTGCCGAGGGCGAGTCCTTCTTCGGCTTCGGAGAGAAGACCGGCCCGCTCGACAAACGCGGACGCGTGCTGCGGATGCGCAACCGGGATCATCCGGTGTGGGAAGGCGTCGACCCGCTCTACGCATCGATTCCGTTCTTCTTGCGACTCTCGCATGCCGGCGGCGTGCCGCGCGCCGACGGCTTCCTGCTCGACGGCGCCGCCCCGTCGCGCTTCGACGTAGCGGCGAGCGATCCGTCCCGCGTCACGATCGAGACGGTGGCCCGGGGGCTCGATCTCACGCTGTTTCCGGGGCCGCGCCCGGCCGACGTGCTGCGCCGCTATACCGCCCGCACCGGTCGGATCTCGCGGCCGCCGCTGTGGGCCTTGGGGCACCACCAGTCACGCTGGGGCTATCGCAGCGCCCGGAAGGTACGCCGGATCGCGCAAGAGGCCCGGGCGCATCGCATGCCGACCGATGCGATCCATCTCGACATTGATCACATGGATCACTACCGCGTCTTCACCTGGCATCCGAGGCGCTTCCCGGACCCGGCGGGGTTGCTGGCCGAGCTGGCGGCGGCGGGCTTCCGGGTCGTCACGATCGTCGATCCGGGCGTCAAGGTCGACCCGCGCTGGAAGCTGTTCCGCGACGGCGCCGAGCACGACGTCTTCCTGCGTGAAGGCGACGGGACGCCGTACAAGCTGAAGGTCTGGCCGCGCGACGCGGCGCTGCCGGACTTCGCCCGCGCAGACGTGCGCACGTGGTGGGGAGATCTGCACCGTCCGCTGCTCGAAGCCGGCGTCGCCGGCATCTGGAACGACATGAACGAGCCGGCTGGATGGAAGCGCGAGCTCCGGATCGGCCGCCTGATCCTGCCGTTGGCGGCGCAGGATCTCTCGCGCGTGAGACAGTCCGACCCGGCCGATCCGGATCACCGCGTCCCTCACGAGCATCTGCGCAACGCGTATGGGCAGCTCGAGTGCCGAGCGACTCGCGAGGGTCTCGAGCGGATCGCTCCGAACCGGCGACCCTTCGTCCTGTCGCGGTCGGGAACGGCCGGGATCCAGCGCTACGCGGCGCTCTGGACCGGCGACATCCAGAGTCGGTGGGAGCAGCTGCGACTCTCGGTGCGGATGCTGCTCGGCCTCTCGATCTCGGGTGTCCCGTTCTGCGGCGCCGATATCGGCGGCTTCCACGGCTGGTGCTCGCCGGAGTTGTTCGCGCGCTGGATCCAGATCGGCGCGCTGTATCCGCTGGCGCGCACGCATTCGATCTGGCTCAAGCACCGCCAGGAGCCGTGGCGTTTCGGGCGTCGCGTCGAGGCCATTGCCCGTGCCGCCCTCGAACGCCGCATGTGGCTGCTGCCGTATCTGTATCGATGTTTCTGTGAGGCGGAGGCCGATGGCACACCCGTCTGGCGGCCGCTGTTCTGGGACCACCCGGAAGATCCGGAGGCCGTGGCGGTGCAGGACCAGTTGCTGCTCGGGCCGGACCTGCTCGTCGCCCCGGTCCTGACCCGCGGATCTCGACGCCGAAGCGTGTATCTCCCGACCGGCACCTGGTTTGCCCTCGACGACGGCGCGCGCTGGATCGGTCCGCGCCGCATCGAGGTGGCGGCGCCTCTCGAAAAGCTGCCGATCTTCGCGCGCGGAGGCAGCGTGATCCCGACCCGCAGTCCGGTCCTGCACGTGGGCGAGACTCCGGCCGAGCCGTTGGTGCTCGTGGTCCATCCCGGTGGCGAGGGCGCGACCACGGTGATCGAAGACGACGGAGACAGTCAGGCCTATCGCGCCGGCGGCGAAGCGCGTACGGCGGTCCGCTTGTGGTCCCGCGTCGCCGGGCGACTGCGCCTCGAGGTCGCGGCACGCGAGGGCGACTTCGCGGTTCCCCCTCGACCGCTGCGGGTGGCGCTGCACGGCTGCTCGTTCCCGGCTGCGGTCCGTCTCGATGCCGTGCAGATCCCCGGCCCGTCGTCCGCCGAGGTCGTCGACGGCCTGCCGGAGGAGCCCCATTGGTGGTGGCGTGCCGGCGTTCTGTGCGTGCGCTGGCTCGACGATGGCGCCGGCCGCACCCTCGAGGTCGAGCCCGCCCCGTGATCACAAGCCGTCAAGAAAGGGGCCGGGTTCGATTCGTCAACTTTTCCCCTTCTGGGGAAAAGTTGACGAATCGAACCCGGCCCCTTTCTTGACGGCTTGTGTCCAGCGGTCGGGGAGGGGGAGACCGAGGCGGGCGAGGAAGAGCTCGACGAACCGGTACGTGAGGCCCCAGACGATGTGGCGCTCCGGTCGGCCGACCAGGATGCCCGGGTAGCCGGCCGTCGGCGTCGGGTACTCGACCTGGTGGCGCGGGTCGACGATCCTGTCCAGCGGCACCCACAGCGCCTCCTCGACTTCGTCGTTGAGCGCGAGCGGGCCGCATTGCTCGATGTGGTAGACCCACGCCGAGATCACGAGCGGGAGGGGGCGTCCCGCGTGGCGCCCATGGAGGTCGTCGAGACGGCCGAGGGAGTCGGCCTCGGCGAGCACGAGTCCCACCTCCTCCCAGGTCTCGCGCTCCGCCGTCGCCTGCGGACCGGAATCGCCGGTCTCCATGCGCCCGCCGGGGAAGGCCATGTGCCCCGACCAAGGATCGCCCCGTCGCTCGGCCCGCTCGATGAACAACATCTCGGGTCCGCTTGCGGAATCGGCGCCGTCGCGCAGCACCACGGCGACGGCCGCCTGCGGCCGCGAGGGGTCTGCCGCGATCTGCGGTTCCGGCGCCACCAGCGCTCTGCGGACGATCTCCTTCTCAAACATGGAGCCGAGGATAGCCGTACGGCCACTCGGTCAGCCGATCCCGGTGCCGCGCTCCTGCGGCTGTTCGCGCTCGGATCCCGACTGCGGCTCCGGCCCCGAGGCCTCGGGTCGGGGCCGGGAGGGGTCGCGAATCCACACGCGTTTTCGAGCGAGGTCGAGCCGCAACACGAAGCGCTTGAGGAAGTCGACGCCGAGGAACGCCTGCGACCGTGGCCCGTGGTTCCAGAGACCCTCGGGGGCGACGAGGAGCGGGACATCCCGCTCCTCGAACTCCGCCAGCCCGATGCGGGCCGCCGTAGCGGCCAGCATGGACTCGCCCCCGGGCGGCAGCTCCAGACGGCGCGTCGCCTCGGCATCGATGGTCACGGCGGAGACTTCGGACGCCGCCCAGCCCCCGGGCAGGATCAGGGTTCCCGGCACGCCGGTCGCGATCACCGCCGGGACGCGCGTCCCGCCGACCGTGATCTCGATGCTCGGCAACACGTTTGCGGAATGGAGTGGCAACACCGACGCCTGCGGGTCCGAGACGGGCACTTCGTACGCATCGGGATCGAGGAAGCGGACACGACGTCGCGGGAAGTCGATCTCGACCACGAAATGCGCGAGGAACGGGACCCCGACGAGCGCGTAGTCGCCGCCTCGCGCGCGTCCGGTATCACTCCGGCGCGTATCGACGTACAGGTCGAGCGGAACTCCGAGGCCGGTCTCGCGCCGGTACGGCGTCTGCTTGTCTCGGCGCAGCGAGATGCCGAGGTCCCGGGCGGCGCCGGCCGTCGCATAACTGTGGAGCGCTCCGGTATCGAGCAGCAGCGCCAGCCTGCGTCCGCCCGGCGCGCCGAGGTCGACCAGGATCTGATTCGGCTGCGCGTCGAGGAACGGAAGCACGGCGCGGACCGCCTTCGGATCCGGCTCGTCGGCGCGCGCCGGGACGGCATGCCCCGCGGCCCCCAGCACGGCGAGGCCGAGCATCCAGATCCGCGCGCGGGCGCGCCGTCGTCTCATCGCTTCGTCTCCCGGGAGCGAGCGAAGGCGGTTTCGTCGCAAGTCCACGAGATCTCCACCAGCCGCTCGTCGCTGCGACCGCCGGCGGTCCGCCGCTGACCGAGCACCAGCCAGCGCGCGTCCGGGCCGAGCGAGATCCCCGTGGGCGCTCCCCACTCCATCAGCTCCCCGGGCAGCTCGAGGGCCGCGGCGGCGGCGGGCTGGGCCGTCGGGCCGATCCGGACGCCGGTGCCGCGCAGCAGCGGCTGATTCCGGGCTGGCGGACGAGCCCACCGGCCCAACACGAAACCCAACTGCTTCGGCAACGCACCGGCCCAGTGTCGGCCACGCGTGGTTGCAAACGCAAGCCAGGCGCCGTCTGCGGTGAACGCCGCCGAAGCGGTGAGATCTTCTCCCAACGGGCTGACGACGCCGGTGGCGAGGTCGACGGCGAGCCCCGTCAGCGGCGCGAACGGGTTGCCGTGACCCAACACCAGCAGGTTCGCGGCCGGCGCCCAGCCGAGCGGGGCGATCCACTCGGCGCCGCCGGTGGCCAACACGTCGGCGCTGTCGAGTCGGAGCTCGCCGTGGTCCGAACGCAGCCGCGCCGACATCACCTGGTAGCGACCGAGCTCGCGCCGCGACCAGAGGACGAGTCGCGCGTCCGGCCCGAGACGCGGCCACTCGTCGGGTCCGCGGTGGAACGTGAGTTGCCGTGAGGGTTCATGCCGGTCGGTCCCGAGCAAGAAGATCTCGCTGTCATCGGGATGCAACCAGCTGGCTGCGCGGTCGCTCTCGAAGACCAGCGCGAGGCCCCTGTCACCGGCCTGCGGGCGGACGTTGTTCCCGGGCTCACCACACGTCCAGCACTCGACGCTGCCGCTCGTCCGCGCGAATCGATGAATCTGTCGCCGCACCGCGTCGCCTGCGGCCGGCGCATCGAACCACACGAACCGGCCGTCAGCAGACAGCGACGGATGGGCGCCGGAATCGAGAAGCGTCCGGACCACGCGTGAGCGCGGCACACACGACGGCAACGACTCCGTCCCGGTGGGCGCCGCGGGATCGGATCTCTCGCCCGCGAGCGACGGCGGTGCGGGCAGGACGCGCGCGCCGCGCGCCGCGGCCGTCGCGGTGCCGATGGCCAGCGCCGCGAGGCTCCCCACCGCGACCCAGCCCGTGGCGAGCAGCACCTGACGCAACGGACCGCCGGCCGGGCCGATGGCCCGGGAACCCCGCCACAGGGCGATCCCGAGCACGACGACGCAGCCCCCGAGCCACGAAGCCGGCCCCGGTGCGAAGCCGAGCCACCAGGCGACGCCAGCCGGGACGGCGAGCCAGCCTGCGCTCGCCGCAGCCACCAGATGGCGGCCGCGGTCGCTCTCGTCATCGCGGCGGCGAGCGAGCAGTGCGGTGGCGACGACCACAAGCAGACCGCCCGCGGCGGCGCCCCAGGGCAGGCGCGTGGTGGCCGTGGCCGCGTCCGGACTCGTCGCGAGCGCCGCGAAGGCCCCGATCGGCAGCCCCGAGACGAAGCTCCAAAGTCGCCAAAGCACCGTTCGACCTCCGCCCCGCCCGCGCCGAGGAGGCCGGGAAGGGTACCACTTGGAGCGGCTTCGCCCCGGATCCGTCCCCGCGGCACGTCGACCCGCGCCGTCGGCTACGCTGCGTCGTCGATGGCCGCTGATCCGGAGCTCCCCGCGCAGACCAGACAGATCCTGATGCTCGCGCGCCGGGATCGCGCCGCGGCCCGGGAGGTGCTCGACGCGCTGTCGCTCGAAGCACAGGTGGCGCTGCTGTGCGAGACGCCCGTCGCGCGCCGGGCCGAGCTGCTCGATCTGCTGGCGACACCGGAACGGGTGATTCCCGAACTGCCCGATGCCGAACTGTGTTTTACCGTCCGAGCGATCGGCCTCGCCGATGCGGCCTGGCTGATGACGTACGCGACCGAGGAACAGATCCAGATCTGCATCGATCTCGACGCCTGGACCCGCGACGACACGCCGGATCGCAAGCGGATGTCCGAGTGGCTCGCTGCGCTGCTCGAGGCCGGCGACGAGGCGCTGCTACGCGCGATCCATGCGCTCGATGCCGAGCTGCTGATGCTGTGGCTGGCGGACCGTCTCGAGGTCCAGCTCAAGCCCGACGACGATCCCGGCTGGGAGCCGCCGGCCGGCGGTCGCACGCTCGAAGGGCAGTTCTACCTGATTCCGCGCCGCGCCGAGGATCCGCTCGAAGACGTGCTGCGTCTGCTCGGACTGCTCTTCCACGAGGACTATTGGCTGTACTTCCGGTTGCTGCAGAGCGTGACGTGGGAGTCGACGCCGGAGAACGAGGAGTTTGCCTTGCGCTGGCGGACCGGACGCCTG
Organism: uncultured Pseudomonadota bacterium; assembly: GCA_900696485.1. Taxonomy (GTDB): domain Bacteria; phylum Myxococcota_A; class UBA9160; order UBA9160; family PR03; genus CAADGG01. The sequence continues at coordinate 82,251 of CAADGG010000102.1, forward strand.
CAGGACCTCGGCTTTCCCCCGCGTAGCGAGGCGCTCGCGATCTACGCCATTCCGCGTCGCGAGGAGCTCGAATCGCTGCCGGACGTGCCGGTGGCGTCTCCCGGGGCCTGGCAGCTGCCGATCTGGATGCCCGAGCTTCCCGCCTCCGTGGACCCCGGGCTGTCGCTCTTTCGGGCAGCCGGGGAATTGGAGCCGAGCGCGCGGCGGGCGTTCTTCTACGCGTTCGTCGCGCTGGCGAACCAGGTGGCCGTCGCCGATCGCCTGCCGCTCGGCGACGCCGAATCGCTGCCGAAGGCGATCGAGAAGGCGGCCGGTACGGCCAGCCTCGGGCTCGACTGGCTCGCCGAACGCCACGGGATCGGACCCGCCGAGACGCTGCGCCGGGCGCCGCTGGTGCGACTGTTCCGGATCGGGTCTCGCATCGACCGGGATCCGCGGGCGGACGGGGGCCGGCTTGACCTCGATGGCGCCCCTTCGTAGCTTCCCCGGCAAGCTGCCCGCGTGAGGAGGGTCCGATGGCCAGCCGTGTGGACCGTGCTCGAGACCGCCGCCCGGTTCGCATTGCGATCGCCGGCGTCGGAAACTGCGCCAGCTCCCTTCTGCAGGGGATCGAGCACTACCGAGGCGTGCCGCGGGAGCAGCAACAGGCCTGGGGCCTCACGCACCTCGACATGGGTGGCCTGCGGCCCGGCGACGTCGAGGTCGTCGCGGCCTTCGATGTCGATGCCCGCAAGATCGGCCGGCCGCTGCACGAGGCCGCTTTCGAGGCGCCCAACTGCACGACGGTGATCGCCGACCAGATCGCCAAGTCCGACGTCCTCGTGCAGATGGGTCCGGTGCTCGATGGCGTGGCGCCGCACATGGCCGACTGGCCGGCCGAGCGCTCGTTCCGGCTGGCCGACGAGCCGCCGGTGGACGTGGCGCGCGTGCTGCGGGAGACCGACACGGAGATCCTCGTGTCGTATCTGCCGGTGGGCTCGCAGAAAGCCGTCCAGGCCTACGCCGAAGCGTGCCTCGAGACGGGAGTCTCGCTCGTCAACTGTCTGCCGGTGTTCATTGTGTCGGATCCGCAGTGGGGAGAGAGGTTCCGCCAGGCGGGGATCCCATGCGCCGGCGACGACATCAAGTCCCAGGTGGGCGCCACCATCCTGCATCGCCAACTGGTCCGGCTGTTCGCCGAGCGCGGCGTGAAGGTCGAACGGACCTACCAGCTCAATACGGGCGGCAACACCGACTTCCTGAACATGCTGTCCCGGGAGCGGCTGGCCTCGAAGAAGGTGTCGAAGACCGAGGCCGTGACGTCGCAGATCCCGTACGACATCGGGGCGGACAACGTGCACATCGGGCCGAGCGACTACGTTCCGTGGCAGCGCGACAACAAGATCTGTTTCCTCCGCATCGAGGGGACCGGTTTCGGCGGTGCCCCGATCGAGTTCGAGGCCCGGCTCTCGGTCCAGGACTCGCCGAACTCCGCCGGGATCGTGATCGACGTGATCCGCTACGTCCGCATCGCGCGCGAGCGCGGCCTGGCGGGTCCGCTGCTGCCGATCTCGGCCTACACCATGAAGCACCCTCCGGTGCAGATGCGCGACGTGGATGCAGCCGGACAGATCGAAGAGTTCCTGCGGAAGGGTCCGGGCAGAGACGACGCGTGAGACAACGGGGTGTGGAGCGCGCCGTCGATGGAGACGCTTCGTAGCGACGCCGATCGCCTCTGCGTGCTGTGGGCCGACCGACCCGGCGGCGCCGAGCGCACCCCGCTGTTCGGCCTGACACCGGTCGAACGCACGGCGCTGGCCTTTGCTCGCGCGGGGATCCGGCGTTTCGCTCTGGCCGGTCATCCGGAGGCCGTCGCTGCGCTCGCGGAGGTGCTCGACGCCGGTCCGTGTCGGAGGCTGCGCGTCGGCCGGGCGGATTCGCTCGCACAGATCAGCGGCGTAGAGCCGGTCCTGCTGGCGCGGGCGGATTGTCACTACGACCGCCAGGGAATCGCCCGCTTCGTCGACGAGACGGCTGGTGCCGCGGAAGCCGTGGTGGCCGTGGACTTCCGCGCCGAGGCGCGTGGCTCCGGCGCGACGCCGGGCCGCGGAAGTGGATGGCCGCTGGTCAGCGTCTGGAGTTCCGAGCCGCGGGCGCGGATCCAGCGCGTGGGGCGAGACCTGGTGGCCGCGGATGGCGTCTGGATCGGACTGGCGCTGGTCACGGCGGGCTTCGGACGGGCCGCCGGGGCCAGCGCGGATCCCGAGCGTGCCTGGCTCGACGGGCTGGCGGCCCTGCTCGGCCGCGAGCCGGTCTCGAGCTGGTCGGTCCTCGAGCGCTGGCAGCCGGTGCGCGTTCCCGAGGACCTGCCGCGCGCCCGCCGCGCGGTGCTCGCGGGTTCGGTCCGCGTCGGCGACGGGCTGGTGGCCCGCCATCTGAACCGCCCGATCTCGCTGCGCATCACGGAGCGGCTGCTCACCCGACCGGTGAAGCCGTGGCAGGTGAGTGTCACGAGTTTCACCGCGACGCTGGCCGCCGGACTTGCCTTCGCCATCGGCCATGCGACCACGGGCGGCCTGCTGGCGCAATGCGCGTCGATCCTCGACGGTGTCGACGGAGAGCTGGCCCGCGTTCGCTATCAGGACTCGGCCTTCGGCGGGCTCTACGATGCGTTGCTCGATCGCATCGGCGAAGCCGCCGTCATCGGCGGCATGACGGCGTACGCATGGATGATGGGAGCTGGCGTGTGGATCGTGGCGCTGGGCTTTGCGGCGCTGGCCGGCAACAGCCTGTCGATGCTCGTCAAGGAGAAATACAGCAGCCAGTTCCGACGGCCCTGGGCCATGGAGCGCGAAGGTCGCTGGCGGTGGCTGTTGCTGGGGCGGGACGGGCGATTGTTCCTCACGCTGATCGCGGGCGTCACCGGCCACGTGGAGCTCGTGCTCGCGTATCTGGCGCTCGGAACCCATGTGCATGCCGGCGCCCGGATCGCACGCGTCCGAGCCGAGGCGGTCCGGGGTTGATTCCCTACGAGACAACCCGAAAAGGAGTCGGCAGTGTCGATCGGTGAGGAGTTCCGGGAGTTCATCCAGCGTGGCAACGTCATCGACATGGCGGTCGGGGTCATCATCGGCGGGGCGTTCGGAAAGATCGTCTCGGCGCTCGTCGACGGGGTCCTGATGCCCCCGATCGGACTCGCGACCGGCGGCGTCGATTTCGCCGAGCTGATGATCCCGATCGGAGGTACCATCGAGGCACCGGTGACACTGAATTACGGTCTGTTCATCCAGACCGTCGTCAATTTCCTCATCATCGCGTTCTGCGTGTTCCTGCTGGTGAAGGGCGTGAACCGATTGAAGCGCCCCGAACCGGCTCCTGCACCGGCCGGACCGCCGGAAGACGTGCAACTGCTGACCGAGATCCGGGATCTCCTGCGACGCAGCTGAGTGAGAGGAAACAAAGCTCGCGGAGCCACGAGCTCCGACGGGAAGGAGGAAGCCAGATGAAGCGAGTGATGATCGGTACATTCATCGCGGTGGCGGTGTCGCTGGGGCTCTCGGCGTGTGGCGGCCAGGAAACCGCCAGCGAAAAGGCCCAGCAAGCCATGGACAAGATGCAGGAGGCAGCCGACGCCGCGGGAGAGGCGGCTCGGGCCGCGGCCGAAAGCAGCAGGGAGGCGGCGGAGAAGGCGCTCGAGCAGGCCCGGCAATCCGCCCAGGAGGCGGCGGACGCGGCGGGTCGGGCTGCGAGCGAGGCCGCGGAGTCGACGCGCGAGACGGCGACGGACGCTGCCGACGCCGCCGAGAAGGCCGCTGCGGACGCGGGAGCGGCCGCGGGCGAGGCGGCCGAATCGGCGCGCCAGGCCGCCGATGCGGCGCTCGGAAGCGGCGAAAAGGCCGCGCCGTCCGAGGAGAGCGCAGAGTAGGAGCGCACCGATGGGCGAGGCGGAGCGCGCGGGGACCGGGTTGGCCTGTCCCCGCGCGCTCCGCCGTCCCGCGCGTCCTCGCTTCTCGTTCGCACGACGAATCGGGATCCCGGGGAGAGGTGTTGCAGGACTACGAGAAGCTCTGCGCTTTCTACCTCGGTCGTCGCTTCGATCCCGCCACGGGCCGCGCCGTCGCCGCGGAACCGCTGCTCTACGACGCCAAGGATCTGACGACCCACGCGGTGATCGTCGGCATGACCGGCTCCGGCAAGACCGGCCTGGCGGTCGGTCTGCTCGAGGAAGCGGCGATCGACGGGATCCCGGTCATCGCCATCGACCCCAAGGGCGACCTGGGGAATCTGCTGCTCGCGTTCCCGGATCTCGCGCCCGCGGATTTCGAGCCCTGGATCGATCCCGCCGAAGCCGCACGCGCCGGTCGCTCGCCGGCCCAGCACGCCGCGGCGCTGGCGCAGCGCTGGCGGGAAGGTCTGGCCGAGTGGGATCAAGCGCCGGCGCGGATCGGCCGCTTCGTGGCCGCCGCGGAGCGGGTGCTCTACACGCCCGGGAGTACGGCGGGCCGACCGCTGGCGGCACTCCGCTCCCTGGCGCCGCCGGCCGCCGCGCTGCTCGCCGATGCCGACGCGTTGCGGGAGCGCGTGCTCGGCACCGTTTCGAGCCTGCTCGGGCTCGCCGGGATCTCCGCCGATCCGCTGCGCAGCCGTGAGCACGTGCTGTTGTCGAGCCTGCTCGAGAGAGCGTGGCGAGAGGGACGGACTCTCGATGTCGCCGCCCTCATCCGCGAGGTCCAGCGTCCGCCTGTCTCTCAGCTCGGCGCGCTCGACCTCGAGACCTTCTTCCCGGCCCGAGACCGCGTGCAGCTGGCGCTGGCGCTCAATCATGTGATCGCCTCACCGGCCTTTGCCGCCTGGAGCGAGGGCGACCCGCTCGATGTCGCTCGCCTGCTCTACACGGATACGGGACGACCGAAGCTCTCGGTGATCTCGATCGCGCACCTCTCCGACGCCGAACGCATGTTCGCCGTCACGCTGTTGCTCTCGGAGATCGTCGGATGGATGCGGACCCAGCCCGGTAGCGCGTCGCTCCGCGCGATCCTGTACATGGACGAGGTCTTCGGATTCTTCCCGCCGGTCGCCAATCCGCCTGCGAAGGCACCGATGCTGACGTTGTTGAAGCAGGCGCGCGCCTATGGTCTCGGAGTCGTCCTGGCGACCCAGAATCCGGCGGATCTCGACTACAAGGGACTGGCGAACGCCGGGACCTGGTTCCTCGGACGCCTGCAGACCGAGCGCGACAAGGCGCGAGTCCTGGAAGGGCTCGAAGGCGCATCGGCCGCCTCGAGAGCGAGCTTCGATCGCGCCCGCGTCGATCCGCTGTTGTCGAACCTGCCGAAGCGGGTCTTCCTGATGAGCAATGCACACGAGGACGCGCCGATGCTGTTCCAGACGCGCTGGGCACTGTCGTATCTCGCCGGTCCGCTGACCCGGGAGCAGATCCGCCGGCTCGCAACGCCCGGGCCGGCGCTCGGCGACCCGGTGTCGGATCCGGCTCCGGATCGTGCGTCGCAGCCGGAGGCCGCCGCGCCGGCGCCGCCGGCCGTCATGGATGCCGGCACGCAACGGCCGATCGTCGCCGCAGAGATTCTCGAGGGCTTCCTGCCGGCCCCGGACGGAGCGCCGCCTCTGTATCGGCCTGCCTTGTTCGGACAGGCGGCTCTTCACTACGTCGATGCGAAGGCGAAGATCGACACGTGGGAGCACGTCACGCTGTTGGCGCCACTGGCGGCGGACGTCGGGCGGGAGCCCTGGAAGCACGCGCAGGAGATCGGAGAGAAAGCTTCCGCGCAGGAGCCGGATCCGGTCGCCGGAGCGGGCTTTCTGCCGCTTCCCGCCGCTGCGACCCGTGCGAAGAGTTTCGAGCGTTGGCGCAAACAGCTCGCGGCGCATCTGTACCGCAGCCGACCGCTGGCGCTGCTGCGCTGTCGAGAACTCGGGATGGTGTCGGATCCGGGCGAGTGCGAAGCCGCGTTCCGCGTGCGTCTCCGGGATGCGCATCGCGCCCGGCGCGACGTGGAGGTGGAGAAGCTGCGGCGACGATTCGGGCCAAAGCTCATGCGCCTGCGCGAGCAGATCATGCGGGCCGAAGAGCGCATCGCGAGGGAGGAGAGCCAGTACACCGCGAAGAAGACGCAGGCGGCGATCTCGATCGGAGCGACGCTGGTGGGGGCCCTGTTCGGACGCAAGCTCGGCGGCGCGACCAGCGTGAACCGGGCCGCGACGGCGGCGCGCGGTGTCGGTCGGGCCGTCGACGAACGTGACGACGTCGGGCGAGCAACCGAACGCGCCGAGGAACTGCGTGCGCGGCTCGCCGCAATCGAAGCAGAGTTCACAGCGGCATCGGCACGGCTCGAAGCCAGCATCGATTCGGCGTCGCTGTCGCTCGAAGCGGCGCAGATCGCTCCGCGCAAGAGCGACATCGATGTGTACCCCGTCGGGCTGCTGTGGGTCCCGGAGCGTGGCCCGGGCTGAGCCTTCGAGGTTCCGAAGGAATCCGGTTCCGGAAGCGCGGCGCGCTCGCGTGCGGTTTCGGCGACACCGAGGAAGACGAAAGGCCCGCAGCCGGGCTGCGGGCCTTCGTCATCCACCGCGGATCTTGCGGCGGACTAGATGTCCTGCGGCTTCAGCGTCTTGCGCTTGTTGGCCAGCGCCCGACCCTCGGCGCTCGCGATGATCCCGCGTACGGCCGCGTCGAGCGCACCGTAGAAGTCACCTCCCACGTTGCACTTCCTCGTGGCGGCCTTCACGCGCGACTTCGAGATCAGGAGCTCTCCGGAAGCGACCTTCTTGCCGGCCTTCCGACTGGTCTTCTTTGCGACCTTCTTCCTGGCTGCCATCGTTCTCACCCCCCTTGGCGCGACTCGCGCGCCCGATGTTGACGAAGCCACCGCGACACGAACGGACGCTGTGACGTGCCTCTCCGGCCGACGCTCCCGGTCCGATGAATCTCGAAGTCATCGACGCATCTCGCAGTCTTTGCGCTGTCTTTGCACTTCGAAGGATCGGCGCTCGAGCCTGAAGCGCTCGAAACCCGGGAGTCCAGAGCCAAGAGGCGGAGCCGATGATACGGCTTCCGTCTCGCGAAGCAAAGCCTGAAGTGCCGATCTTGGCGTCTGCGGGCCGAAACGAGGCCGATCTCGACCGGACGTCGCGGCTCCGGTCGCGGGTCGAGCCGGAATTCGCTCCGCGCGCGGGGCGGATCCTCGAGCCGGAAGTCGATGGGCGCGCAGTGGGTCGGTGAACCGCGGCCCGGCCTCTCGCAGGGCCCGGACACGTGGGGATGGAAGAGCGGTTCGGTCATGGGCTGGCAGCCCATCGGTCCGGCGCGCGAAGCTGATAGACTCGATCGCCGAGGAGGTGTCCGATGAGCGTACTGCGTCGCCCCTTGACCGAGATCGCTGAACTCCTGCTGCGCCGGGAGATGTCGCCCGTCGAACTGATGGAGGACACTCTGGCCCGCATCGATGCGGTGAATCCTGCGCTCGTCGCCTTCGTGGCGATGCGGCCCCGGGAGGCGCTGCTGGCCGACGCGCGCGCAGCCGAGGCGCGCATCGTGCGGGGCGAAGGGCGACCCCTCGAAGGGATTCCGCTCGGCGTGAAGGATCTCGAGGACGCCGCCGGACTCGCGACGACCTACGGGTCGGTTCCGTTCCGGGACCACAGGCCGGAGCAGGACTCGGTGCAGGTCGCGCGGCTGCGCGCCGCCGGCGCGATCGTCGTCGGCAAGACCAACGCGCCGGAGTTCGGACATACGGCGCTGACGAAGAACCTGCTGTTCGGCGTCTCACGCAACCCGTGGAACCTCGAACGCACCCCGGGCGGCTCGAGTGGCGGATCTTCCGCGGCGATCGCCGGCGCGATGATCCCGCTGGTGACCGCCAGCGACGGTGGCGGCTCGATCCGGATCCCGGCGACGTTCACCGGCTGCTTCGGCCACAAGCCCAGCTACGGCCGGATTCCCCATGCGCCGGAAGACCTGTGGCCGATGGACGATACGTCCGTCGTGGGTCCCCTCACGCGGACGGTGACCGATGCGGCCCTCCATCTCGACATGACGGTCGGCGCGCATCCGCTCGACCCCAACTCACTGCCGCATCCGGGTGTCTCCTATCGCCAGATCCTGTCGCAGCTGCCCGCCGGCCTCCGGATCGGCTATTCACCGGATCTCGGCTATGCGGTCGTACAGTCCGACGTGGCCGAGATCGTCGGCGAGGCCGTCCAGGTCTTCGAACAGCTCGGCCACCATCTCGAGCTGGTGAAGGACGGTCCGCCGGAGCCCGGACGGGACTGGGGTCTGATCGGCGTCTTCCAGCTTCTCGGCCGCTTCCAGGCGTTGCTGCCGGAACGGGAACACGAGTTCGGCCGCTCGTTCATCCAGTCGGTGAAGCTCGGCATCGAGATGACCCCGGCGCGCTTCGCTGATTTCCGGCGTCGCCGCGAGGAGCTGAACCGCTGGTGTGCGCAGCTCTTCGACGACTACGACCTGCTGCTGACGCCGACGGTCCCGTACGACCCGCCGGCCGCCAAGGGGCCCCTGCTCGCCGAGGTGGAAGGGCGCCCGCAGCCGCGGGCGAACGTCGGCAGCTTCACGATGCCGTTCAATCTGTCGTGGCATCCGGCCGCGACGGTCCGCACCGGGTTCTCGAAGGCTGGTCTGCCGGTCGGGTTGCAGATCGTCGGACCGAGACACCGCGATGACCTCGTGCTGCAGGCGGCGTGGGCCTTCGAGCAGGCGCGCCCGTGGGCGCACGACTGGCCGGAGCTCTGAAACTCCACACGAGGTCGTTCTCGTACTGCGTCGACAGGTCCGTGATCCATTCCGGTCGCGATTGCTGCGACCCATCGAAAGGGGAACCGATGGCAACTTTCCTACAGCCCTACGCATCGCAGAGCTATGCCCTGCTTCGCATCGTCACGGGATTGCTCTTCCTCTGGCACGGCATGCAGAAACTGTTCGGCTTTCCGGCGCCGGCGATGGAAGGCACGCCGGCGTTCGTCACGTTCGTGGCGGGTCCCATCGAGCTGGTCGGCGGTGTGCTGGTGATGATCGGCCTGCTGACGCGCTGGGCGGCGTTCCTGTGCAGCGGCCTGATGGCCGCCGCGTACTGGACGGCCCACGGCATCAACGCGCCGTTCCCGCTGATCAATGGCGGGGAACTGGCGGCCCTCTACTGCTTCGTCTTCCTGTTCATCGCCGCGCAAGGACCCGGTCTCTGGAGTGTCGACGGCGCCCGCTCCTGATCCGCCGCATGCCGGTGGCCGCGCGGATCGGCCGCTAGCCGCCGCCGAGCCGCTCGAGCAGCTTGCCCCACAGCCCGCCGAAGTCGCCGTTGCTCATCACCAGAATGACGTCGCCTTCGCGACACGTGGCGGCCAGCCGTGTGACGATCGCGTCGACGCCGTCGATCGCTTCGGCCTCGACGCCTCGGCTCTGCAGATCGGCGGCGAGCCGTTTCGCGTCCAGATACTCGCTGACGGCGCCGGTGTTGCTGTATAGCGGCTCCGGCGGGACGACGGCGATGATCGCGCGCTCGGCACCGGCCAGCGCGGTGACGAAATCCTGCTGGAACAGAGCGCGTCGGCTCGTGTTGGAGCGCGGCTCGAGCACGGCGACGAGACGGCGGCCCGGGAACCGCGCATGCATCGCGGCGACCGTCTCGCGGACCGCCGTCGGATGATGTGCGAAGTCGTCGAGCACGGTGACCCCGCGCGCATGGCCGCGCACCTCCTGGCGGCGGCGCACGCCGCGGAAGCGGGCCAGCGCCGCCGCGGCCGCCGCGAAGGGCGCTCCCAGCGTGAGGGCGGTCGCGAGCGCTCCGAGCGCATTGGCGACGTTGTGCCGGCCGTACAGCGGAACGGTGGCCCCGCCGAGTTCGCGCTCGTCCCGGAGCACGCGGAACGTCGTCCCGTCCGGACCGGCGCTGAGATCCAGCGCTCGGAAGCCGCGCTCGCCCGCGTCGACGCCGTATCCGATCACCGGGCAGCGGGCGCCGCCGATCACGTCGCGGACATGTTCGTCGTCGAGGGCGGCGATGATCGCGCCCTCCGCCGGCAGGCTGTGGATCAGCATCCGGAACGCCTGCTTCACGTGGTCGAGATCGCGATAGATGTCGGCGTGGTCGAACTCGACGGACGTGAGCAGCAGCGTGCGCGGATGGTAGTGCAGGAACTTGGGGGTCTTGTCGAAGAAGGCGGTATCGTACTCGTCGCCTTCGACGACGAAGTGCGGCCCTGCGCCGTCCCGGAACGGACCGTCGAAGTCCAGTGCGACGCCGCCCACCAGCACCGACGGATCGAGCCCGGCTCCGGTCAACACCGCACCGAGCAGGCTCGCCGTGGTGGTCTTCCCGTGCGTCCCGGCGACGACCACGGAGTGCCGATCGGCGATGGCGAACTGGTACAGCGCGTCGGGGAAGGATCGGATCGGCAAGCCAGCTTCGATGGCCGCGCGCGCTTCCGGATTGTCGGCACGCACCGCATTGCCGATCACGACCAGATCCGGCCGTGGCTCGAGGTGCCCAGGCTCGAAGCCGATCGCGACGGGAATGCCCCAGCGGGCCAGCATCTCGCTCATCGGCGGGTACAGTGCGCGATCCGATCCGGTGACGCGCAGTCCGCGCGCGTGCAGAAGTCCGGCCAGCGCGCCCATGCCGGTGCCGGCGATGGCGATCAGGTGGACGTGCTCGAGCCGGCCGGGCAGCGCCTCGTTCATGCGCCCTTCCGGGCCTCCTCGACGAGCCAGCCGTAGACCGCCCTGGACGTCGCGTCGAGTTCCGGATGCCACTCGACGCCCAGCAGGCCTTCGCCCTCGAAGGCCTCGATCACACCGTCTTCGGCATGGGCCGTGGCGCGCAGGCCGAGCGCCAACCGCGACACCGCCTGGTGGTGAGAGGAAGCCACCCGCGTCCGCTCACCGAGGCTGGCGCCGAGGATGGTCTCCCGGTCGATCACGAGCTCGTGCGCGACTACACGGCTCGATCCCCCATGATCCACGGCCGTGTCGATGACGCTGCGCAGATCCTCGTATAGCGTGCCGCCGAGGCGCAGATTCAAGAGCTGCATGCCGTAGCAGACGCCGAGGAGCGGCTTGCGGCGCGTGCGGGCCGCGTCGATCAACGCGAGATCCCAGGCCACTCGCTCCGCCTCCTCGGCCGGCCCGGGCGTGAGGGCGCCGGGCGGCGCGCCGTTCAGCGCCGCCGGCAGCATCGCCCCGCCGGTCAACACGAGGCCGGCGCACAGCGTGGCGGCGCGTTCGGGCGCGAGATCGGGCGGCAGCAGGATCGGAGCGCCGCCGCACGCGTCCACGGCGCGCGCATAGGCGCGGCCGACGTACAGCGTGTCCTGCCCCGGCCGGATCCGTACGCCCGGGTCGATGCTCACCGTGATGCCGACGATCGGACGCGCCAACGCTGTCCCGCTCCCCGCTTCGTCATTCCGCCAGGAACGACTCCATCACCAGATCGTGCACGAGGGCCCGGAGCTTGAACGGGCTGCGTTTGGCCACCTGGTGGACCCGGTTCGTCAGCATCACGACGACGGCTTCGCGCTCGAGGTCGATCCACAGCGACGTGCCGGTGAAGCCGAGGTGGCCGACCGTCGCGCCGGGAGTGAAGTGCCGGCCGGAGCTCGAGGCGCCCGGGGTCGGGGTATCCCAGCCGAGTGTCCACATGGCCCCCTCGGGCCCGTCCTGCCGCGTGAGGAACCGCTGCAGCCAGTCCGGGGGAAAGACGCGTCCGGCGGCGGAGGAGCTCTCGCTGCGGCCGTGCCAGGCGTCGAGCAGGGCGGCCGCAAAGCGCATCACGTCGTCGGCCGGTGCAAACAGGCCCGCGTGGCCGGCGACGCCGCCCATGGCCCATGCATTCGGGTCGTGGACCTCACCCCACAGCACCCGTCCGCGCCACGGGCAGTTCTCCGTGGCGGCGCAGCGCTGTCGGATGGCGTCCGGCAGCGGCGGCTGCCCGTCGCCGATGCGGAGGAAGCGCGTGTCCTCGAGACCGAGCGGTGCGTAGACGCGCTGGGTGCAGAACTCGTCGAGTGGCTGTTGCGCCACCGCTTCGACGAGCGCCCCGAGCACGATGAAATCGAGATCGCCGTAGACGGCGGCCTCGCCGGGCTCGTGCACGAGCGTCGAGCGGTAGATCCGCTCCAGGATCATTTCTCTCGCGAGTGGCGTCCCGAGGATCCGCTCGCCCTTCTTGCGCTCGCGCTCGAGCAGGGCTTCGTGGAACGGGCGCCACGGCTTGAGCCCGGAGGTGTGGGCCAGCAGGTGGTGAACCCGCACCTGGTCCTTGCCGCGCTCGCCGGCCGCCGGCAGATACTTGGCGACCGGTTCCTCGAGATCGATCGCGCCGTCGGCCACCAGCAGCATCACCGCCGCGGCGGTGGCGAGCGGCTTGGTCAACGAGGCCAGATCGAAGATCGTCTCGCGGGTCATGGCGGTGCGCTCGGGTCGCAAGCAGGCGAGTCCCCGGACCGAGCAATGCTCGAGCAGTTCTCCATCGCGCGGCATGCGCGCGAGAACCACGGCACCGGGGATCTCGGCGTCCGCGATCGCCTTGTCGAGCGCGCGGTTCACGCGCGCCAGCTTGCGTCGGATCAGCGCGTGTCTCATAGCTCGCGAAGCACCCCCGGTTCGAGAACATGCAGCTCGGCGCGCTCACCGTCGAGTCGCGCGCGTGCGCCGAGCGGCCACGGCAGGTTCGGCGTCCCGTGTCCGAACGGCAGGCCCGCGACCCACGGGACGCCCAGCTCGGTCAGGAGCTCGTGCAGCACCTCCGCCGCGGTGATCGAAGCATCCGGTTCGTCGCAGCCGTCGAAGCGGCCGAGTCCGACGCCGGCCACCCGTTCGAGCTTGCCGGCGCTGCGCAGCTGTTGCAGTAGCCGGTCGATGCGATACGGCCGCTCGCCGCGGTCTTCGAGCAGGAGGATCGCGCCGCGCGTGTCGATCTCCCACGGCGTTCCGAGCGAGCCGGCGATCATCGTCAGCGAGCCGCCCGTGAGCCGTCCCGCCGCGCGGGCGCCGGCTCCGCGCTCGCCGCGCCAGAGGAGCGGAAGCGGGCCACTGCCGGTGAGCGCCGCCACCAGCGCATCCAGTTCGTCGTCGCGCAGGTCGCCGCCGCGTTCGAGCATCGGGCCATGGAAGCCGATCAGGCCCGCGGCACGTCGCTGCCACAGCAGCAGTGCGGTCACGTCGCTGAAGCCGACCAGCGGCTTGCGCGCGGCGCGAAACGCCTGCGCGTCGAGTCGGTCCAGGATGCGCGGCGATCCGAACCCCCCCCGAGCACACACGATCGCGTCGATCTGGGGATCGGCGACCAGCGTCATCAGCTCGGCGGCGCGGCGGGCGTCGTCGCCAGCCAGATAGCGGTGTCGGGCCAGCACGTCTCCGCGTCGCTCCACGGTGAAGCCGCGTGTTCGCCAGCGCCGCTCGCCGGCCGCCAGGATCTCCGGGTCCACCGCCCCGGCCGGCGCGGCGATCCCGATCGTTCCGCCCCGACGCAGCGCGCGCGGCTCGAGCAACGCCGGCGGCACTACAGGAAGTCGCCCGATTCGGGGTCGTCGTCCGGCGGCAGGAATCCGCTGCCGCCGCGCGGCGGTCCCGCGACGCCGTCGTCCTGGTGCGCGGAGCGATCGCGGAACTGGGCCAGACGATCGAGGAAGGTCAACTCGATGGTGCCGGTCGGTCCGTTGCGCTGCTTCGCGATGATCAGCTCGGCCAGGTTCTCGGTGGCCGGATCGTCGCGGTTGTAGAACCAGTCGCGATAGATGAACGCGATCACGTCGGCGTCCTGTTCGATCGCGCCGGACTCGCGCAGATCTGCCAGCATCGGACGCTTGTTGGTCCCAGGCCGGTTCTCCGGGCCGCGGTTCAGTTGCGAGAGCGCCACGACCGGGATCTCGAGCTCCTTCGCCATCGCCTTGAGGCCACGACTGATCTCGGAGATCTCCTGCTCGCGGCGCTCGTTGCGGCCGTCGCCGTGGGCGAGCTGCAGATAGTCCACCATCACCATGTCGAGGCCGCGCTCCTTCTTCATGCGCCGGCACTTGGCCTTCATCTCGAGCACCGTGATCATGCCGGAGTCGTCGATCCACAGATCGGCGTGGCCGATCGCGCTGGCCGCATCGCGCAGGCGCTTGTAGTCGTGCGTGCTCAGATAGCCGCTGCGGATCCGCGACTGGTCCACCTCCGCCTCGGCGGAGAGCAAGCGCAGCACCAGCGCCTGGGCGGTCATCTCGAGCGAGAAGATCGCGATCTTCTTGCGGTACAGGACGGCGGAGTTGCGGGCGATGTTCAGCGCCAGCGCGGTCTTTCCCATGCTCGGCCGCGCGGCCAGGATGAAGAGTTCTCCGGGCTGCAGTCCGCCGGTCTTCTCGTCGAGCTGCTTGAAGCCGGTCGGCACCCCCGTCAGCTCGCCGCCTCGGCCCATGATGGCTTCGACGTAGTCGAAGGTGCTCTGCATCTCGTCCTGCAGGCTGCGAAAGGTCTCGCGCGCGTTCTGGCGCCCGATCTCGAGGATCCGCCCCTCCGCCTGGTCGAGCAGCAGGTCGGCCCGGTCGGCTCCATCGAAGCCGAGCTCCACGATCTCGGTCGCCGTGGCGATCAGGCGCCGCTTGATGCCCTTGTCGCGCACGATTCGCGCGTGATGGACGACGTGGGCGGCCGTGGTCTCGTAGTCCGAGATCTCCGCGAGGACGACCGCCCCGCCTACGCGGTCGAGCAGCTTGTGGCTGACGAGATAGTCCGACAGCGTGCGCAGATCGATCGGGGAGTTGGACTCGTACAGCGCGTGCATCGCGGCAAACACGATGCTGTGTGCCGGATGGTAGAAGTCCTCGGGTTTGACTTCGAGGTAGACCGCGTGGATCGATTCGTTGTGGAGCAGCAGACCGGAGAGGACCGACTTCTCGGCTTCGAGATCATGCGGGGGCACGCGCCCGACGAAGGCGCGCGCGGGATCGCTGTTGCCGTCCGTCGCGTTGCGCCGCGAACGACGCCTCCCGCCGGAGGTCGCCGAGAACTCGCCGGAAGACCCGTGGGGTCGGGTCGAGGGAGGCGTCACGCTGCATCCTTCGTGCGGTTCGGATCATGCCGAACGCGGGGTTCGGAAGACCTCGAACTGTAACACGGGGGGAGGCCTGCCGAGACGCTCCTCAGGGAGCGGCGATGACCTTGACGGTGATCGTCGCCTCGATCTCGCGATGCAGCTTCACGGTCACCGCGTGCTCACCGACGTCCTTGATCGGCTCCGCCAGCGTGATGCGCCGCCGGTCCACTTCGAGACCGCGTTCTGCCAGCCGCTCGGCGATCATCAGCGTCGTGATCGACCCGAACAGCTTGCCTTCCTCGCCGGCCTGCGCCTGGAACTCGACGACCTGGCCGTGCACCTTGTCGCGCTCGGCCGCCTGCTGCTTGCGCACGCGCGCGAGCTTGTCCGCGATGACACGCTTCTGGTGCTCGAGTTCGCGCACGTTGGCCGCGGTCGCCGCGATGGCCTTGCCGAGGGGCAGCAGATAGTTCCGGGCGAAGCCGGGCTTCACCGACACCAGATCGCCGGCATCGCCGAGGCTCGGCACATCTTCGCTCAGGATCACCTTGACGGAGCGCATCGCGGCCTACTCCCCCCCGGGCGAGCGTTCGTCGCCCGCCTCGTCGTCGTCCTCGTCCTCGTCGAGCGAACGGTGGCGGTCGTCCCGGTCGTCGTCGTCTTGGTCCTGGTCCTCGTCCTGGTCGCGGTCGCGGTCGCGGTCCGCGGACTCCTCGCTGAGGCGCGCGGTCTCGCGGGCGGCGCGCTCCTCGGCTTCTCGCACCGCGCGCTCGGCGGCCTTCTCGTGGCGCAGCTTCTCGAGGTCGACCGCCTTGGCCTTGCGGGCCTCGAGATCGGTGACGTCGCCGTCCTGGCGGACCGTCAGGAAGCGCAGGATCGATTCGTCCAGTCGCAGCGCTCGCTCGAGGTCCGAGACCGCCTTGCCGCTGTCTACGTAGAAGAGCGACAGGTAGTGGCCCTTCTGGAAGCGCCGGATCTCGTAGGCGAGCTTGCGCTTGCCCATGTCCTCCACCTCGAGCGGCACGGCACCGGCGCGCTCGAGGATGCCGCGCAGCCGCCCGATCAGGGTTTCGCGAGCCTCCTCGGTGATCTCCGGCTGGACGATGAACGTCGTATCGTATTCCCGCATGCATTCCTCCTCGTGAACGGAGCGGCAGCCGGGGCGGCCGATGCTCCGGGCTCCCGACTGGGCGGACCACCAGGCGGGATCCTGGTGGCCTCTGCGGGAGCCGAGGTGGGTGGATCGAAGGCGCGGAGAGTTAGCAGATGGCTACAGAGGGTCCAAATTCGGCCGCCGTCATTCCGCCAAGCCGGCCTGGCGGCGGGCGCGGACGGCGGCGGCGAGGGCCTCGAAGAGGGGTTCCGAGCGCTCCCAGCTCATGCACGCGTCGGTGATGCTCTGGCCGTAGACGAGCGGCTGGCCCGGCTTCACGTCCTGGCGACCCTCCTCGAGGAAGCTCTCGAGCATCAGCCCGACGATCGACCGGTTGCCTTCGGCCACCTGGGACGCCACGGCGCCGCTGACTTCGGCCTGGCGGGCGGGATCCTTGCCGCTGTTGGCGTGCGAGCAATCGATGATCACCCGGTCCGGCAGGCCGGCTTTCCCGAGCGCCACGCCGATCCGCGCCAGGCTGTCGGCGTCGTAGTTGGACCCATTGCTGCCGCCCCGCAGGATCAGATGACAGTCATGATTGCCCCGCGTCGACACGATCGCTGCCACTCCCTGCTTCGTCACCGACAGGAACTGGTGCGGATGCTGCGCCGACAGGATTGCCTCGATGGCGATCTGGACGTTGCCGTTGGTCGCGTTCTTGAATCCGACCGGCATCGACAGGCCGGACGCCAGCTCCCGGTGGACCTGGCTCTCCGACGTCCGGGCGCCGATCGCGCCCCACGAGATCAGATCCGCGATGAACTGCGGGGAGATCGGATCGAGGAACTCCGTGCCGGCCGGCAGGCCGAGCTCGGCGACGTCGACGAGGAAGCGGCGCGCCTTCCGCAGGCCCTCGTTGATCGCGAAGCTCTCGTCGAGATGCGGGTCGTTGATCAGGCCCGTCCAGCCGACGATCGTACGGGGCTTCTCGAAGTAGACCCGCATCACCAACAGCAGGTCCCGGGCGTGGCGATCCGCCGCCGCGCGCAGGCGGCGGGCATAGTCGAGGGCGGCCTCGGGGTCGTGGACCGAGCACGGGCCGGCGATCACGATCAGCCGGTCGTCCTCGCCGTGCAGGATCGCGTGGGCCTGTTCGCGGCCGCGAACGACGGCCTCGGAGCTTTTCTCCCCGATGGGGAACTCCTCCATCAAGATGGCCGGCGGGATCAGCGGCCGGAGCTGCTCGATGCGGAGGTCGTCAGTCTTGAAGATCATGGGGCTCGTCCTCTCCGGACCGTGGAATCTAGCCGGCGACGGTTCGAAGCGCCCCGGTCGCAAACACCGTCTCGAAACGGTCCTGCCGGACACCCGGACGGGCTCACTCGAGCAGTTCGATCGAGTGCTCGTCGAAGGACGGCGGCTCGGCTCCGATCCAGACGAACCAGTATCGGGTCGTCGACCGGTCCGGCTGGTACCCGAAGAACCCCCTCCCGTCGCGCTGTCCGTACGGGCCGCAGACCATCGCGCTCGCTTCGGCCGCGCGCCATTTGGCTGTCTCCGCCCGGTAGTCGGGCGTCGGAACGATCTCCCAGGTCTCCCTCGTGGCCCCGGGGTTCGTCGCATCGACGACGACCGCGGCGGGCTCGACCCGGCAGCCGGCGCGCATTCTCGGCACCATCTGCGGGAAGAACCGGGCGCGAATCGCCGCATCGATCGGTTCCGGCGCGGGCTTGCTGAACATCTGGATCACCGGCGTGCCGCGCTCGCCTTCGGCGGCTCCGGCGATGTCGACGATCTCGGCGCCGCGGGCGACGAGCCGGGGCCCCGGGACACCCGCGGGGCAGGATTCGACGAGCAGCCGCAGCCGGAGCGTCGCATCGGCGAACGGACGCCACGTGCAGCCGGCTCGCGCTCGACGCGACGCCTCCCAGCGCGTCAGCGGGAGCCCGGCGTCCCCCCACACGGCGGGATCCCAAATGGCCGGCGCGAGGGCGGGCCCGGTGCGGAGCCACTCCATCGGCGGCTGCCCGAACTCCTCGCCGATGTTGTCCCACTCGACCCGGAGCCGGTCTGCGTCGGCGCTCCAGCGGCCGCTCTCGGCGCGAATCCCGCGGCCCGGGTACACGTTCACGAGTCGCGCGATGCCGTCGCTGCGCAGCTCGAGCGTGATCGCGCGACCGGTTTCCGCCGCGGCCGGTCGCCGCGCCGCGTAGACCCCGACGAAGCCCGACGCCACACGGTCGGCGACCTCGAGCGCGCGCTGCTCGGCGGCCCGCTCGGCCGCGCGTCGCCCCGGGTCGATGCTCGCGCAGCCAGGCGCCAGCCATAGAGCGGCGAGCACGAGCACGAGCGCGAGCGCGACGGGCTCGCGGGCGCTTCGCTCGCGGGCCCGGCACGGGACGCTACCGTCCGGATCATCGTGGAGCAGCGGCACGGCGGCAACGTAGCTCGAAGTCCTCGCCTGTCTGCCGGCGCTGGCCCCGCGCCTTGCGTTCGCGCCGCCACCACCTTCGGCCTGGCGCTCGCCGCCGTCGCGATGCTCGCCGCCTCGGGACCCGGTGCCCGCGGACGCCACGTCTCCCGGCCGGCCGCGAAGGCCGCGCGGACCGTCGTCGTGATCCAGGATCTCGATGGCGGTCGCCAGTATTCCCGGATCGTCGATCGACAGCGGCCGGCGCTCGACCGCCTGGATGGCACGGTGACTTCGGGGAATACCGAGGCTCGCGTCGCGGCCTTCCTCGAAGGCGGGGAGCTGCGGCTGATCGAGGAAGAGGCTCTCTACGGCGAACCGGGTGAACCGGGCGGCACCGGACGCAATCGCTACTACGTCCACGACGGCCGGCTCGTCTTTTTCGAGTCGCTGCGGATCCGGCCCCGCGACCTCGGTGAGGACCGGCTTCCCGCGCGCGACGAGGTGCTGACCGCGCTGGCATTCGGCGAAGACGGGCGATCGGTCGGCGCCGAGAAGACGGTGAACCGCGAGCCGGTGCCGCTCGCGCCGACGGACGAGGCGGGGATTCGCCGCCGCTTCCTCGCGCTCGCCGGCGTCGTGCAGCGATCTCGCGCCGGCGAGGCAGGGTCGCGCTGATCGCGCGGCTCCGCGGCGCCGGCCGAGTCGCGCGCATCCTCGTGCTGAGCTCGGCCCTGCTGGCGTGCGGAGGCTCCGCGAGGGGCGGCGACGACGAGGCGGCCGTGCTGATCGGAACGCGCTGGCAGCTCGAACGCATCCAGATGATGGACGACACGGAAATGCGTCCTGAGGACCCGTCCCGCTACACGCTCGAACTCGCTGCCGATGGATCCGTCGCGGTGCGCGCCGACTGCAACCGCGGGCACGGAAGCTATCGGCTCGACGGAGTGCAGCTCCGCCTCGGCCCGCTCGCCCTCACGAAGATGATGTGCCCTGCCGGATCCCTCGGCGATCGCTATGCGAAGCTGCTCGCCATCTCCGCGTCGTGGATGATCGTCGACGGAAAGCTGGCGATCGCGACGGCGATGGACTCGGCGATCCTGTTCTTCACGCCGGTTCGCTGAGCGGGTTCGCTCGCTCCCGGGACCGAGCGGCCGATGCGGAGCGCCGGACCGTCTCGATCCAGAGCCGAAGCACGCGCGGGTCCTCGCCGAGTTCCGGGTGGAAGGTTGCGGCAAAGCGCTCGCCCCGCCGGACCAGGACCGGTTCGCCGCCGACGCGGACCAGCACGTCGACCTCCCGGCCGAGATCGCGCAGCCGGGGAGCGCGGATGAACACGCAGGGCAGCCCTTCGAGGCCCGCCTTCGCCCCCGGATCCGCCGGCGCGACGAACGAATCGACCTGCGTCCCGTAGGCGTTGCGCACGGCGGTCATGTCCAGCAGGCCGAGGCTCGAGACCGGATGATTCTCGACCCGGCGCGCCAACAGGATCGCGCCGGCACAGGTCCCGAGGATCGGATGACCGGCTTCGGCGAAGGTACGGACCGCTTCGAAGAGCCCGAGCCGTTCCATGCCCTTGGCGATCGTCGTGCTCTCGCCGCCCGGCAGCACGAGCGCATCGAGTCCATCGAGGTTCTTGCCGGCCCGGACCATCACCGGGTCGGCTCCGGCTCGCGCCAACGCTCTCGCGTGCGCTTCGAAGTCGCCTTGCAGAGCGAGTACGCCGATCTTCAGCACGGTCCCGCTTCCCGGCCCGCCGCCGCTACCAGCCGCGGTTCGCGAGCCGCTGCTCCTCGCTGAGCGTCGACATCTCGATGCCGTCCATCGCCTTGCCGAGGCCGCGGCTCGCTTCGAGCACCTGCTTGGGGTCGTCCCACTGCGTGCAGGCGGCCACCACCGCCCGCGCCCGCGCGGCGGGATCGTCGCTCTTGAAGATCCCGGAGCCGACGAAGATCGCCTCGGCACCGAGCATCCGGCACAGGGCGGCGTCCGGCGGAGTCGCGATGCCGCCCGCCGCGAAGTTCGGCACCGGGAGACGGCCGTGTTCGGCGACGAAGCGCACCAGGTCGAGCGACGCCTGCAGCTCCTTCGCGCGGGTCGGCAGCTCTTCCGGCGCCGTCGCCGTGAGGCGTTTGATCTCGCCGTTCACCGCGCGCAGATGCCGCACGGCCTCGACGATGTTGCCGCTGCCGGCCTCCCCCTTGGTGCGGATCATCGCCGCACCCTCGGCGATCCGGCGCAGCGCCTCGCCGAGGTTGCGGGCGCCGCACACGAACGGCGACTTGAAGTCGTGCTTCCAGACGTGGTGTTCGTCGTCGGCCGGCGTCAGCACCTCGCTCTCGTCGATGAAGTCGACGCCGAGCGATTCGAGCACGCGGGCCTCCGCCAGATGCCCGATCCGCACCTTCGCCATTACCGGGATCGAGACGGTGCGCTGGATCGCCTCGATCACCTCGATCGCGGCCATCCGCGCGACGCCGCCGTCCTTGCGGATGTCGGCCGGCACGCGCTCGAGCGCCATCACCGCCGTCGCGCCGGCGTCCTCGGCGATGCGCGCCTGCTCCGGGGTCGTGACGTCCATGATCACGCCACCCTTCAGCATCTCGGCCAGCCCGACCTTCAGCGCGAAGCTCTCCGCCCCGATTCGCGCGCTCGCACTCTTGCCGTCGTTTCGTTCGGTCATCTCGTCTCCTCTGCACCGCCCGTGGACGGTGCGTTGCTCAGACCATTGCCTCGTCGCCGGCGGGCCGCCTCGGCTCGCGCGCGAGGCGCTCGCGCACCGTCTTGCCCAGCACCGTGACGCCGTGGCGGATCTCGTCTTCGCCGGCCAGCGCGATCGAGAGGCGCAAGCCGCTCGAAGGCCTGCGGTCGCAGCGGAACTGGAAGCCCGGGGCAAACAACACGCCGCCACGGACAGCCTCCGCCAACAGTTCCGCGGTGTCGACGGTCTCCGGCAGCTCCACCCAGACCTGCAGTCCACCATCGGGCTGCGTCCACGTGACGCCCTCCGGCATCTCTCGCGCCAGCGCGTCGAGCAACGCGTCGCGCCGGCCGCGCAGCGTTCGCCGCACGCGACCGAGGTGTCGATCGTAGCCGCCGCTGCCGACGAACTCGGCCAGCGCCGCCTGCAGGACCAGGGCGCCGCCGAGATCGCTGGCGTGCTTCAACGCGAGGAGCGCCTCGAGCGTACGGCCGCGCGCCGCGATCGAACCGACGCGCGCGCCCGGGAACAGCGACTTCGAGAACGAGAACAGCTGCACCACGAGACCATGCTCGTCGAGCGCGGCCAAGGACGGCACCGGACGGCCGGCGTAGCGGAGGTCCATTTCGTAGGCGTCTTCGACGACCGGCTTGCTCGCCCGCGCCGCGACTGCCAGCAGCGCGCGGCGGTGCGCCAGGCCGGTGCTGAGGCCGAGCGGGTTGTGGAAGGTCGGCATGGTGTAGAAGAGCTTCACCTCGGGGCGTTCCAGGGTGCGCTCGAGCACGGCGAGATCCGGCGCGCCGTTGCGGAACGGGATCGCTGCCGCGCGCAGGCCGAGCGACGCGAGCGCCGACAGCACGTTGTGATAGGTCGGCTCCTCGACGGCGACGACGTCGCCGGGGGCTGCGAACAGGCGCAGCGCGAGCGCGATGCCCTCGCTCGCGCCCTGGGTGACGGTGATCTCGTCCGCACTGCAGCGAACGCCAGTCTCGCGCAGCCGCGTGGCCAGCACCTCGCGCAACCCGAGGTGACCCTGGGGCGGGCCGTAGCGGAGCAGGTCGGCGCCCTCGCGGGAGAGAACCCGCGCGATGGCGCGGCGGAACTCATCGGCCGGATAGAGCGACGGATCCGGCACCAGCGAGTGCAGCGGAACGGTGCCGGCCGGCGCCGCGTAGCGAACGCGCGCCCGATCGAAGTCGAGCAGTCGCTCGACGATCGGCGACAGCACCGGATCGAAGGGCGGCGGCGGCTCGCTGGGCGGCGTGCGGCGGACGAAGGTGCCGCGGCCGACCGTCGACTCGATGGCGCCCTCGCGCGCCAGCGCGTCGTACGCGAGCGCGACCGTATCGCGGTTCACCGCGAGCGCGCGCGCCAGCTCGCGGATCGTCGGCAGCCGATCCCCGGCGCCGAGCCGTCCGTCCGCGATCTCGACGCGGAACCATGCAGCGATCTGCTGGTACACCGGAGCCGCCTTGCCGTCGCGGCCGTCCGGGTGGCGCTCGAGGGGAATCTGCACGCAAAGCAGAATAGGCCCGGGACAATATACGGGTCAAGCCAGCCAAAAAGAAAACTGGAGATATGAAAAAGAACCTTCTAGACGGGTCAATCGGCCTTCAGGGTTCCGCTGCCCGGTCGTCCCCGTTCGTCTCGTCGCGCCGTTCCGCGTCGGCGAGGTCGTCGACGACGCTGCGCGACCACAGCGGGACGCCGGTGCGATAGGCGGCTTTTGCGATCATGTGCGCCGCGACCGGGGCGGTGAACAGCAGGAACGCGATCGCCGCGAGCGCGCGGGTGCCAGCCCCGAACTCGCTGAAGTGCACGGCGACCGCCAGCAGGATGAGGCCGCTGCCGAGCGTGCCGGCCTTGGTGGACGCGTGCATCCGGATGTAGACGTCCGGCATGCGCAGCACGCCGACGGCGGCGGCGAAGGTGAAGAAGCTGCCGGTCACCGCAAGCAGGCCGGCGAGCACGTCGCTCATCGTCGCTCCTCCGGTTCTTCGGCTTCGGCGGGAGGGTCCGCCTGTTGCTCGGCTTCCTCCCGGCGCGCCTGCGCGACCACGTAGCGCGCCAGCGCCACCGTGCCGAGGAACGAGACCAGAGCCAGTGCGATGGCGATGTCGAGGAAGCTCGGCTCGCCGCTCTCGAGCGCGAACAGCGCTGCGAAGCCCACCATCAGGATCGCCAACATGTCCAAGGCCACGACGCGATCAGCCCCGCTCGGTCCGATCGCGAGGCGGATGAACGCGAGCCCGAGACCCGAGATCTGCAGCGCGACGGCGACGAGGATGGCGGCGCGGAAGAAGTCGCCCGTCATCGGAACACCCGGAGGATGCGCTGCTCGAGCTGGTTCTTGGTCTCGGCGCGCAGCGCCTCGATATCGTCGATGAACATCGCGTGGACGTAGAGGGTGCGCCGGTCCTCCGAGAGTTCGAGACTCAGCGTGCCGGGGGTCAGCGAGATCAGGTTGGCGAGCATCGTGATCTCGACCGGCGTCTCGACATCGAGCGGCAGCGCGATGATTCCGGGCCGGCTGTGCTGGCCCGGCGTCAGGACCTCCCAGACGACGCGCAGGCTCGACACGACCAGTTCCTTGACGAAGAAGAGCCCGAGGCCGAGCGCCCGCCAGAAGCGCTCGAAGTAGTCCGTCGGACCGTAGAGCGGCCGCAACAACCAGAGCACGCCATAGCCGAGCGCGAGGCCCGCGAGCAGCGTCCCGAGACTGAAGTGTCCGAGCAGCGCCGCCCAGCCGACCGCGAGAATCGTGTGCGGGACCAGCAGATTCACGGAGTGCCTCCGCCCAGAACGGCTGCGACGTAGGCGGTCGGGTCGAGCAGCTCTGCGGCCGCGGCGCGCGCCAACTCGAACAGCGGCGCCGGCCACAGACCGATCCATACGGTGATCAGTGCGAGCGCGATCACCGGGCCGAGCAGCAGCACCCGCTCCCGGCCGGCGAGCGGCTCGCGCCACGCGGCGTCCCCGTCCGGATGCGCTTTCCAGAACGCCTCGGCCCAGATCTTCGTCATCGAGTAGACGGTCAGCAGTCCGACGACGACGAGCGCCGCCACCACCCACCACTGCGCGAGTTCGAGTGCGGCCTGGACCAGCAGCAGCTTGGCCCAGAAGCCCGACAGCGGCGGGAAGCCGGCCAGCGAGAACGCCGGAATCAAGAACAAGACCGCGACGAACGGGGCGCGCGTGTAGAGCCCGCCGCTGCGCGCGAGCTCGAAGGAGCCGGAAAGGCGCTTCGAGATGCCGCTCAGCAAGAACAGGTTCGCCTTCACGATGATGTGGTGGAGCGTGTAGAAGATCGCGCCGGCCAGCGCGAGCGGGGAGCCGAGCGCGAGCCCCATCACCATGTAGCCGACCTGGCTGACGATGTGGAAGCCGAGAATGCGGCGGAACTCGCTCTGCGCCGCGGCTCCGAGCACGCCGGTCACCATCGTCAGCGCCGCAACGACGACGAGCACGCCGTCGAGCCCGATCTGCTCGCGCGGGAAGATGATCGTGAAGAAGCGGATCAGGGCATAGACGCCGACCTTCGTCAGCAGGCCGGCGAACAGCGCCGATACCGCCACCGGCGGCGTGTGGTACGACGCCGGCAGCCACGAGAAGACCGGGAACAGCGCCGCCTTGATGCCGAAGGCGAGCAGGAACAGGACGGCCACGGCGGCGATCAGACCCGGCTGCCCGAGCGCCGGCAGACGCTGATGCAGATCCGCCATGTTGAGGCTGCCCGCCATCCCGTACAGCAGCCCGGCGCCACTCAAGAACAACAGCGTCGAGATCAGGTTGAGCGCCACGTACTTGAGCGCGCCGTCGAGCTGTTCGCGCCCGCCGCCGATCGCGAGCAGCGCGAACGACGCGATCAGCATCACCTCGAACCACACGTAGAGATTGAAGACGTCGCCGGTGAGGAACGCGCCGCAGACGCCGGCGAGCAGGACCTGCACCAGCGGTGCGAAGCCGAAGCGCATGCGCGGCTCGTCGACCTCGCCCGCTGCGAAGACGACCGTGGCCAGGCCGATCACGGCCGTCACCATCACCATCGCTGCGCCGAGGTGGTCCGCGACCAGCGTGATGCCGAACGGCGCCGCCCAGCCGCCCGCCTGCACGACGAGGATGCCCTCGCGCTCGACGCCGAGCAGTAGCGCGATCGCCGCGACGGCGAGCGCGAGAGTCCCCGCGAAGGCCACGGCATGCTGCCGACGCGGCGTCGAGAAGCCGAGCACCAGCAACGTCGCCGTCGCGAGCGGAATGGCGATCGGCGCGATGAGCCAGGTCTTCACCGGGGCTCCTTGGCAGCAGCATCGGCACGCGGCTCGGCGGCGCGCATGGCGTCGAGGTCAGCCGTTCCGAGCGCGTCGACTCCGCGCACCGACAGCACCAGTGCGAACGCCAACAGGCCGAAGCCGATCACGATCGCGGTCAGGATCAACGCCTGTGGCAACGGGTTCGCGACGGCTTCGAGTGGAACTTCGAGGCCTTCCGGCACCAGCGGCGGCGCGCCCCAGCGCACGCGGCCCGCCGTGAGCAACAGCACGTTGACGGCGTTGCTGAACAGCACGAGCCCGAAGAGGAAGCGCACCACGTGTCGGCTCAGCATCAGGTACACGCTCGCCGCCACGAGGGCGCCGATCAGCAGCGCGAGCAACGCCTCCATCAGCGCTGCTCCTCGAGCGCGAGCACCAGCGCGACGACGCCGCCGAGCA
Organism: uncultured Pseudomonadota bacterium; assembly: GCA_900696485.1. Classification (GTDB taxonomy): domain Bacteria; phylum Myxococcota_A; class UBA9160; order UBA9160; family PR03; genus CAADGG01. The sequence goes on from CAADGG010000102.1 coordinate 108,187, forward strand.
CCACCAGGTAGACGCCGAGGTCGAACAGCAGCGGCGTGCCGACCTTGCCGCTGGGCAGCTCGATCCACAAGCCGCGCAGGAAGGTCTCGCCCGCCGCCACGCCGATCAGGCCGGCGGCCAAGGCGCAGGCGAGTCCGAGGCCCGCGACCTTGCGCGGATCGATCCGCAACACGGCCCGCACGGCACCCGCGCCTTCGGCCATCACGTAGAGGGCGAAACCGGTCGCCGCGATGAGGCCGCCGATGAATCCCCCCCCCGGCTCGTTGTGGCCGCGCAGCATCACGAAGATCGAGAACAGCAGCAGCAGCGCGACGAGCAGCCGTGCTGCGGTGCTGAGGATCAGCGAACTCATCGGCGATCCCCCTTCGGTCGCGTGGCCGGGGGGGCCAGCTTCAGCAGCGCATACGCTGCCATGGCGGCGACGGCGACCACGGTGATCTCGCCGAGCGTATCGAGTGCGCGGAAGTCGACGAGAATCACGTTGACGACGTTGCGCCCATGCCCCTCCACGACGCTCTGCCGGACGAACCAGTCGCCCAGCATCGGATCGAGTGGAACCGTCAGCACCGCCAGCAACAGCGTCGCCACCACGGATCCCACGGCGAGGCCGAGCGCGGCGTCGCGGGTCCGGCCGGCGCGGCTCCGCAGCTCCGGGCCGCGCAGCGCCGGGAGCCGCAGCAGCGCGACCGACGCGATGACGACGAACAGCGTCTCGACCATCAACTGTGTCATCGCCACGTCCGGCGCGCTGAAGATCAGGAACAACAGCGACACGCCGACGCCGACCACGCCGAGCGCCGCGATCGCCGCCAGCCTCGAGCCGGTGACCGACGCGACGGCCGTGCCGGCGAGAATCAGCACCGCGACCGCCCAGGCAGTCGGGGGGACGGATTCCCCCCCGGTGGGCCAGGCGAAGGCACGATGAACGGCGAGGACGCCCCCGATGGCGACGACGATCGTCGCAAAGCTCGTCGCCAGGTAGCCGCGCAACGAGCCGCCCTGGAGCACGGCGGTCTGGATCCGCGCGAGGGTCTGGAGCCCGACGAGGGTGGCGTCGTAGGCCCGGTCCCCGGTCCAGGGCAGGCGCGCGGCGATGGCTCCGGTGGCGGCGACCAGCGGCGCGCGCAGCCGATAGATCCCGAGCCCCAGCACGATCGTGACGAGGCTCAGCGCCAGCGGCGCGTTCCAGCCGTGCCATAGAGAGAGCGACACCGGAGAGGGGAGTCCGCGGACGGCAGACACGGCCGGCTCGATCAGCACGTGGCCGGTGAACGACGGCGCCAGTCCGAACGCCAGGCCGAGGCCGGCGATCAGCAGCGGTCCGAGGAGCATCGCGAACGGCGCCGGGTGAAGGGTCCGAGGCGGGTCCGGCGGGGGGCCCCAGAACGGCTGATACGCGACGAGGAGCGCCACCGCGAAGACCAGTGCATTGGACAGCACCAGCACGGTCACCAGCAGGAAGGGCCACCCGGCCAGCGCGAGCGCGCTCTCGTACGCCAACTCCTTGCCGATGAATCCGAGCAGGGGGGGGAGGCCGGCCATCGAGAGGGCGGCCACGCCGGCGGCCAGCGCGGTCCGCGGCATGGCCCGGCCGAGCCCGCCGAGCAGCGTCACGTCCCGCGTCCCGCTGGCGTGGTCGATGATGCCGACCACCAGGAACAGGGCGCTCTTGTACAGCGCATGCACGATCAGGAACGTCACGGCCGCCTTCGCGGCCAGAGCCGAGTTGCTGCCGAGGAACAGCACCAGGATGCCGAGACCCATGACGGTGGTCTGGGCGAGGGCGAGCTTGAGATCGGTCTGCCGCAGCGCCTGCAGCGAGCCCCACAGCGCCGTCGCGGCGCCCACGACCGTGAGCGTATAGAACCACGCGTCCGTGCCGCCGAGCGTCGGCTGGAGGCGAGCCAGCAGGTAGACGCCGGCCTTCACCATCGTCGCCGAGTGGAGATAGGCACTGACGGGGGTCGGCGCTGCCATCGCGTTGGGCAGCCAGAAGTGGAACGGGATCTGGGCGGATTTCGTGAAGGCGCCGAGCAGGACGAGGATCAGGATCGCCGGATAGAACGGATGCGCAGTGAACACGCCGACGTCCCATTCGGAGATCCGGAAGCTCCCGCCGACGTGCGCGAGCAGCAATAGGCCGACCAGCAGCGCGAGGCCGCCGCTGCAGGTCACCAGCAGGGCCTGCAGGGCAGCGCGGCGCGCGCCGGGCTTCTCGTTCTCGAAGCCGATCAGCAGGTACGACGTGATCGTCGTGAGCTCCCAGAACACGAAGAGCAGAATCACGTCGTCCGCGAGCACCAGGCCGAGCATCGACAGCATGAACAGCGTGAGGAAGATCTGCCCGCGGACGACGTCCGGGTGGGCGTGCAGGTAGCGCGAGGAATAGAGCAGCACGAGGGCGCCGATGCCCCCGATCAGCAGGACGAACAGCGCCGAGAGGCCGTCGAGGTGGAACGCCAGGCTGGGGCCGAGGTCCGGGAACCAGGTCCAGGCGACGAGCCGCGACGAGCCCGAGAGGAGGCCGGCCTGCGCGCGCCCGACCGCGACGACGGCCGCGAGCGCGAGGGCGATGCCGACGCCAGTGCTGAGTCGGGCAGCCCGGCTCGCGGGCGCGTCGTGCGGATCTGCAGCCATCGGCCGATTGCTCCAGGACTTCGGGACCGCGGAGAGTACCCGGGTCGGCGTCGCATACCACGAAAATCGCACCCGGACGTCGCGTGCGGCGGCGCCGGCGCCGATCCGGCTCAGTTCTCCAGGGCCACCGCACCACCCGCATTGAAACGGTTCATGGCCCGCTGCACGCCGTCCACGAGGATCGCCTCGACCGCGTCGGCCGCGCGGTCGAGCAGTTCGGGGAGGGCGGCGCGTTGTCCGGCGTCGAACGGCGCCAGCACGTACTCGACCGGATCCTCGCCGGCCGGAGGCCGTCCGATGCCGACGCGCAGACGCGGGAAATCGCTGCGACCCAGCCGGGCCTGGATGTCGGCGAGCCCCTTCTGTCCTCCCGCGCCGCCGCCCGGCCGGATCCGCAGCCGGCCGAAGGGTAGATCGAGGTCGTCGTAGATCACGACGAGATCGCTGCCGAGATCGCCGAGCCGCAGCTCGCCCGCGGCGGCCAGCACCGCCTTGCCGGAGAGGTTCATGAACGTGTGCGGCTCGAGCAGGCCCGCTTCGACTCCGCCGATGCGCCCGCGGCCGAAGCGCCCTTGGAACCGCCGCTCGCGCGCGAGCGCGATGCCGTGCCGCCGCGCCAGCTCGGCGACGACGTGGAAGCCCGCGTTGTGTCTCGTCTCGGCGTACTCGGGCCCGGGATTGCCGAGCCCCACTACGAGCTTCACGCCGTGCGCCTGGCCATCCTGCCTCGAGGCGGTTCTCAGTCCGATTTCTTGTCGCCGTCCTCGGCCGCGGCGCCCGGAGCGGCCGCAGCCTCGGGCGTCTCGGCGGCGGCCGCCACGGTCGGCTCTTCCTCCGCCTGCGGCAGCGCGATGTTCACGACCCCGAGGTCTCCGTCGGTCAGCAGCGAGACGCCTTCGGGCAGCACGAGCTCGCGGACGTGGATGACGTCGCCGACCTCCATCGCCGAGATATCGACCTCGATGGTCTCCGGAATCGAGCGCGGCAGGCACTCGAGGGAGATCTCGCGCAGCGTGTGCTCGAGGATTCCGCCGAACTCGAGCCCGCGGGCCTTGCCCACCAGGTGGATCGGCACGTCGACGGTGACGACACGCGCCAGATCGACCTCGTAGAAATCGACGTGAAGGATGTCGCCGCGCAGCGGATGGCGCTGCAGCTCCCGCACCAGCGCCACGGATTCCTTCAACTCGGCATGTCCTTCGACGGTGAGATCGAGCAGCGCGTTGACGCCGCTCGCCCGGAGGATCTTGTCGAGCGCCCGCGGATCGACGGCGAGGGGCAGCGAGTCGCGAGCGCGTCCATAGAGGACCGCCGGGGCTCGCCCGGCGGCGCGCAGCTTGCGATTCGCGCTCTTGCCGATCCTTTCCCGGGCTTCGACGACGAGTGCAGTCTCGGACATGGGACTTCTCCTAGACGAACAGCGAGCTGACGCTCTCTTCGTTGGTGATGCGACGGATCGCCTCGCCCAGCAGATTGGCGATCGATACGACTCGGATCCGGCCGCAGGAACGCGCGCCGTCGTGCAACGGGATGGTGTCGGTGACGACCAGCGTCTCGAGCTCGCTCTTCTCGATCCGCTCGATCGCCGGGCCCGACAGCACAGGATGCGTGATGGCCGCACCGACCGTCGCCGCCCCGGCATCGCGGAGCGCGCGGGCGGCTTCGCTCAGGGTTCCGGCGGTGTCGACCATGTCGTCGACGATCACGCAGCGCTGGCCTGTGACGTCGCCGATGATGTGCATGATCTGCGCGACGTTGGCCTGTTCGCGGCGCTTGTCGATGATCGCCAGCGGGGCATCGAGCCGCTTCGCATAGGCGCGCGCCCGTTCGACGCCGCCGGCATCGGGCGAGATGATCGTCACGTCCGATCCGAAGTGCTCCCGGATCGCCGGCAGCAGCACGGGTTTGGCGTAGAGGTTGTCGACCGGGATGTTGAAGAACCCCTGGATCTGTCCGGCGTGCAGGTCGATACACAGGACGCGATCGGTTCCCGCGACGGCGATCAGATCCGCGACCAGCTTGGCCGTGATCGGCACCCGCGGTGCGACCTTGCGGTCCTGGCGCGCATAGCCGTAATACGGGATCACCGCCGTGACGCGTCTGGCCGAGGAGCGGCGCAGCGCATCGACCATGATCAGCAGCTCCATCAGGTGCCGGTTGGCCGGGGCCGAGGTCGACTGGAGTACGAAGCAGTCGAGACCGCGCACGTTCTCCTGCAATTCGACGGCGATCTCCCCGTCGCTGAAGCGCTCGACCCGCGCGCGCCCGAGCGGCAGACCGAGATAGCCGCCGACCGCCTCGGAGAGGGCGGGATTCGAGTTGCCGGAGAAGAGCTTCATCCGCAGCATCGCGGTTGCCTCGAGACCAGAGAGAGATGTTGGGCCTTGGCTGGGGCGGGAGGATTCGAACCTCCACACACGGCTCCAAAGGCCGCTGTCCTACCATTAGACGACGCCCCAAACCGTGCGACCCTGCGTGCGAACTGGCGTCCGAGCTTGGTTCGGATTCGCGTGCGAAAGCGTACGGTGCCGAGGCTACGGAAATCGCTCATGGGGAGCTGGTGGTATTGCCTACATGGACGTGGTCGGTCGGGTCCCAGGAGATCCGCAGCGCCGCCGCCCGTGCTTCCTCTGCGCTGCCGAAGAGGCCGAAAACGGTCGGACCGCTTCCCGACATGCCGACGGCCCGAGCTCCAGATCGTTCGATCTCGATCCGCAGACGAGCCACTCCCGGCTGCAGATCCGCCGCGGTGTCCTCGAGGTCGTTGACCAGCAACTCCCGCCAGTCGCTCGGACTCGCCTCGAGGCTCACCCTGGGATCGGGCTCTTCGGCCCGGTCGCCCCCGCCTCCGTTCCACAGCGCCGAAAGCGACGGCATCCTACGGCCCGGCTCTGCGGGCGTCAACGCGAGGCCAGCCCGCACGCTGCCTCCCGACGGCGTGCCATCCCATGCGCGAAAGACGTCGGCCGTGCGCAGCGGAGGCTGCGGCGTCGCGACGACGACGGGGAGCGCGGGGAACCCGGCGATCGGCTCGATCTGCTCCCCGATGCCGCGGACCAGCGCAGGTCGGGGATCCAGGAAGTAGGGGATGTCGGCGCCGAGTGAGGCCGCGAGCGCCGCGAGCCGCGGCGCCGAAACGGCCTGGGGATGGCCGCTGGCCAGCGCGCGCAGCACGCTTCCGGCATCGCTCGAGCCGCCCCCCATTCCGGCCCCCACAGGGATCTTCTTCGTCAGCGTCACCTGCACCTCGGCCGGCTGCCCGGCGGAGTCGAAGAACGCGGTGGCGGCACGCACGGCCAGGTTCCGGTCGTCCGTTTCGAGTTCCGGCGGACCCCCCTCGACCGTCAACAGAACCCGCGTCCGGCGAGCCGGCTCGACGCGCAGCGTCAGCTCGTCCGCGAGGTCCAGCGGGACGAAGATGCTCTCGAGCAGGTGATACCCGTCGGGCCGCCGCCCGACGATGCGCAGCCCGAGGTTCAGCTTGGCCGGTGCGCGGACCGACGCGGTCCGCACCGCCCCGTCGGTGCTCCAGACCTCGACGTCCGATGTCGTCACTCGGCGGAGGCCTTGCCCACCTTCACGAAGCTCATGCGGAGTTCGTACAACACACCTTCGATCAGTTGCCGCTCCGCGTCGTCGAGATTGCCGCGGGTCTTCTCGGCGATCACCTCGAGGATCTCGATGTTGTGGCGGGCCAGTGGCAGGTTGCGCGGACCGGGCTGGCCCGTCTCCGGATCTGCCGCGAGCCCCAGGTGGTAGAGCGCGGCCACGAGAAAGGGCTGGACGAGCGTTGCGAAGTCGGCTCGTGCCGGACTCGCACTCTCGCGGGATCCCCCCGTCGGCGCATCCGGCGCCGACGAAGCCTCGTCGCGCGGGGTTCCGGTCCTGCTCGACTCGGCGGCGCTCGCCGCGCGCTTGTCGATCACGACGAAGTCATCCTTCTCCGGCTCTTCGCTCATCCCGCGGTCTCCCGTGCCTCCGGCGGCGGTCGCATCTCCAGCCGGGCGAGCTCGCGATAGGCGAGCGCGAATCGGTACGCCGCCGTCGCCGTGCCGAGCACGGCGAGAATCCAGAGGGCGGCCACCAGATAGCCCGAGACGGCGCCCACGCCGAGAATGAACAGACGCTCTCCCCGCTCGAGCAGTCCGCCCTCGAAGGACTGCACCCATTGCTCCGCGCGCGCCTTCGCGTACGACGTCAGCACGGCGGAGATCAGTGCGACGCCGGCCAGCAGCACGGTGCCGGCGTCGCCACGGCCGGCGAAGTGCAGCATCACACCCAGCAGGATCGCCATGTCCGAGAGGCGATCCATCGTCGAGTCGAGAAACGCCCCGAAAACCGTCGCCGTCCCGTGGCGCCGCGCGATCACGCCATCGACGAGATCGAAGAGCCCGCCCGCGAGGATCAGCCACGCGCCAAGTCCCAAACGGCCGAATGCGAACGCGGTCGCAGAGCCCAGGGAGATCAGGGTTCCGGCGACTGTCAATAGATTGGGGTTCACCGCGTGCCGGACGAGCCCGGGCGCGGCCGCTTCGATCCAGCCATCGAGTCGATCGCCGAACTTTGCCTTGATCACGGCCGGCTCCCCTGGGACGCGGCGTTCGCGCGAGTCACCCGATCGGTCGGGGCTCGCGGGCCTCTCGACGTCCGCTTTCGGCGTCCGGATTGGCGGTGGGTTCCTCCCGGGGAGCCATCTTCGCGGAGACGTCCGGGAGTGCCTCCAACTCACGATCCAGATCTTCTTTTCCGATCCAGCCCCGGCGACCGACCAAGCGGCTGTCGAGGCGGAGTTTGCGCAGAGCCGGTTCGATCATGGCTTTCCCTTCTCGTCGAAACGATCGCGAAATCTAGCAAATTGACAGTGGAAACGCGTCTGGTAGCGTCCCGCGGGCGTGTGAGAGGAAGGGGTCTACGATGACTTCGGCGACGTTTCGAGCCTTGACCTCGTCGATCGCAGCGCCGGCCAAGAGGTGGGCCAGGGGATCCGGCACGATGCCGTGTCGCGCTCGGACGCTCGGAGCCCGGCTGTCATCGCTGCTGTTCGCGACCGCGCTGGCCGGCGGCTGCGCGAGCGCACCACCGCCGCCGAGCTTCGAGGACCTGCCCTCGGCCGAGGAGCTGTACCTGCGCGGCCAGGAGCAGGTCGCCGACGCCAACGGCGGGGTCTGGTTCTTCGGGGGCGATCATTCGAAGGCGATCGCGACCTTTCAGGACATCATCGACAACTATCCGTACAGCGAACAGTCGGTGCTCGCACAGTTGGCGATCGGCGACGCGTACTTCCATCAGGAGAAGTACGACGAGGCCGTCGCGTACTATCGGGACTTCGTGGAACTCCACCCGTCGCACGAACGCGTTCCCTACGCGATGTTCCAGACCGTGATGTCCTACTACAAGCAGAGCCGCGACGCCTCACGGGATCAGACCGCGACGCAGGAAGCGCTGGCGCATCTGGATCGGCTGCTCGCGCGTTTCCCGAGTTCGGAGTATGCGCGTGAGGGTGAGAAGCTCTGGAAAGAGCTGCGCACCCGGCTCGGCCAACACACGCTCGCGGTGGCGGACTTCTACTACGGGAGCGACGAGTTCGCCTCGGCGGCCGACCGCTATCGGAAGCTGCTCGACCAGTACCCCGGGCTCGGCCTCGACGCCGAAGCGCTCTACAAGCTCGGTGTCTGCTACCAGCGCATGAACCGCGCCGAAGAAGCCCAGAAGATCTTCCAGGTGATCCTCGACAACTACCAGGGGACCGACGTCGCGGAAGCCGCTCGCGATCTGGTGCCGGCCGCCAACTGAAGCCGCTCGGGCGGCGACCCGGGTAGCGAGCGCAGTCCTGGGGGACCTCAGCGAAACTCCCCATGGGGAGTGATTCGCTCCGTCCCCTCGCCTCATGCAATCCCGTTCCCTTTTCCATCGATCCGTGGTCGAATGACCTTCGTCGCCCTGTCGAGCTGGACCCGGGCTTTCGCCGGCAGGGGTTTCGCCGTGCCGTCTCGAGCCCTCGTGCAGCCGTCCGGTTCTCGGTGGGCGCGACAGGAGGTTCCGCATGCACACGCTCGAACAGGTCCTTCGCAACCGACATCTCGTCACGGCCGGTCCCGAGGAGGCAGTCCTCGAGGTCCTGCGGCGCATGACCGAGGCCCGCGTCGGTGCGATCGTGGTTCTCGCCGGCGACCGCCTCGTCGGCATCTTTTCGGAGCGTGACCTGATGACGCGCGTCGTCGTGCCCGGGATCGATCCCGCTACGACGAAGGTCGAGGCCGTGATGACGCGGCAGGTGGTGACGGCGGATCTCCGCGACACTCGCGACGCGAGCCTGCGCAAGATGCAGAGCCTCGGCTGTCGCCATCTGCCGGTGCTCGCCGACGGACGGGTTCTCGCGATGCTGTCGATGCGCGATCTGCTGCGTGACGAGATCCAGGAGCAGTCCGAGGAGATCCAACACCTGCGGGCGTACGTGTACCAGACTCCGCCGGTGAATTCCTGAGACCGGACCCTAGAGGTCGCGCTCGTCCGGGCTCCGGTCGGTGATCTCGATCACCCGATAGCGGGACGCCCGCAGTCGGTCGTTCCAGACGCCGACGGTGAGCCCCGCCTTGCGCTGCAACTCGTGGACGAACTGCACGGGGTCCGGCAGCGAGGCCCACACGGCGGGCAGGAACGTGGCCTGCCGCTGCCCGTCGTCGAGCAAGAGCCCGTCGATCCCCGGGCGCAGCACGGTGACCAGCGCCTCCTCGGATCCGACATCGAGCGGCTCGAGCGGGCCCAGCACGGAGATGTGGAACTCGAGAGCCGGCCACTCGGGTTCCGTCAGTGCGGCGAAACGGGGATCCCGGAAGGCGGCCCGCCAGGCGTTGCCGGCCACGCTCTCGACCAGGGATCGGCGTGCTTCGAGTTCTCCGATGCAGCCGCGCAGCTCTCCGCCGCGACGCCGCAGCGTGACGAAACTGGCCGCCACCCGGCGCAGCGGTGCGGGATGCTGGGCTGGATCCACCGGCAAGGGCACCGGGTGGCGAGTCCGGGACAGCCCATACACGACGGAGGCACGGGCCACGTCGAGCAAGGCGCTCTCCGCGGTGGCTCCGAGTGCGAGATGCTCGTCAGGCAAACGCATACGCTCCGTAGCCGACGACCCGATCCCGCGGACCAGCGGTATCGCCGGAACTGCGCAGGTCGAGGGTTCGTGGCTGCAAGCGGTGCTGGCGCGCCGCGACCAGCAACCCGCGCAGCGGAATCCGGCCACAGGCACTCTCGACGCCGAGATCCTCGGCGCGCAGCGACTCGATCGCTCGCGTCGCCGCACGATCGAGCGTCCGGGCGCTTTCGTAGTCCGCGTCGTGGCTCAAGTCGGAGCTGACCAGCACGAGCGTGTCCTCGCCTCCCCAGACCGTCTCGAGCACCTCCGCCACCGCGGTCGGCGGCGCCTCTCCAGCGACGATCGGGAGCAGGACGAAGTCCGACAACAACACCTGGAGGAACGGGAGCTGCACCTCGAGCGAGTGCTCCGCGACATGGGCGACGTCGCGCATCTGGACCTGCGCGAGCGACAGCAGCGCCGCGCAACCCTCGAGATCGAGCGGCACGTTGCCGAGAGGCGTCTCCCAGGCATCGGCGGAGGACGTGGCGAGCCCTTCGAAGGCCACGCGATGGGACGGCCCGATCAACACCACGCGGCGGATCTCGTGAGCCCACGGCTCGATCGCCGCATAGGCGCTGCCGGCCACGGAACCCGAATAGACGTAACCCGCATGCGGGACCACCAGCGCTTTCGGGCGCACCGGCGCGTGCGCATCGGCTCGAAGCCGGCGCCCGTCGGCGAGATAACGCTCCACCGATGCGCGTAGCTCGTGAGGATCGTTCGGATAGAAGGATCCTGCGACAGCCGCTCGTCGAAGCTTCATGAAGACGCAAGACTCGTTCCCGATGCGATGCGAGCAACCCCCTCCAGATGAGAGCAGTCCGCATCCCCGCGTTTGCGTGCGCCACGGCGACGCCGCTTGACGAACGGCGCGCGAGCCCCCATGCAGAGCGACATGTTCGACGCCCAGCATGACGGAATGCGACCCGGCCCGACGCCCCCCGAGGGCTTTCCGGAGGACGCCGTTCCGGCCCGGCACTGGCATCGGCTCCCCGACGGTCGTCTCCAGTGCGACGTGTGTCCACGCGAGTGTCGGCTGCAGGACGGCCAACGCGGTCTGTGCTTCGTCCGGGCGCGACAGGCGGACGAAATCGTGCTCACGACGTACGGCCGCTCGTCCGGGTTCTGCGTCGATCCGATCGAGAAGAAGCCGCTCTATCACTTCCTGCCGGGAACTCCGGTGTTGTCCTTCGGGACCGCAGGCTGCAATCTCACCTGCTCGTTCTGCCAGAACTGGGACATCTCGAAATCCCGAGAGATGGATACGCTGGCCGACGCCGCCGCGCCGGATGCGATCGCCCGGGCGGCCGAGGCGCTCGGCTGTCGCAGCGTGGCCTTCACCTACAACGACCCGGTGATCTTCCTCGAGTACGCGATCGATGCGGCGCGAGCGTGTCGTGCGCGCGGCATCCGGACCGTCGCGGTCACCGCCGGGTACGTCCACGACGCCGCCCGGCGCGAGTTCTTCGCAAACGTCGACGCGACGAATGTCGACCTCAAGGGCTTCACGGATTCGTTCTACCACAAACTGTGTAGCGGGAGACTGCAGCCGGTTCTCGACACGCTTCGCTACCTGAAGCGCGAGACCTCCGTCTGGCTGGAGATCACGACATTGCTGATTCCCGGCGAGAACGACTCCGATGCCGAGCTGGAGCAGGCCGCCGCCTGGATCGCTGCGGAACTCGGCCCGGAGGTTCCGTGGCACTTCAGCGCCTTCCATCCCGATTACAAGCTGCGGGATCGCTTGCGGACGCCGGCCGAAACGCTGCAGCGGGCACGCGCGATCGCCCGTCGACACGGCCTCCGCTACGTCTACACCGGCAACGTCCACGATCCGGAAGGCCAGACGACCTGGTGCCACGGTTGTGGAGAGAAGCTGATCGGTCGTGACCAGTACGTCCTGTCGGACTGGAACCTCGATGCGCGTGGCGCGTGCGCTCGCTGCGGGACACTCTGCGCCGGGGTCTTCGAGCGGGCGCCGGGGACCTGGGGCGCCAAACGCCTTCCGGTGCGCCTGGGGGAGTGAGCCGTCCGCGCCTGATCGACGACGAGACGGTACCCTCGAGCGCCGATGCAGCGCTCTCGTTCCTCGCGGATTCGCCGTAGGCTCCTCGCGGTCGTCGCCGTGTGTTTCGCCGCGGCGCCGGAGGTCCGCAGCGAGCCGCCCGCCGCCGGATCCGCCGCGCCGACCGTCCTGCTGCTGTCGCTGGACGGCACACGACCCGCCGATGTCGCCGAACTCCCGGTGTTTCGCCGTCTCGCCGCGCAGGGGGCTGCGGCCGACGCGCTCGAGCCGGTGTTCCCGTCGAACACGTTTCCGAATCACGTGACGCTCGTGACCGGCGTCGAGCCGGACCACCACGGGATCGTCAACAACGTCTTCCACGACGGACGGCGCGGAGTCTTCCGCTACGACGACGACCCCACCTGGCTCGAGGCCGAGCCCCTCTGGTCCCTGCTCTCGCGGTTCGGCATTCCGTCGGCGTCCTACCACTGGGTGGGTTCGGAGGGCCCCTGGCGCAACGGACACGGACCCCGGCACTGGGAGCGCTTCGATCCGCGCGTGCCGGCGCAGCGCAAGGTGACGAGGATTCTCGAGTGGCTGGATCTGGAGTCGCCGGATGAGCGTCCTCGCTTCGTTACCGCCTGGCTGCCCGGTGCCGACGCGACGGGCCATCGCGAGGGCCCCGGGAGCACCGCGTCGGTCGACGCCCTGCGCGAACAGGAGGCGGCGCTGGCGGACCTGCTGGCCGGCCTCGACGCGCGGGGATCGTTCGCTTCCACGACGCTGCTCGTCGTCTCGGACCACGGCATGGCGCGGGTCGATCGGCACCTCGATCTCGAGGCGGCGCTGGGCGAGGCCGGGGTTCGCGCGAACGTGATCGGCGGCGGCGGATTCGCGACGATCCGGCTCGGCCGCGGCCGCGGCCAGCGTGCGCCGGCTGAGCGGCGGGCCGCGGTGGCGCGCAGCGTCGCAACGGCGCGCGAACTCGGGCTCGAGGCATGGCCCCGCGGCGAGAGCCCGGCTCGGTTCCCGACCTCGAACCCGCGCTTCGGGGACGTCGTCGTCCTGGCTCCCGTCGGCACGGCGATCGTGGACGGCCGCCGCGCCCTGGCCGCGCCGGCCGCCGCGCTGGGCTTCGGCCTGCGCGGCGGTCACGGCCATCGTCCGGATGCGGAAGACATGGCCGGGATCTTCTACGCGCTCGGATCCGGTGTCGAGCCGGGGTACCGGCCCGGTCGCGTGCGCGCCGTCGATGTCGCCCCTACCGTCCTCCAGTTGCTCGATCAGGCGCGCCCGGCCGCGATGACGGGTCGACCGATTCCCCTTCGACACGACGAGGTCCGATGACGCGACGAGCCCCGTTCCCGATCGTTGCCATCGGGCTGGCCCTGATCCTCCTGCTCGCCGGGGTCGCCCTGTCCCCGTCCCGCGCCGAGGCGCAGGCGCGCAAGAAGTCGAAGGATGCGTCCGCCGAGCGTGCCGGTGCGGCGCAGTCGGCCGGCTGGTATGCGCTGCGCCTCACGCGCGGGGACATGGGTGTGATCGTGACGCACTTCTGGTCGCAAGGCCGCCAGATGCGTGCCGAGGCCGTGCTGTCGGGGGTGCCGATCCAGCAGATCGTGAACGGCGAGTGGTATTACGTGATCGACACCCTGCGCGGGAAAGGGATCGCGATTCGTCGCAGCGAGGCCGCGCTGCTAGTCGATCGCGGCGATCCGAGCGCGCGGCCCTTCGGCAACGAAGCGTCGGATCTGCTGCGACGCGGCGCCGAAGTCGTACGGACGGAGCAGGTGGCCGGCCGCGCCGCCCGCGTCCTCCGCCTGACCGACGAGCAGGGTCGTCACGAGGCCTGGGTGACGGACGATGATCTGGCGCTGCCGATCCGGATCGATTCGACCGACCGGAACTCCGGCGCCCAGGTCGTCACCGACTATGTCGATTGGCTGAGCGCCTTCGAGGCTCCGCCGGTGTTCTTCGAGCCCGATGCCCGTGTGCAGCTCGAGCGCATCGAGTACCAGGAGTACATGGATCGCGCCTCCCGAGAGCGCCTCGGTCCGGCACCGGTGCTGTTCGGCGATCTGCTGCACGGTCGCGCGGAACGCTGAGGCGGGGAGACTCGCGTCGGCCGGGTGGAGAACGGCGCGACGCGGGGGCTACGAGCTGACCCAGGTGATGTTCGCGTCGGCGATCTTGGGAGCATTCTCGGCGAGAACGGCGAGCTTGCGCGCCAGCTTGCCGGCGATCTCCCGCAGCACGACGGCCGGCGGCGCCTCCGGCGCATAGACCAGGATCGGTTGGCCGAGGTCGCCGCCCTCGACGACGCGCGGATCGATCGGCACCTCACCGAGGAACTCGATGTCGAGCTCGCTCGCGACGCGCTGCCCGCCGCCCTTGCCGAACAGGTAGTAGCGTCGGTCCGGAAGATCGGGCGGCACGAAGTACGACATGTTTTCGACCAGGCCGAGCACCGGCACGCTGACCTTCTCGAACATCGCGAGACCCTTGCGTGCATCGATCAGAGACAGATCGTTGGCGGTGGTCACGATCACCGCTCCCGAGAGCGGCGCCTGCTGGGTCAACGTCAAGACGGCGTCGCCGGTGCCGGGCGGCAGATCCACGACCAGATAGTCGAGCGTGCCCCATTCGACGTCTGTCAGGAACTGCCGGATCAGGCCGTGCACCATCGGGCCGCGCCAGATCACCGGCGAGTCATCGGTCACGAAGAAGCCCATCGACATCAGCTTCAGGCCATGCCCCTCGTGGGGAAGGATCCGCCGCTCCCGGGTTTCGGGACGACCGCTGACCCCGGTGAGGAGCGGAAGCGAGGGTCCGTACACGTCGGCGTCGAGCAGACCCACCGTGGCGCCGGTCTCGCGGAGCGCGAGCGCCAGATTCACCGCGACGGTGCTCTTGCCGACGCCGCCCTTTCCGGAGGCGACGGCGATCACGTTGCTGACGCCGGGCAGGATGTCGCCGGGGGACGGTCCGGATCCCGCGGCGCCGGCGTTGACGACGCGGCCGCGGGTATTGGATGTCATCGTGACGGCGACGTCCGACACGCCGGGCAGCGCCGCGACGCGCTCTCGCGCCGCACGCTCGAACTCGGCCTTCACCGGGCAGGCCGGTGTCGTCAGCTCGATGTCGAACGAAACCCGGCCGCCGTCGACGCGGAGCTTCTTGATGAACCCGAGGTCGACGATGCTGCGGCCGAAGTCCGGGTCGATGATCGGCCGCAGTGCGTCGAGGATCTGCTCGGAAGTCACGGGGGAGGTCGTCATGGTCCGCCGAGTCTAGCCGGCCGGACTCCGGACGAAACCGGTGCCGCAGCCGGGGCGCGCTGCCCGCGAGTTCCGTGCGCGGCCGGCCGGCGTTCTCGCCGCCGGGACGCTAGAAGGCCTCGAACTGCCCGATGGCATGGGCCCAGACGAAGACCGCGAGCTGCGCATCGCCGCGGCGGTCGAAGAAGTCGCCGATCTGGCGCAGCATCCGGGTTCGCTGCCGGAGTCGCGTGCAGGCGGCGTCCCCGGCGTCGCAGGTCGTCGCCGCGAGCAGCCGCACCAGCGTCGCGCGGACCGCGCTGCGGAAGTGCGCCTCGAGCGGCATCAGCGCGGCGATCGGCCTCGCCGGCAAGCGTAGGCCCCACTCGATGGCCGGCAGCAAGGCGCCGAGGCGGAACTCGGCGTCCTCGGCGATGAACTGCTGCGCGAGCGGAATCAGGAACGGCGCCGGTGAGCGTGCGAGCCGGCGCGCATCGCGACGCGGGAGTTCGGCGCGCAGCCGTTCGATCTCGAGGGCCAGATGCTCGAGGACCCACGCCAGCCCCGCGAGGGGGTCCACCGGTCCCGCCAGCGCGAGCACGTCCGACGTCTGGTTCTGGGTATTGCGGCGATCGCGACCGAAGCTCGTCCACGGCAGCGCGGCTTCCGTCGCCGGCGCCGGCGTGTCCCAGACGAAGAGCTTGCCCTCGCGCGTGAAGGCGATGATCTCGGTCCGCCCGTCGCCGTCGACGTCGCCGGCCGCCGGCGTCGCAATGTGCCAGTGGTGCGTGAACTTCGGCCAGCCGGCCGGCATCGATCCGTCGGCCCGGTAGGCGCGGACCTGGTACACGCCGCTGCCGTTCAGCAGCTCGGCGATGCCGTCGCCGTCGACGTCGGCGAGCGCCGGGCTTCCGATGAACTGCATGTCCTCCATGACGCGCGGGAAGGCCGGCAGCAGCCGGCCGGTCTGCGCGTCCCAGGCCGTCAACTGGAAGTGCGCCAGATCCTCGGCGACGAACCCGGCCGACGTCGCCTGGCCCTGTCGGGCCGGAATGACGACGTCGAGCAGCTTGCGCAGTCCCCCCGTCGGCGCGACGAACTCCGGGAGCCCGTCGCCGGTCATGTCGCCGAACGCGCCGGAGCCGAGCGCCCCGAAGAACGGAGCGTCCGGGGAGCCCGCCGTCTCCGGTACGGCCGGGAAGCCCGCCGGGAAGTCGACGGCGAACACGCGCGGCGCTCCAGTCGGTCCGGCGCCGAGCGCCGGCGTTCCGTCGGCGTTCAGCAGCACGACCGGGCCGACCGCACCGAAGATCGCGACTCGCAATGCGCCGGAGCCGTCGACGTCGGCGATCGCCGGCGAGTTCGGCGTGCCGGTGCCGACGGTCGGCAGGATCCCGGGTGCGATCAACGGCACCCGAGCCGGCCAGCCGGGCAGGAACGGCCCGCCGGGCGCGAGCTCACCGTCCGGGTGAACGGCATAGACGCGGCCGGAGGTGTCGAAACGGAAGTCGTCGAAGTCGACGAAGTCGAGAATCGACGCCACCTGCTCGAGCAGCGGTGACTCGATCGCGAACAGGTCGGACTCGTCGCGGTATTCCTCGTTCGTCGCGACGACGATCTCGGGCCTTCCGTCCCCGTCGAGGTCACCGACCGCCGGGGACGAGAGGCTCTTCGTCGCGCGCTCGCGCACCCCGGAGACCCTCGCGGTGGCCCGTCCGGTCGCCGGATCGATCGACACCTTGCTGCGATCGGCGAGGCGCACCGGGAATCCCGGGACGGTCGTCCCGTCGGCGCGCCACGCGTAGAGGTGACCATCGAGCGCGGAGTGCACGATCTCGAGGGCCGGATGCGTTCCGGGGGCGTCGAGATCGGCGAGCGTCGGGGCGCCTACCACGCCGCGGTCGGAGTCGTTGAGGGGGTCACGATGCAGCGGATCCGACAGCGCCGGGTTCGTGCGCACCGGGAATCCCGGGCGCTGCCGGCCGTGGGCGTCGAAGACGTAGATCCGGCCCCGCGTGCCGGCCACGACGATCTCGATGCGCCCGTCGCCGTCGAGATCGTCGGCGGCCACCGCACCGATCACGGCCTCGTGCGGAATCGGCACGGCTCCGCTCGTGAACCCGGCAGAGAGCCCCGCTTCGATCGCGAGCGTGCGCGCCGGCCAGCCCGGCAGATCGTTGCCGGTGGCGCCGTCGAGGACGGATACCGATCCGTCGCCGGCGCCATGGACGATGTCCAGCACGCCGTCGCGATCGACGTCGGCGAGCGCCGGCCCGCTCTCGCCGGATCCGGACAGCCGGCGTACGAAGCGCAGACTCGGATCGCGATGGATCGCGACGGTGCGCCGGTCCTCGCCGAGGTTGCCGAAGGCATCCACGACCTGCAGCCGCAACGTCACCGTATGCGCGTCGGGGGTGAGGATCGGGATCGCAGGATCGAAGCCGCAAGCGGAGGCGGTGGCGGCGGGCGACCAGGCGGCGAGCACGGCGCCCTCGATCGGAGCGCCGCCGCTGACGCCGCTTGCGAGCCGCGCGTAGGACGACGGCTCGACGCCACAGCCGACCTCGAACTCCCAGCGGAACTCGTTGTCGGCACGCACCGCGCGCGCCGTGCCGATCAGCCCGACGTTCGGCGTTGCGAACGGGTCGATCACGTCGAACCAGCTCGGGCCGCCGGACAGGTCGACCTCCGGCGGGATCGTCGTCGGCGTGATCCGCTCGAGCAGCGGCCGGCCGGCCGGCCGCCCGTAGCCGGTGAACGAGTCCCAGCCCGGCTGCGTCGGGAAGCGGCTCGTGCCGAAGACGAGGCCGAGGTCCGCCGCGGACAAGAGCTGGCCAACGATGTTGCCGGCCAGCGCCGGCAGCAGCGAGGGACGAGTCGAGAAGTCGATGTCGCGCGCGGATTCGCGCAGCAGTTGGCGGACTTCTTCGGACGAGAACGGCGTCCCGAGTCCCGGATACGGCTCGAAGAGTCCGCGCTCGATCTGGTTCTTGCCGTGGGAGACGAGCAGGGCCGTCAAGCCACCGGCCCGCGACGTCGCCTCGGACGAGCACGCGGCCGACGGGATCGCCACCCAGGCCCGACCGCCGAAATTGGTGCAGCCGTTCAGCAGCTCGAAGCCGTTGCCGTCCGCGGCGAGGAACGTCCCGTCGCCGTTGCGCACCGAGTTGACCCAGATCGTGTGCTCATATGCCGCCGGGAAATTGTGGTGACGGCTCTGCTCGTCGGCGGCGCTGGCGATCAGCGGAATTCCGTTGCCGTAGGCGTAATCGACGGCGGCCTGGCCCGACGCGGACGCGTTGACGGTGCCGAGCGCTTCGGAAATCACATCGACGCGCTGATCGACGGCATACACGACCGCACGGGCGAACTCCTGATCGATGCCGATGAAGCTGTCGGCGACCTTCAGCGGCAGGAACAGCGCCGACGGGGCGAAGCCGGGAAAGCCAGAGCCGTTGTTCGCTTCCGAGACTTCGTCCTTCGCCTCGCCGGTTCCGTGGCCGTAGCGGACGCGGTCTTCGGGGTCGTTGTCGTCGTCGGCGAAGTCCCAGCCGGCAATGTCGTCGACGAAGCCGTTGCCATCGTCGTCGACGCCATCCGCGTAGAAGCGGATCAGATCCTGCCCGTCGCAGTGACCGTTTCCGTTGGGATCCGCCGCGCAGGCCGCGGTGAAATCGTCGACGGAGACGAAGCCGTCCTCGTTGCAGTCGTGCGCGGCGCAGCCGGCCGGGATCGGCAGTTCGCCGGCGTTCAGCGCCACCTTGCGGGCGAGATCGCGTTCGTCCCAGAAGATGCCGCTATCGAGCACGGCGATGACGACATCCGGTCGGCCGGTGGTGGACTCCCACATCCCGACGATGTCCATTCCGCTGTCGGCTTCGTACTTCCAGGCCTCTTTGGAGCCGGGTTCGAAATCCCCCGGCCGCGTACCAGGCGCGACGAACAGGTACGACGCGAAGTCGGCCGCGTCGCGGCAGCCGACGTCTGCGCAGGTCGGCCACGGAACGTCGGCGGCCGTGGCCACCGGCCACAGGGCGGCCAGTACCGTCACGGCGGCCCGCCCGAGCCGGCGCGCTGGGCGCCGGCGGATCGCGCTCGCCCGCGTCGTTGCCAGGCCGTTCGGTCTGCTCCGCGTGCGCCGCATCCCCGCCCTCCGCCCGATGTGACCTGCCAGGGCCGCCCGCGGAGTACGTTATCAGAACCCACCGTCCGACTGTTCGGCAAAATCGACGGGAGGAGGCCCCGGGGGAGACGCGAAGAGTCGTGCGACGGCTACGTTGCGTCCCCATGGAATGGAGCGATTCGTCCCTCTGGCTCGCCATCGGGCTGCTCGGCAACGCCGCGTTCTTCTCGCGCTTCCTCGTCCAGTGGCTGGCCTCGGAGCGGGCCGGGCGCAGCTACGTGCCGATCGCCTTCTGGTATCTGAGCATCGTCGGGTCGGTGATCCTGCTCGCCTACGCGATCCACCGCCGCGATCCGGTCTTCACGCTCGCGTTCCTGCCCAACTGCATCGTCTACTTGCGCAACCTGGTGCTGATCCGCCGAACGGGGGCCGGCGGAAGCCCTTCGGTCGGCGGCGGGCTGGGCTTCGGTAAGGCCCGGGGCTCAGAGCAGGTACCGGACAGCGTAGAAACCAGCGACCAGTAGCGCGAACAGCCCGATCGTGATCCATTCGAGGTAGCGGTCGAGGAAGCTGCGGATCGTCGGCCCGAACACGTAGATCGCCGCCGCGACCAGGAAGAAGCGACCCGAGCGGCCGATCGCGGACGCGACGACGAGCGTTCCGAGCGGCACGCCGAAGACACCCGAGGCGATCGTGAAGACCTTGAAGGGGATCGGCGTGAAGGCCGCCGTGACGATCGCCAGGAACGCACCGCTCAGATAGAGACCCCGGACGTGGGTGAAGGCCTCGCGCGTGAAGCCCGGGATCGAGAAGACGAGGTCTTCGACGGCGTGCCAGAGGAACGTGCCGATCGTCCAGCCGAGAATCCCCCCTAGCACCGATGCCGTGGCGCTCACGCCGGCGTAGTAGAACGAACGCTTCGGCTTGCCGACCGAGAGGGCGATCTGCAGCACGTCTGGCGGGATCGGGAAGAAGCTCGACTCGGCAAAGCTGATCGCCGCGAGCGCCGGCGTGCCGTACGGGGTATCGGCCCAGTGCAGCACCCAGAGATACAGCCGCTTGAAGGCGTTCGGTC
The DNA here is from genome assembly GCA_900696485.1 of uncultured Pseudomonadota bacterium. Taxonomy (GTDB): domain Bacteria; phylum Myxococcota_A; class UBA9160; order UBA9160; family PR03; genus CAADGG01. The sequence continues at coordinate 128,419 of CAADGG010000102.1, forward strand.
GTCGGCCGACGACCGCGGTGACGGAAACGGCGGCGGCGGGACGGGCGTCGACGTCGGTCATATCCCCTTCTCGTCTCGGGAAGCCTGAAACGATAGCCCGCATCCCGCCTTCGCCCGCGGTGCAGCCGTCTCGGCCGGCTCCCGCGCGTGTCAGCGCGTCAGCGCGTCAGCGGTTCGCGGCGCGGTCCCACAGATCGGTCAGCAGGTGCTTGTGGCGGGCGATATCCGAGCGTTTCGACTGCTCGAAGCCCGCCTCGCGCAGCTCCTCGGGAACCGGTTTGCGCACGAGGTCGGCGAGTTCTGCGACCTCGTCGTACAGGATGCCCGCCTCGCCGAGGTACTCGCGAAGGTCGGGGCGGATGGCGCGCATGCAGACACCGACGCCGGCGGCCTGCGCTTCCGCGATCGCCATCGGCCAGCCGACGGTGCCGATCTGGGGCGATGCGGTGTAGACGAGCCAGCGGTGACGCTTGTACGCCGCGGGCATCGCTTCCGGCTCGACCGGTGCGACGATCTCCATGGGTTGCCCCGCCCGCGCGTTGGCCGCCGTGATCTCGGCGATGGAGTAGCCCATGCCGTAGAGCCGATAGGCGGGGCCGGGGGCCAGTTGCGCGAGCCGGAGGAAATCGGTCATCTGCTTCTTCGGAAGCGCGGCGCCGATGCCCATGATGTCCTCCCCGTTGGGCGAACGGTCGTCGAAGCGAGCGTGATCGATCACCGGCCAGCAGTCGATCAGCTTGTCGGGCCGGACGCCGGCGGCTTCCAGCAGCGGACGGGCGAACGGGAAGACCAGCGCGCCGAGGCAGTACTCGTCGTTGAGCCAGGCGACGGCGCGCCGGATCGAGCCGTCCTTGCGCAGGCGAGCCCGCCCGTCGGCGCTGAGCCGATGGGCGAGTCGCGCGCCGCGGCCGCGCGGGCGGAGGGCCAGAGAATCGAAGGAGTGCGCCCGTACGGTGAACGGGATCTCCAGCTCCCGTGCCAGCGGCCCGACCCGTTCGAGCTGGTTCAGGAAATGGATGTGCATCGCGGCGGGCGCGAAGGCCTCGATCCGCTCCCGGATGGCGCTCGCCTCCGTGAGGATTCGATACGGGGCGTGGTGGGTGTAGGCGAAATTGGCCGGTTTGCGGCAGGTGATCTCGATCTCGTAGTCGTCCCGGACGGCTTCGAGCTCGGTCTTGATATAGGTCTGTGAGATCTGGGGGTAACTCCGGAGCAGGTAGGCGATCCGCGGTTTCGCCATCGGTGGGTCCCTTGCCTCAGGCCGTCAGCACGACGGTCAGGATCGAGGCCACGGTGAGCGGCATTCCGAGCCGCCAGTAGTCCCCGAACCGATAGCCGGCCGGGCCGTAGACCATCGTGTTGGTCTGGTAACCGATCGGTGTCAGGAACGAGAGTGAGGCCGAGACGGCGATCGCGATCGCGAAGGTCCGCGGGTCGGCGCCGATCTGGTTCGCCGTCGCCATCGCGATCGGGAACATCAGGGCCGCGGCCGCATTGTTGGAGATGAACTCGGTCAGGACCACCGTCGCCAGTACGATGCCGAGCAGGACCCAGCGCCAACCGAGCCCGTCGAAGGTCCCGACGATCGAGGTGCCGAGGAAGCCGGCCAGTCCGGAACTCTCGATCGCGGCCCCGAGACCGAAGGCGGCCGCGATGACGATCAGCACTTCGATCTCGACCGCGTCGCGAGCGGCCTGCGCGCTGATCGTTCGCGTCGCCACCAACACGACGGCGGCGATCAGCGCGGCGTGGAGGATCGGCAACAGCCCGCTGCCGGCGACCAGCACGACGCTGGCGACCGTCAGCGCGACGAAGATCGCCTTCGGCGAGAGCGCCGCGGTCGCATCCTCCTCCCCGTCGAGCGCCTGCACGACGATGAAGTCCGGCCGGTCGCGCCAGCGCTCCCGGAAGCTCGGGTCGGCGAGCAGCAGCAGCGTATCGCCGAGGCGCAGCTTGACTTCCCCGAGCTTCGCCACGACCGGCTGGCCCTCGCGATGGATCCCGACGATTGCCGCGTCGTAGCGCGCGCGGAAGCCGATCTCCTTCGGCGTGCGCCCGAGCAGCGGCGAGCTCGCGCCGATGACGGCTTCGACCAGCCGATGGCCGGGCTCGTCGATCTGCTGCAAGTGCGGGCTCTCGGCCGAGTCGAGTCCCACCAGGTTGCGCAGGTCCGCCACGCGCCGCGCTTCGCCGACGAAGAGCAGATGGTCGCCGCCGTGCAGCAGCGTGGTCGGGGCGACCGGCGCGATCGGCTCGCCGGCGCGCTCGAGTTCCACGAGGAAGACGCCCTCCAGATGGCGGAGACCGGCGGCTTCCACGCTGCGGCCGGCCATGGCGCCGTCCGGCTCGACGATCATCCGCACGACGAAATCCCGCCCGGCTGCGGCGAGCGCGCGCCGAGGGGATTGCCGTTCGCGCAGGACCACCGGCGCCAGGACCGCCACCAGCACGATTCCCACGAGCGCCATCGGCAGCCCGACATGGCTGATTTCGAACAGCCCGAACGGCTCGGCGCCGCTCTGTTGCAAGAGGCCGGACACGACCAGATTGGTGGAGGTGCCGATCGTCGTTGCGACGCCACCGAGGATCACGGAGAAGGACAAGGGCATCAGGAAGCGCGAAGAGGGGACCCCGCGTGACTCCGACCACTCGGTCACCGGCGCGATCAGCATCGCGACGATGGGCGTGTTGTTGAGGACCGCCGAGGCGGCGGCCGACGGCAGACAGAGGCGCAGCAGGCTGATCCGCTGCCCACCGTCGCCACTGAGAGCGGCGCGGACCAGCGGGCGCAACGCGCCGGTGTCCTCGACGGCTCGCGCCAGCACGTAGAGCGCAGCGACGGTGATCGGCGCCGGGTTGGCGAAGCCGGCAAAGGCCTGACGTTCGTCGATGACGCCGGCGATCATCAGCACGACGACGGCGCTGACGATCGCGGCGGCCGGGTGCGCCAGACCCCGAACCATCGCGATGAACATGGCGGTGAGGACCGCGAGCGTGAGCACAGCCTGCCAGCCCATGAGCGGCGCAACGTAGCGCAGGAGCCGCTGCGGAGAGGCCGGCTGCGTTCCGGGGCGAACGACCGGCGCAGCCGGCGGTCAGAGGATCTCGCCGCTCGGCGTGAACGCCGCCTCCAGCCGAGCGGCTCGCCGGCGCAGGAACTCGCGCTGCTCGGGGTGCGTGAGGATGTAGGGCTCATCGCGCTCGATGGCTCGGACGACGCGTCGGGCGACCTCTTCGGGCGTGACGACGCCGCCCTTCATGGCGCCGGCTGGCGGCTGCGAGACGGGAGCGGCCGCGGGGATCTCCTTGCCACGAACCCGCAGTGAATTCTCGACGATGCCCGTCTCCACGATCATCGGACACAGCACCGAGACGCCGATGCCGTGCGGCGCGAGTTCTCGCCGCAGCGATTCCGACAGGCCGACGACGGCGAACTTCGATGCGCAATAGATCCCGAGCCACTGCATGCCGACGAGGCCCGCCATCGACGCGGTGTTGAGGATGTGGCCGCCCCGGCCCTGCGTCACGAGGCGCGGCGCGAAGGCTTCGATGCCGTGGACGACGCCCCAGAAGTTGATGTCCATGGTGAGCCGCCAGTCCTCGGCGGTCGCCTCGAGCAGCGGACCGGCCAGTGCGATCCCCGCGTTGTTGCAGACCAGATGCGCAGCGCCGAAACGCGCCCACACGGCGTCGGCCAGGGCCGCGACGCTGGTTCGCTGCGTCACGTCGGTGCGGACGCACAGCACTTCGCTTCCGCGCGCTTCCAGGCGGCCGGCCCGATGGCGCATTGCGGCTTCGTCGACGTCGGCCAGCACGATCTTCGCGCCGCGGGCGGCGAAGGCCTCGGCGAGCGCAAAGCCGATGCCGCCGGCGCCCCCGGTGATGACGGCGACGCGATCGTGGAACGGATCGGGAGCGTTCATGGCGCGGTTCTCCTCCGCCGGACCGGCGGAACAGATTGGGTCCCGGACGGATCCCGGACTGCCTGTACGAAACCCTCAGGCCGGCGGAGGGCGCGGCACGGTGGTCGCCGTCGTGCCGGCGCCGGCCCCCGCACCGCTGGCCCCGGAAGCCACGGCATCCCGCGAGGCCGCGCGCGCCAGCACGGCACGGTAGCCGCGGGTCACGAGGGCCTCGTCGAGCAGGCCCCGCGCGACCAACTGCTCGTGCATCGCCGGCAGCCGGTAGTGAGGAACCGTCATCAGCAGGTGGTGTTCGAGGTGGTAGTTGACGCGGTTCGGCGCCAGCAGGAGCCGCTCCCACCAGCTCGCCAGCGTCGTGCGCGTGTGGCGCAACGGATCGGCCGGGTCCGGCACCATGGCGTGTTCGGCGATGGCGCGGATGCGCGTGGCGAGCGTGTAGGTCGTCAGCCACGCGCCAACCCAGAGGAGGTACAACCAGGGATGGCCGGAGGCAGTGAGCACAGCGAGCAGGGCTGCATTCGTGACGAGGACGCCGACGAAGGCGCACCGCCCGTCTGCGTCGCCCGCGCGCCAACGGGAGATCGATCGCCGCCAGGCCGCGCGGGCGAACTTCATGCCCGTCCTGCCGGACAGGTCGCGTCCGACCTTGCGCTTCAGGCTGGCCCGCGTGATCGGGAACGGCAACACCAGACCTAGATCCGGATCCGCGGCGGTCCAGGTCTTCGCGTGGTGCTGCAGGTGATAGGGACGATAGGCGTACAGATCCGCCCAGACCGGATACGCACACAGCCAGCGACCCACCCAGTCGTTCCAGCGCTTGTCGGCGAGCAGCGTCCGGTGCGAGGCCTCGTGCATCAGGACCGCACAGCCGAGCTGGCGAGCACCGATCACGAACAGCGCCAGCAGCATGGTGAGCGGATTCGGCCAGGTCGCCACCAGCGCGAAGGCGGCCGCGATCAGCCCCCAGTTGATCACGATCGAGAGCCAGCCGCGCACGCTCGAGACACGCAGCAGCTCCTGGATCTCGGCGCGTGTGAAGCGTGCGTGCCAGGCAGCATTGGTACCGGCATCCGCGTCGAGATCCGGCCGGGGATCGCTCGGCGCCGACGCCGGCCGGGCCGTCGAGTCCGTCGGCTCGGCGGGGGTCACGAGAAGTCTCCCCAGGCATGGGCGCGTGTATCCGTCGGGGCGCTTCGGTGCCGGATCCCGTGGCGCGAGAGGAACGGAGCCCAGCAGTCGCGCCCCACCGCGTCGTAGCGACCCATGGCTGCGAGCAGGGCTGCCCGTTCGCCCGCTGGCACGATCGGCTCGGGAAGCAGCGGGTCGAGGGTCAGCCGTCGGAGCACCGCCCCTCCGGTCCGGAACGATTCGACCAGCGCCGCCGTCTCGGGCAACGTGGCGATGCGGCGGGCGCTGGCATCCAGCTCCCGACACATCTTGCGGTAGCCATCGACGAGGCCGTCGGCATCCCAGAGTGCGCGGGCACGGGCGTCGGTCAGCGGGTCGAGGCCGCGCAACTCACCGACGATCGAGCCCGGCGCGAGTTCGAGTCGGGTCAGTTCCGTGCGCGCGGCGTCGACGCCGCCGGTGAGATTGTCGGGCCGCAGCGCGACGCCGCGCGTCAGCTCGCGGAACCCGAACAGCCGGAGCGCGCGGACATGGCGGCGCTGCGCCGGGCGGCTGCCCGTGCGACTGGGCGCGAGGACCATCAGCCATGCGCCCGACCACGGACGGATGCGCTCCTCGAGCCGGCGCCACGAGGCCACCCGCTCGGCGACCGCGCGCGCGCGCTCCCCGAGCCGGTAGGCCCCGCGCTCGTCGCGTTCCAGCAAGCCCTCGACGAGACCGCGCGTGAGGGCGACGCGCAGGCTGTTCTCGGTGATGCCGAACAGCGAGCCGGCTTCCAGCAGCGCGCGGACCGGCATCGATCCCTTGCGGAGGGTCGAGAGCAGATCCAGTAGCAGGCTCTTCGCGGTGGGGGACGAGGTCGCCGCCGGCATGCCGAGATATTACACGACGAGATCAGATCCGTCGAAGTACGTAAGACGTCCCCACCCGTCAAGAACGTCAAGAAAGGGGTCGGGTTCGTTTCGTCAACTTTTCCCCCGGCGGGGGGAAAAGTTGACGAAACGAACCCGACCCCTTTCTTGACGGGCGATGGGCTCAGCAGTCGTCCTGGGCCGCGAGTCCGGAGAGGGTGGCGGGTGCTGCGGTGGGGTCGCACGGGAGGGGGTAGGGGGCCGGACTCGCCTCCTCCTCGTAGAGCATGTAGAGATCGTCGAGGGGATCGTCGGCCTGCGTGACGAACTCCGTTCTCGTGCGCTGTTGGATGAAGGCATCGCGGACGAAGACGTAGTAGTCGAGGGCGGCCTCCTTCGAAGCTTCGATCGTGTCATCGGCTTCCGCCCGCCCGTTGATCGCGAACAGGAATCCGATCGGCGGGACGCTGACACCGACCCAGATCAAGGGGTTGAGGGCGATCGCCAACACGTCCCCCACGGTGTCGCGCGGGGTCGAGGGCCCCATGACCGGGATCATGATGAAGGGTCCGGAGGGAATGCCCCAATGGGCGAACATCATGCCGAGATCATCCTCGAACTTCTCGAGCCCCAGTCTCGTAGCCGGGTCGAAGAGGCCGCCGATCCCGACGGTCGAGTTGACCAGGAAGCGAGCGAGTTCGACATGGGCCTCGCGGATCTCCGCCTGTCCCATCGCGCTGACGAAGCGTTGGGGGAACGTGAAGTTCCGATACACGTTGGTGATCGAGCGGCGCATCGCGGCCGGCGTGATGAACTTCCAGCCGCGCGCGACCGGTCGCAGGGCGTAGTCGTCGAACTTCCGGTTGACGCCGAAGACGGGACGATTCACGGATTCCAGGGGATCCTGGATCGCCGGGTGCGTCTCCGCGCCCTCGGGCGTCGACGCGCAGCCGATCGCGGACAGAACGACCGCGAGCCCGAGCAGACGAGAGAACTCCGCCCGCCTCGTGCCTCTCCTCCGCGACCCATTCGGCATCATCGATCACCCCTCGAGGACTCCCAGCTGCTCCTCCCCGGGATCCGGGCGCAAACGGCGCCCGTAGGCGTAGAGCAGGTGGAACAACACGTTGAGGCCGACCACGGCCATCGCCGTCAGGAAGAGGATCGGCGCCGTCGCTCCGACTCTTGAGAGCGTCCAGACGAGTTGCAGGATACAGAGCGCGGAAACGAACAAGAGGGTGGGACCGCGCCGGATCCGCGTCATGACCCAGGCGCCGAGCGGCGCGCCGAGCAGCACGATCGGCGAGGCGGCCATCCAGTTGCTGAAGACCTCGGCCTCGACGCCGCCGTCGGCGAAGGTGAGCAGCGCTCCGACCATGGAGTTCCACGACATCAGGATCACGCTGGTCGCGATCGCCGGGCGCAGGTCGGCGCGATAGACGAGTACCAGCAGCGTATAGACCACCATGTCCACGCCGACCCCCGTAAGGCCCGATGCCAAGCCTCCGATGAGACCGCCGGCGACGCCCAGCAGCATGTCGGGTCGCGGCCCGAGCGTCGGGGCGTGATGGTGCGCCAGAAGCTGTCGGAGCTTCACGAGCGTCACGAGGCCGAAGCCTCCCCAGATGCCGGCGAAGGTCAGCTTCACGGCCACGTCGGAGACGAGCGGGAACAGCCAATAGTGGGTCGCGACGAGGGAGAGCGCCGAAGCCCCGGCGGCCCACGGCAAGACGCCCCACGCGACGGTCCGGCGCGAGCACAGGATGTAGATCGACGCGCTGGTCATCCCGATCGACTGGATCAGGAAGCTGAACTGCCGCCCGAAGTCGGCGGGCTGGTCGAAGAACAGGACGAGGACCGGGAATCCGATCGTCCCGCCCCCCATCGGCGTCGAGCCGGCGACGTACGACCCGAGCGCCATGGCGATCGAGATCGGCCAGTGTGCCGCGACGCGCGCGCCCCAGTCGTTGGCGGTCACCAGGGCCGCCCAGATGCACAGGAACGAGCCGGCCCATACGAGCCACGGGAGCCACTGCCCCCGGCGCGCCCGCGGAGAGGTAGAGACCTTGAGGTCGAAGCGGGACGAATCGGCGCTCATCGCGGGGCCTTCCGGGTGGCGAGCGCGGGTAGTGATAGCTGGCTTCTCTCCGCACGGCAGCCTCGTTTTCCCCGCCGGCACGGGCATGAGGAGACGCGGCGCCCGCCTCGCCCGGTGCGTTTCGGTCCGAGTCCCAGCGCGACGCGTCCGGCGGCTTTGCGGTTCCGTCCGGCGGCCGATAATTTCCGCACCCGAGGGCATGCCGGTGGGCTTTCGCCATTGATGACGCGTCTTCGTCGCGCGCTCGGGTCGGGCGTCTCGTTCGCCGTCTTCGGACTGTGCGGGCTGCTGCTGGCGTTCGTCGTGTTTCCGGTGCTGCGCCGGTTGCCGGGCTCCCCGCAGGATCGTGAACTCCGCTGTCAGGCGGTCGTCCAGCGCTTCTTCCGCGGATTCATCCGTTTCATGACGGCGATCGACGTGCTCCGCGTCCGCGTCCTCGGCGAGGAGGCGCTGCAGGAGCCGGGCCAGCTCGTCATCGCCAACCATCCGACGCTGCTCGACGCGGTCTTCGTCATGTCGCTGATGCCGCAGGCCGATTGCGTCGTCAAGCGGGCGGCGCTGTCGAATCCCTTCATGCGCGGCGTGATCCGCGGAACCGGCTATCTCGCGAACGACCGCGGGGGAGAACTCGTCGATGCTGCGGTCGCGCGACTGCGAGCCGGACGCTCTTTGCTGGTGTTTCCGGAAGGGACCCGCTCTCCCCCCGGCGGTCTGGGCCCGTTCCGGCGCGGTGCGGCCCACGTGGCCCTCGAGAGTGGCAAGCCGATGCGCACGGTCGTGATCACCTGCACACCGCCGGCGCTCGGCCGCGGTCGGCCGTGGTACGACATGCCGGACGAGCGACTCGAGATCCAGATCGACTGCCGCACGACGCTCGACCCGACGCCGCTCGCGCGCGGCGCATCGAGCCGCGGCGTCGCGGCGCGCAGGGTCACCGCGGCGCTGCGTGACTTCTACGCCAAGAAGCAGCAGAATCCACGCCTCTGAGAGGTCCCGATCGAACATGGCATCGCGCGATGAGATCTTCCAGGTCCTGGCGGACGTCCTCCAGAAGGAATTCGGCTTCGAAACCGGATCGTTCCGGCCCGAGACGCATCTCGTCGACGATCTGGATCTCGACAGCATCGATGCGATCGACCTGGCGGTCCGACTCGAGGAGCGGACCGGAGTCGCCTTCCGCGACGAGGAGCTGAAAGCGATTCGCACCCTCGGCGACGTCGTCGATCTGATCGACGGGCGCGGTTAGCATGCGGCGAAGCCGGTCGCCCTCCCGGGCCTAGCGCTGGGACCTCGAGACCCCGCGCGCCCGGGTCCGGCGCGCCTGGCCGGTCCGAAACGCTTGCCCGGCTGGGGTCATATCGCAGAGCGGGGCTCGATCTGGGGGATCCGCTTCACGGCGGCCTGCTACCGGACGCTCGGCCGGCGTGCCAGCCTGCCCCTCATCTACGCCGTCGTGACGTACTTCTTTCTGACGGACGCGCCCGGGCGTCGCGCCTCGCTTGCCTACCTGCGCCGGATCCACGCGACGGCCGAGGGTCGTCGCGTGCTCCCGCGCCCGCCGGGTCTGCGCGAGTGCTACCGCCACTACTGCACGTTCGCGCTGGCCATCGTCGACCGGCTGGCGATCTGGTTCGGCCGTGGCGACGAGTTCGAGTTCACCAGCCACGGGCTCGATTACGTCGATCGGCTCGCCGAGCAGGGCCGCGGCGCCCTGCTGCTGGGCGCCCACATCGGGAGCTTCGATGCGCTGCGTCTGCTCGCGCAGCGTGCCGGACGAACCGTCCACGTCTTGATGTTCACCGCCAACGCCGAGCGCCTGAACAGCGTTCTCCGGGAGCTGGCCCCCGAGATCGAGGACCGGGTGATCTCGGTCGACCCGTCCTCGGTGCACTCGGTCTTCGCGATCCGCGAGCGCCTACGGCGCGGCGAGCACATCGCGATTCTCGCCGATCGGATCGAGATCGGCGCTCGCGATCGCGCCCTGGCGATCCCGCTGCTGGGCGGGTCCGTCGAACTCCCGCAGGCTCCGATCCTGCTGGCGGGCTTGCTCGGTTGTCCGCTGGTCTCGATCATCGCGCTGCGCGAGGGTCCCGCCCGCTATCGGGTCGAGCTGGACCTGCTGGCCGAACGGGTTCGTCTGCCGCGGCAAGGGCGCACGGAAGCCGTCGCGGCCCTGTTGACAAGCTATGCCCGCCGCCTCGAACATCATTGCCTGGCATCTCCCTATCAGTGGTTCAACTTCTTCGACTACTGGGGAGACGCGGGGTCGGAGGTCCGGTCTTCGCGGGCCAAGCCGCACGCGGAGGGTGTATGAGCCGAAGAGTGGTCGTCACGGGCATGGCGGGCCTGTCTCCCATCGGCTGCGACTGGAAGCAGTCCCGGGACGCGCTGCAACACGGCCGCTCCGGAATCCAGCGCATCGCGGCCTGGGACGAGATCGATTCCCTGCGCACGCGCCTCGCCGGCCCGGTGGCGGGCTTCACGGCGCCGTCGCATTACCCACGCAAGAGCGTGCGGGCGATGGGACGGGTCTCGCTGCTGGCCACGCGCGCGACCGAGCTTGCCCTCGAGGATGCCGGGCTCCTCGGCGACCCCGTGCTCCACTCCGGCCGCTGCGGCATCAGCTACGGCTCGAGTTCCGGCAGTCCGCCGGCCATGGGCGTCTATACCCGCCAGATCTACGGCGGCAGGACCACCCGCGGCATCGGTGCGAACGACTACCTCCAGTTGATGAGCCACACCTGCGCCGCGAACCTCGCACAGTTCTTCGGCGTGCGGGGCCGCATCATCCCGACCTGTTCCGCATGCACGTCGGGTAGCCAGGGGATCGGGTACGGAGCCGAAGCGATCCGCTTCGGGCTCCAGGACGTCATGCTGGCAGGAGGAGCCGAAGAGCTGGATGCGCTCGATGCGGCGGTCTTCGATGTGCTGTACGCGGCGTCGACACGCAACGACGAGCCGGACCAGACGCCGCGCCCGTTCGATGTCGATCGCGACGGGCTCGTCGTCGGGGAGGGCGCCGGCTGCCTGGTGCTCGAGGAACTCGAGCATGCCAAGCGGCGAGGCGCGACGATCTACGCCGAGGTGCTCGGCTTCGGCACCAACTGCGACGGTCTGCACCTCACCCGTCCGGACCCGGGTGGCATGGAGCAAGTGATGCGCCTCGGGCTCGCCGCGGCCGGGATCGATGCAGAAGCCGTCGACTACGTGAACGCGCACGGAACCGCGACCGACGCCGGAGACATTGCGGAGAGTCAGGCGACGCTCGCTGTCTACGGGGACCGGACGCCGGTCAGCACGCTGAAGGGTCATCTCGGGCACACGCTCGGCGCCTGCGGCGCCCTCGAGGCATGGCTGGCGCTCGAGATGCTGCGCGAAGGATGGGTGGCGCCGAGTCTTCATCTCGAACGCGTGGACCCCCGCTGCGCTCCGCTCGACTACGTGCGCGCCGAGCCACGCGAACTCGCCTGCGAGACGATCGCCAGCAACAACTTCGCATTCGGCGGCGTCAACACGTCGCTGGTGTTCCGGCGCTTCCGCTCGTAGGGCCCGCGGCGTCGGCCTGCCGGCGCGCCGCGTAGGCCAGGGAACGCCGCCCGTTGGGCGTGTTCTCCGGGGGGAACAGGCGCGCGAAGACGCGATCGGCCAGACCCTGGTCGTAGTGCCGGAACCACCACTTGCGCACGCAGAACTCGAGCACGAGCAGCGCGCCCAGCAGCCCGTAGAACAATACACCGGTGTAGAGGGCCCACCAGGAAAGCGGGGCGGCGAACGCCAGTCCGGCGACGACCATGGTATTGGCCGCGAGGAAACCGCACCAGATCATCGTGACGCGCCGGCAGTACGGCAGCGTGAAGTCCGGCAGATCCTCCTCGATCGCACGGGCGAAGCGCTCGATCATCGGCGGGCCTCGGGACAGGCTGCGGGCGAAGGTGCCGAACAGGTAGAGGCTGACGAGCATCGGCAGCAGCAGCAGCAGCGTGCGGTCGGCCAACACGATCGCGGCGACGATCAGCGCGAGCAGCGGCAGGTGCTGGCGCACGACCAGCCACAGGTCTCCGGTGGAACCGCGCAGGCGCAGCAGAAGCGACGCGCCGTAGAGCGCCAGCAGGATCCCGCCGACGCGCGCCGTCGACAGGCGCGTGTGCGCCAGATACAGGATCAGCGGGTAGCTGAGATAGAAGCCGCCCTGCAACAGGCCGGCAAGGACCTGGCGTGTGCGGTTCGTGGATCGTGCGGGCGGCATGGCCGCGCCACGGTAGAGTTCGCTGCTGCTCCTCACAACGCGGCCGGTCCGCTCGAGATTGCGCGAGGCGCACACGGGCCGCGATACTCCCGCCGCATGAGCCGACGACCGATCCGCAGCGTGGTGATCGCGGGCGACGGGCCGGCCGGGACCACGCTGGCGGCTTTGCTGCGCCGGCAGGGAATCCGCGTCGTGCTGTTCGCGCGCGGCCGGCCGACCGGGCTCGTCGTCGGAGAATCGCTGATCCCGGCCGTGACGCCGATCCTGCGCACGCTCGGCATCGAGGACGAGGTGCGGTCCTACGGAGTCCTCAAGCCCGGCGCGACCTTCGTGCCGCGCGACGGCGAGCCGGTCGCCTTCCGCTTCGCGGCGACGGCGGGCCGGATCCCCGGCTATGCGTACAACGTGCCGCGCGAGCGCTTCGACGCCACGCTGCTCGCCGCCTGTCGCGACAGCGGCGCCCACGTGCTCCCGGATCCGGCGCGACTCGAGCGCGACCCGGATGCGCCCGGTCGTGTCCGGCTCTGCGGCGCAAGCGCGGTGGCGGCGGCCGATCTGCTCGGCGGGCCTGCGGATCTGCTCGTCGACGCGACGGGCCGCGCCAACACGATTGCCCGTCTGCTCGATCTGCCTGCCGATGCCGGCGATCGGCACGACACTGCGCTCTTCGCACACTGCGCCGGCATCCCCATCGATCATGCCGGCCACGTGCACATGGATCATCTGCGGCAGGGCTGGTGCTGGCGGATTCCGGTGTCCGAGGACCGGGTGTCGCTGGGCATCGTCATCCGCCCCGACGCGCTGGCGGGCTTCGGTCGCGAGGCGATCGCCCAGTTCGAGGGCCTCTGCGCGGCCGATCCGCGCCTGCAGCAATTGACGGCCCGGTGCCGGCGTCTGTCTCCCGTGCTCCGCTACGGCAACTACCAATGGACGACGCGCGTCGGTGTCGGACCGGGCTGGGCGCTGGTCGGTGACGCTTTCGGCTTCGCCGACCCGATCTTCTCGAGCGGGCTGCTGCTCGCGATGGACGGAGCGATGGCTCTCGCCCGCGCCGTGCGCACCGGGACGCCGGCGGCCTTCCGGCGCTATGAAGTCCGCACCCGGCGTCACCATGCGGCCTGGCGCCGTCTCGTCGGGACCTACTACGACGGCAGGATCTTCGAGCTGATCCGCCTCGGGGACCCTGCCGAGGCCAATTGGATCGGCCGGCTCGTGAATCCCCATGTGCGCAAGCACGTCTCGCGCGTCCTCACCGGGGAAGCCACGACGGGGCGCTACAGCCGCTGGCTCTTCGATTTCATGATCGAGCGCGGACTGCCCGGTCCGGGGCCGAGCGAGCTGCGCATCCGCTGAGCGCGGCGCGTGCTGCCGCGCCGTCGACCCGACGCCCCGGGAGGACGAGGGGCAGCACGACGAGGAACGCATCGAGCGCCAGCGGCCAGCGAATCGGCGACATCGGATCCTCTCGGGACTGGCCGCTGCGACTAGGGACAGCCCTCGACGACCTGGCCCGTACCGTCGATGCCGACCCGGCACTCCCACGGCTGCGAAGCATTGCAGATCCCATCGTCGTCGCAGAAGTTGCGGAGGGTGCCGCCGGGCTGGGCCCACTCGAGCAGCGTCTGCATGCCCGCCGGTATGAAGGGCCGGGCGCCGTGCGGGTCGTGGGTCGGTTTCGGCACGACCAGGTTGGCGAGCGGGGGGATCGATGCCTGGCCGGCCGGGTCGAGGAGATCGTGGAGACCGGTGTCCCACACGATCAGCGCCGAATCGAGGGGCGTGCCCGATGGCGCGTCCGGGATCGCCGCGAGTTCCTTCTGGACCGAGCCGGGTCCGCTGGCGACTCCGAGCGTCCGCGCCGTCGCCTCGGTGCCATGATTCGACACCTGATAGTCGAGCCAGGCTGGCGAGAGGTAGATCTTCTTCGCGAACTCGTTGCCGGGTAGCAGGTTCTCCGGATCCGTCACGTGCGTGATGTAGCCGGCAGGGTCTGCAGAGACCCACAGCTCGTGCAGGAGTCCGAGGCCGACGAGCTGGTCCAGCGGATCGGAGAGCCCGATGTTCGTCAGCAGCGCATCGAAGATGGGGAACTGGGTCGAGCGCTGGAGCAGGAAGGAGAAGTTCATCGAGCCGACGTCGATCCCGAACTTTTCGATGTCCTGCGAGAGCGCGGCCTGGAAGAGACCCTGCACGCCGCCCATGCTGATCCCGTAGTAGTACTGCTCGGCCGTCGTGGGGAGCAGTCCGCTGCCGTCCGCGGATTGGAAGGCCGGATGGGCGTTGAACGCGCCGGTCTTCATCAGCCGGGAGAGGACGAGCGTGTTGAGCTGACCCTGGCGATGGCGATCGGGCAGGGCCGGGAAGTTCTCGAGCGCACTCGTCGGACCGAACCCGATGATCTGGCCGGCGATCCACAGGCCGTCCCGGGCTCCGTCGGCGAAGCCGCTCCATCCGGTCCAGTTGGTGGCGCCGGCGATGTAGTTCCAGCGGCGCGTGGTCCTCGTTCCCCCGTCCGGCGCCGGCGCGCCCTCGAAGTGGTCCATCACGAGGGCGGCGGCCGGCGGGATCCCTTCGACCATCTGCTTGCCGGTTCCGAAGATCCCGTGGCCGAGCAACAGCATGTGGATCTCGGCCTCCGCGTCCCCGAACTCCGGGTGGGCGAGGCAGGGGATCGACAGGTCGTAGGGCGGATTCATCACGCCGTTCATCACCGGGTCGTCGTTCCCATCGACGGTGTGCTGGGGGGCGTTGGTGGCGACCGGAAGGGCTTCGAGGAAGAGAGGGCTCTGGTACGTGCCGGCAATCTCCTTCCAGATGGCCTGGCCGGGCTGGGAGCAGTCGAACTCCTCGACACTGTCCACGGTGAAGGTGGGCTGCGTCTGCGCGGCAAGCCAGGCCAGCGCCGTGTCGCGCATCGTCAGCATCTGGTGCGTGAGCTGGTGATCGCTCTGTACGGTGAAATCGAACGCCAACACGAGTTCGTCGCGGTCGATTCCAGCACGCGCGAGGCGACGAAAGATCCTCTCGAAGCGCTGGCGACGTTCCACGAGTTGCGGGATGTCGGTCGGCCGCCGGTCACGCAACGCCGCGAACGGCGCCTCCGCCTCGATCGCCGTCCCATCGGAGGCCACCAGCCTGCGGACCGCCACGATGTAGCGCTCCCCGGGGATCAGGCTCTCGGCCGGGCGCAGCAGGAAGCCCTGACGCTCCGGCGTGACGGCGGCGGCGTCGAGCTCCGCCCAGTGCAGCACCCGCTCGCCGCTCCAGTGCAGCAACACGGTGGCATGGTCCGGGTCGCGGACGGAGCGGTCGTCGTGCGTGCGTACGCCTTCCCAGGGCGTGTCCGAATCCGGAACGCACTCGGGATCTTCTTCCGGAGAACCGAGGCAGACCGGGCGCAAACGCGAGAGCCCGGAAGCGATGAGATCCACCGGCTTCGAGAACCCCATCACCGGCTGGACGGTCGGACTGAAGCCGTCGACGGTATTGATGATGGCGGCAGGAACCGGGTTGCCGACGACGGCCGGAATCGCCACCTGGGGAACGGCGAGCTGGAGGCCCGTCGCGGTGTCGGCGGGCTTCGAAAAATGAGAGGACGGATAGGGAAGCGCGCAGTGCATCGCGTTCAGGATCTCACAGTCCGGATCCTCGATGTCGATCGTCTCGAACGAGACGCGGCCCTCGTGCTCTTCACCGTCTCGGAGGGCGACCACGGCGGCCAACTCGTGGCTGCCGGCAGGACTCACCACGGTGCCGGTTGCGACGTGCCCCGTCACGGTGAACGAATCCGTCACGTCGACGCCGTCGAGCGTCACGGCGAACGTGTCGATCCGCGGGCCCGGAGGAAGCCGGAGGGCGACCGAAATCTCGCCGGCGAGCGAGAGCTGATCGGGCCTCGGAGTCAGGAACTGCGGATCCTCGCCGAAGCGGCACGGGCCGCTGAAAACCGTCGAGAGCAGAACGAGCAGGAAGGCGAGCAGGCCGTGCATGGGAACTCCCTTTCGAGCCAGACCCGCGGCGCTCGCGGCCGGGCGAGAAGCCCCGGCTGCGTACTTACCGGATGGTCGGCTGGACCGGGCCGCATACTACACGCGACGGCGCGAAAAAGGGTGGGGAAAAAGCACCGAACAGAAGCTTGGTGGCGTCCGGTCCGAGGAAGTTGCCGCGGTGTCCAGAACGTCTCCCCCCCCATCCCGGGGGGCAGAGAGCCCGTGCTCAACGGAGTCACCCCGATGCAGATCCCGGAGCGACTGAGCCTCGCAGAGGCGCGCCGCATCGTCGGAAGGGCCGGCGGCCTGCGCTGAGCGGACAGGGTCTCCGAGCACGATGAGGGCTGTGTTGATCGCTCCGATGTGTCGGCTGCCGGAGATTGGTCGTGCGTGACGCCGCTCGTCTTCTCGTCGATCTCGCCCGAGAGGATGATGATCCCGGTCGGCAATCACGCGCTGCTCGGCGTGTGCCGCTCCCAGCGCCAGCGGCAGGCCCCGGCGCCGAGCACGAGGGGCTCCTCGTCGACCAGCAGCCAGCGCAGGAACTCCAGGGCATCCGGCCAGGCGCGGGCCGGCACGACCGCATCGGACGCCGCGGTCTCGAATCCGAGCGTCGGACCCTCGCCTCCGGCGGCCAGCAGCAGGGCGAGGCCATAGGTCGCCGCGGGTTCCTCGACCAGCTTCGCGAAGGTCGGAGCCAACGGGATGTCCGCCATGACGAGCAGCACGGCGCTGCGGGGATCCCGTTGCAGGTGGGTCAGCGCCTCGAGATAGCCACAGGCGAACGTATCCTGCTGGGCCGCCACCGAACTCGACGCCTGGCGGTTGTCGGCCGCGATCGAGAACAGGCCGGCCTGGGCATTGTGGACCGTGTGACTGAACTTCGTCGGCGAGATCGGTTGACGTTCGGCGAGCCGATCGAGCATCGGGATCGATTCGTTGATGTTGCCGTGCCGGGAAGCGAACACGGTTCGAACCTGCGCGCGCTCTTCGGCAGGGCAGGCCGCGTAGGCCGTCTCCAGCATGATGCGCGCGAGTGGACTGCAACGCCGGCGCAGCATGGCGGGGAGGAACTGGACGTCCGGGCAGCCCTCGCTTGCGAGCAGTTCCGGAGCGCGGGCCCAGGCGCGCCACGCCGCGGGATCCTCGCGTCCCGGCGACCAGGCCGACCAGCCGCGGACGACGGCGGGGATCACGCCGCCCCTCGAGCAAGGACGAGACTACAGTTGTTGCCGCCGAAACCGAACGCGTTGGTCAGCACCGGTCCGGCCGCCACCTGCATCCCCTTGGCGGCCAATGGAATCGCGGCGAGTTCGGGATCGCGTTCGCCGTCGTATGCGTGCGGGATCAGCGCGAGTCTTCCCGAGTCCTGTTCGCGCAGCATCAGCCAGCAGAAACCCGCCTCGATGGCGCCGGCCGCACCGAGCGTGTGGCCGACCAGCGGTTTGGCGGAGCTGCATGGGGGTGGCGACGGGAAGGTGCGCGCGATCGCCCGGCACTCCATCGCGTCGTTGAGGGCGGTTCCGGTTCCGTGCAGGCTCACGTACGCGATGGCGTCGGGCGGGACGCCGGCGTCCGCCAGGGCCGCGCGCATCGCCGCTTCGGCGCCGGCGCCGTGCGGATCCGGCGCCGACATGTGGTGGGCCTCGCTCGACTCGCCGACGCCGAGCAACTGGATCCCCTCCGCCTCGCGCGTCACGAGGAACAGCGCCGATCCCTCGCCGAGCGTGATGCCATTGCGGTTGCGGCTGAGCGGGTTCGTGATCTCGTCGGAAACCACTTGCAAGGCGCTGAAGCCGTTGGTCGTGAGACCGCACAGCGTGTCGGTCGCCCCGGCGAGGACGGCGTCGACGATCCCGAGCGCGAGCAGCGCGCGCGCGCTGGCGAGCGCCCGGGCGCCGGAGGAGCAGGCCGTCGACAGGGTGAAGGCGGGCCCGCCCAGGCCGAAGAGCTTCGCTACGAACGCCGAGGCGCCGCCGAACTCGAGCTGCTCGTAGTGGAACGAAGGCGCCAGAACGCCCGTCAGGTGCTGATGTCGGATCGCCGCCTCGGCGTCGCTCACACCCGACGTGCTCGAGCCCATCACCACGGCGACACGGCGCCGGCCCGCCGCGGCGGCGACGTCGCGCACGGCATCCTCGATCTGCTCGAGTGCGGCCAGCGTCATCGAGTTATTGCGACACGCATAGCGAGCGAGTCCGCGCGGAAGCCGCGGCAGCTCGCCGGTCACGGCTCCGACGACGAGCGGGCGTCCCGGAACCAGATCGTCGCGAACCGTCAGATGGGCAGGTTCGCCGGCCACCAGTCGCGGCCAGATCTCGTCGCTGCCGCGGCCGAGCGCCGTCAGCATGCCGAGCGCCCGGAGCGAGCAGGGTGTCGAGCGGCCGTGGACCGACATGATCGCGGGAGTGTGCGGTTTCAGGAGTTCGCCGTCGAACCCCCGGGTCCGGCCCGACGATCCCGCGGCGATGTCGATCGCCGCGAGATCGTCGGGACCCAGGACCCTAGGGCCGCGGAGCGGATTCCGGGCTGCCGAGCGTCTCCCACAGCTCGGCCTCGCGGCGAAGTCCCAGGACGGCCCGTGCGGTCTGCACGCCCGAAGACACCACGCCGTACACGCCGCCGCCCGGCTGCGTCCAGTGGCCGACCAGATGGAGCCCCGGGATCGGCGTCTGGTTGCCGGGCCGCCCGGGTCCGACCTGATGCGGCGAGAGTTCCCACCCGTAGACGGCGCCGTTCGAGTTCCGCGTGTACCGCTCGAGCGTGCGCGGGCTCGCCCCTTCGCGGAAGCGAAGATGGTCGCGCAGTCCCGCGATCGAGCGATCGGCGATCGCGATCTGCGCGTCGGCCAGCAGATGTTTCTGGCTGCGCCAGTCGATGGCGTCGTGCCGGACCAGCGTCGTCAGCACCAGCAGTTGCTCGCCGGCGGGCGCCAGGGAGGGATCCGACAGGCTCGGGGCCGTGACCGTGAGCCAGTCCGGCAGGCCGCGCCGGCAGCCCGCGTAGGCGGCGTCGTGATCCCACGAGGGGAAGTAGAACGTCTCGCGCGAGGTCGTGCCCGACGAGAGGGGGAGATCGGTCGCGAGGTACGTCACGAACCCGGAAAGCGACGGCGTGAGGCGATCCAGCGCCCGCACGTAGTGATCCGGAAAGCGCTCGCGTCCGACCAGTTCGTGGACGGTCTGGAGCAGATCGACATTCGACAGCACGCAGTCGCTGCGGATCCGTTGTCCGTTCTCCAGCACGACTCCCTGCGTGCGCTCGTGTTCCACCAGGATCCGTCGCACGCTGCTGCGCAGCAGCACCTCACCGCTGTCCCTGCGGACGCCGAGGGCCAGCGCATCGGCGAAGCGCTGGAAGCTGCCGCGACAGGCATACGCGCCGTCGGCCACGTAGCTCATCAGCATCGTTGCGAAGTACAGGAAGGAGACGCGGGAGGGCGGCAGACCCAGGTACGGCCACAGCGTGCCGAGCAGCGCCCGGGCTTTCGGGGAGTCGATGTGGTCCTCGAGCACCTCGGCCAACGTGGCCTTGCGGTAGCGCAGCAGCGTCGGGAAGCGGCCCGGGGCCCCGCTCACGTCGAAGGCGCGCGCCAGTTCGGCGGCGCGGCGCGCCTCGAGGCGGATGCTCAGGCACTCCTGGACGACCTGACGGATCCCCTTGGCTTCGTTCGGGAACAGTTCCGCATGCGCATCGACGAAGCCTTCGAGATCGCAGGGTACGCGCAGCGCCAGATCCGGATAGACCGCTTCGTAGCAGGGATCGACACGATCGAAATCCACCGCCGCCCGGATCCCGAGCGTCGTCAGCAGCTGGTGGAGCAGCCCGCCGCCTTCGTACGCGACGGGTTCGCAGCCGCCCACCAGGTGGACGGCGGAATCGAACAGGTAGCGGCCGCGGCGGAACGCGTGGCCGTAGCCGCCGACACGATCGTGACGCTCGACCACCAGGACTCGGCGGCCGGCGCGGGCCAGCAGTGCCGCGGCGGTCAGGCCCCCGAGCCCGGAGCCGACGACGACCACGTCGTAATGATCGCGCGATGCTTCTCCGTGGAACCTCACCGGCCGCGACCGGCTGCCCCGGGTGCACGACGAGATCCGCGGTCAGTGGATCCGCAGCGCATCGGGATCGTTCCGCGCGAGCCCATACTTCATCATGAACTGGACGAGGCCGAGGCTGTACGGATGGGTCGCATTCTCGCCGGTGAAGATGCGCGGCATGTGCTTGCGGAAGTGGAAGTCGAGCAGCTTCCCGATCGGCGTATCCTTCACGTACTGGCCGACGCGGAACAGCGTCAGCAGGCGACCGTCGTAGTACCAGCCGATCACGCGCTTCCAGCAGGCCAGGTTGTGCAGGACCCGCTTCTCGTAGCTCGCGAGCGCGGCGGGGGTTCCCTTCAGGAGCGCGCCGGAGAGCCATTCCGCGCTCTGCATCGCAATCAGCATGCCGCTCGAGAACACGGGATCTGCGAAGCCGAAGGCGTCGCCGGCCAGCGCCCAGTTCGGGCCGACGCCGCGCAATGCGTGGCTCTGGTAGTTCGAGTACTTGACCACCGGCGTGATACGTCGCGCCGTCCGCGCGTAGTCGCGGATCACGGCGTCGTGCTTCAGGAAGGTGTCGAACTGATCGTTCGGGTTGTCTCCGAACTTCCGGATGAACGTCGAATCGATGACGACGCCCATCGAGACGCGGCCCGGCAGCGGAATGCGCCACAGCCAGCCGTGCTCGAGGCGGTCGGTGTGGACGTTGCCGGGGATCTCCACCTCGATGCCCTCGAAGTGCGCGTGCAGCGCCGTATCCCGCCGCTCGCCGTCGACGGTCGGAATGCCGAGCAGTTGCACCAGCATCCGCCGGCGCCCACCCGCGTCGACGATGAAGTCCGGCGCTCCGGCGAGCGCGCCGCGGGCGGCGGCCAGGGAATCTTCGCTCAGCCGGACCCGCTCGCCGTCGCCGTCGCGCTCGATGCGCGCGGAATGATCGACGACCCGGACCCCCGCGCGCCGCGCCGCGTCGAGGCAGGTGGCGTCGAACAGATCGCGCGGGACGTTGTATGAGTATGTCGTCTTCGCCTTGCGGACCTCGTTGAAGCGCAAGTTCAAGCGGCCCTCGGTGCCGAAGACGAAGGTCGCGCCGCCCTTCCAGATGCTGAAGTCGGCGACCTCCTGCTCGATCCCGAGGCGACGCAGATACGGCACCACGGCCGGGACCAGAGACTCCCCGACGATCACCGGCGGGCGCTTGCCCTGGTTGAACAGGACGACGTCGCGGCCTTCCTTGGCCAGGAAGGCCGCCAAGGTGGCGCCGGCGGGACCCCCGCCGAGAATCGCGATCCGCTGCGGACTCTTCATACGCTGCACGATACGTCACGCCACGCGGCGTTTCAACGCGAGAAACATGCAGCGCGGCTGCTACCCTGCGCCGCCATGTCGGAGTGGTCCCGTGACGCGCTCGGGGAACGCATTTTCCAGATCCTTCGCGACGACATCCTCAGCGTCGAGGGTCTCTTTTCGCCCCAGTCGAATCTGGTCGACGCCGGCCTCGATTCGCTGGCGGTCACACAGCTGATGCTGGCGATCGAGGAGAGCACCGGGATCTGGGTCGACGAAAGCCTGCTGACGCCGGAGAACCTCGAGTCGGCCGAGACGCTCACGGCTCTCGTCCACGCGCAGTTGCAGGGCGACTGACCTTGGTGGCTCCGGGCGCCGACCGACCGGCCCGCGTCCGGCTGACCGGGGCGGACTGTTTCCTGCGGGCGTTCGATGCCGAGATCGCGCGGACCAACGGAGCGAGCCACCTCTCGCAGCTGGTGCTGCGCCTCGGTCCGGGTTTCGATGGGGGACGTTTCCGCGCGCTCGTGAGCGAAGCAGCCGAAGCACAGCCGATCCTGCGGGCCCCGGTGCGCCGGAAATTCTGGCTCGGCGCACCGGTCTTCGATCTGCGCGCCGGGCGGTCGCGGCCGGCGCCGCCCATCGACGAACACGACGGCGGCGACGCGCCGGACGTGGACGCGCCGTTCCCGGCGCGCTTCGAGCAGCGGCTCAACGAGCGCTGTTCGCTGCGGCGCGGCGAGTTGCTGCGTTTCGACGTGGTGCGCTACCGCGGCGACGCCGCGACGGACCTCGCGATGACGTGGCAGCATCTGCTCTTCGACGGCTCCGGGAGCGAGCATTTCGTCCGCTGGCTCGACGCCTGCTGGCGCGGCGAACAACGCGTCGACACGCTGCCCGATCCCGATGAGCTTGCGAGTCCCAGCGCTCCGGAGCGCTCCGCCAGCGAGCGGGGGCGTGCGGCACGGAGCTGGCAGAGCTGGCTCGAGTCGCTGGCGACCCGCCCGATGCGGTCGCTGGCCGGACCGCGCCGTCGCACGCCGCAAGCGCTGCGCTGGGACGTGTTGACGCTCGACGGCTCGGACAGCGAGCGGGTCGTCGCGGCGGCCGGCCGCCGCGCCGGTTTCCTCACGCCGATGCTGTTCTATCTGGCCGTCGCGATCCGCGCGCACCATGCGGTGGCGCGCGCGCGCGGACTCGACGCGGGGAGCTACGTCGTGCCGTTGCCGGTCAATCTGCGCCCACGCGGTACGGCCGGGGCGGTCTTCCGGAGCCACGTGTCGCTGCTCTGGTTCCAGGTGCTTCCCGACCAGGTCGAGGACCTGGACGAATTGATCGGCGCCTTGAAGGCCCAGCGGCTCGCCGCGATCAAGGCCGGTCACATCGAGAACGGGACCGACGCGATGGACTTCGCGCGCTTTGCGCCGACGCGGCTCTATACGCACATGGCACGGCGCGCGTTCGGCGGCGAGTTGTGCTCGTTCTTCTTCGCGTACACCGGCGAGTTCCTGGGGCGCCTCGAGAGCTGTTTCGGGGCCGAGCTTCGCAATGGCTTCCACATCGCGCCGGTCCCGCCGTCTCCGGGAAGCTGCGTGGCGATGAGCCTGCGTCGCGGCCGGCTGAACGTGACGCACGCGCACCAACGCGGCGTGTTCTCCGACGCAGAGCAGTCCGTGTTCCGGGATTCACTGCTGGCAGACCTGGTGCGCGGCACCTGAGCGTGCCGGAGGGTCGCTTCGACGTCGCGGTGGTCGGAGGGGGCCTTGCCGGGATCGCGGCCGCGTCGGCGGCGGCCGCGACGGGCGCGCGAACGGTGCTGATCGAGCGGGAGGCGTCGCTCGGGGGCAACGTCACGCAGGCGCTCGTCCACACGCTCTGTGGCCTCTATCTCGGGGCCGATGCCGGCGACGCGGTGGCTGCGAATCCCGGCTTGCCGCTGCGCTTTGCGCGCGCGCTCCAGGACGCCGGCGCGGCCGGCGAGCCGGAGCGCGCCGGTCGCGTCTGGGTGCTGCCGACCGATCCGCCGCGCGTGGCCGAGGCCGCGCTCCGCTGGTGTCGGGAGACGCCGGGCCTCGACCTGTACCTCGGGCACGAGCTGATCTCGGCGGCGCTGGCGCGGGAGGGCGCGGGACGTCAGGCGCTTCGGACTCGGGCGGCGCACGGACCGCCGGCTGCCGTCGACGCCGCCGTCGTCATCGATACGAGTGGCGACGCCGTGCTGGGGGCGCTCGGCGGAGCCGATCTCGCGTGTGCCGAACCGGATTCGCTGCAGATCGCGTCGTACATCTTCCGGCTCGCCGAGGTCGACACGGACGCGCTCACCGAAATGCGCGGTTTCGAGCGACTGCGGCTCACGAGCGCCGTCGCGCGCGCCGTCCGGCGCGCGGAGCTTCCGGCCGGCTGCGAAGCCGTGCTGGTCCGACCGAGCTTCGCGTCCGGACGGGTCTATGTGACGCTGAACCTGCCGCGACCCGAACGCGGCTCGTTCGATCCACTGTCGGCGACGGACTTGCGCGCCTTGCAGACCGGCGCGCGTGCCGGGGCCGAACAGGTCGTCGCCTGGCTGCGGCGCACGCGCGCGGCGTTCGCCCGCTGTCGGGTCGATGCGTGGCCGGCGCGCGTGGGCATCCGCGAGACGCGCCGCCTCTGCGCCCGCACCGGCGTGTCCGGCCGCGACGTGCGGACCGGCCGCCGCCGCGACGATGAGGTCGCCGTCTCGGCGTGGCCGATCGAACTCTGGCACGACCACCGCCGCGCTCGCTTCGAGATCCCGGACGGTCCGTGCTCGATCCCGCTCGGCGCCCTGATCAGCCGCTCGCATCCGCGGCTCGCGATGGCGGGACGCTGCCTCGGTGCCGACGCCGAGGCGCTCGGCGCGCTGCGCGTGCTCGGCGCCGCGCTCGCGAGCGGGGAAGCGGCGGGGATCGCCGCCGCGCTGGCGGCCGACGCCGGCGCTCTGCTGTGCGAGGTGGCGCCCGAGCGCGTCCGCGCCCACATTCTCGCGCGCGCCGCCCGGCGCGACGAAAGGCATGCCACTTCGTGACTCTCCTCGACGATCTCCGGGAGCGCGCACGCACGAGGCCGGACCATCCGGCCCTGCTCGTCGACGAGGGCGCCGGCGGCACGCAGGTCCACCGCTACGGCGAACTCCTCGAGACCGTCGAGACGCACGCCGCGCGCTTGCGCGCGGCCGGCCTGCGCCGCGGGGACCGCTGCGGGCTGCTGGCGCCGCAGGGGCCGGAGTTCATCGAGCGCGCGCTCGGCATCCTCGCGGCCGGTGGCTGTCTGGTCCCGATTCCCGAGGATCATCGCGGTCCGATCTTTGCGGACTTCGCGCGCCAGGCGCACCTCCATCACGTCGTCGACAGCGCGGTTGGCGGCGGTGCGCTGTGCTCGTTGCCGGACGCCGGCCCGGTCGACGGCGCCGGCGACGAGCAGTTCCGCGCGCTCGATCCGGCCTATCTGCGTTTCACGTCCGGCACCACGAGTCGGCGCAAGGGCGTGATCCTCGGTCACGCGACGATCCTCGCCCGGCTTTCCGCCGCCAACCGCGCGCTGGCGATCGGTCCGGACGATCGCGTGCTGTGGCTGCTCCCGCTGGCGCATCACTTCGTCGTCTCGATCCTCTTGTACCTGCGCGAGGGCGCGACGATCCTGTTGCCGTCCGGCTCGCTGGCGCGCACGGTGCTCGACTTCGCGAAGCGCGCGCGCGCGACGGTCTTCTACGCCTCGCCGTACCACTACCGCCTGCTCGGCAAGGATCCCTCCGACGTCGGTCTCGCCGGCGTGCGACTCGCGATCTCGACGGCCGAAGGGCTGCACGCGAGCGTCGCCGAGGCCTTCGCGCAGCGCTTCGGCTTCCCGCTGTCGCAGGCGCTCGGCATCATCGAGGTCGGCCTGCCGGTCGCGAACCTGCACGCCGCCGCGACGAAGCCGACCTGCCTCGGCCGGCCGCTCCCGGACTACGACGTGTGGCTGCGCGACGAGGACGGCGAGCGCATCCTCGGGCCGACGTCGCCGGAGCGCACGGGGGAGATCTGCATCCGCGGTCCCGGGTTGCTCGACGCATACCTGGAGCCGTGGCTGCCGGCCGCGCAGATCCTCGAGCCCGATGGCTTCCGGACCGGGGATCAGGGCTGGTTCGACGCCGACGGCGACCTGCATCTCGCCGGCCGCCGCGCCAGCCGCATCAGCATGGCCGGCATGAAATTCTTCGGCGAGGAAGTCGAGGCCGTCCTCGCGACCCATCCGGGCCTTCGCGAGTGCCGCGTCTTCGCCCGCGAGCACCCGCACCTCGGCGAAGTGCCGGTCGCCGAAATCGTGCCGGCGGACGCCGCGGCGCCGCCGACGCGCAAGGAACTGAGCGACCACTGTCGCGCGGCCCTGCCGGGCTACAAGATCCCGCGCGAGTTCCGCGTCGTCGACGCGTTGGCCCGCACCGCGACCGGGAAGCTGCGGCGTGCGAGCGCCGAGTCAGAGGCGGAGTCAGAGGCGGAGTCGGAGGCGGATTCCGCGCCGCCGCACGCCTCGTCGCCGGACCCGGCGTAGCCAGGGATGGGGGCCGCAGCCTTGCCGCGGCCTCCATCCCTGCGGTTCCTCGCGCTCAGGCCGCCAGGCCGACCTCTCGATACTTCGCCCGCGTCCGGTCGGTGATCACGCCGACCCGCTCGAGCTGCGGGTAGGCATAGTCGCGGAACGGGTTCGGCTGGGCCCGGACGGCCTCCGGATCCATCATCCGCGAGATGATCTCGCTGGTCGCCTTCTGCGGGTCGATGCCGAGTTCGAGGTAGATCTGCTCGAACGGGTCGGTCGAGCGCCCGCCCTCCATCTGTGGCGTCGTCGCGAGCAGCGTCATCGCCGTGAAGGCGAAGTCCTCCAGACGATCGCGGTCCGGCTCGTTCATCTTGGGGATGGCGTCCTTCATGTAGATCAGCCCGTAGGACACGTGGCGGGCCTCATCCTGGGACGTGAGCTGCAGGATCTTCTTGAACACCTCATCGTGCGTGATCGCGAGCATCGTCTTGAACGACCCCATCGCGATGCTCTCGGCGATGACCTGCATGCCGATGCACTTCATCTGCCAGAGATCCGCCGTGAGCACCGCGTTCAGCAGCGCCTTCAGCCCGGGCATGATCGGGTAGATCCGGTCGAGGCGTGAGATGTAGCGGTGGAACACCTCGACGTGACGGGCCTCGTCGATCACCTGCGTGGATGCGTAGAGCTTGCCGTCCATGTCCGGCACGACCTCCACGAGCTGCCCGCAGATCATCATCGCACCCTGCTCGCCGTGCAGGAAGTTGGACAGCAGGTGCGCCGAGCGCCGCTTGGCGAACTCGATCTGCTTCTCCTTCGGCAGCGCCTTGACGAAGTCGTACGGTTCGGCGTTCGGAGCGCTCATGTCGCCGATCTGGCTCGGATCGGTCTCGATGTGCCAGGGGATGTCCAGCGCCGCGTTCCATTGCTCCTTCTTGGCGACTTCGTAGAGGTCCCGCAGCGGCTTGATGTTCGAGTCGTAGTCGAAGCGCCAGAGGGCCTTGACGTTGGTGTCGATCGTTTCGAAGCTCATGTGTCGTTTCTCCAGTCTTCTGACCCGATGCCAGCCGGCGTGGACTCTCCAGCCGGAACGAACGAGGCCTGGCCACCGCTCTGCGCGGGGTCGGCCGGGGAAAGATCCTTGGTGTGCGCCAGCAGCGCACCCGCGGGGCAGTACTCGGATGCCTCGAGGCACGCCTCCTCTTCTGTGGAGGTCTCGGGCTGTTTGAACACCTCGGCGATCGAGAAGCCGGCGGGGATCTCGAGGTTCTCCGGGGCCCGC
Source organism: uncultured Pseudomonadota bacterium (assembly GCA_900696485.1). Classification (GTDB taxonomy): domain Bacteria; phylum Myxococcota_A; class UBA9160; order UBA9160; family PR03; genus CAADGG01. Next base: position 155,796 of record CAADGG010000102.1, read on the forward strand.
TCGGAGCACAGGCCGCAACCGGTGCAATCGTCTTCGACTACTTCGAAACGGTGCGGCATCGGAGCAGACCTCCCGGCGCAGAACTCGGTGACCCCGCGGTGACCACGCAGGGTGGCACCGGCTCGAGTGAGATTTTTATACCACACCAATTGAAGTGTCACAATCAGTTTTACATGATGCTCCAAAAATATTACAATCCCTGCGGATTGATCAGTGATTCCGAGGAGGTCGACCCCCGCCTGCTGCCCCCCGCCTGCTGCCCCCGGCCGGGCGCCTGAGCCCGCCGGCCCGAGTCCGCCGAGCCCGAGGGTGGCCACGGGCGGCCGGCAAGGGAGGTCTGGAGGCGGCCCGAAGCGGACGGATCGCACCGGAAGAGGATTCCAGGATGAGGACCTCGAGCAGGAAGCCGGCGACCGTCGGACGGCTGGAAAAGCGCAAGCGCGAGCGGCGGCTGCGGATCTACGACGCGGCCGTGGAGCTTTTCCGCAGCCAGGGCTTCGAGCGCACCACGGTGAGCCAGATCGCCGAGGCGGCGGACGTGGTGCCGGCGACGTTCTTCAATCACTTCCAGAGCAAGAACGCCGTGCTGCGGCAGATGACCACCGAGGTGCTCGGCGTCATCGAGCTCATGCTCAAGGACGAGTTCGAATCCGTTGCGTCGACCCGCGAGCGCCTGACCGGCTTCGTCAGCAGCGCGGCGGAGCAGATCGCCGAGACGCGGGGCCTCGCCCGCGATGTGCTGCTGGAACTGGTCCGCACCGAGTCCGAGCCGGGCAAGCCGCCGCCGTACATCGAGCGCATCCACGAACCCTTCGCGGCGCTGTTGCGGGACGGCCAGCAGCGGGGAGACGTGCGCCGCGACGAGGATGCGGCGTTCCTGGCGGAGATGGTGGTCGGAATCCTCAACGCCGCGATCACCAACTGGCTCGCGAACCCCGACTACCCGATCGAACAGCGCCTGCGGCAAGCCGCCCGGTTCGCGTGGGAAGCGATCTGCGCGCAGCCGGCCCCGCGCGAGGCCTAGTCCGGCGGGCCGCTTCGCCGCGGGCCGGCGCGGTTGCGCCCACGCGGGAGCCAGCGCGGGACGCGGGTGCAGTATGCGTCGTAGTCGTCTCCGAAGCGGCGCCGGAGCCCGGGCTCCTCGACTCGCACGACATAGACGTGCGCCAGCGCGAACAGCACGGCGCTGTACGCGACGAGAACCAGCGACCGGTACAGCACGGCCTCCCCGAGCGCGATGGCGACGTAGTTCCAGTACATCGGGTTGCGGACTCTGCCGTAGAGGTCGTGCTGTACGATGCGCTCCGGGGGCCGCAAAGGGAGCTGCGTCCCGTGTCCTTCGACGATGAACGCGCGCAGCTGCGCGAGCAGCGGGACGTGTGCGGCGACCAGCAGCGCGCCGCCGAGCCAGCGAGTCGCGCCGGGTGGAGGGATCAGGCCGGTGCCGGTACTCCACAGCAGTGCGGCCGGGAACAGCACGAAGAAGTTCAGTGCGAACCAACCGGCCGCGAGCAGGGACCAGAGGACGAGCGGCGCGCGGCGCCGCGGCGGGTCGTTCGTGCGCCAGTTGGAGTCCAGCGCCGGATCGCTCATGGCGTCCCGATCGAGCGTGGCAGCGGTGTCTCGGACAGCGTCGTGATCTCGGATCGATAGCCGCACGCCGGGTTCTCGACGACGACGCGTGACGCGGCGTCCGCATCCGCCGCGGCCGGCTCGAAACGCAGCACGACAGGGTCGGCAGGGCCGTCTCCGAGCGGCTCGAAGCGGCGCTCCCGGACGCGCCCCGCGCTGCGCTGCTCGCGGATCTCGACGTTCCCGCGCCGCTCGCGAAAGCTGCCGTCGGCGCCGTCGATCGAGACGCCGAGGAAGCGCTCGCGATAGAAATCGTGCAGCAGGTTCTGCGGAGGGATCTCGAGCAGCGGCGCCGGCGCGGCATCGATGGCGATGTCGGCACCGCGTTGGCGCAGCGCGAACAGCTTGGCGCCGAGCGGATGGAAGCCGAGTAGCGTGAGCTCGTCCCCTCGCTTCTGGGCCACCAGTTGCAGGGACCAGCTCTCGTCCCCGTAGCGGATGCGCACCCGCTGGCGAACCAGGAACTCGCCGGGCATCGCATCGGTCGCCACCGACAGCCCCGGACACTCCGGCAGCGCGCGACCCCGCAGCGGAGGCGGCAGGTGCCGGCATCCCGCGGCGAGCACGCCCGCCAGCAGCAGCGCACCGGCACGCCCGCGCCGGCGCCGCGGCCGGCCGACTCGGGGGCGGGCGTCAGCCACGCGCGTTCCGATCCGCCGGCCGCTCGCGCAGCGCCGCCACCGACAACGGCGCCAGCGCGAACGAGAGCAGGATGCCGACGCCGGTCGTGAGGCCGATCGCACGCAGAGACGGTTGCGACGAGAGCGAGAGCGTGCCGAAGACCAGCGCCGTCGTGAGGCACGACAACAGCAGGCTGAGCAGGGTCGCCCCGAACTCCTCGCCCCGCCCGACGCTGTCCACGCAGAAGATCCCGTAATCGACCCCCATGCCGATCACCATCACGAGGCTCATCACGTGCAGCAGGTTCGCCGGTTCGCGCAGCCCGGCGAGTACCGCGAGCACGACGAGCGCCACCAACGCCGACGGCACGAAGGCCGCGAGGACCGGCCGCCAGGCGCGATAGCGCAACGCCAGCAGCAGCAGCACGAGGCCGCTGCCGAACAGGATCTGGCGCAGGGAGGTTTCGCGGAACTCGCGATAGATGTCGTCGACGAAACTGCGCTGGTCGAGGAGATGCACGTCGTCGAGATCGGCGAGGGCGGCGCGCACGGCGCCCGGATCGTGCAGCCCGCGCAGGTAGGTGACGACGGCGATCCGATCCCCGAGCTCGAATACGAACGGCGCGAACAGGTCGCGCAGCGGGCTCGCCAGCAGCTCCCCGAGACGCAGCGGCGCCGGTGGCGGGCCGGCGAGTGCGTCCGCGAACGCTGCGAAGGCGCCCGGTCGGAAGCCTTCGGCGCGGAAGGCCGCGTCGAGTCGCTGCGTCAGATCGGGGAGCGCCGCGAGCACGTCGAGATTCCGACGTTGCAGCTCTGGCGACCACAGCAGCGCGTGCAGCGAGCGCGTGCTGTCGAGCGCACCCGTCTCGGCCACGGCTTCGAGCCGCGCGTGAATCTCGTCGTTCCGGGCCACGGCGGTGTCGTAGTCGGGCGCCAGCGCGATCACGAAACGGCTGCCGTCGAGTTGTTCGACGCGCTCGCGCACGCGCCGGTCTTCGTCGACGAGCGCCGGGTCGAAGCGCGTGAGACGCGAGAGATCGTCGGACCACTCGACGGCCGGCAGCGCGATGGCGCTGGCCGTGCACAGCGCGAGCCCGGCGAACAGCCAGCGGCGCGGCAAGCGCTCGAGATGCCGGTAGGCGCGGTCGAAATGAGCCGCCGCGACGCGGGTTCGCGCCGGCAGCGCCGGAGCCCGCGCGAGCAGCGTCGGCAGGATCCACAGGCTCGCGGCAAGGCTCGTCAGAACGCCGGTGATCGCGAAGAACGCCATCTGTCGGAACGCCGGAAACGGGGTCAGCAGCAGTCCGACGAAGCTCGCGACCGTCGTGAGCGCTCCGAGCACGAGGCTTCCGCGCAGCCGGGCCGCGGTGCGCAGCGGCGACTCCGGGGGCCGGGCCAGGCCGTGATGCAGCAGCAGGTGATTGGAGTAGTCGATCGCGATGCCCATCAGCGACGTGCCGAAGGCCATCGTGAGCCCGTCGAGACGGCCGAACACCAGCAGGCTCGACGTGACGGCGACGAGGATGCCGCTGAGTGGCGGCAGCACGACGATCACGAGGCCGCGCGCCGAGGCGACGAAGGCGAGGAACAGCAGCGTCACACCGATGGCCGAGCCGCTGATGATCCAGACCAGTTCGCGCTTGATGCTGCGTTCGGCCGCGACGGCGAAGGCGCCGACGGCGCTGCGCTCGAGCCGCAGGCCCGCTCCGCGGCGCGCGACGATCGCGTCGAACGCCGTCTCGAGGTCCGCGAGCAGACGCCCCTGCGACCCGGAATCGAAGGCGGAACTCCGCGTACCGAGCAGCAGGATCGCGAACCGGCCGTCCGGCGTGACGAGCTGACCGTCGACCATCCGGAGCGTCGTCTCCCGTTCCTGCCAGCTCCGGACCCGCGCCTCGAACGCGCCGAGCGGGTCGGCGGCGACGAGCGGCTCGAAGAAGCTCGAGGCGGGCGAGGCGAGTCGCTGGCGCAGCTCGCGCGCTCGCGCACGCAGTTCGGCGTCGCTCAGTCGCACCGGCAACTCCTGTTCGGGACGGTCCGACAGCAGCGCGAGCCGGTGGGGGAAGTAGAGCCGGTAGACCTCCTCGAGATCGGTCGCGCCGACCTCGGAGCGCACCCAGGCGACCTCCGGGTGGGCCCGCAGGTGCTCGGCGAGTTCGTGCGCCGCCGCGATCGCGACGGCCGGCTCGTCCGCGGCGATCGACAGCACGATCGTCCGCGTGAGCGGCGAGTCCGCGAGGCGGCTCGACAGGGCGGCCAGCTCCGAGCGGCTGCCGACCGGCAGGAAGTTCGTGATGTCGGTGCCGACGCGCAGGTGCAGCCCGGAGTAGATCGCCATCGCCAACGCGGCGGCGATGAGCGCCAGAGCCGAACGCCGGCCGAGCATGCGGCTCAGCGCCCCGCGGAAGCGCCGCGGAGAGGCGTCCGCTGCGTGAAGATCCGTTCGATCTCCGCCGCGCTGAACACGCGATCGCCGTTCGCCTCGGGGAAGCGCGTCACGGTCCGGTCGCCATCGCGCTCCTGCACGATCATCTCGCGCACGGCTTCGCGATCGCCGCGCAGCGTGATGGCGTCGAGGACGCCGGCCAACGGCGCGCGCCGCGGGACCAGTCGCAGCTCCCAGTCCGTGAGATCGCCCTGGAGCTGCGCCGCGTAGAGATGCTCGAGTTTGGCGCGGTCTCCGCTCCACAGCGCGACGAAGTGCTCGGTGAAGAGCCGGGCGACCGGATTGCCGGAGAGGTCCGTGTCTTCCCCATCGCGGCCCTCGCGCAGATGCACGCTGCGGCCCTCGACGACGAGCGACGTGAAGCCGGGGTGCAGCGTGAAGCGCGCAAAGCGGTCCGGGGGCACGAAGTACAGCACCCCGTGGCTGTCGAGCGGCTCGGACAGCAGGCTCAGCTCCTTGCGCTCCTCGAAGGCCGTCTCGACGCCGGCCGTCGACGCCATGCGTGCGAGGACGGCATCGAGAGCCGGATCGTCCGCGCGGACCGCGCTCGCGAATCCGGCCGTGGTCAGCACGAAGCTAAGACAGCAGGCGGCGACGAATCTCATCGGGTGTCTCCAGCAGCAGCCGGCGCTCGCTGTCGGTGGTCGCCAGGATCGTGTGTCCACGCGCGACGCGCCGCGACTGGCGCGCATCGCTGAGTTCGTAGGCGATGTGGATGCGATGCTGGACGTCGCGCAGCCAGGCGCTGACCCGGACCCGATCCCGATAGCGCAGAGGCTGGATGTAGCGGCATTTGCTCTCGATCACGTAGAACAGATAACGGGGGCCGATGAGATCGCCGGCATCGAGCTCGCAGGCGCGCAGCAGGGCCGTGCGGGCCTCTTCCATGTACTCGTAATAATGTCCGTGCCAGACGACGCCGAGCAGATCGACGTGCCGGAACGGGATCTCGATCTCGACCGAGGTTTCTCGTCGCCGCTCGCGCCGGCTGGACCTCATTCCTCGGACGGAGCGTCGAGCGCGCCGATCGGCAGCGCTCCGTCCCGGTAGAGCCCGAGCACGCGTTCGATATCGAGATCCTGACGGCGATCCTCGGTGACCATCGACGCGTGCTTGCGCACCGCGTCGCGAAGCGCGCGCCCCCGACGAGCGACGGGCTCCGTGCCGCGCAGGTCGAGCGCCTGACACGCGGCCAGCAGGCCGATCACCGCCACCGTCTCGGTGAGGTCGAGGATGCGACGGCAATCACGCGCCGCGATCGTACCCATGCTGACCTTGTCCTGGTTGTGCGATTCGGTGCTGCGGCTGAACACGGAGGCCGGCATCGTCCCCTTCAGCGCTTCGGCAGTCAGCGCGGAGGCCGTGATCTGCATGGCCTTGAAACCGTGGTGCGCGGGGTTGTCCGCCGCAACCAGGTTCGCCGGCAGTCCGTCGCTGGTGTCCGGCACGCACAGCAGCACGAGCTGCCGGTCGAGAAGATCCGCGACGTTGGCGACGGCAGTCTTCAAGCCGTCCATCACGAACGCGACGTGTCCGCCGTAGAAGTTGCCGCCATGCAGCACCTCGCGGCGGTCCGGATCGATGATCGGATTGTCGTCGACTCCATTGATTTCGATCTCGAGTGTCGGCCGCGCCTGGACGAGGGCGTCGAGCAGCACGCCGATGACGTGCGGAGCGCAGCGCAGCGAGTAGCGATCCTGGAGCCGAGCGGGCGCCGGCGGCACGCCGTCGGCGGCGAGATCGGCCCGGATCCACGCGGCGCACCGCGTCTGCCCCGGGTGGGGCTTCAGCGCGAAGAGGCGCGCGTCGAAGTGCGCGGGGTTGCCGTGCGTCGCCTCGACGATCATCGCGGTGACGGCCGCGGCGAGGCGCGCGAGCCGCTCGGCGCGCTCGAAGCACAGACACGCCAGCGCCGTCATCACGCTGGTGCCGTTCATCAGTGAGAGGCTCTCCTTGCGTTCGAGCGCCAGCGGCTCGAGGCCGGCCGCCGCGAGCGCCTCGTCCGCGCGCAGCACCCGGCCCCGGACGGTCGCCTCGCGCTCGCCGACCACCAGCGCAGCCAGATACGACAGCGGCGTCAGGTCCCCGCTCGCGCCGACGGAGCCTTCCTCCGGGATGCGCGGGAGCACACGGGCATTGAGCAGCTCGCACAGCCGTTCGAGCAGCAGCGGGCGCACACCGGAGTAGCCGCGCGCCAAGGTGGCGAGGCGCACGGTCAGTACGGCGGCGGCTTCCGTTTCGTCGAGGATCCGGCCGGTCCCACAGCCGTGGAAACGCAGCAGGTTGTGAGGCATCTCGTCACGAAGCGATTCCGGGATCGCCGTACCGGCCGAGGCGCCCACCCCCGTCGTCACGCCATAGATCGGCTCGCGGCGGCGCTGGATCTCGTCGACGACGGCTCGGCTGCGCGCCAGTTTCCTGCGCTGCGCCGGGTCGTCCGAGAGCGAGGCTCGCCGCCGGCCATGCGCCAGCGCGAGTACGTCGGCGATCGTCAGCGGGCGCGTGCCGAGCAGCAGGTCCGCGCCACCGGCGGCGCTTTCCCGAGCTGTGGCCTCCGGAGTTGCCGTTTCCGGAGTCGCGGCTTCCGGAGTCGCGGCTTCCGGAGTCGCGCCTTCCGGAGTCGCGCCTTCCGGAGTCGCGCTCTTGGGCTCGGCGGCAGCGGCGCTCATGGCGCGGGAGTCTAGCCCATATGCGGCCGCGAAGGGCTGCGATAGAGTGCAGCCCACGCCGGGTTTGGATGCGCGTCGGCCGTCGAGATTTCGCGTCGAGGCTCCACGTCGAGGCTCCACGTCGAGGCTCCAGGACGAGGTCCCAGGACGTGGTGCTCATCCCGACATCGAGATCCTCGCGCGGATCCCGGCGCTGAGCGAGCGGACCGGGCGGCCCTCAGTTCTCGACGCCCCCCGGCCCATGGCTCGAGATGGAGAAGTGCGATCGTGAAAGCCCTCGAAGACGAGATCAAGGAGCTGATCATCGAGTCGTTGATGCTCGAAGACGTGACGCCGGCGGACATCGAGTCCGACGCGGCCTTGTTCGTCGAAGGGCTCGGCCTCGACTCGATCGATGCGTTGGAACTCGCGATGGCGCTCGAGGAGCGTTACGGCGTCGAGATCGGCGACGATCCGGAGCGGAACCAGCAGATCTTTGCCAGCGTGCGCCAGCTGGCGGCCTTCGTCAGCGAGAACCGTCCCTGATGTCCGGGCCCAGCGGTCTGCCGGCGTTCGGTCGCGTGTCGAGGCCGCTCGCCGCGCGCCGCCTGCGCGCCGCCCCGCCGGCAACGACGCGGCGACGCGCCTGGCGCGCGATCCCGAGGGTCCGCAACGGAACGCCCGAGGCAGGACACTAGGGACCGTCCGGAGGGGGCCATGACAGGACCGGCCACCTTCGCGAGGTTCCGGGAGCTGCTGGACGAGCGCGCGACCGATGAGTCGCCGGTGGCGTTCGGGCGCGGCGGCGCGCGCACCCGCCGCGATCTCGCCGCGGACGTCTCCGCCTGTGCCGTCCGGATCGCTGCGGGCGGTGCGGGCCGCTGGCTGCTGTGCAGCGACGACAGCTATGCCGTCGCCACGGCGTTGCTGGCGCTGGCGCGCGTCGGTGCCGTCGCGGTGTTCCCGCCGAACCGGCAGCCGGAGACGCTGCGTCACCTGGCGGCCGGGGCCGTCGGCGTGTTGGTCGATCTGCCCGGCGCCGGTCCGGGGCCCTCGGGTCTCGAGACCCTTGCGATTCTCGGGGTCCCGGCGGCCGGCGCGCCTGCCCCGAACCGCTTCGATCGCGAGGCCGCGTGGGTCGAGTTCCGGACCTCGGGAACCACCGGCGACGGCCGCCCGGTCCGGAAGGCGCTGCGGCATCTCGAAGACGAGGTCGTGGCGCTCGAGGAGCGGCTGGGAGCGAGCTGCCCGCCGGGTCTGCAGGTGTTCTCGACCGCTTCGCACCAGCATATCTACGGGCTGCTGTTCCGGGTGCTGTGGCCGCTGGCCGCTGGCCGCGCGTTCCAGCGCGAGACGCTGCTGCACACGCAGGAACTGCTGCCTCGCATCGCGGCGAGTCGGGAGGCGTCGCTCGTGACGACGCCGGCGCATCTCAAACGGCTGGCTGCGCACGGCGGGCTGCGGCCACTGCGGCGCATCTGCCGGACCGTCTTCTCGTCGGGCGGCCCGCTCGACGCCGAGACCGCCAAGGCCGTGGCCGAGCAGCTCGGCGCGGCACCGGTGGAGGTGTTCGGATCGACCGAGACCGGCGGCATCGCGATCCGGCAGCGCGATCGCGACGGCGAAGCATTTCGCGCGCTGCCGGGCGTCGAACTCGCTCGCAGCGAGGACGGGCGGCTCGAAGTCACTTCGCCCTTCGTGAGCGTCGGCGACGCGCTGCCCGACGGCCGCGCGCGCATGCGCAGCGCCGATCGCGTCGAGCTCGTGCCCGGCGGTGGCTTTCGCCTCTTGGGTCGCGCCGACCGCGTCGTCAAGGTCGGTGAGAAACGGCTCTCGCTTCCCGAGATGGAGCGCGTGCTGGCGGGCCACCCGGCCGTGGCGGAGGCCGCCCTGCTGGTGCTCGACGAGCGTGTGCACGCCGTCGTCGTGCCGTCGCTGCCGGGTCCGCCGGAGCTCGAGCCGGAGCAGCGCCGCAGCCTGCGTGCCACCCTCATGGCGTTCCTGTCCGGTCACTTCGATCCGGTCCTGCTGCCGCGCGCGTGGCGCTTCGTCGTGGCGCTGCCACGGGATGCGCAGGACAAGATTCCGCACGGCGCGCTCGCCGCGCTGTTCGCCGACCGGCGCGGACGCCGCCGGCGCCCCTCGGCGCCGCGGATCGTCAGGGAGGGACGCCGCGGCGACGAGTGGGTTCGGGAACTCGATGTCCCGGAGGATCTCGCGGTGCTCGAGGGCCATTTCGTCGAGCGGCCGCTGGTGCCCGGCGTGGCGCAGCTCGACTGGGTTCTCGACACCGCCGCCGCGAGTCTCGGCCGGCCGTTCCGGCTCATCGGCATCGAGACCCTCAAGTTCCCCGAGCCGTTGCGCCCCGGGCGCCGCGTGCAGGTCGTGGTGTCGTTCGCGCAGAACCCGAGCCGGCTGCGTTTCCAGATCCGATCCGACGCGCGGATCCACGCGATCGGGCGCGCGAGGCTGGGCGACGCCGAACCCGGGGCGCGCCGGGGGGAGCCATCATGAAGCCGTGTCTGCTGATCCCGATCTTCGACCACGGGGAGGAGATCACCGGCGTCGTCGAATCGCTCGCGCCGGCGCAGCTGCCGTGCCTCATCGTCGACGATGGCAGCAACGCGGCGACCCGCGCCGTGCTGGCCGATCTTGCCGAGCAGAAGCCGTGGGTCGAGGTCCACCGCCGGCCGCGCAACGGGGGCCGCGGCGCGGCGCTGAAGACCGGCTATCGCGAGGCCCTGGCGCGTGGCTACAGCCATGCGTTGCAGCTCGACGCCGACGGACAGCACGATGCGCGCGACGTGCCGGCCTTCCTCTCCGCGATGCGCGAGGCGCCGGACGCGCTGGTGCTCGGCGCGCCGATCTTCGACGCGAGCGCGCCGAAGGTCCGCCTCTACGGACGTCAGCTCTCGCGCGGCCTGGTCTGGCTGACGACCTGGTCGTTCGACGTCAGCGATCCGCTGTGCGGGTTCCGCGGCGTCCCGCTCGCCGCGACCGTTGCCTGGCTCGATGCCCATGCGAGCGGCGATCACATGGAGTTCGATCCGGAGCTGGTCATCGGGCTGCACCGGGCCGGTGTCCCGGTCCGCAACGTGCCGACGCACGTCGTCTATCGGCCCGGCGGTCTGTCCCACTTCGATGCGCTGCGTGACAACGCGCGCCTCACCGCCGTCTATACGCGCAAGCTGGCGGGGTTGTTGCCGTGGGCGTTCTCGCGCCTCGTCGCGCGCACGGGGGGGGGCGGTCGGTGAGCCAGTCGGCGCGCTGGGAGCAGCTCTCCGAGGCCGGTTCGCGCACCAGCCTCGAGATCGCGCGCTGGATCGTGCAGTCGCTCGGCCGTCGCGTGGGCGTCGTGGTGGCGGCGGCCGCCGCCACCTACTTCATGCTGCGGCGCGGCTCCGGGCGTCGCGCCTCGCGGCGCTACCTCGAACGGGTGGCGGCCGTTCCCGAAGGACGGAAGGCCCTCGGCCGAGAGCAGCCCGGCGTGACGTCGGTGTGGCGGCACTTCTTCGAGATCTCGCTCAGCGTGCTCGACCGCATCGTCGTCTGGAGTGGCGCGCTCGACGCGATGGAGCTCACGCACGACGGCTCCGAGGAGATCTTCGCGCTGGCGGATGCCGGACGCGGAGCGCTGATCCTCGGTGCCCACATCGGCAATCTCGACATGCTCGGCTTCGTCGCGCGTCAGCATGATCTGGTCGTGAACGTCGTGGCGTACTACCACAACGCGGAGCGCATCAATGCGTTCCTGCAGTCGCTCGGCAACGAGCAGGTGCGCGTGCTCGAGCGCGATCCGGACTCGATCCAGACGGCGCTTCGCGTACGCGCCTGTCTCGAGCGCGGGGAGTTCGTCGTGGTACTGGCGGACCGCGTGGCGCCGGGCGGCGCCGAGCGCACGGAGGCGGTGCCGTTCCTCGGCGACCCGGCTCGCTTCCCGTTCGGCCCGTTCTTGTTGGCGGCCACCCTCGGCTATCCCGTCTATCTCTCGCTGTGTGTGTGCACGGGCAATGCACGATACACCGCTGTGATGCGACCGATCGCGGCCGAGCCGAAGCGCACGCCGCGCGCCGAACGCGATCGACGGGCACATGAACTGTTGACCCGGTACGTCGCGCTGCTCGAGGAGGTCTGCGTACGCTACCCGTTCCAGTGGTTCAACTTCTTCGACTTCTGGGAAGACGAGGGCCGGGGGGACGGGGCGTGACGGCCGACCGCTCGTTTCCGCCGATCGCCAGCCTCGTGCCGCAGTCGGGCCCGATGTGCCTGCTCGATCGGGTGCTCGAGCACGAACCGCACCGGACCGTCTGCGCGGTGGATCCGGCTCGTAGCACCGTACTGGCCCGGCCCGACGGCCGCGTCCCGGCCTTCGTCGGCCTCGAGTACATGGCTCAGTGCATCGCAGTGCACGGCGGGCTCCTGGCGCGCGCCCGGGGCGAGGCGCCGCGGCCGGGGCTGTTCCTCGGGGCCCGCCGGGTCTCGTTCGCCGTCGAGGCGTTCCGCGGCGACCGACCCCTGCGGGTCGAGGTCTGCCACCATCGTGGGGAGCACGGCCTCGTCGCGTTCGACTGTGAGCTGCGAGAGGCGGCCGGTCAGTCGCCCCCCGGTGAGCCGCCCCTGGTTGGCGGGCGCCTGAACGTCTATCTCGTGGAGAGCTGGAAGGAACTGGATGCCGGCACGGACGACACAGACTGACGCGGCCGGTCGCCGCGTGCTGGTCACCGGCGCGAGTCGCGGCATCGGCCGGGCGATCGCGCTGGCGTTGGCCCGCGACGGCTTCGACGTCGTGCTCAACTACCGGACCCGCAAGTCGGAGGCCGAAGCGGTCGCCGCGGAGATCGTCGCGCTCGGCCGCGACGCGGTGGCGCTCGGCTTCGACGTCGCCGATCGCGCGGCCTGCGCCGCCGCAATCGAAGCGGAGATCGCGGCGCGCGGCCCCTGCTACGGCGCCGTCCACAGCGCCGGCGTCACGGCCGACGCGCCGTTCCCGGGCATGAGCGGCGAAGCCTGGGATCGCGTGCTGCGCACCAACCTGGATGGCTTCTACAACGTCTTTCAGCCGCTCGTGATGCCGATGGTGCGCGCCCGCGCGGGCGGACGCCTCGTGTCGATCTCGTCGCTTGCCGGGATCGCCGGCAACCGGGGCCAGGTGAACTACAGCGCGTCGAAGGCCGGTCTGATCGGGGCGACCCGATCCCTGGCGCAGGAACTGGCGAAGCGACAGATCACCGTCAACTGCGTCGCCCCTGGCTGGATCGAGACCGACATGCTCGGAGACGCCGATCGCGACGCCCTGGCAGCGATGGTTCCGCTGCGCCGCCTCGGGACACCAGAGGATGTCGCAGCAGCAGTGTCGTTCCTGTTCTCGCCCGGGGCGTCGTACATCACCGGACAGGTGCTGTCGGTGAACGGCGGGATCCTGTGACGGCAGCAGCGCCGGAGGGCGGGCCGTCGGTGCTCGACGTCGCCATCGTCGGAGGAGGGCTGGCGGGGAACCTGCTGGCGCGACAGCTCCGGCGTGCGGCGCCGCAGCTCACGATCGGACTCTTCGAGCAGGAGGCCGCGACCTCGTTCAAGGTCGGCGAGGCGACCGTCGAGATCGCCGCGAACTATCTGGTGCGGCGTCTCGGCCTGTCGACCTATCTCTACGAGCACCAGCTTCCGAAGAACGGTCTGCGCTACTTCTTCGACACCGCGGAACGCGACTGCCCGCTCGAGCAGATGAGCGAAGTCGGCTCGGTGAGCCTGCCCTTCCACCCGGCGTTCCAGCTGGATCGCGCGCGCTTCGAGGCCGATCTGCTGGCCATGAACCGCCGCGATGGGGTGCATCTGCACACCGGCACCCGTGTCGAAGATCTCGAGCTGGGGACGGGCGGTGCCGGGCATCGCTTTACGGTCGCTCGAGACTCCGGCGCGACCCGCTGCGAAGCGCGCTGGCTCATCGACGCCGCCGGTCGCAACGGCTTCCTGGCTCGTCGCCTCGGCCTGCGCCTCGACGAGGAGCGACACCGGATTGGATCGGTGTGGGGACGTTTCGAGGCCGTCGTCGACATCGACGGACTCGGCCCCGAAGAGTTCCGGAGCCGGATCCGCCACGCGCCGCGCCGTCTCTCGACGATCCACTTCTGGTACCGCGGCTACTGGATCTGGTTCATTCCGCTGCGCGGCGGCCGGACCAGCGTCGGCGTGACGGGCGCGCGCGTCGGCCGGGAGCGCAAGCTGCGCACGCGGGAGGGCTTCCTCCGCTTCCTCGAGCGACACCACGCGATCGCGACGCTGCTGCGCGGCGCGCGGCTGCTGGACCTCGGCAGTCTGGCGCGGATCGCCTACGGCACGAAGCGCTTCGTCCGCGCCGAGGACCGCTGGGGCCTCACCGGCGAAGCCGCGACGGCAGCGGATCCGCTCTATAGTCCCGGCAGTGATTTCATCGCGCTCGAGAACGACTTCCTCAGCGATCTCATCGTCCGCGACGCCGCCGGTGAATCCGTGGCGGCGCTGGCCGAGCGCGCCGATCTGTACGACGACTTCCTGAAGTTCCGGCAGCGCGCGACGATGCTGCTGTACGAGGGTCTCTACGACACGCTCGGCAGCTTCGAGATTGCCTGCGCCAAGTGGGATCTCGACATCGGGCTCTACTACAACCTCTGGGTCACGGCCTACTTTCGGGACCAGCATCTCGACGCCGCGTTCCTGCGCGCGCAGCTGCGCCTCGAACCGTTCGTGCTGCGTTCGATGGCCCATTTCCGGACGTTGTTCCGACACGTCGCGAAGACGCTCGAGGCGCGCGGGGACTACCACCGCGCCAATACCGGTCGTTTCTACCACGGCCTCACGAACATCGACTTCGCCGAGCGGGTCGGTGGCGAGCGGTCCGAGGCCGAGGTCATGGCGACGACGCTCGATCTGTTCAACCGTGTGCGGGCCCAGGCCGCCGTGCTGCTCGGCAAGGTGCCGTCCGTCGCCGCCGTCGAACCGCAACCGATGAGCGCATTCCTTGGCCGCCACCTCGTACTCTGAACGCCGCCGGATCGGGGCCGCCGCCGCGCTGCTGGGCGCCGGCGTGCTGATTCTGGCCGTCGGGTATCCGCTCTTACTGCCCGTCGTCGAGCGTGCGCTCGGCACGCGCGGGCTCGCGCTGGCGCTGCTGGTCGTGTTGCTGGCGGCCCTGCCGTGGCGGGTTCCGGGACGCGGCGTGGCCACGGGGGGCGTCGCGTTGCTGGTGTCGGCAGCCGCGATCAGCGGGAACGAACACTTCCTGCGCGTGGTGCCGGCGTGGGTGTACGCGGGCCTTGCCGGCGTCTTCGCTGCGAGTCTGCGCGGCCCCGACTCGATCATCGAACGTGCCGCTCGCTGGCTCGTTCCCCAGGCGCCGGCCTTCATCCACGATTACTGCCGCGTCGTCACCGCGTTGTGGGCCGTCTTCTTCGCCGGCAGCGCGATCGCGATCGCGTGGCTCGCCGTCGCGGCCACGCCCGAGATATGGCGCGCCTTCACGAGCCGCTGGCTCTGGCTCGCGATGGGCGTCCTTTCGGTGCTCGAGTTCTTCGTGCGCAAGACGTGGTTCCGCTACTACCCGCACCACGGTCCCTTCGACCGCGTCTGGTCGCGCCTGTTCCCAGCCGAACGGACTGCGCGCGGCCGCGCCTCGATGCGCGCGCTCGCAGAGCACTACGGCGAGCACGCCGGCACCGGTGCCCCGCCGCCCTCCATTCCGCCCGAAGGCTGACCGTCCGGCGGGTCCGCGTCAGGCGTCGCCGAGCCGGGCCCCCTTCGTCGGCGCCTCGAGCCATGTGGCGATGTCCTGCGCGAGGACCCGCGCGGCCCGGTTGAGGATTCCGCAGTTGCCGATGAAGACCCCCGCCGCTCCGCCGACCGAATGACGGGACGCCGTGAAGCTCCCGATCTCCCGGCCGTTGGCGCGCAGGGAGCCGGTGACCGTCAGCCACTTGCGGCCGGAGAAGACACCGCCGCCCGGTGCCCGGACGCTCGAGATCTTCAGGTCGAGCACGCGCCCGCGCGCGCCGACCGGGCCGTCGACCAACTCGATGCGGCTCGAGGCCTCGCGGAGATACGACGGGAGCCTGGTCTGCAGTTCACAGCGATCGATGACCGCTTGTGTCGCTCCGGAGCCCGGTGCGAACGGAATCGCCTGCTGCACCCGGATGTCGGCGGTCTGCGCGGCCGCCGTCCCGGCCCACAAGGCCAGTGCACAGGATCCCAGGAGCATCCATCCGAACCGTACGGAGCTCTTCATACTGCCTCCGGAACGAACGTCGCGACCTCCGAACGAGTCCGCGCTTGGACGCACCGGTAGCCGATCACGGGAGCGTTCGCCCGCACTCGCGCCGCGTGCGGGCGGCTTCAGAGCCCTCCGCCGAGACGGCGGAAGATGGCGTCCGGGGAGTGGGTGGCGGCGCGTCCGACGTCGACCTCGAGATGGCCGAGGCCGCTGCGCAGTCGCTCGCACAGCGCGCCTTCGTCGGCGACGCCGCGCTGGCCGAGTTCACGCGGCAGGATCTTCTGCACGACGACGGCGAGCTCCGCCGGCGTCACACTGCGCGCGTCGAGGCCGGCCTCCTTGAGCGCGATGCGGACCGTGCCGCGTGCTTCCAGGCGCTCGAGCGAGGTGTCCGCCTCGATCGCTTCGCACAGCCACTCGAACGCCTGCGAGCCGGCCATCTGATCCCCTCCCCCGTCTGATCGCTCCGGGTCGGAGGGTGGATCGGCGCTCGCCGGGACGAACTTGAGCGGGCCAAACGCTCGCCCGGTCATGGTTTCCCCGCCCTGGCCCCGCTCATTCGAAGGTGCGCGCCAGGAACCAGAACAGGCCGAGGCCGCAGATCGCCGCGGACCCGAGTTCCGTCAAGACCCGGTGGGGGCGGCCTGCGGCGATGCGAGCCAGCCCGCGCAGCGCCGGCCACGCGACGGCGACGATCGCGAGCTGGCCGAGTTCGACGCCGACGTTGAACCCGAGCAGGGCCGGGACCAGCCGGTCCGTCGGCAGCGCCAGCTCGGCGAGGATGCCGGCAAAGCCGAAGCCATGGATCAGACCGAACGCGAACGCGACGGCGGCGCGCAGCGGGGCCGGACGCGCCGCGCGCTCGAGCAGCGCGAAGTGACAGCGCGAGAACAGCGCCAACCCGGCGAGCGCTCCGGCCGGTACTGCGCCGAGCCCCGCGAGCGCCAGTCCGGCCATCCCGAGCAGCGCCGCGCTGACGATCCACGGCAGTGCGCGTCCGCGCCCGCCGAGCAACCAGCCGTTCTCCGCGGCGACCAGAGCGATCGAGAAGCCGATCAACGCCTCGACGGCCGCCGGCTCCGGGCGCACGACGCCGAGTACGGCCAGCGCCAGGGTCACACTGTGCGCGACCGTGAAGCCGGTCACGAGACCCGCGACCTCGCGAAGGCTCGCCGCGAGCAGCAGAAGCGCCAGGACGAACGCGAGGTGATCCCAGCCGGTGGCGATGTGCTCGATGCCGAGGGCCACGTAGCCCGCGAAGGAGGTCCCGGCGGGTTTCGGGCCGGTCGCGTCGTCCCCCGCGCCGGACTCGCCGAGGCTCCAGCTCGGGGCGGCGTCGCTGAGGATGCGTTCGCGGATGACGCCGTCGCTCCCCTCGACGCGGGCGAAATGCAGATGGGACGGCGCCTCGTCGAGCAGGAAGCTGCTCGTGATCGTGAGCGGTCCGGCGCCGCCGCCGCAGCGGACGCGCCATTCGTAGACGACCTGACCAGCCGGCGCTGCCGACGGCCACGGTTCCTCCGTCGCCCCGCACGGTTCCCCGCCGCGTGTCAGCTGCATCTGCGCGGCGAGCTGCCGGGCGATGCTCCGGCCCGCGCTCGGGTCCGCGGTCGGATCGACCCCCAGCCGGGTCAGCTCGAGCAGCGGGACGCGCACGCGCACGTGGGCGCCCTCGTCGGTGAGACGCCAGCTCGACCAGCTGAGGCTGCGACCATGAGCGCCCGCGGGGTCCGGCACGGCGGCCACGGCGATCGCCGCCAGCACGGCCGCGCCGACGATCCGCGCGGGACGGTTCGTCACGGCGCCTGCTCCGCGAGGTCGATCTCGGCGCGCGCCCGCAGCTCTTCGAGATAGCGCTGCAGCGCCTCTTCGTGGCTGCGCCGTCGCCACTCGGCGCGAACCTGTTCGGAGACCTCTTCGAAGGAGCGGGTGCGGCCGGCTGTCGCGGCCACCCGCTCGAGAACCTGATAGCCACCTGCCCACGGCAGGGGATCCGTGATGGTCCCGTTCTCGGTGTCCGCGAGGCCGACCAGCCCGCCGGGTCCGACGTACTCGACGAGCTTCGCAGGCGGCAGCGGCGGATCGGGAAGCGGGGCGATCGGCTCGTCGCCGAGTGCCGCGTTCACCGCAGCGAACGCTTCTCCGGCACGCAGCCGCTCGGCGGCTGTCTCCGCGCGCCCGCGCGCCGCTTCGCGGGTGCGCGCCGGCGCGCCGCGAACCCACAGCTGCCGCCCACGCACGCGCGCCGGCTCCTGGAACCACTCCGCGTGTTCGGTATGGAACGCGCGCAGTTCCTCCTCGTCGGGTTCTCGATGCGCAGCGGCGTCCGTCACTGCCGCGAGCATCACCGCCACCAGTTGCCCGCGGACGCTGCGATCGCTCTGCACCAGACCGAGTTCGAGGGCGCGCTGCACGAGCAGTTCCTCGTCGATGAGTCGCTCGAGCACGAAGCGCCGCTCGGCCTCGCCCAGCGGGTCGCGCCGGTCGTTCGCGAGCGCGGTGACCGCGCGTTCGTAATCGGAGACCCGAAGCGGCACGCCGTTCACGCTGGCGACGGCGCCGTCGGGCAGGTCGGTCGCCCCGCGCGGCGAGTCCGCCAGCAGTGAGCCGGCCGCCGCCAGCAGGCCGAGCAGCGCGCCGCCGGCCAGCCACACGACCGGTCGCCTCGACTCGCTCGCCGAGTCCTCGGCGGCCCCCGGATTCCGACAGCGCACGATCCGCCCTCCGTCCGCCCGCGGATCATAACCGGCACGCCGCC
>CAADGG010000103.1 GCA_900696485.1 uncultured Pseudomonadota bacterium
GCCGGGTGGGAGGAGCACACCCGGAGCCGAAATCCGGAGGCGGCCGTGCCAAAGCCGTACGCAGCGCCGAAGCTCGTCCGCCGAGGACATCGGCGCAGGGTGTGCTCCTCCCGCCCGCCTCCGAACAGCGGCGGCCGATTTTCGGCAAGCCTGTCAGCGGCCTGCCGGACCGCCAGCGACCGTCCCCGCTGTGAAGAGCGACGCGATCTCCCCGTCCGAGAAGCCGAAATCACGCAGGATGGCGTCCCCGTCTTCGCCATAGCGGGCGGCCCGGTCGCCGACGCGCCACGGCGTGCGCGAGAGCTTGACGGGAGTCCCGACCACGTGTCGCTCGCGGCCGTCGGCGACGCCGAGCGAGACGGACATCGCCCGCGCGCGCGCCTGCGGGTCCGCATGGGCGCGATCGATCGCCTGCACCGGCCCGCACGGCACGCCGGCGGCGAGCAGATGCGCCTCCCAGTGCGCGCTCGGCTGCGTCGCCAGGACGGATTCGATCGACGTCGCCAGCTCCTCCTTGTGCGCGATGCGCTGCAGCGACGTCGCGAAGCGCGGCTCCACGATCCACGCCTCGCGATCGAGCGCGCGGCACAGCCGTTCCCAGTTCGGCTGGGTTCCGGCACCGATCACCAGCATCCCGTCCTGCGTGCGGAACGCGCCGTACGGAGAGCCGAGCCGGTGTGAGCGACCGGCGGGACCCGGCACGGCGCCGGTGTCGAACCACAGCGCGGACTCCCAGATCGTGTAGGCGAGCGCCGCCTCGAACAGCGACGTGTCGACGTGCTGGCCAGCTCCGCTGCGGGCGCGCTCGTGCAGCGCCGACAGGATGCCGAGCGCGGCGAACGCGCCGGCGTTCAGGTCCGCGAGCGGGACCCCCGCGACGACCGGCGCGCGATCCGGCTCGCCGGTGAGGCTCATGATGCCGGCCATCGCCTGCGCCACCAGATCGAAACCGGGGCGGTCGGCGTACGGCCCGCTGCCGCCGAAGCCGGAGATCGAGCACGTGACGAGGCGCGGATTGCGCGCGCGCAGTGCCTGCGCGCCGACGCCGAGCCGATCGAGGGTGCCCGGCCGATAATTCTCGACGAACACGTCCGCCCGTTCGGCGAGTCGGCAAAGCACGGCGGCCCCGCGCGGATCGCGCAGATCGAGCGCGAGGCTGCGCTTGCTGTGATTGACGGCATCATGGGGACGGAACTGCCCGCCCGAGCGCTGCTGGCTCTGGCGCAGATCGTCCCCGCCACCGGCGCGCTCCACTTTCACGACGTCGGCGCCCATCTGCGCGAGCAGCAGGCCGCAGTAGGAACCGGCCATCACGTGCGTGACGTCGAGCACCACGACGCCGGCCAGCGGACCCGCAACCGCGGCGCCCTGCTTCGTCTCGTCCTCCCCCATGCCGACACCCTCCTCTGCTCGAGCCCGGTCGCCTACGATACGGCTTCGCAGTGCAGGGGGAGAGCATGGGCGGACGGATCCGGACGGAGAGGACCGAGAGGGACGGAGCGCTCGGCTGGCTGATCTTCGACCAGCCGGAACGGCGCAACGCGATCTCCGTCGAGATGTGGGAGCAGTTGCCCGGAGCGGTCGCGTCGCTGGCCGACGATCCGGAGGTCCGTGTCGTCGCGATGCGCGGCGCCGGAGGCGAGGCGTTCATCGCCGGGGCGGACATCTCGCAGTTCGCGCAGCAGCGGACCGAGGAGAGCGCCGTCGCGCGCTACGGCCGGCTCACCGCGCTCGGCCTCGCCGCCCTCGCGGAGCTCGAGAAGCCGCTGCTCGCGTGCATCGACGGGCCGTGCGTCGGCGGAGGCGTCGTCGTCGCACTGACGGCCGACCTCCGCTACGCGAGCGATGACGCGGGATTCCGGATTCCGGCGGCACGGCTCGGCCTCGGCTACGAAGTCCCGGCCGTCGGCGCCCTCGCGGCGACCGTCGGACTCCCGGCCGCGATGGATCTGCTGCTGACGGCGCGCCGCGTGGATGCGGAGGAGGCGAAACAGATCGGCCTGCTCCACGCGGTCCGTCCGCGGGTGGACCTCGAGGGGTTCGTGCGCGAGCAGGCCGAGCGGATCGCCGGCAATGCGCCGCTCACGTTGCGCGCGCTCAAGCTCGCCGCGCGCGAGCTGCGCAAGCCGGAGGCCGCGCGCGACTACCGCGCCGCCCAGCTCGCCTATCGGGCCTGCTACGCCAGCGAGGACTACCGCGAGGGCGTCGCCGCCTTCCTCGGCAAACGCCGGCCGCGCTTCGAGGGGCGCTGACCGCAGCTCCGGCGTGCCGTCATCGCTCTCCACCGGACACGAGATCCCGTGGGGGTCCGGAGTCGACCGCCCCGGGAACCGGCACCGTCGTGCGCTCCTGGCCAGAGGGCCGGACCCGCCACCACCCGGCCAGCGCGCTGCCGATCACGGAATGGAACGTCGCCGAGATCGCCGCCGGCAGCGCGGTCAGCGGATCCGCAAAATGGCGACGGGCCAGCACGGCGCCGAGGCCGGAGTTCTGCATTCCGACCTCGATCGCCATCGTCCGCGCTACCGACACGTCGTAGCCGAGCGCGCGGGCGAACGCGTAGCCGAGTCCGAAGCCGCCGGCGTGCAGCACGAAGACGGCGCCGACCAGCCGCGCGCCGGAGGCGCGGAACGC
This sequence comes from uncultured Pseudomonadota bacterium, assembly GCA_900696485.1. GTDB lineage: Bacteria > Myxococcota_A > UBA9160 > UBA9160 > PR03 > CAADGG01. Next base: position 2,635 of record CAADGG010000103.1, read on the forward strand.
ATCGGCGCTCTGCCCGATGATGCTGGCGCAGATCAACGCGATCGCGGCGACCGAGACCAGCGGCGCGACCGGCAGCACCGCCCGGACGAGTCGCGGCGTCGCGTGATGCAGCGCGATCCCGGTCAGGACCGGCAGCAACACCACCTGCACGGTGCTCCGGAACAGTCCCCAGCCGTCGACCGGCACGAGCGTACCGGCCAGCCAGCCGGTCAGCAGCGGTGTCATCGCGACGGCGGCGAACGTGGACGCCATCGTCATCAACACCGAGAGCGCGACGTTCGCGCGCGCGAGATAGCTGACGACGTTCGACGCCGTCCCGCCCGGACAGCACGACACGAGGATCACGCCGACCGCCAGCGGGGTCGGCAGCACGAAGGCCCAGGCGACCGCGGCCCCGAGTAGCGGCATGACGGCGTACTGGGCGGCCAGACCCGCACCGACCGCGCGCGGCATCGCGGCCGCCCGGCGGAAATCCTCGAGGCTCAGCGTGATGCCCATGCCGAGCATGATCACCGCGAGCCCGGCCACGATGAACGGCCCACGGAACCACGTGACGGCCGGCGGATGCACGAGCGCGACGACGGCGCCGAGCAGGACCCAGACCGGAAACAGGCTCGTCAGGACTTCGAGAGCGCGCCGCATGCGTCGTCCGCGGCGCCGTTCAGCGCAGCGTCGGCACGCCGCTCGCGGCGAGTTGGAGCTCGTCGTGCGACACCAGCAAGCGGACACCGGCCTCGTCGCGCAGCGCGTGCAGGAAGTGCCGGAGCTGCGTCAGGCGCTGCTCGGCCTCCGGAACCACGAGCCATCGGTACAGCGTCGGTTTGGGCACGTCGTGCTCGATGCCGGCGATGTGGTTCACAATGTCGCCGGTGAACGCGAAGGCGACCGGCCCCTCCGCTCCGGCGACGGCGGCGAGGACGATCTGGCTGCCCGGCGTGTGGCCGCCGGCAGCGACCACGGCCGTGCCGGGGAACCCGGGGACCGGCTGGGCCCCGCCGCTTGCGATCCGCACCCGCTCGACACACGGCGGATCCGCCTCGGTCTGCGCGCCGCGCCGTGCGTCGGTCAGCAGGCGACGCGCCGCGCGGGTGGTGTGGTTTCCGCGTTGGTCCTGCGCCTCGGTCATGAAGACGCGCAACGGACGCGGCCGGCCCCGACACAGCTCGACGACGCCACCGACGTGATCCTCGTGCAGGTGCGGGAAGACGATGCCGTCGACGCGGCCGGCGGCATCGCCGAGCTGTGTCGCGACGGCATCGTGCGGCTCGATCGGCTCGCCCCCGGACAACAGCTCGATGGGGCGGCCGAAGCTCGCAGCGCCGGCTCGATCCATGCCGACGTCGACGAGCAGGATCCTGCCATCCGCCCACTCGAGCACGAACGACGGATGGCTCATCACGTACGGCGCTCCGGCGGCGGGGTCGCGCGCGGCATCGAGCACGCTCGAGCGCGGCATCGTCTGACTGGCCGTGTTGGCGATCGCAAGCCGCACCGGCCCGCCGGGCGCCTGCACCGCGCGCACGGCGGCCGACAGCGACGGCAGCGGCGCCTGCTCGCGCCGGATCCCGGCGTGCGCCCACGCGAGGACGCCGCCGCTCCCCGCCAGCGCCAGGACGAGGAACCCGACGATCCCGTTGCGGATCGCTCTCCACATGCGTGCTCCTCCCGCGCGCTCGCTCCGTCGCGTGCCGCCGCAGATTCCGGGCAACCCGACCCGCGCCAGCGTACCGGCTGCGAGCCCTCCGCACATCCGCGTCACGCGGTTTCGACCCTCCCACCGACCCGCAACGCGCGGTCCTCCCCGACCCGCCGTGTCGGCCCAGCCATCCCACACGAAGCGTGCAGCCGGCAGCGACGGAATCCCGGCGTCGACGAGTGCGACCTCGACGGCCGAGGTTCCCAGAGGTCGATGCCGAGCCATCCATAGAGCGGGGCGGACGCACCGCGGCCGCAGGGCGGCAACCGCCCTGCGCCCGGATGCGCACGGCTCAAGACGATCCGTGGCCGGCCGATGGGAAGGCGTAGCCATCGGGGGACGAAAGCGGATGCAGATCCTGGGCCTGTTGGGCGCCGCCGCCTTCTCGCTCGCGAGCGCCGTCGTCGGCATCCGGCTGCTGCGGCTGGCCGCTCGCACCCGACAGGCTCCCGAGTTCGCGATGGGCCTGGCATTCGTCGTCTCCGGCGCGATCGGGTTTCCGCTGCTCACCGCGGCCGGCTTCTTGTTGGCGGCCGGCGCCCCGGAGCTCGCCCGCTTCGCGACCGGCCTCGGCTTGTTCTCGCTGTTCGCCGGCTACGTGGGACTCAGCATCGGCTGCTGGCGGATCTACCGCCCGACTGCACGCTGGCCCCGGCTGCCGATCGCCGCCGGCACCCTGCTGCTGCTGCTGGCCGCCATCGCCGTCACCTTCGTGACGGACGACCGGCGCCCGGGCGGTCCGCGCGATGTCGCGATCTGGTCGGGGATCGGAATGGGCATCCTGGCGTTCGGTTGGAACGCCGTCGAGAGCTTCTCCCTGCACCGACAGCTCCGACGACGCCTGGCCGTGGGCCTCGCCGAGCCGGAGATCGTGAACCGCATCCTGATGTGGGGCATCGGCTCCTCCGCGGCATGCGCCATGACGTTCTACAGCGTCGCCGCTCGTCTCCTCGTGGGACAGATCCCCGGCGACGGTCATCGCCTCGTCTCCTCCGGGTTCGGGCTGATCGCCGCGGTGGCGATCGGGCTCGCCTTCTTCCCTCCTGCCGCCTATCGGCGTCGCTTCGCCGCCCCGCTGGCGCGTGACGGGAGCCTCTGAACGTGGCCGATCCGACAGTCTTCGACTTCGCCGCCGCACAGCTCGAGCAGCACACGTCACTCGACAAGCTGGCTGCGCGCGGAACCGTCCGCCTCGCGCTGAAGTCCGCCGGCCTCGACCCGAGCGCGGTCGGAACCCGGCACATGCTGGTGGTGCTGAAGAGCGTCCTGCCCGACGAACTCCAGCGGCGCGGCGTCGAGGATGCCGCCACGGTCTGCCAGAGCATCAGCGAAGCCCTCGTGAAGGCGGGGTTGTCATCCGAAGCGACCGACGGCGCGGACCGGGCCGCGGCGATCTTCGCCCGTCTCGGCACCGGCTGAGATCTTCGAGCCGACGCGTCGAGCCCTCCCGCTAGCGCAACCCGATGCCCGCGGCGTAGACTCCGGCCGAACCGAAGGGGGAGCGCGCCGGATGACGACCACCGCGATCACGACGACGGATCTCGCGAGCGACGTTTCCGCCCGGCTTCCGCTCACCGGTGACGAGGACGGTCGGCACAGCGCCGGTACGCCGGCCGCGGCCCGCGCCCGGCGCCGGCTCCTGCCCTGGATCGCCATCGCCAGCGCCGCCCTGCTGTCCGCGCCGGCGCAGGCGATCGCGCCGGACGGTCGCGCATCGGAGGAGCCGTACGCCTACCCGGCCGTCGTCGAGGATCCGGAGGTCGTCCCGTCCGGGTGGTGGCGGGCTCCGGCGGCCGTCTTGGACTTGTTGGTGATCCGGCCGGTGATGCTGGGCGGGCTGGCAGCGGGCGCCGCATTCTTCGTGATCGTGCTCCCGGTGCAGGCGCCGGCTTCGGCGGCCGACGAATCGGCCGCGACACTCCTCGACCAGGCGAAGTCGACGTTCACGCGGCCGCTCGGACGCTTCTGAGCCCCCGGTCCTGGCGCCGCGTCAGCGCCCGGCGAGCCGCGACACGACCTCGGCGGCAAAGCGCTCCGTCAGCTCGGGATCGCGCCCCTGGATCACGACGTAGCTGATGCCGGTCTGCTCCCGGCGCTGCTCGAGTCGGTCGCAGACCTCGGAGGCCGGTCCGGTCAGGAACAGCGGACAGTCCGCGACCTGCTCGGGCGTCATGCCGCTCGAACGCGCCAGCGTCTCGCGCAAGCCGCGCGGCTCGTCGGTCAGCGCCGTCACGAACACCAGCGACTGCAGCTCGATCGCCGCGGCGTCACGCCCGGCCGCCGCGGCGGCCTCGCGGACCCAGCCGACCTTCTCGCGCACGCGCTCGGGCGCGAGATCGGCCGGCGTCTCCGGTGTGACGCGTCCTTCCGGCAACTGCGGGTTGATCCCGACGATGTCGGCGTGACGGCCGGCCAGCGACAGCAGCCGCCGGCCTCCGCCGCCGATCAGCACCCTGGGTCGCACCGGCACGTCGATCGCACGCGGCGCCTCGCGCACCTGGTAATGCCGGCCTGTGAACGAGAAGCCGTCGCCGGCCCACAGCCCCTCGCAGATCTGCAGCGCCTCGCCGAGCCGCTCGATGCGCAGGCCGGGCCGGTCGTAACGCAGGCCCGCCTGCTCGTAGTCCGTCGCCATCCAACCGGCGCCGATGCCGAACTCGTGGCGACCGCCGGACAGGCGCTCGATCGTCGCGGCCTGCTTGGCATACACGACAGGATGTCGGTAATCGATGCCGTAGACCAGCGATCCGACGCGCAGCCGCGTCGTCACCGCAGCGGCGGCCGCGGCCCAGGCGGTCGGGTCCATCTGCGGAGAGAAGTGATCGGGGCAGAACACGCTGGCATAGCCGAGCGCCTCGAGCCGCTGCACGCGGGCCACCCAGTCGGGACCGGGGAACTCCGCGATCTGCACGCCGAATCGGAACGGATGATTCATGCCGCGAACAGTAGCGGGCCGCTGCCGGACGGGAGACCACTCGCTGCCGCCGCCGCCCCGGAACCGCGACGGCCGCTCACTCGCCGAGGATCCGCTGCAGCTCCGGGTCCGCGGTCGGCATCTGGCGGCGGATCCGGGCCGCGCGATCCCGCAGCGCCGGAGACGGTGCATCCGCGCGTCGGTGCGCCGGATTCGGCAACACGGCCGCGAGCAACGCCGCCTCGTGCGCTCCGATCCGGTCCGGAGCCAGACCGAAGAAGCGCCGGCTCGCAGCCGCGATGCCGAACGTGCAGCGCCCCATCTGCGCGATGTTCAGGTACACCTCGAGGATGCGCCGTTTGGGCCACAGCACTTCGATCCACAGCGTGAACCAGGCTTCGAGGCCTTTGCGCGCGAGGCTCGCACGGGGCCACAGGAACAGGTTCTTCGCGACCTGCTGGCTGATCGTGCTGGCTCCGCGCGCGCGTCCGCCCCGTCTCCAGGTCTCGAAGGCGGCGCGAATCTCGCGCCCGTCGAAGCCGCGGTGCCGGGCGAAGCGCTGATCCTCGGCGGCCAGCACGGCGAGCTTGGCGTGCCGCGAGATCGCGGACCCGCGAACCCAGCGATACTCGATCCGGTCACACGGCCCCCCCGGCCCGCGGCCGAACGCGCGCTGCACCATGAACGCACTGCCGGGCGGCGGCACCCAGCGCAGCGCCGCCACCGGCAGCAGCGTCACCAGCAGCGCGAGCGCAGCGACCCGCCACAGGATCGCGAGCACCCAGCGCCGCACGCGGCGCGACGCCGAGGCGCGCTTCGAAGCCGGGGCGTGGCCCCTGGATCGGCGCACACGGGGCGTACGCGAAGCCTTCGTCAACGGTCCTTCCGGCGGCGAGTGGGTAGCCGCGACGGGCCCGTCAGCCCGATCCCTCCGCCGGACGCGCCGCGCGCAGCAGCTCGGCGAGGGCGTCCCGGGTGTCCGCGACGAAATCCTCGAGGTCCGGCACGATGTCGTAGTCGGCGTTGAAGCCCCAGTGGAGGCGCCCGTCGTAGGACAGCAGCGCGATGCCGAGGCCGAGGTTGCCGACCAGCGGAACGTGCGGAAAGACCTCGCGCATGCGGGCGCCCGCCAGGTACATCGGGAACTGCGGTCCCGGCACGTTGGTCACGACCAGATGGAACGGCAGCAGGCGCGTGACGTTCCGGGCCCCGAGCGCCAGCAGGCTCGACGGCGTCCATTCCGCGGCCTGCGTCAGCATCGACGCCCCCACTGCGCTGCGCGACGTCTTCAGCTCGTGGGTGCGTTTCGCAATCCGGCGCAGGCGCTTGCGGGGATCGTCCTCGTCGAGAGGCAGCGGCAGGACCCACGCGGACACGCGGTTGCCAAGGCTGCCGTCCTGCCCGGGCGTACGCACCGAGACCGGCGCCATCACGCGAAAATCGAGTCCCTGGATGCGCGCCCCGCGCCGCTCGAAGAAGCGTCGGACCGCGCCGGTGACGATCGTCAACACGACGTCGTTGAACGATCCTCCGAAGGCCCGGCGTACGGCTTTCACCTCGCTGATGTCCATCGTCATCCAGCCGAAGCGGCGATGCGGGCCGATCGGGCGGTTCAGCGGCGTCGGCGACGTCCGGCGCAGGCTGGCGCCGAGGGTCTCGGCCGCGGCGCGCAACTGCACCAGCAGCTCCTGACGCGCATCGTCGGCCTCGCGCACGAAGCCGCGCACGTCGCGGACGGCGGTGAGCGGCAACCGGACGAAGCGCTCCAGCTCGTGACGCAGCAGCTCCCAGCCCGACGGGGTCCGTCGCGGGATGAAGCGCGGCAGGTCTTCGTCTTCGGGCCGCGACGAATCCGGGACCGGGCTCATCAGCACCTTCATCAGGTCGACGCCGGAGATCCCATCCACCATGCAATGATGCACCTTGGTGACCAGCGCAAAACGCTCCTTGTCGAGTCCTTCGACGACCCAGATCTCCCACAGCGGCCGGGCACGATCGAGATGCTGCTGCATGATCCGCGACGACAGCCGCTTCAACTGCTCCCCGCTGCCCGGCCGCGGGAGCGACGTGTGCCGGACGTGGTAGTCGAGGTGGAAGCAGTCGTCGTCGACCCACACGGGATGGTTCTCGAGCGGGATCCAGGCCAGCTTCTGGCGATAGCGGGGGATCCGGTGCAGCGACGCAGCGATCCTCGCCTTCAGCGCCTCGGCGTCGATGCCGCCGTCGTGCCGCCGCAAGGGCCCGGCGTCGAAGACCATCGTCGACGCGACGTGCATGTACGCGTTCGGGCCTTCGAGGATCAGAAACGAGTTGTCGAGCGCGCTGAGCCGCTCGTAGGCGTAGTGCTCCATGTCGGCTCCCTGCCGCGCCGGGGACGGTCTCGGCCGCAGACGAAACATCGCTAACGGACGGTGCGCGGGACCCCGAGCAACGCATCTGCGATGCGCACGGCGGCCGGGTGGACGAACAGATGGCGTAGCGCCCACAACGGAGAATGCCATGCGGCCGCCGGCAGCCTGTCCTCCCAGAGCTCCGTCACCGCCTCGGCGGTATGACGCGCGAGAGTGTCGAGGATCGCCTCGCCGAGTTCGGCAGACGCCCCGGCCGGGGCGCCGGAGTAGGTCTCCCGGCCGAAGAACCGGATGCCGGCGCGGAACGCCGCGAACATCGCGGGGATCGCGGCCAGCTTGCCGCGGGGGCTCGAAGGCCGTGCCTCCCCGCGCTCGTCGAGCCAGATCTCGACGGTCCGCCGCGGCAGGGACTTGTAGTCCGGATCGACCCACTCCGGGTGCAGCGCCAGTAGCTGCGAGGTCTCGACCAGACCTCCGTGCGTGTCGCCGTCGAGATCCGCCTTCCGCACGCCCGGCAGGTGGCCGAGCACATCGCCGAGCTCAGAGCCGCCGCCATTGAGACGCGAGAGCATCATCGAGAACACCGACACCATGCGGATTCCGCGCGCACGAGACACGCGGTCGCAGGCGGTCTCGATGGCGAGGAAGTGGCGCGGGCTGCCGTGGAAGTTCGACACGAGCACGTCGCGAAACCCCTGGGCAGCCAGCGAGCCGCCGAGATCCTCGAGCAGCGCGATCGTCGTCGACGGCCGGAAGCCGACCGTGCCGGGCTGTGGCACGCCGTCGCAGGCCGCATACACGAACGGGAGCTTCAAGAAGACCCGGCTGCGGTGCGGCTCGGGCAGGAAGCGCAGCGTGCGCTCGGCGAGGCCCTCGCCTTCGAGCACGTCGGCGCCGAACGGCAGGTGCGGGCCGTGCACCTCGAGCGGGGAGCACGTCAGCAACACCACGGCGCTGCGCCGATCGATGCGATCGAACTGGCGCTTCGTGAGCGTCTCCCAGCGGAGCGGCTGCGGATCGGACAGCGCCGACTCGGGGGCTCCCGCGTGGGGAGGCGGTGCGGCGGGCTGGACGGGATCGGACATCGGGACACTCCTCGGAGACGGCGTGGCGCAGCGGCGGAACCTCGCAGTCTATCGTACGGGTCGGGGCGGCCCGCCGGGATGCCGTGGCTCCGGACGCGCGGACTCGAGGGGGGGCGCGCGGGCCCGCGAGCGGCGCCGCCGGTCCGACGGCGCGCCCGCTACCCTGCCGCCGTGCCCGAGGTCCCGAGTTCGAGACGCGCCCCGATCGCGAACGATCCGGAGCAGCAGTTGGCCCGCATCCTGCTCGTGCAGGCCTGCGAGCAGAGCGATCCCGACGCGCGCTTCGTACCCCGGCGCGAGCGCGAGGCGGCATCCCGTGCGGGCCGCGAGGCGACCGAGGCCGAGCCCGGCGGCCGGATCGATCCGCGACGCTTCTTTTCCGTACGCGCAGATCGGCTCGTCTCGGAGCTGACCCGCCGGCATCCGACGCTGCGCACGGCGCTCGGCGCGCTGTCCGTGCGCGTCCCGGTGCTCCCGGTCCTGCTCGGCACGGCGATCGTCGGCTTCGCCGCCGACGTGCTGGGCAGCGAGCGACGCATCAACCTGCTGGCTTTCCCGCTGCTGGGCCTGCTGCTGTGGAACCTCGCGGTGTATGGCCTGCTCGGTCTCGGGCCCGCGCTGGCGCGCCGCGAGCCAGCGGCGGGCCTCGCGTCCGCGATCCTCCGCGCCGCGGACTGGCTGTGGCTCCGGCGCCTTGCCGGCGCGGCCCCGGAAGAGGCGCGCTGGCTGACCCGTTCGCTCGGCCGTTTCGCGGCGGATTGGCGCGTGCACATGACGCCGCTCCTGGTGGCACGACTGCGCCGCACGCTGCACGTCGGCGCACTCGGCTTCGCCCTGGGTCTCGTCGCCGGGATGTACGTGCGGGGACTCGCGTTCGAGTACCGAGCCAGCTGGGAGAGCACGTTCCTCGACACGCCGCAGGTGACGCGGTTGTTGGGGATCGTCCTCGGACCCGCCGCCCGCACCCTCGACACCCTGCACGTCGCACCCGAGCGGCCCGCTTCCGCGCTGCTGACGGAGTCGAGCCTCGCCGGACTTCGCGCTCCCGGCGGCGAGGGACCGGCTGCCCTCTGGATCCACCTGTGGGCCCTCACGGCCGGCGCCGGGATCGCGCTGCCGCGCGCCCTGCTGGCGCTGCACGAGGGACGTCGCGCGCGGCGTCTCGCCGCGGCGCTGACGCCGCCGCTCGACGATCCGTACTACCTGCGCCTGCGCGCCCCGGACCGCGGCGCTGGCGTACGCGTCGACGTATGGCTGTACAGCCATCGGCTGCCACCGGCTTCCCACGAAGCACTGCTCGAGCTGCTGCACGAACTGTTCGGCAACCGGGCTCGGATCGACGTCGGCGAACCACTCGCCTATGGCACGGATCCGCCGGCCCGAGCCGACGCTTCGCCGGCTCCGCACGCGCGGGTCGTCGTCTTCAACCTCGCGCAGTCGCCGGAAGAGGAGGTCCACGGCGTCTTCCTCGAGGGCCTGCGCGCCGCCGCGGCGGAACTCCCGCACCCTCCCGCGCTGCTCGTGCTGCTCGATGAAGGGCCGTATCGCGCCCGGCTCGGGGAGAGCGGCGGCCGCGACCGGATCGGACAGCGCCGGCGCGCCTGGGATCGGGTGGGCCGCGCGGCGGATCTCCGCTTCGCAGCGCTGCGCCCGCTCACCGCCGACGCCGACAAGACGCTCGCCGAAGCCCGGGCGGCGCTCGACCGAAGCGTCGCCGGAGAAGCGGCATGAACCCGGAGACGCCGACGCGAGCCGGCCGCCGCGAGACGGCTGCGAGGACCGTCGTGCTGTCCTTGGTCGCGCACACCAACGTCGGCAAGACCACGCTGGCGCGAACCCTCCTGCGCCGGGACGTCGGCGAGGTCTTCGATCATGCGCACGTCACCGACGAGGCCGAGCCGTTCGTATTGCTCGAGAACGCCGCCGGTGCCCGGGTCGTGCTGGTCGATACGCCCGGCTTCGGGGACTCGGCCAGGCTGTGGCAGCGTCTGCACGGGCAAGCCCATCCGGTCGGCTGGCTCGTCGCGCAGGTGTGGGACCGCTTCGCCGATCGCGCGCTGTTCTGCAGCCAGCAAGCGGTCCGACACGTCCGCGACGAGTCCGACGTCGTGCTCTACCTGGTGAACGCCAGCGAGGATCCGCACGACGCCGGCTACGTCGACCCGGAACTCCGCATCCTCGGCTGGATCGGTCGGCCGGTGCTGGTGTTGCTGAACCAGACCGGTGTACCGGGCGATGCAGCCACCCGTGCAGCCGACGTCACGCGCTGGCGCGTGGCGCTGGCCGAACACCCTGTCGTCCGCGAGACGCTCGCCCTCGATGCGTTCACGCGCTGCTGGGTGCAGGAGGGGCTGCTCTTCGAACGGATCCGCGCCGTGCTGCCGGACGCCGCCGATCGCGAGCTGCTCACGGCCGTGCTGGCCCGCTGGCGGAACGAACACGCCGAGATCCTGCACGGAGCCGTCGACGCGATGGCGCGCTTGTTGGCGAGCGCCGCCGGCGATGCCGAGCCCGCCTCGCGCAGCGCGTTCGCGCCGCGCGAGCGGCGCCGTCATGCAGAGGCGCTGGCGCGTCGGCTCGAGCACGCGCTCGCCGACACCAACGACGCGCTGATCAGCGGCCACGGTCTCACCGGCGAGGCCGCCGAGGAGCTGCGCATCGAACTCGCCGACGTCGGCGGCGACGCCGGCGCGCAGCCCTGGCGTCATCCGATCTTCGGCGGACTCGTCGGCGGCGCGATCGGCGGCCTGGCCGCCGATCTCGCGCACGCCGGACTGACGCTCGGCGGCGGCATGCTGGCGGGCGCCCTGCTCGGCGCGGCCGGCGCGCGCGGCCTCACGCTCGGCATGGAGCTGTTGCGCGGCGAGCAGACCCCGCGCGTCGCGTGGACCGTGCCGTTCCTCGATCGTCTGACGACCGACACGCTGCTGCGATACCTCGCCGTCGCGCATTTCGGGCGCGGCGGCGGGAGCTACCGCGCCCGCGAACATCCCGCGACCTGGCGCGCCGCGGTCGAACACGCACTGGCGCCGCAGCGGCAGGCGATCCAGGCGGCGTTCGGGATCGCGCGCAAGACGCCCGACGACAGCGGCCGGCGCGACGCCGCGCGGGCGCTCGTCGCCCCGCTCGAGGCCGCGACCCGCGCGGCGCTGCGGGAACTCTACCCCGAGGCGGCCGAGTTGCTCGCCGCTTCGTCCGCGCCAGAGGCACGCGGAGCCGGGCTCGATCGGGATCCCGGCGCCGCCGCCAGCGCGCGCCGGTAGCCGCCACGGCGCGCCGTGGTAGCCTCGCGCGCCGATGGTCGCCGCGCCCGACCCGCCGCCTGGATCGCCCGTGCCGCCGCAATCGGACCGGGACTTCGTCGTGTGGGCGACGCGTTGGGCGATCGTCGCCGTCCTCGCCCTCGGCGGCGTCTTCGCGCTGCTGTGGGTGCTGAAGGCCGCGCTGACCCCGCTCGTCGCCGCGTTCGTCATCGCCTACCTGATCGATCCGCTGATCGACCGCTTCGAGGCGCGCCGGGTGCGCCGGCCGCTCGCGATCTTCGCCCTGCTCGGTGCCGTCGGCGCCGCGATCCTGGGCTTCCTGCTGTTCGTGATCCCGCGCCTCGCCCGCGAACTCTCGGCGCTGGCCGAGCGCATGCCGGGCTACCTCGAGCGCTTCGTCACCGAAGTCGTGCCGCAGCTCGAAGCGCGGACCGGTGTGACGCTCCCGCACACCGTCGAAGAGGCCCTCCACCAGCTGCAAAGCGTCGAACTCGGCGCGCTCGCCAGCCTGCGCGACGTGCTGACCGGAACCGTCACGACGCTGTCCGGCACCGTCGGCGTGCTGATCGGCCTGTTGGTGATCCCGATCCTCGCGTACTACCTGCTCGTCGAGTTCGATGCGGTCCTCGCGCGACTCGGTGCGTGGATCCCGCCGCGCCATCGCGCCTACGTCTTCGAGAAGGCGCGGACCGTGGACCGGCTGATCGCCGGCTTCCTGCGCGGCCAACTGCTGGTCGCCGGCTGTCTCGGTGTCCTCTACGCCGTCGGCTTCTCGATCATCGGCATCGATCTCGCGATCGGCGTCGGATTGCTGGCCGGCATGCTCGCGCTGATCCCGTACCTCGGGAACATCGTGGCGGTGACGACAGCGACGCTCCTCTGTGTCCTCCAGTTCGGATTCGACTTGCACCTCGCCGCCGTGCTCGGGTGGTACGCCGTCGTGCAGACGCTCGAAGGCTTCGTGCTGACGCCGCGCATCGTCGGACAGAGCGTCGGGCTGCACCCGGCTGCGGTGATCGTGGCGCTGCTGATCGGCGGCGACCTGTTCGGCTTCCTCGGCCTGCTGATCGCCGTGCCGGGCGCCGCCATCGTGAAGGTGTTTGCGCAGGAGGCCTCGGCGGCGTATCGGCGCTCGGCGCTGTTCGGCGCGGAGGCCCCGGTGGCGGCCGCAGGCGCCGAAGGGGCCGGCGGCGACGCGAGCCGCTAACGCGCCGGCCGCGGGCCGGCGCGGCGTCCGCGCCGGCGTACGAGTGCTGCGAGCGTCAACGCGGCGACCGTCGCCCCCGCGCCCGAAGCCGGCTCCGGAACCTCGAAGGCGCCGATGTCGCAGCGAGCGCCCAGCATGCCGTCGCCGTCGGTCCGGCGCGGAAAGCCGACCCCGCGCTGGTCCGTCGCGAGCAGCGTCGTCTGGTCGGTGTCGAAGCAGGAGCTGTCCCCGGCATCGATCGCCACGCTGCCCGGCACGAGCGCGTGCGTCTCGCTCGGGCCCCCGTTGTTCGCGAGCGGCTCGACCCCGGCGCTCGCAACGCCCTGCACGTCGCCGGCGCCGACGAGCCCGCAGCTCGTGTCGTCGGCGAGGTTGTACCCCTCGGAGGTCGGTGTCGGCACGCCACAGTGCAGCCCGGCCGCCGCCGCCGCGAGCAGCGTGTGGGTCAGGAACACGCTCGCGTCGGCATCGCGTTCGAGCGCGCCGCCGGCGCCGGTCGTGCCGTTGCCGATGACGCTGGTGCTGTGGATCCGGGTCGTCGCACCGGCGCCGAGCGTCGCGACGGCCGCGCCGCGGCCGGCGCCGCTCGTGTTGTCGGAGAACGTCGAGTTCACGATCTCGACCTGGCTGCGGTCGTTGCGGATCGCGCCGCCGGCGCCGGTCGCGCCGGCCGTCGCGTCGTTGCCGACGAAGGTGCAGCGCTCGACGCGCAGCGCCCCCTGCGTGATCGACACCGCCCCGCCCGACGCGGCGGCATTCCCGGAGAAGACGCAGTCCTGCAGCGTGACGTCGGCGCCGGCGAGGACCTGCAGACCGCCGCCGGGCGCGCCGGCCGGAGCCAGAGCGCCGGCGATCGTGACGCCGGACAGCGTCAGCGACACGCCGGGGGCGACGCTCAGCACGCGCGTCAGACCGCTGCCGCTGATCGTCAGCAGGTCCGCACCGGGGCCTTCGATCGCGAGCGTGTCGGTGATGCTCGGGAGCTCCTCGTCGAGCTCGATCGTGCCCTGCACCTCGAAGCGGATCACGTCGTCGCCCTCGCCAGGCTCGCAGAGGTAGTTCTCCGTGTCGTCGTTGGCGTTCAGGATGGCCTCGTCCAGCCTGCACACCGAAGGAGGCCCCGCCAGCTCCAGCGTGGTCACGTGGATGACCCGGGCCTCGGCCCCGGAAGGGGCCGCCACGAGCCACAGGACGAGGACGGCGACGGAGCACGTACGGATGAGCAAGATCGCACCTCCAGGGCTGGGGATCCGCGCCGCGGCGCTCCGTCACTCGTCGGTGACGCAGCCCTCGGACGCGGTGCGGACGAAACGGACATACTTCGCGAGCACGCCGCGCGCCGCCGCGGGCGGCGGCGGCGGCGGCACGAAGGCCGCGCGCCGTCGTGCGAGCTCGTCGGCCGGCAGCTCGACGTCGATGCGGCGCTGCTTCGCGTCGATCGTGATGCGATCGCCGTCCCGCACCAGCGCGATCGGGCCGCCTTCCTGCGCCTCCGGCACGACGTGGCCGACGATGAAGCCGTGCGAGCCGCCGCTGAAACGCCCGTCCGTGATCAGCGCCACGTCCTGGCCGAGGCCGGCGCCCATGATCACCGACGTCGGCGTCAGCATCTCCGGCATGCCGGGGCCGCCCTTCGGACCCTCGTAGCGGATCACGACGACATCGCCCTTGCGGATCTCCCCGCGCTCGGCCGCCGCGAGCATCGCTTCCTCGCGGTCGAACACGCGCGCGGGCCCGGAGAACGCCAGCCCCTCCTTGCCGGTGATCTTCGCGACGGCGCCGTCCGGCGCCAGACTGCCGCGCAAGATCGCGATGTGGCCGGTGGCTTTGAATGGATCGTCCCACGGCCGCACGACGTCCTGCCCCGGCGCGAGACCGGGCAGATCGGCGAGGTTCTCGGCGACCGTCTTGCCGGTCACCGTCATGCAGTCCCCGTGCAGGATCCCGTGCTCGAGCAGCAGCTTCATCACGGCCGGCGTGCCGCCCACCCGGTGCAGGTCTTCCATCACGTAGCGCCCGCTCGGCTTCAGGTCGGCGAGGAACGGCACGCGGTCACAGACGGCCTGGAAGTCGTCGAGCGCGAGCGGCACGCCGGCGGCACGCGCCATCGCGAGCAGGTGCAGCACGGCGTTGGTCGAGCCACCGAGCGCCGAGACCACGGCGATCGCGTTCTCGAAGGCCGGGCGGGTCATGATGTCGCGCGGCTTCAGGTCCCGTTCGAGCAGCCCCCGGACCGCGAGCCCGGCGCGGCGGCACTCCTCGATCTTCTCGGGATCCTCGGCCGGCGTCGACGAGTCGTAGGGCAGCGCCATCCCCATCGCCTCGATCGCGCTCGCCATCGTGTTGGCGGTGTACATGCCGCCGCAGGCGCCGGCGCCGGGGCAGGCGTGACGGACGACGTCGCAGCGCGTCGGCTCGTCGATGCGGCCGGCGATCAGTTCCCCATAGGACTGGAAGGCCGACACGATGTCGAGCGGGGCGCCGTCGCGGCTGTGGCCGGGCTTGATCGTGCCTCCGTAGACCATCAACGCCGGCCGGTTCAGCCGTGCCATCGCGATCAGGCACCCGGGCATGTTCTTGTCACAGCCCGGGATCGCCACCAAGCCGTCGTACCAGTGCGCGCTCATCACCGTTTCGACCGAGTCGGCGATCAGATCGCGCGACGGCAGCGAGAAGCTCATGCCCTCGGTCCCCATCGAGATGCCGTCGGACACGCCGATCGTGTTGAAGCGCATGCCGACCAGCCCGGCCCCGACGATGCCCTCCTTCACGTACGCGCCGAGCTCGTTCAGGTGCATGTTGCAGGAGTTGCCTTCGTACCAGACCGACGCGATGCCGATCTGCGGCTTGTCCATGTCGGCCTCGGTGAGGCCGGTGGCGTAGAGCATCGCCTGGGAAGCGCCCTGGCTCTTCGGCTGGGTGATGCGACGGCTGATGCGATTGAGCGGCTCGGACATGATGGGCGGACCTCGTTGGCGTCGGGCCGCAGACGGTAGCAATCGCGCGCAGCGAGCGCCGACGCTGCCGGGACTACGCGGAGGCTCCGAGCGAGTCGCGCAGGAACGACTCGATCCGCTGGTTGGCGCGCTCGGCCATCGGGATCGGGAAGGCGTTGAAGCCGTGGACGCCGCCCGGCCAGACAGCGAGCACGGCTGGGTTCCCGGCCGCGCGCCAGCGCGCGTGCAGGAACAGCGAGTCGTCGAGCAGCGGATCGAGTGTTCCGACGCTGAGCAGCGCCGGCGGCATCCCGGACAGATCCGCATATAGAGGCGACACATCCGGGTGACTGCGGAGTTCCGGCCCGACGAACTGGTCGGTGAACCACTCGATGATCGGCGTCGACAGGATCAGGTTCCGATCGCCCCAGCGCCGCACGCTCGGCGTCAAGCCCAGGTCGTAGGCGCCATAGGCCAGGTTCGCCGCCCGGAAGCCCTCCGGCTCCGCGGCGGGAGGGCCGGCCGCTGCGAGCCCGTGGCGATCGCGCAGGCGCAGCAGCGTCACGACGGCGAGGTGGGCGCCTGCCGACTCCCCGCCGATCAGCAGTCGATCACAGCCGAACTCGCGGCGCGCCTGCGCCACCAGCCACAGCGCCGCGGCCTCGCAATCATCCGGGCCGGCCGGGTACGGGTGCTCCGGCGCGAGCCGGTAGTCCACGCTGACGACGGCCAGGCCGCAGCTGCGCGCCACCCGCAGGTTCGCCGCGTCCATGTGGTGCGCCGCCCCGAGCGTCCAGCCGCCGCCATGGATGTGCAGATAGACGCCCCGCGGCGACGCGGGGACGATCACGCGGACCGGGATTGCGCCGGCCGGGCCGGGAATCGTCCGCGTCGTGGCCTCGGGGACGGTGACGACGGGGCCCCAGACGCCTTCGCCACGCTCGCGCGCGGCCCGGATCTCGCTGGGCTTCTGGTGATGGATGGGAACCGTCTTCGCCAGCACCTGCTCGATGACGGTGTTGATCTTCTCGGTCTCGGGCTCGATCGCGCTGGCCGCGAACGGATCAGGGACGAACGAATCCACGGCGCGTCACCTCGGGACGGGATGCTATCGCAGCCCGGGAGACGTGCGCCGTCGCGCATGGTTGATCCCGCGAGCCGCTACGCTGCGTGCCGTGCACCCCTTCCAACGGGTTTCGGGTTTCTCCGGCGGATTCGGGATCACCGGACGGCTCGGGCTCGCCGGGCTGCTCGGGTTCGCGAGCCCGGCGTCCGGGAGCGAGGTCGCTCCGTTCGCGATCCAGTCGTTCGTGACGGATGGACGCAGCGTCGCGGCGGAGCTCATCGACCTCGACGGGGACGGGCGGGCGGACCTCATGGCCGTCCTCGTGCGCGGCATGCCGCCCGGCGAACAACGCGAGGTCCAGATCCACTACGCCGATGAGCGAGGTCGGCTGGGTCCCGAACCCGACTGGAGCGCGCCGGTCCCGGCCGGAGCCGGCGCCTACGACGTCGGGGATCTCGATGGCCGGCCCGGCGACGAGCTGCTCTTCCTGCGCGCGGATCGCCTCTCGGTCCTCTCGCTGGCCGGCCGGGAAGCGCGCTGGCGCGAACTGCGCACGCCGGTCGCGACGGCGACGCCGGCCGCCGACGAGCGCGGCATCGATCGGCTGCGCCTGTTGCGGCCGGAACTCGGCGCCGCGGCGCTGCTCGTGCCCGGACTCGGCGACGCCGCCGTGCTCGGCCGCGACGGCGAGAGCGTCGCTGTCTTGCACGTCGGCGCGCGCGCCAACTATTTCTTGCCCCCTCGCCCGGGCCCGCTGATCGGCGAGAACGAGATGGAGCTCTACTTCGACGTCCCGCGGCTCGACGTGGCGGATCTCGACGGCGACGGGCGCGCGGACGTCGTCAGCGCCGGGCGTCACGAGCTGCGGATCTTCCGGCAGCAACCGGACGGCCGCTTTGCCCGCGAGCCGGATCGGATCTACGCACTCGGCCTGCTGTCGCCGGAAGACCACGTGCGCAACTCCGGCGGCGTGCGCGTCGATGTGCGGGATCACGACGGCGACGGCCGCGCCGACCTGCTGATCTCCCATGCCAGCGGCGGCCTGCTGCGCGCGGTGAACCGCACGCGGCTCTACCGCAACCGCGACGGCGGCTTCGCCCTCGACACGCCGGACCAGGAGTTCGAACGCAGCGGTGGCGTCGTGCTCGACGAACTCGTCGATCTCGACGGCAGCGGCCGGCCGGATCTGCTCCGGATGTTCCTCCCGCTCGGACTGCTGGATCTGGCGCGCCTCTTCGTGCAGCGAAATCTCGAGGTCGAGGCCGAGGTCTACCGGCTCGATGCCGCGGGCGACTTCGCGGAGACGCCGTGGGCGAAGCGAAGCTTCAAGGTGGCGATCGACTTCGAGACGCTGCGGCCGAAGGGCTTCGTCCCGAACCTGAAGGCCGACTGGAACGGGGACGGGTTCCTCGACCTGCTCGGAGCCGGCAACGGCGACGCCCTCGAGCTGTGGCTCGGGGGTCCGGAGCACCGCTTCCGGACCCGCCACGCCCGCCAGGAGTTCGACACCGGAGGGCGGCTGCGCGTCGGGGATCTCGAAGGAGACGGCCTCCCCGACTTCGTGATCCACGATCCCCGGCGTCCGGATGCACCGATCCGAGTCGGGCGCAACCTCGGTCAACTCCCCGGCACCCGGCCGGGGATCCGCGCCGCGCCCTGACGTCCGGTCTCCGCGCCGCGTCCGGACGGGTTTGCGCTTCTCGGCGAACGCACGCGACCCCTCGACGGAGTCCGCGCTGCGAATCCGCTCGCCGATCGCGCCATCGCGCGCGGACTTGCCAAGAGGCGCCGCCATGCGATCTTCGCCGTCCCAGCGAGCGCGCGAAACCCGTCTCCCGACCCCCCCTCCGAGGGGCCGGGGGAGGGGCGTTCGTGCGTTCGCGTCCGGCCGGGTCCGCGCCGGACCGGATCCGCAGCGACCCCACCCCGCCGTGCGCGGAGTGGGGCATCGGGCGTTCCGGGATCCGCGCGAAGGAGGGGGCCCGCATGACCGCCCGCGCCGTCGGCATCGATTTCGGAACGACGAACAGCGCCGTCGCCGTCGCGGACGGCGGCGGGCCGCCGCGCCTCGCGTGCTTCGCGAATCCGAGCGGCGCCGACGACGACGGCTCGGCCTTCCGTTCGATCCTGCACTTCGAAGCGGCGGACCCGAGCCACCCGGGGGCGCCGACCGTACGGGCCGGACCGGCGGCGCTCGCGCGTTGGCTCGCGAGCGCCGGGGAAGGGCGTCTCGTACAGTCGATCAAGTCGTTCCTGGCGAGCCGGCTGTTCGATGCGACCGAGATCTACGGCACGATCTATCGGCTCGAGGATCTCGTCGCCGCCATCGTGACGGCGCTGCGGAGCGAGGCCGAGCGACAGCTCGGACCGCTCGGAACCCGTGTCGTGGTCGGGCGCCCGGTCCGCTTCGCCGGCGAGACGGCCCCGGACGAGCGGCTCGCGCTGTCGCGGCTGCGCTCGGCTTTCCTGCACGCGGGCTTCGACGACGTGCGCTTCGAGTACGAGCCCGTCGCCGCGGCCTACCACTACGCGCAGCGACTGACGGCTCCGGAGATCGTGCTGATCGGCGACTTCGGCGGCGGCACCAGCGACTTCTCGTTGTTGCGGCTCGCTCCGCCCGGGGCCACGGGCCGCGACGGCCGGCACGAGATCCTCGCGACCACCGGCGTCGGCCGGGCCGGCGATGCGTTCGATGCCCGGCTCGTCCGGCACCGGGTGGCCCCGCTGCTCGGCCGCGGCTCCCGCCACCGGAGCGCCTTCGGCACCGAACTCGTGGTGCCCCAGTGGCTCTACGGCAAACTCGAACGCTGGCACCACGTCGCGTTCCTCCGCTCTCCGCGCGCACTGCAGATCCTCGCGGACCTCGAACGCGAGGCGCTCGACCCGGATCCGATCCGTGCGTTCACGCATCTCATCCGGGAAGACCGCGGCTTTGCGATCTATCGCGCGGTCGAAGCCGCCAAGCGCCTGCTCTCGACCGAGCCGAGCGCCTGCATCCGCTATCGCGATGCCAGCGTCGGCTTTGCGAGCGACGTCACGCGCGCGGACTTCGAGAGCTGGATCGATCCCGAACTCACTGCCGTGGAGGACTGTGTCGATGACGCGCTGGCCGGCGCCGGTCTCGACGCCAGCCGGGTCGATCGCGTGTTCCTGACCGGCGGCAGCGCGTTCGTCCCGGCCGTGCGCCGGATCTTCACGCGCCGATTCGGCGCCGCGCGCCTGCGCGGCGGCGACGAACTCGGCTCCGTGGCGAGCGGCCTCGCGCTCCGGGCCGCGGATCCGGAGTGACCGCTACGGACCGGCGGGGCTCGGCGGCGCGGATGCGGGGGCCGTCCACACGCTGCTGTCCGGATGGAACGCCATCCACGCGAACCAGAAGCCCTCGACCACCTCGACGTCGTCCGAAGCCTCCACGGCCAAGGTCTGGCGATCCGGGTCATACGAGACCTGCACCGGACGGCCGGCGGCCGCGGCGTCCCGAGGGGCCAGCGCTTCGTCGTCACCTTTTCCGACCCGGGGTCACTCATCGACCGGCACGCCGCCGATCCATGTCCAGGACAACACAGCGAAACCCGGGGTCGGCGGCAAGGCGGTAGATCCGTTTCGATCCCGAGAGAGGAACGTCACGGCGAGAGGTCCGACGTCGCGCGACACGCGCGCCGAAATGCCACCAGAGGGGTCGAAACTTGAGAAGCTTGGCGATCTGCGCCGGGATGGTGTTCTGTCTGTTCGTCGCGAGCCGCGCGGAGGCGCTGGCCGTCGTCTTCGAGCAGCTGCCGGCCGATCCCTTCACCGCCGGCACGTTCTTCAGCGATGCCGATCAGCCGCGCGAGGCCGCGACGGGCTTCTCCCTCACGAGTCGTGCCTCCATCGTGTCGATCGTCTGGTGGGGCGGGTACTCCGGACTCAGCCCGAGCGGCGAATCGAGCGACTTCGTGATCCGGTTCTATGCCGAGGACACGGGCGGCGGCCCGGCCCTCACGGCCTTCTACGAAGCGGCCGTCAGCACCAGCGTGACCGACATCGGCGGGATCGTGCCGAGCTTCCGCTTCGCCGCGGCGCTGCCGGTCGCGCTCGACCTTCCGGGCGGGGTCCCGCTGTGGCTTGCGATCGTCGATGGGGATCCGACCCGGCCGACCTTCGGCTGGCGCAAGACCACCGAAGCCGAGACGTCCTACTCGCGTCCGGCGCCTGGTTCTGGCTGGGAGGAAGCGCCGGGGCTCGCGAGTTTCCGACTCGAGGCCACGGCGGTCCCCGAGCCCGGCACGGCGCTGCTCGCGCTGCTCGGCTTCTCGCTTCTCGGCATCGGCCACCGGCCGCTCGCCGGTCGAAGCGGATCCGTGAGCGGCACGAGCAGACGGAACCCGACGCCCGACGCGTGACGCCAAGGTCGCACGCGGGCGTCGCTAACGATCGATCGAGCGCAGGTAGCGGAAGTACTCCGAGTCGCCGCCGATGATGAACGTGACGTCGCTCCCGAGCGACTCCCGATAGCTCTCGAGCGTGCGGAAGAAGGCATGGAACTCCGGATCGGCGCCGAAGGACTCGCCGAAGATCCGCGTCGCCTCGGCGTCGGCACGACCCCGGATGCCTTCCGCGCGGCGCTGCGCCTCGGAGCGGATCTCGGCGAGCTGGCGCTGCGTCTGGCCGTCGATCTCGGCGGCGCGGCCGAGGCCCTCCGATCGGAACTTCTCCGCGATGCGCTGGCGCTCGGCGATCATCCGCTCGAAGACGCGTTGCTGCACGGCTTCCACGTACCCGACGCGCTTGATCCGGATGTCGACCAGCTCGATGCCGTAGCTCGGCATCTGGACCTGCGCCTTCTCGAGAATCGAGCGCGTCAGCTCCGCGCGGCCGGTCTTCACCTCCTGCAGCAGGATCTCCTCGTCCTCCTCCCCGGCCACCTGCACGCGCTCGAGATCCTCCTGCGAGATCTTCCAGTCCTTCGAGCGGACGATCTCGACCAGATCCGACGAGGAGATGACGTCGCGGACGACGGAGTCGAGGATGTCGTTCAGCCGCAGCTGGGCGCCACGCTCATTCTGCACGCGCTGCAGGAACACCAGCGGATCCGCGATCCGCCAGCGCGCGGACGTATCGACGGAGATGAACTGCTCGCCGCGCGTCGGGATCTGGTTCGGATCCCCGTCCCACGACAACAGCCGACGATCGAAACGGCGGACCTCCTGGACGAAGGGCAGCTTGAAGTGCAGACCCGGCTCGGTGATCGGATCGCCGACCGGCGCACCGAACTGCACGACCACGGCCTGTTCCACCTCGTCGAGTGTATACAGGGTCGCCGAGCCGAGCGCGGCCACGACGAAGAGGATGGCGATGAGGACGAAGGAACGCGTGGTCATCGGCGACCTCCCAGAGTGGCGGCGTCATCGGGAGCCGCCGCGGCCGGCGCCGCAGCCGGCGGCGCGAGCGAGCGTTGGTCCGTCATGTTGAGCAGAGGGATCGGAGACGCCGCGCCCTCCTCGACGACGAGCACGCGCCCGAGGCTCGGCAGGACGTCGTCGATCATCTCGAGGAACAGCCGACGGCGCGTCACTTCGGGGGCATTGCGATATTCGGCCAGGATCGCGTCGAAGCGCTCCGTCTCGCCACGCGCCCGGTTCACGCGCTCCGAGGCGTAGCCCTGGGCTTCGGCCACGATCTGCTTGGCCTGGCCTTCGGCACGCGGCACCTCCTGATTGCGCCGCTTCTCGGCCTCGTTGATCAGGCGCTCGCGTTCCTGTTCGGCCTGGTTTACTTCGTTGAAGGCCGGCTTCACGAGTTCCGGCGGCGTCACGTCCTGGAGTTCGATCGTGCCGATCTGCACACCCATGTCGAAGGAGTCGAGGATCTCCTGCAGCTCGATCTGCGCCTGGGTGGAGACCTCGACGCGTTTCTCGGTGAGCACGTCACTGCCGAGGTTGTTGCCGACGATGCGACGCATGACGGACTCGCTGATGTCGCGGATCGTCGCGACCGGGTCGCGCACGCGATGCAGGAACTGGTCAGCGTCACGGATGCGATACTGCACGACCCATTCCACATCGATCACCTTGAGATCGCCGGTCAGCATCAGCGACTCATCCTGCTGGGCGCGCGACTTCTGGTAGCTGTCGCGCTGCGTGCCGCCGGACACCGTGCGGAAGCCGAACTCCTCCTTCAGCACGCGAGCAGTCGGCACGAAATACGCCCGATCGATCCCGAACGGCAGCTTGAAATGGAGACCGGGCTCGCGGATCGATACCACCCGCCCGAAACGCTTGACGACGGCCTCGCCCTCGGGTTGGACGGTGTAGACCGAGGACCAGGCGCCGAGCGCCAGCAACGCGAGAATCACCAGCACCGGGCCGTAGGGCCCGAAGCTGCCGAAATCGAAATTCGCGAGCCGCTGTTCCAGATCCTCGAGGTTGCGAGGACGGCGGGGAACCTCTTTCATCCGATCGAACTCCTCGTGCTGGCGAGAGGACCCTTCATGCTAACGCGGATCCGCCGGGATGGCGGGCAGGAGCCTGGATTCCTGCGGATCCCGAACCCGTGACGCGCCGCTGGGAAGTCCTCGACTCCGTGCCGACGAGCACAGGACCGCTCGAGCTGCGCCGCCGCGGCGAGCGGGAGTTCCTGATCACCGTCGCAGGTCGCGTGTTGATGAACAGCCACGCGAACCGTTCCGAACTCGCGCTCGGGCGACTCGCGTGCCAGGCGCTCGAGAACGCCCCGGCTCCGCGCGTCCTGCTCGGGGGCCTCGGCATGGCGTGCACGCTCCGCGCCTGCCTCGATGTCCTGCCCGCGCGCGCGCAGATCGTCGTCGCGGAGCTGCAACAGGCCGTCGTCGGCTGGTGTCGAGAGGGCCCGCTCGCCGAGCTCACGCAGCACGCGGTGCGGGATTCCCGCGTCCGGCTCGAGGTCGGGGATGTCGCGGACGCCATCGGCCGGGCGGCCCGGCCCGGCGCCGAGCGCTTCGATGCCATCCTGCTCGATCTGTACGAGGGCCCTCCCCCGGACTGCCCCCGCGATCATCCGCAGTACGGAACCGCTGCGCTCGGGCGGGCGCGCGAGGCCCTCGTCGACGGCGGCGTCTTCGCGATCTGGGCCGAGGATCCCAGTCCCGGCTTCGAGACGAGCCTCGCGCAGGCCGGTTTCCGCGTGCGCCGCGAGCGCCCCGGCCGCGGCGGACGCCGCCACATCGTATACCTGGCGCGAAATACACGACAAGGTGTCTCCTGAACCGGGGCCCGAGGATCGGGAGCAGGCCGCTGCCGATGGGCCGACGCCGGCACGGCGGCCCGCCGTGGACGCTCTCGCTCCGGTTCGGCGATCCGCATCGACGCGCGCTCGAGGGCGCCGGAAGCGAAGATCCACAGGCACCCGGCGTCAGAGCTCGTCGAGGGCAACGAGCCTCCGGCCCGCCACCCCGGCGGCTCCGCGCCTCCACTGGGGGACGGCGCAATCGGGATCGGGCAGACCCACGGCGCGTCCTCCTCGGCCGCCGGAGCGAGGGGCGGCGCCTCGATCGGATGATCGACCAGCACGGGTCCAGCCGGTGCTTCGAGCAGCGCGAGCGCAGCGCGCAGAACATCGGTCTGGAACGTCGGATCCCCAGGCACGCCGAGAGGACGTCCGAGTTCGTAGGGGACCCACAGCGCGCGCGGAGGACGGATCCGCTCACCGTGCTCGCGCCCCAGACTGATCGGGGTGGTCGGAATGCCAGTCGACTCGACGATGTGTCCGAGCGCGCCCGCGGCGCGCGTGCAGAACGGTCAGACCGGGACGAACAGCACCCCTTCGACGCGGTCGCGTGCCATCGCGCCCGCCATGCCGCGGGCCGCGGACTCCATCTGCACGGGGTCGGTCGCTCCCATGAAGGAGTAGTGGAAATCCGCCACCGAGCCGATCTCGCCGCGTGCCGCCATCTCCCGCAGGCGCTCGAGCGGGAACACGAGGTTCCAATCCTGCTGGAAGCCCGTGCGATCGAAGTTCGTCGAGATGTGGCTCATCACCAGATCCTCGGCGGCGACATCGCCGGGCATCACCCGGTAGTCGCCAGCAAGGCCGATATCCGGCGGATCGCTGCGGCGATGCAGTCCGGCCGTCGAGACGAGGTCGATGCGCCGTTCGCACAGCGGTGGGCCGAGGACGAACGGGGTCGACGGGAACTCCGGCAATGCGAGCACCAGCAGGTGTTTCCGGAGCGGTTCGGGCCGGTCTTCCAGACGGGCCATCGGGTCTCTCTCTCGGGTTTCGAGGGGTCTGTCGGATCGCTCACGGATCCCCGGCGAGGGAGCGCCCCTCGGCGCCGGAAGCACGGCCTCGGATCCGGGACGGAGGAAGATCCTGGAGATCCGGGGCACCTCCGGATCGGCGACGGCGCGACTCGGAACATCGATCCGTCGAGCCATTGGACGCACGCCGCCCCCGATGTGTTCCAGCCCTTCCGAGCACGTCGGTGGGGCCGGCACGTCTCGCCGCCCCCCCTGGGTGCCGCGGCCGCCACCCGGATTCTGTCACGGAGTGAATCGGATCGGCCCCTCGATCGGTCCAACTGGACGTGTGTGCGAGGAGTTCGCCGACACCGCATCCATCCGTGAAATCCGCCGGGGAGATCGGGCGGAAAGATCAGGAGGGGATCAGGAAGGAATGGATCCGCTGCCGCCGGATCGGTTAGGATGCTGGACCATGTTTCGCGGCCGAGACGGCCGCCGCCGGACTCCGCGCCCGGCCCAGGAGGTGAGCCCGATGATCCGATCGTATTCCTGTATCGCCGTCATGGCGGCTGCTCTGCTGCTTCCGCCTGTGGCTCGTGCCCAGGAGGACGCCGGAACGGGCGCTCCGCCGTTCCGAGAAGGTGACGTCATCACCTTCGACCAGATCGACAAACTCCGTCAATTCCTGCCGCCGGAGTTCTGGGCGAACCGCGACTTCTTCTTCTACGAGGGCATGAAGCTCGAGATCGGCCCGACCCAGCGTGACTACTCCCCGGCGCCGGCCTTCGAGCAGGCCTCGACCCAGTTCAAGGGCCAGCCGCGGGTCGGACCGGATGACAGCCTCGAGAACTACACGGCGGGCTACGCGTTCACGCCGGAAGAGATCGACTGCCAGAACGATCCGCAGGCGGGGACCAAGCACATGTGGAACTTCACGTATCGCTGGGAAGGCGACGGTACGGACGCCAAGTTCTACTACTCGTACTGGGATCGCGGCGAGGAGCTGCCGCTGTTCTTCCAGGGGACATCGAAGTCCATCCGCATGTCGCGCCGGGTCGAGCCCTCGTTGCTGGAGACCCAGGACGGCGACCTCTTCCGCGGCGAGAAGCGCACCAACACCTTCGGCATCGAGGTGGACGCGCCGTTCGACGCCCGCGGCATCCAGGTCATGACCTACCGCTACAAGGATTCGGACAAGCCTCTGGCCCAGACGAAGAACGATGACACGTGGGTCTACGTGCCGACCCTGCGCCGCGTGCGGCGCATCTCGACGGCGCAGCGGACCGACGCCGTGTCTGGAACGGACTTCACGTTCGACGACCTGCTGTCGTTCTCCGGCATCGTGCCGCAGTACAAGTGGGAGTGCCTCGGGGAGCAGCAGATCCTGGCGCCGGTCAACTCGCGCGTAAAGGCGTACCCGTACTCGGAGGACCACAACTTCGGCCCGTACGGTCTCTCCTACGCCGACGACCGTTGGGAGCTCCGAAAGGCGGTCAAAGTGCGCATGATCCCGAAGAACGCGGATCATCCGTACCATCACAAGGACATCTACCTGGATGCCCAGACCTATCTTCCGCTCTACTCCTTCGCCTACGACCAGAAGCAGGAGCTGTGGAAGATCATCTGGCACAACGGACGCTATAGCGGCGACGGCTTCGAGGAGTACAAGGGCTGGGATGAGGTCCCCGAGCCGATGGACCTGCGAACGGTCTCCGACACGATCGTGAACATCCAGACCGGGACCGGCAACCGCATCGAGTTCTGGAACGCAATCGGAACACCGCTATCGAGCAAGGGCAAGGTGCGGCGCTACATCGACGTCGGCCGTCTGACCAAGGGTCGCTAGCCCACTGAGGATCGGGGCGCATCGTGGCTGCGCCTCGATCGCAGGGAGGCAGCCGCCTCGCGTCCGAGACAAGGCGCGCATCGGCTTCAGCCGATGCGCGCCTTGTCATTGCCCGCATCGAGCACCTTGCGCAGGCGCTGGCGACCGGTCGCGAGCGGCTTCCTGCTCGCCGTCGGGGCCGCGGCCGGCGGTGCGCTGCTCACGCATCTGAGCTGCGTATCGGACAGCGCGCGGCACTGGCTGTTCGGCCACACCGGCGGACCGTTGCTGATCGGTGTCATCGCCGGCGCGTTGCTCGCGTGGTGGTTCGGGTGCATGCGGGCCCGCACCAGCCGCCGCGAAGCCCTTGCCCGCTGAACCCCGGATGCCACTAGCGCGGCGTTCCGGGAGCTTCGGGCGCCTCCCCTCGCGCCCCGGCGGGGCCGATCGACAGCGTGCGCTCCGCGAGAAGGAACGCCGACTCGGCGACATCGCGCGCCGCCTGGGCGATCCGATCGCGCGCCTCCTCGCTCTCGAGTTCCCCGAGCAGCGACGCGAAGACGCCGCGATAGTGATGATCCGGATCGACCGTGACGCGGCCGACCAGCTGCACGGCCGGAGACGCAGGCACCACCTGGTACGGCACCACCAGCGTCTCGTCCGGCGCCACCCGGGTATCGAAGCTCTCCTGCCACGGACTGGTCGAGAAATCGATCTGGCGCGCGATCACCGCCTCGACGCGGGTGCCTTCGATCTCGCGCCCCTGCGCATCGGCCTGCCAGAGCGCCGCGAACACCCGTGGCGTCGTGTAGGTCGGGAACCGGTGGCCGACGTCCCGATTCGTGATCCGCAACTCCGCCCACGCCGAGCGCCCCGCGCCGCGGACGTCGGCGAGCTCCACGGCGACGGCCGCACGCACCATGTCCGGATCGTGGATCCCGCGCCACAGATGCCGTCGATCCGGCATGTGACACGACTGGCACGTGCGGCCTTCGCGGGCATGGCGACTCGCCGCCCACTCGGCCCACGTGTTCTCGAGCGGCTTGCCGGCCACGCCGGCATCGTCGAAGAACTGGTGACACGGCGCGCAGAAGCTGCCCTGCTGGAACTCCGTCCGCGCCTCGAAGCCTCCGTGCGGCAGGACGGCGCCCTCCGGCAACGGGACGCCGCGGCGAGGCGGCCCGTAGCGCCGGTGCGCGCGGACATGACAAGAGGCGCAGACGATCCCCTGCTCCCGCAGGCCCGGATCGAACGCGGGCTCCGGCCTGAGCGCGGCAGCGTAGGGTTGCTGCTCCCCGAGCGGAGTATGGCAGCTCAGGCAGTTCCGGACCTCGGCGGGATGCGCGAGCGCGCCTTCGACGAGTTGCCCGGAAAGACCCGGTGAGTAGGCCGCCGCATGCAGCGACGTCCTCCAGTCCGCGTACTGTTGCGGATGGCAGGCGCCGCAGGTCTGCGGGTCGAGCGAAGCCTCGACCGACGTGAACTCCGGCGGCGGCGGGCCCTGCAGCGGCAGCGGCAGCGGCGGCCAGTGCTTCCCGAGGAAGCCGGAGAGCACGTCGTCCCGCGAGAGCGGCGGCACGGTCGCCGCCGCGGGCGCAGGCTGGTCTGTCGCCGAGCCACAGCCCAACGCGAGACCCATCCCGATCGTCGCGATCCACACCTGCCCCGCTGACACCATCCGCCTTGCTCTCCTCGAAGCGACCCCGATTCGACGCCACGCAGCGCAACGCAATTCCCGCTCCCGCCTCGGCGCGCGGCCTGTGCGCCGGAGGCGACCGACGCGCGGCTCTCGAGGGTTCCGTTCACGGCCGGCCGGAGTCCGAGACCGCGGCCGCGCGGCGATGCGGGAACCTTCTTCAACGCGTCGAGCTCGTGATCCGGAGACGCAGCGTCTCGATCCGCTGCAGCCGCTGCGGATCCGTCTCCTTGCGTTCGAGGCCGGCGACGATCGCCTCGATCCGCCCGGCCGTCTCGCGGGTCGCCAGCTTCTCGCCGGTGGCGGCATCCTCGAAGAAGTCCAGGATCGCATCGCGTACGCGCGCATCCTCGACCTCCCCGTAGGCCCGCCACGGAACCGCCAACAGCTTGGCCGCACGGAACGAATCGGACAGGTAGCGCGAGCCGCCGCGATCGCTCTGCGCACGATAGTTGAGCTCGAAGTAGCCGATCGCGACCGCATTGAGCGCATCGAAGTTCCGACGGTCCACCGCGTCGCGCTCGAGATCATCGCGGATCTCACGCAGGTTTGGCTCCCGGGAGTCCGAGGGATCGAGGATCACCGCGAAGAACTCCGGATAGCGCGGCATCAGGTCCTCGACGACGCGATCCTGACCGGACTCGTCCCAGTGCGTCCCGCTCCCGGTGAGCCGGTAGCGATCGACCGCGGGAGGCCCCTGCGAGTCCGGCTCGCGGCCCCCACCGCACGCGATGACGACACCGATCGATGCCGCAGCGAGCGCGACCGACGCGGCGGCGCAGGCGCTCGAACGCCTCACGGCAGCCGTCGGGAGCAGGCCGCGAGCATCGGCGAGGCCGCGAAGAAGAACAGGCTCGAGAACGGCTCGAGATACTTTCCGTGTGAGGAGACGGTCGAGATCCCGTGCAGCAGCACGGCGCCATCGCTGAAGCCCTTGGCGACGCCGAGCGCGAACACAGCCGTCAGCAGGAGCTGTCCGGCTCCGAGCCACGAGCGCTCGGAGTCGGGGCAGAGCCTCACAGGCTTGCCGAAAATCGGCCACTGGCGAACGCGCATCGCCGGGTGGGGGGAGCACACCCGGAGCCGGAATCCGGAGGCGGCCGTACCAAAGCCATACGCAGCGCCGAAGCTCGTCCGCCGAGGACATCGGCGCAGGGTGTGCTCCTCCCGCCCGCCTCCGAACAGCGTCGGCCGATTTTCGGCAAGCCTGTCAGCGCTTGCCGGCGCACGGGTTCGCCTGGGCGGCGCAGGGCTTCGCGGCCTCCGCCTTCGCAGGGGGCACGGCCCTGGGTCCGGAACCGCGCGCACCCGACGCCGCTGCCGATGGCAGCGGGACGGATGAGGATTCGATGCATGAGAACCTCCTGAAACGGTGCGGGGCGGCGCGGGTCCCTGGCAAGCCCTCCCGTCCCACGGGATCGAATCCAAGGTACACGAGACCTGTGGAGGAAGGAGGTTGCGCCGGAAGCGCCTCCCCGGTGACGTGGAGGGAGACGGGCTTCTGCGGAGTCTCGGCGACCCGAGGTGAGGTCGCGCGGATCCTCTCCGGCAGATCCAGGTCCGGGAGCGACGAGACCCGCGAGTCGATACGCTCGGCGCGTCCCACGCCGACCACCTTCTCGGGAGCTTCTGGATGGATCATGCAGGACGCGTTGCGCTCATCACCGGCGGCGGCCGCGGCATCGGCCGCGCGATTGCCCTGGCGCTCGCCGAAGACGGTGCCGACGTCGCGGTGAGCTATCGCAAGGACGAGGCGGCCGCCGCCGAAGTCGTCGCCGCGATCGAGAGGCTCGGGCGTCGCGCGCGCGCCTATCCCGCAGCGGTCGAGTCCAGCGCGGACTGCCGCCAACTCGTCGACGCGGCCATCACCGACTTCGGCTTCCTCGACGTGCTCGTAAACAATGCCGGCATCGCCAGCCGCGGCCAGAGCGTCGAGAAGACCGATCCCGCCGAACTCGAACGTGTGCTGCGCATCCACGCGCTGGCTCCGCACAGGCTGTGCCAACTCGTGCTTCCGACCATGAAGACGCGACCCCGCGGCGACATCGTCATGATCTCGAGCGTCGCGACGCTGCAGCACCTTCGCGGCGGAGCCCCGTACACCATGGGCAAGGCGGCGATGGAGGCCCTCGCGCTGACGCTCGCGAAGGAAGTGAAGCAGCACGGAATCCGCGTGAACATCGTCGCCCCGGGACTCGTGGAGACCGAGATGGGGCGCCGGCTGATGAAGGCGACGGCCGGCGTCGACGACCTGCGCCAGCTCGACGCCTCGATGCCGTTCGGCCG
Organism: uncultured Pseudomonadota bacterium; assembly: GCA_900696485.1. Classification (GTDB taxonomy): domain Bacteria; phylum Myxococcota_A; class UBA9160; order UBA9160; family PR03; genus CAADGG01. Next base: position 33,158 of record CAADGG010000103.1, read on the forward strand.
CGTCTGTCAGCCGGAGGACGTCGCGAACGTGGTGCGCTGGCTGGTGTCGGAGCGGGCGGCGTACGTGACCGGAGAGAAGATCAACGTGTGGGGTGGGGGAAGCGCCTGACGGCGGCCGGTCCGATCGGTCGCGGTCAGGCCCCGACCTGCTCGCGCAGCCGGCCGATGACCTCGGGCCGCGCGCGAACCCGCAAGTGGGTGCCGGCGCCGTCGTGACGCTCGGTGAGGACGCGCGCGCTGGTATGGGCTTCTCCGACGACGCGCTGGCGTGTGTACGGAACGAACAGGTCCGCCTCTTCCATGTCTTGCTCGAAAAACGCGAGGATGCTCTCGCGCAGCGCCGCCACCGCGTCGGGATCCTTCGCGGAGACGAACAGCGCGTCGGGCCACTCGGCGGCCAGTCGTGCGCGGGTTTCGGTGTCGATCCGGTCGACCTTGTTGAACACCAGCCGCCGCGAGCTGTCGGTGGCGCCGATCTCGGCAAGCACGTCTTGCGTGACGAGCATCTGGGCCTGGAAGGACGCGTCGGAGGCGTCGATGATGTGCAGCAGCAGATCGCAATCGCGGGCTTCGTCGAGTGTCGAGCGGAAGCTGGCGACCAGATCGTGCGGCAGCTTCTTGATGAAGCCGACCGTATCGGACACGAGGATGCGCGGGATCGTCTCGGGGTGCAGCGCGCGGACGGTGGTGTCGAGCGTCGCGAACAGCTTGTCCTCGACGAGCACGCCGCTCCCGGTGAGCAGCCGCATCCACGACGACTTCCCGGCATTGGTGTAACCGACCAGGGCCACGGTCGACTGCTCGCCGCGGCGCTTGCGACGGGTGCTGGCATCGCGCTCGATCTGCGCGAGCTCGGCACGCAGCTCGGCGATCCGGTCGCGCACCTTGCGACGATCGAGTTCGCTCGAGCTCTCCCCGGCGCCGCGGCCGCCGATGCCGCCCCCCTGGCGGTCCCGGCCGCCGCCGGTCTCGCGCAGGCGCGGCGCCAGATACGCGAGCCGCGCGATCTCGACCTGCAAGCGCGCCTCGCGGCTGCGCGCGTGGCGCTGGAAGATCGCGAGGATCACGGCGCTTCGGTCGAGCACCTCGGCGCCGCTCGCCCGCTCGAGATTGCGCGCCTGGGACGGCGTGAGATCGTGATCGACGAGCACGACGTCGGCTCGGATCGTCGGCTCGTCACGAGCCGCGCCGGGCGCGGCGGTCTCTTCTGGAACGGCGCCGAACGCGGCCGCCGCGTCGGCCTCCGTCGCGGGGTCCCGCACGTCGCCCGCCGACTCCGTCTCCGCGTCCGCGGCCTTGGCGCGCCGCCTCGCCTGCGGCGGTCCCACCGGCACCACACCGGGTCCGCCGGTCCAGGTCGCCAGTTCCCGGAGCTTGCCGTCTCCGACCACGGCGCCGGTGGCCAGCCTTACGCGCTTCTGGGTCACGCGGCCGACGACGTCCAGACCGAGGGTCTTGGCCAGGCGCGCCAGCTCGGCGAGCGAGGACTCGAACTCGGCGTCGCGGACGCCCGGCAGCTGGACGCTGAGCAGCACAGCGCGCGGGCGCGGGCGGGCGGGATCGATCATGCGCGCGAGGATCGGGCTCGGCTCGACGCACCGCAAGCGCCGTCGACGGCCGGGAGGCGCTCCCACTCCGGGGAGTGCGTCAGACGGCGGCGCCGCCCGGAGACGTCACGCCTGCCACCGGATCGGCTTCGGCGTCGTCGTTTTCCGACCGCTTCGCCACGCGCACCTCGGTGATCCGCGCGCCGGAGATGTCGACGACGACGATCTCGTAGTCCGAGACGCGCACGCGATCCCCCTTGCGCGGCGCGCGTCCGAGCTCGTTGAAAACCAGTCCGGACAGCGTATCCCCGCGTTCGGCCGGCACGTCCCAGCCGGTTTCCCGATTGAAGTCGAGGACCTTGATGCGACCGAGCGCCTGATAGCTGCCTTCCGGCAAGGCGCGGATCGTCAACAGCTCCTCGCGATCGAACTCGTCGCGGATCTCGCCGACGATCTCCTCGAGGATGTCCTCCTGCGTCACCAGCCCGAGCGTGACGCCGAAGGCGTCCTTCACGACCGCCACGTGCGCGAAGGCGCGCTGCATGTCCGCGAGGAGCGGCAGGATCAGTTTTCGCTCCGGCACGCGCAGGATGGGCTTCAGGATCCCCTGCAAGCTCTCCTTGCCCGCGCGCACCGTTTCGATCAGATCCTTCAGGTGCACGATGCCCAACACGTTGTCGATCGAGTCCCGATAGATCGGTACGCGCGTGTAGCGCTCGGCGATGAGTTGCTCGAGAAGCTCCGCGGGAGGCGTCTCGATCGGCAGCGCGAAGATCTCCGTCCGCGGCACCATGATGTCGGCCGTCTGCATCTCGGCCGCGCGCGCGACACCGCCGATGATCGACGCCGGCGTCGGCACGCCGGCCTCCGCCTGGGCTTGGGAACGCGCGAGGCGCAGCAGTTCCTCGGCCGAACTCATCGGCTCTCCCTCGCTCCCAGCGCCGAGCCGGCGCACCAGCGGATCGACGAAGCGGTCGAAGGCGAGATGCACCGGGCGCAGCAGCTGGTGCAACAGATAGAGCGGCAGCGCCACCACACCGACGACCTGGCGCGGATGGCGTGCGGCGAACGCCTTCGGCAGCACTTCGGAGAAGACCAGCACCAGCAGCGTCATGATCATCGTCGAGAGGACCACGCCGGCGTCCTTGCCGACGAAACGGATCGCCAGCGACGCCGCCAGCGCCGCGGCCAGCAGGTTCACGACGTTGTTGCCGACGAGGATCGTCACGAGCAAGCGCGACGTGGAGCGCAGCAGCGACAACGCCGCGACCGGCGCCGGGCTGTGGCTGTGCGCGAGATCCTGTTCGAGGTCGTGGGTTCGGACCCGGAGCAGCGCCGTCTCGCTGCCGGAAAAGAACGCCGAAAGGAACAGGCAGGTCACGATGACCAGGACGTCGTTCAGAGCCTCCAAAGATCCTCCTTGCACGGGAACGGAACGCGAGGCCACGTGCCGGGATCCGCCACCCAGCCGCGCGAAGCTCCCGCCGGCCCCGAGGATGCCGGAAACGAAGTCCGAGCGCCGCGCAGCCGTTTCTCGTGCGGGCCCTCGCGTACCCCGTCGCCGCGCGGTCGATCGCTTGACGCCATGCGATCGCCGAGCAGACTCGCTCCGACATGCACACGGGCGCTTCGGACGGATCGACGAGGCAGCGGCACGGCGGCCTTCGGCCGGTCTCGACGAGGCTCGCCCGGGTCGCCCTCGTGGCGCTGCTCGCCCCGCTCTCCGGGTGGCTGGTCCGTGCGGGCCCGGCGGGCGCGGACGCCGCTCACGGGCCCGTTGCGCGGCAGGTCGAGGCGATCGTGCGCATCGGACAGCGGCCGGCACCTCGCCACCGGCAGCTCTCGGCGCTCCGCAACGAGTTGCTGGCGCTGTACGAGCCGCACGACTTCGCGCCGCTGTGGCTCGCCGGGGGCCGGCCGACGCAGGCGGCCGCCGAGGCAACGCGTGTGCTCGGCGCCGCCGGCACGCACGGCCTCCGGCCGGCGGACTACGACGCCGACCGACTCGCCGCGGCCCGGCGCGAACTCGCGCGCGGCGACGTCGCGACGGCCGAGACGCTCGCGAACTTCGACATCGGCGTCACGCTCGGCCTGCTGCGGCACCTGCTCGATCTGCACGTCGGCCGGATCGACCCGAAGCGGCTCTCCTTCGACTACGACATCGAAGCAAAGCACGTCGACGTCGTCGCACTCGTGACGGCGGCCCGACTCCACGGCGACCTCGCCGAGATCGTCGCCGAGGCCGAGCCGGAGTTCGCCCAGTACCGGCGGCTGGTCGCCCAGCTCGCGCGCTACCGCGCGCTCGCGCAGGATGTTCGCGTCGGCCCCGTGGTGGTCCCGCGCACGTTGCGGCCCGGGGACCCCGCCCCGGGGACCGACGGACTCGCGCGCTGGCTCGCCGCGCTCGGTGACCTGCCGGCCGCGTCGCTCCCGATCGGTGCGGCGTACGAGGGCGCCCTGGTCGAGGCGATCCGGCGTTTCCAGCGGCGGCACGGACTGTCTCCGGACGGTGTGATCGGGCCTCGTACCGCCCAGGCGTTGGCGGTTCCGGCGGACCGGCGGGCGCGGCAGATCGAGTTGGCGCTCGAGCGCCTGCGCTGGCTCCCGACGCCGGTCGGCCGGCGCGCGATCTTCGTGAACCTCCCGGCGTTCGAACTGATCGCCGTCGACCGCGTCGACCGGAACGCGACGCCGGCGCTGCAGATGCGTGTCGTCGTCGGCAAGGCCGGGACCCGGACGCCGGCCTTCGCGGGCGAACTCGAGACGGTGGTCTTCGCCCCGTACTGGAACGTGCCGCGCAGCATCGTCGTCCACGAGGAGCTGCCGAAGCTGCGTCGCAACCCCGGTCGTCTCGCGGCGCAGCGCTTCGAGATCGTGAGCGGGGATGCGGTGTTGCCGTCGAGTTCGGCGAGCATCGAGGCGTTGGCCCTGGGACGGGCGCGACTGCGTCAACGCCCCGGTCCGGGCAACGCGCTCGGTCGCGTCAAGTTCCTGTTTCCGAATCCGCACCAGGTCTATCTCCACGACACGCCGGCCCGCCAGCTCTTTGCCCGGAGCCGGCGCGATTTCAGCCACGGCTGCATCCGGATCGAACAGCCGACGGAACTCGCAGAGTGGGTGCTGCGCACGCGCGAGGACTGGCCTCCCGAACGGATCGGCGCCGCCATGGCCGGGACACGCGAGACCTCCATCCGCGTCGATCCCCCCATCGCGCTGGTGATCGTCTATGCCACGGCGGTCGTGCGCCAGGACGATACGATCTCGTTCTACGAGGATCTCTACGGACATGACGCGGCACTCGAACGGGCGCTGGACGCACGGGACTCCTAGTGTCCTGTCTCAGAAGTTCGCCTGCATTCGATCGCGTCTCCGGGTCGCGCGCCTAGCGAGCGGCCCGGAGACGCGATCTCGGTGCACACCCAGCCAGGAGGAATGCCCTGACACTTCGACGGCGAACTTCTGAGACAGGACACTAGGAATCCTTCTCGTCCCGTGCCGGGCCCGCGGACGGACGCGGCGGGGGCTGCTCGCGGCGAGCGAGATCGTCACGCGGATCGCCCGCCACCGCGTACAGCACGCTGCCGCCGCGGATCCGTTCGATCAGCGCCGGAGCGACCTCGGGCGCCAACGCCGGACAGCCGAAACTGCGGCCGACCCAGCCGCCGCTGCGCGTGCGGAAGGCGGCGCTCACGTAGTCCGCCGGATGGATCACGATGCGCCGCTCGCGCGCGCGGTCGTTGATGCCCGACTCGAGCCCATCGAGCTCGAGGGAAATGCCGTGCTGACCCGTGTAGGTGTCGCCGGTGAGGAAGCTGCCGAGACTCGTCCGGTGACTCTCGGGCTCGTTGCCGAAACGGACCGCCCGGGCGGGATCGGCGGGATGACTCGAGCCGCGCCCGTGGGCCACGTACTCGTGCGCCAGGACGCGCCGCGTCGCCGGATCGACGACCCACAAGCGCCGCTGCGACGACGGCAGCGAGTAGTCGATCACCGTGAGGACCGGGTTCCCGATCCGCCCACTCGCCTCGATGCGGCGATAGGCGGCGAGCGCGCGATCGAGCAGCTCTGCGCGCAAGCTCGGTTCGAGTCCGCGCGGCGCCTCCCCGGCCCGGGCCGACACCGGGAGCAGGACCGCCAGCAGCGCGAACGCCGCGGCCAGCCGCCCGGCGGCCGACCCGCCGGGCCGGCTCGGACCGGAGCGACCTCGTCTCCGAGCCATCCGATCCGCAAGCACGAACTCGGCCGCCATCCGCTCTCTCCTGCCCGGCTCCCCGGACTCTACCATCGCCGGCCGGGGGGAGAACCCCCGGCTTCGGCGGGAACCCGGTCAGACCGTCCGTCGGCTCGCGGCGCGCCCGGCTTGACCGCGCCTCTCGCCAGGCCCTAGCGTGTGCCGATGGGACTCGGCCGTCTATCGCACGTGGGCATCTGCGTTTCGGATCTGGAGCGCGCCCTCGCCTTCTGGCGGGACGCCCTCGGCTTTCGCGAGAGCAAGCGCCTCGACGTGTACGGAGATGGTGCCGAGACGCTGATGGGCATTCCGGATCTCGACCTCCGCGTCGCCGTTCTCGAGCGCGAGGAGCTGCACGTCCAGCTACTGCACTACGCCTCTCCGGGACATCGCGGCACCGGCGAGCCGCGCCCGATGAATGCGCTCGGCATCACCCACCTGTCCCTCGAGGTCGACGACCTCGAGGCCGCGATCAGCGCCGTCACCGCCGCGGGCGGACGCGTGCTGCGTTCGACGCGGCTGCGAATCGAGGACACCGGGCGGGCAGCGATCTTCGTCACTGATCCCGACGGCGCCCGAATCGAGCTCGTCGAGGGGGAGTCCGCGGCCGCCCCCTGAAGCGCCCGCAAGCGGCTCCGCGCGACAGCCGGAGACCGGCGTGCTCGCGCGCGAGCGCCACGGGCGAATCGGGCGCTAGAGACGAGCGGGCTCAAGCGTTTCGGGCGCGGACCCGATCCCTACGATCATGCACATCGCGGGTGTCCTGCTGATCGTGCTGCTCGGCGGTCCCGCCGCCGCCGGCGAGGTCGTGGGGTATCGCGCCGCCGACGGCTCGCTCGGCTTCGTCGACGACGAGCGGCGCCTGCCCCCCGACGCGGTGATCCTGTCCCGCACACCGCGCCCATCGAGGCCGGCGACGACCGCTGCCTCGACGCGAGACGCAGCGGCTCCGGCGGAACCGGCCGAAGCGGCCACCGCGTCCAGCGCTGGCACGAACGGCACGCCGGCCACCGCGGAGGCCAGGGACTGCGATTCCTACCCGGAGCGCCAGGATCGGCTCCGGTGCTGGCACGACCGCGGGACCCGCTGCACTCGGTTCGGACTTCCGTTGCGCTGCGACCCGAAGGAGCTCGTCGCCGCGCAGGGTTGGTGCCGCAAGGGGACACTGCTCCGGAGCGAACGCACACCGATCGATGATCAACTGGCGGCGGCCGTCGAGGACTTCCGCGCCTGCAAGAGCCGCTCCCGTCCCGGCAGTGCGTGCTCACGCGAGGAACTCCTCGCGGCGGAACGCGAGGTCGAGGTCTGGGAACTGCGGCTCACGGCTCTCGAAGAGCAGTGTCACGAACAGGACTGCCTGCCGGGCTGGGTGCGCGAGAGCTGCGAGGACGTCACGGCCCGTCGCTGATCCACGATCCCGACTGCGCCTCCCGGTGGCCAAGTGCCGTCATCTCGGTAGACTCGGTGAGATCGAGACGTCACCCCGGGGAAAGATTCCGCGCTCGAAGCGCGTTCCGGCGCCGAGAAGCGCCACCCCGGGCCCTTTTTCCATCTCGTCGCCTCGGGAACCGGCCGGGGCCGTCCGGACCGCGGCGCGCCCGCCGTCGCGGATCGTGATCGAATCGATCGATCCGGAGATCGACGCGGGGCGCTTCCCGTGCAAACGGATCGCGGGCGACACGCTCGATGTCACGGCCGCGATCTTCACGGATGGTCACGATCTTCTCACAGCCGTTCTGCGGCATCGCCGCGCCGGGGCTGAGAACTGGAACGAAACCCGGATGCAGCCGCTCGGCAACGACCGCTGGCACGCCCGCTTCGTCGTCGAAGAGATCGGCCGTTATGAATACGGCATCGTCGCCTGGCGGGACGAGTTCGGGACCTGGCGCCAGGGTCTCTCGCGCAAGGTGGACGCCGGGCTCGAGGTCCACAGCGAACTTCTCGAGGGCGCCGCGATCGTCGCCGCGGCGGCCGCTCGCTCCACCGATCGCGACGATGCCCGCACGCTCGAGAAGGCGGCGAATCGACTGGCAGCGGGCGGCGATCCCGCGCTCCGCCTCGAAACCGCGCTCTCGGTGGCGCTGTCCGACACCATGGACCGTCATCCCGACCGCGTCGCGGAGGCGCACGGAGCCCGCGTGCTCGCCGTCGAGGTCGAACGCGAGCGGGCGGGCTTCGGTGCCTGGTACGAGTTCTTCCCCCGTTCATGCGCCCCGCAGCCCGGTCGACACGGCACCTTCGCCGATGCGCGGGCGCGCCTGCGCCATGCCGCTGCGATGGGCTTCGATGTCGTCTATCTCCCGCCCATCCACCCGATCGGAACGACGTTCCGAAAGGGTCCGAACAATGCGCCCGTCTCGGCCGCCGGAGACCCGGGAAGCCCGTGGGCAATCGGCGCGGCCGACGGCGGCCACTGCGCGGTCCACACCGAACTCGGCAGCCTCGCCGACTTCGACCGCTTCGTCGCGGAAGCCCGTGAACTGGGTCTCGAAGTCGCGCTCGACGTTGCATTCCAGTGTTCCCCGGACCACCCCTGGGTCCGCGAACATCCGGACTGGTTCCGCCACCGTCCCGACGGCTCGATCCAATACGCCGAGAACCCGCCGAAGAAGTACCAGGATGTCTTTCCGCTCGACTTCGAGTGCGAGGACTGGCGCGGGCTCTGGCAGGCCCTGCTCGATGTGTTCCGGTTCTGGATCGCCCACGGCGTCACGATCTTCCGGGTCGACAATCCGCACACCAAGCCCTTCGCCTTCTGGGAGTGGGCGATCGCCGAGCTGCGCGCACAGCATTCCGAATGCATCTTCCTCGCCGAGGCCTTCACGCGGCCCCGGATCGTGCAGTACCTGGCCAAGGCGGGCTTCTCGCAGTCCTACACGTACTTCACGTGGCGCAACACGAAGCACGAACTGCAGACCTATCTGCAGGATCTGCACGAGCCGGCCAGCCAGGAGACGCTGCGACCCAATTTCTTTGCGAATACCCCCGACATCAACCCGGAATTCCTGCAGTTCGGCGGCCGGGCCGCCTTCCAGATCCGACTCGTCCTCGCGGCGACGCTGACGGGAAGCTATGGCATCTACGGCCCCCCCTACGAGCTGTGCATCGCCGACCGGGGGGCGGGTGCGGAGGACTACCAGGACTCCGAGAAGTACCAGTTGCGACAATGGAACCTGCAGGCGCCCGGCAACATCATCGCCTTCGTGCAACGGATCAATGCCATCCGGCGCGACCAGCCGAATCCCTGGCGGGGCTCCCTGCGCTTCCTGCCGATCGACTGCGACGACCTGATCGCCTATCTCCGCACCGGCAAGACCCGGGAGGAGGTGATGTTGGTGGTCGTCAACCTCTCGCCGCACCACGCTGCCAGCGGCTGGCTCGAGATTCCTCTCGAGGAGCTCGGCCTCGATCCGGATCACACCTTCCAGATGCACGACCTGCTCGGGGGCGCCACGTTCCTGTGGCAGGGACCTCGCAACTACGTGGCTCTCGATCCCGCGTCTTCGCCCGCGCACGTGTTCCGGGTCCGGCGGCGCCTGCGCACGGAACGGGACTTCGACTACTACCTGTGAGACGGGAACGATGAAACGCAGTCGAGATAGCGTCGCCAGCAGAAGCAGCCGGGCACCGGCAGCGGAGCGTGAGCCCCTCTGGTACAAGGACGCGGTCTTCTACGAGATCCGGATCGGCTCCTTCCAGGATGGCGACGGCGACGGCACCGGGGACATCCGAGGCCTCACCTCGCGCCTCGACTACCTCCAGGATCTGGGCGTCACGGTCCTGTGGCTGTTGCCTTTCTGCCCATCGCCGCTGCGCGACGACGGCTACGACATCGCGGACTACACCGACGTGCATCCGGACCTCGGCACCCTCGAGGATTTCCGGGTCTTCTTGCGCGAAGCGCATCGCCGCGGGCTCCGGGTCGTGACGGAGCTGGTCATCAACCACACCTCCGAGCAGCATCCGTGGTTCCAGCGGGCCCGCCGCGCCCCGCCCGACAGCCGCTGGCGGAACTGGTACGTGTGGAGCGACAGCCCCGATCGCTACCCCGACGTCCGGATCATCTTCAAGGACTTCGAACGCTCCAACTGGACCTGGGATCCGGTCGCCAATGCCTACTACTGGCACCGCTTCTATGCGCATCAGCCGGACCTCAACTTCGACAACCCGGAGGTGCAGCGTGAGGTCATGCGGACGCTCGACTTCTGGTTCGGGCTCGGCGTCGACGGATTGCGGCTCGACGCGATTCCCTACCTGTTCGAACGGGAGGGCACGAACTGCGAAAACCTCCCGGAGACCCATGTCTTCCTGAAAGCGCTGCGGGCCCACGTCGATGCCCGCTGGCAGGACCGCATGCTGCTGGCCGAAGCGAATCAGTGGCCCGAGGACGCCGTCACCTACTTCGGAGATGGCGACGAGTGCCACATGTCCTTCCATTTTCCGGTGATGCCACGACTCTTCATGTCGCTTCACATGGAGGACCGCTACCCGATCCTCGACATCATGAACCAGACCCCGGCGATTCCCGAGAACTGCCAGTGGGCGCTGTTCTTGCGCAACCACGACGAGCTGACGCTCGAGATGGTCACCGACGAAGAGCGCGACTACATGTACCGGGTCTATGCGCACGATGCGAAGGCGCGTATCAATCTCGGCATCCGCCGACGCCTCGCGCCCCTGCTCGGCAACGATCGCCGCCGCATCGAGCTGCTGAATGCCCTGCTGTTCTCGCTGCCGGGAACACCCGTCCTCTACTACGGTGACGAGATCGGGATGGGAGACAACTTCTACCTCGGGGACCGCAACGGCGTGCGGACGCCGATGCAATGGAGCTCGGACCGGAATGCCGGATTCTCCACGGCCAACGCGCAGCGTCTGTTCCTGCCCGTCATCGTCGACCCCGAGTATCACTACGAGAGCGTCAACGTCGAAGCGCAACGGAACAATCCCTACTCCCTGCTCAACTGGATGAAGCGGCTGATCGCCCTGCGTCGCCGAACCCGTGCGTTCGGCCGCGGGTCGCTCGAGTTCCTGCACCCGGCCAATCGCAAGGTGCTGGCATTCATCCGAGAGTGGGAAGACGAGCGGATCCTGGTCGTGGCCAACCTGTCGCGCTTCGTCGAGTACGTGGAACTCGATCTGTCCCGGTTCAAGAACATGGTCGCCGTAGAGATGTTCGCGCACAGCCCGTTCCCGCCGATCGGAGACCTGCCGTACCTGCTCACGCTGGGCCCGCACTCCTTCTACTGGTTCTCGATCGAGCCGAGCGAGAGCCGCGGCGAGGCCGTCGAGAGCGCCGGCGACCAACGGCCGAGTCTGCCCTCCTCCGCCTCCTCCCTCGAAATGCTCCTCGACCGCGACCGCGCGGCCCTCGAAGCGGTGCTGCCGGAGATCCTGCGCGGCCGACGTTGGTACGGCGCCAAGGCCGCACGGCTGCGCAGCGCAAAGTGCATCGATGCGATCCCGATCGGGAGGAGCCAGGCCGACACGGCTGCGCTGCTGCTGGTCCGGACGGAGCTCACGGCGGGCGGCGGAGAGATCTACTCGGTCCCGCTGGGCCTGGCTCGTGGGGAAGCGGCTCACCGACTGCTGCTCAACGCGCCGCACGCCATCCTGGCCGACGTAGTGCACCCCACCCAGGAAGGAGAACCGCGCGTGCTCTTCGACGCGCTCGAAGATCCCGCGTTCTGCGCGGCCCTTCTCGATGGCATCACCCGCCGCAAGCGCTGGCGGGGCACGGCGGGGGAGTTGAGCGCCGGCACCACCAAGGCGTTCCGTGCGCTGCGAGGAGATCCCGAGACTCCCCTGCCCGCCCATCTGCTCCGCGCCGAGCAGAGCAACTCCTCGGTCGTGTTCGGAGAACGCCTGGTCCTGAAGCTGTTCCGCCGGCTGTCCGTCGGGACCAATCCGGATCTCGAGATCGGCCGTTTCCTCACCGAGCGGACCGAGAGTGCGCATGTCCCGACGACGGCAGGTTTCCTCGAGTATCGCGCACTACGCAGCGAACCGATGACGGTCGCCATCCTGCAGAACTGGGTCGAGAACGAGGGAGATGCCTGGCACTGGACGCGAGATCAGTTGATGCGCTTCTACGAGGACGCCCTCTTCGCCCACGGTGACGAGCGCCCCCCGCTCGCGGGTCCCTCGCTGCTCGAGATCAGCCAAGGTCCTCCGCCGCCGCCGGTCGTGCTCGAGATGCTCGGCAGCTTCCTCGAGACCATGCGACTGCTGGGCCGTCGGATCGGAGAACTGCACGTCGCGCTCGCTAGCGACCGTGAGGATCCGGAGTTTGCTCCCGAGCGTTTCTCGACGCTCTATCAGCGATCCCTCTACCAATCGATGCGCAACCTGAGCGCGCGTTCGCTCGACACGCTGCGCTCCGCGCGGGATACCCTTCCGGCCGAGGCGGCCGAGGATGCCCTGCGACTGCTCCGCGCCGAGGACCGGCTCGGAGAACGCTTCCGCGAGGTGCTCAGAGAACACCTCGACGCGCTGCGCATCCGCTGTCACGGAGATCTCCACCTCGGCCAGGTGCTGTTCACCGGTAGCGACTTCGTCATCATCGACTTCGAGGGCGAGCCCGCCCGCTCGCTCGGCGAGCGCCGGCTGAAGCGCTCGCCGCTCGCCGACGTGGCCGGCATGCTGCGGTCCTTCGACTACGCGGCACGCGGGTCGCTGCTGGATTTCGCGCGCGAGGGGACGATTCGCACCGAGGATGTGCCCACGCTGGAGCCGTGGTCGACGCTGTGGCGGAGCTGGGTCAGTTCTTCGTTCCTGCGCGCCTACCTGCGTGCCGTCGAAGGGACGGGGCTGGTTCCGACGGATCGGCGCCAGCTCGAGACCCTCCTCGACGTGCTGCTGCTCGAGAAGGCCGTCTACGAGCTGGGCTACGAGCTCAACAATCGGCCGAGCTGGGTCACGATCCCGTTGCGGAGCATCCTCGCGCTGATCGAGCCCCCAGAGCCAGGGAGTGAGCCATGAACCGGCAATCGACGACCGCCCTCAGCGACCATGATCTGCACCTGTTCAACGAAGGCACGCACGTCCGGCTCTGGGAGAAGCTCGGCGCGCATCCGGCGACGGGCGAGGGCCGGCCCGGAACTCGCTTCGCGGTCTGGGCGCCGAACGCCGCCTCCGTCAGCGTGGTCGGGCCCTTCAACGACTGGACACCCGAACGCCACCCGCTTCGCCCCTGCGGCGTGTCGGGCCTGTGGGAAGGCTTCGCGGCCGAGGTCGGGCGCGGGACGCAGTACAAGTACCATCTGGTGTCCCGAGTCGGCGGCTATCGAGTCGACAAGGCCGACCCGTTCGCCTTCCACGCCGAGGTTCCGCCGGCGACCGCCTCGCTGGTCTGGGATCTCCACTACGAGTGGAACGACGCTGGCTGGATGGAAACCCGAGCCGGCCGGCATTCGCTCAGCGCCCCGATGTCGATCTACGAGCTGCATGTGGGATCCTGGCGCCGCGTCGCCGGAGAAGGTTGGCGCAGCCTTTCCTATCGCGAATTGGCCCCCTTGCTCGCGGAGTACGTGGCCGCGCAGGGCTTCACGCATGTGGAGCTGATGCCGGTGATGGAGCACCCCTTCTTCGGCTCCTGGGGCTACCAGACCACCGGCTATTTCGCCCCCTCGAGTCGCTACGGTACGCCACAGGATCTGATGTTCCTGATCGACACGCTGCATCAGCATGGTGTCGGAACGATTCTCGACTGGGTTCCTTCCCACTTCCCCACCGACGAGCATGGCCTGGGCTTTTTCGACGGGACCCACCTCTACGAGCACGGGGATCCGCGCCAGGGATTTCATCCGGACTGGAAGAGCCTGATCTTCAACTACGACCGCCACGAAGTGCGCAGCTTCCTGCTCTCGAGCGCGCTCTACTGGCTCGAGGTGTTCCACGCCGACGGCCTCCGCGTCGATGCCGTGGCGTCGATGCTCTACCTCGACTACTCGCGCCCGGAGGGCGAGTGGATCCCGAATCCGGAGGGAGGGCGCGAGAATCTCGAGGCGATCCGCTTCCTACGACAACTGAACGAGATCGTCTATGGCGAGCTTCCCGACATCCAGACCATCGCCGAGGAGTCGACGGCCTGGCCGATGGTTTCGCGACCGACATCCGTCGGTGGCCTCGGCTTCGGCCTCAAATGGGACATGGGCTGGATGCACGACATGCTCGAGTACATGCAGAACGATCCGATCTATCGGCGATATCATCAGAACAAGCTGACCTTTCGGATGCTCTACGCCTTTACCGAGAACTTCGTGCTCCCGCTTTCCCACGACGAAGTGGTCTACGGCAAGGGTTCCCTGCTGCACAAGATGCCCGGCGACGAATGGCAACGCTTCGCCAACCTGCGCGCGCTGTACGGCGCCATGTGGGCGCAACCCGGCAAGAAGCTGCTGTTCATGGGAGCGGAGTTCGGCCAGCGCGCCGAATGGAATCACGACGGCGAACTCGAGTGGCACCTGCTCGAGAAGCCGACGCATCAGGGTCTCGCCCGCTGGGTCCGCGACCTCAACACCACCTACCGCGCCGAGCCGGCCCTGCACGCGCTCGACTGCGACCCGGCCGGCTTCGCCTGGATCGACTGTAACGACGCCGCCAACAGCACGATCATCTGGCTGCGCCGCGGGGGGGCCGCACGGGAGGCCATCGTCGTCGCGTGCAACTTCACCCCGGTGCCGCGCCACGGGGTCCGCCTCGGAGTCCCCTATGCCGGCCATTGGCAGGAGCTGCTGAACAGCGATGCCCCCCTCTATGGAGGCAGCGGACAGGGCAACCTCGGCGGCGTCGAGGCGCACCCGGTCTCGTCGCACGGGCATCCGCAGTCCCTCGTCGTCACACTGCCGCCTCTCGGGGTCGTCTATCTCAAGGGGCGACCGGACTGAACGGCGCAGGAAGGCAGCACGGAGCGACGAACCACGTCGCGGAGGAACCATGGGGCGGGGCACCACGCGGATCTGGCCCGGGCGGTCGCATCCGCTCGGCTCCACCTGGGACGGGCGGGGCGTCAATTTCGCCTTGTTCTCGGCCCATGCCGAGAAGGTCGAGCTGTGCCTGTTCGATGCCAAGGGCCGGCGGGAACTCGAGCGGGTGCAGCTGCCCGAGTACACGGATCAGGTCTGGCATGGCTACCTTCCGGATCTGCGACCCGGCCAGCTCTACGGCTACCGCGTGTACGGGCCGTACGCCCCCGAACAGGGCCACCGTTTCAACCCGAACAAGCTGCTGCTGGACCCCTACGCGCGGGCCTTGCAAGGCACGCTGCGCTGGAGCGACGTCCACTTCGGATACCGGATCGGCCACCGCGCCGGTGATCTGTCCTTCGATCGGCGCAACGATGCGCCGGGCATGCCCAAATGCGTCGTCGTCGACACGGCGTTCACGTGGGCGGTCGATCGTGCGCCGCGCACCCCGTGGCAGGCGACCATCCTCTACGAGCTGCACGTCCGCGGGCACACGATGCGCCATCCAGACACGCCCGGACCCCTGCGCGGGACCTTCGCCGGGCTCGCCTCGCCCGGCGCGATCCGACACCTACGCGAACTCGGCGTGACCGCCGTCGAGCTGCTGCCGATCCACGCCTTCTCCGACGACCGCCACCTGGTCGAACGCGGCCTCCACAACTACTGGGGCTACAACACGCTGGGCTTCTTTGCGCCGGAGCCGCGTTATCTGTCCGAGCCGGCCGCCCTCTCCGAGTTCAAGACGATGGTGCAGCATCTGCACGACGCCGACATCGAGGTGATCCTCGACGTCGTCTACAACCACACGGCCGAGGGCAGCGAACTCGGTCCCACGCTCTCGTTCCGCGGAATCGACAATGCTTCCTACTACCGGCTGGTTCCGGGGCAACGCCGCTACTACCTCGACTTCACCGGCTGTGGCAATGCCCTCGACCTGCGCCACCCGCGCGTCTTGCAGCTCGTGATGGACTCGCTCCGCTACTGGGTGGAGGAGATGCACGTCGACGGCTTCCGCTTCGACCTCGCGACGACGCTGGCACGGGAGGGCGGCGCCTTCGACGAACATTCGGGGTTCCTGGACGCCGTCCGCCAGGATCCGGTGCTATCGCGCGTGAAACTGATCGCCGAGCCTTGGGATGTCGGGGACGGGGGCTATCAACTCGGCCGCTTCCCGCCCGGCTGGTCCGAGTGGAACGATCGCTACCGCGACACGATCCGGCGCTTCTGGATCGGCGAGCCGGGACTCACCGGCGAGGTCGCCTCGCGCATCACCGGCTCGGCGGATCTCTTCGCTCACGGCGGGCGACGGCCCTGGGCCAGCATCAACTTCGTCACGACCCACGATGGATTCACGCTGCACGATCTCGTCAGCTACGACCACAAGCACAACGAGGCCAACCGCGAGGACAATCGCGACGGCGCCCACGACAACCATTCGTGGAATTGCGGAGTCGAAGGCCCCAGTGAGGATCCGGCCATCCGCGCGCTGCGGCTGCGCCAACGCAAGAACCTGCTCGCGACGCTGCTGCTCTCGCAGGGGGTGCCGATGTTGCTCGCTGGCGACGAGATCGGGCGCAGCCAGGGCGGCAACAACAACGCCTACTGTCAGGACAACGAGATCTCGTGGACGGATTGGAGCACGATCGACACGGCGGACGGATCCGAAGACGAACGCGAGCTGCTCGCCTTCGTCCGCCAGCTGATCCAGTTGCGCCGTCGCCACATCGCCTTTCATCGCCAGCGCTTCTTCAGCAACGATTCGGAGCGCAAGGACATCCTGTGGCTGCGGCCCGATGGGGCCGAGATGGAGCAGGCCGACTGGGAGAACGACTTCGCACGGACACTCGCGTTCCTGCTCCGGGGCGATGCCCACGGCTACCATCTGACGGCCGAGGGCGAGCCGGAAAGCGACGAGGATTTCTTCGTGATCCTGAATGCCCACGATCATGAAGTCGTGCACCAGCTGCCCGGACGGCCCGACCTCGACCGCTGGAAGCCGGTCCTCGAGACCTCCGCCGACGCGGACGCAGCCGCGCCGAAGCCCGTGCTGGCGGCCGGCGCCAAGCATGTGGCGGCGGCGCGGTCCGTGAGCGTGTTCCTCCGGCACGACAGCGACTCGTGAGACGCGCGCACACCATGCCGTTCGGCGCTGCCGTCGACGGCAGCAGCACGCGCTTCCGCCTCTGGGCTCCGGATGCGGGCTCCGTCGCGCTGCATCTCGAGGGACCCGAGGCATCCCGCGAGATCGCCATGACCCCACACCCGGACGGCTGGTTCGAGACGCGCGCGGAAACGGCCGGTCCCGGTACGCGGTATCGCTACCGCATCGACGGGGAAGCGCTGGTGCCGGATCCCGCCAGCCGCTTCCAGCCCGAAGGCGTGCACGGCCCGAGCGAAGTCGTCGACCCCCGTTCCCATGTCTGGCGCGACGGCCACTGGCGCGGCCGGCCGTGGCCGGAAGCCGTACTCTACGAGTTCCACGTCGGAACCGGGACCGCGAATGGTCGTTTCGACGAGGTGATCGAGCAGCTCGACGACCTCGTCGCGCTCGGCGTCACCGGCCTTGCCCTGATGCCGCTCGCCGAATGTCCCGGCGCCCACAACTGGGGCTACGACGGCGTCTATCCCTTCGCGCCGGAGGCCGCCTACGGACGACCCGAGGCGCTGAAGCGACTCGTCGAAGCAGCGCATGAGCGGGGCCTGATGGTGCTGCTCGACGTCGTCTACAACCACTTCGGGCCGGAAGGCAACTACCTGAGTCGCTACGCCTCGCCGTTCTTCACCCACCGGTACGAGACGCCGTGGGGAGCTGCGATCGATTTCGAGGGTCCACGCAGCCGCCCCGTGCGCGAGTTCTTCATCCACAATGCCCTGTTCTGGCTCGAGGAGTACAGCCTCGACGGACTTCGGCTCGATGCCGTCCACGCGATCCACGATGCTTCTCGGCCCGACCTTCTGGCGGAGCTGGCGCAGCGGGTCCGTAGCCACTTCGATGGCGTTCGAGACATCCACCTGGTGCTCGAGAACGATCGCAACGAAGCCCATCGATTGCGCCGGACCGACGATGCCGCCCCCGTCGAATACACCGCTCAGTGGAATGACGACTTGCATCACGCGCTGCACGTCCTGCTGACCGGAGAACGCGAGGGTTACTACGAGGACTACGCCGATCGCCCGATCGCCCACCTGGGGCGCGCCCTGGCCGAGGGGTTCGCGTGGCAGGGAGAACCATCCCCGCATCGCGGGGGGCGGCCGCGCGGAGCCCCGAGTGGCTTCCTGCCGCCGACCGCCTTCCTCGCGTTCCTGCAGAACCACGACCAGATCGGCAACCGGGCCTTCGGCGAGCGCCTCGCGGCGCTCGTGCCCGAGGCCGCGCTGCGAGCCGGCACCGCCGTGCTGCTGCTGGCTCCCCAGATCCCCCTGCTGTTCATGGGCGAGGAGTGGGCCGCGCGGGAGCCATTCCCGTTCTTCTGCGATTTCGGCGCCGAGCTCGCCGCCGCCGTCCGCGAGGGACGCAGGCGCGAGTTCGCCGCGTTTCCGGCGTTCCGGGATCCGGCCGCGCGAGAGCGGATCCCCGACCCGGGAGCCGCCGAGAGCTTCGCCGCGGCGCGCCTCGATCGGAGCCAGACGGTCCGCCCGCCGCATGCGCAGGCACTCGCGCTGCACACGGAACTGCTGAGCCTGCGTCGGCGCGAACTGGTCCCCCGACTCCATGGCCTCGGCGGCGAATGCGGCCAGGCCGAAGTGCTCGGTGAGCACACGCTGCGCGTCACCTGGCGTCTCGCGGACGGCGCACGACTCCAATTGCTCGCGCATCTCGCCGCCACGCCCGGACCGGACGTCGCGGCCCCCGTCTCCGGGCGACTGCTGTTCGAGACGCCCGCAGGGGCCACCGGCACCGGCCCCCTGCGGAGGCTGCCCCCGTGGAGTGTCGTCTGGAGCCTCCTGGGACCGGCTGATCTCGGACCGCCCGCATGACGGCCGAATCCGCGACGCCGAGTTCGACCTACCGACTGCAGCTGCGTCGCGACTTCGGGTTCCGCGATGCGGCCGCGCTGGTGCCCTACCTCGCGCGGCTCGGAATCTCGCATGTCTACTGCTCGCCCTACCTGCGCGCACGCACCGGCAGTCCCCACGGCTACGACATCACCGACCACAGCGCCCTGAATCCCGAACTCGGTGACGAGCTGGACTTCGCCGGCTTCGTCGCCGCGTTGCGGCGACACCGGCTCGGCCAGATCCTCGATTTCGTGCCGAACCACATGGGGATCGCGCAGGCGGACAACGCCTGGTGGCTCGACGTGCTGGAATTCGGCCGGGCATCCCCATGGGCGAGCTTCTTCGACATCGACTGGCAGCCCGCCAAGGCCGAGCTGCGTGGCAAAGTGCTGGCGCCGTTCCTGGGGGACCACTACGGTACGGTCCTCGAGAGCGGCGGGCTGCGGCTCGCCTTCGATCCGGCGGCCGGGACGCTCTCCGTCTGGTACCACGATCATCGCTTTCCGGTGTCTCCGCGCACGACGGGCCGGCTGCTTCGCACTCGCCTCTCGACGCTTCCCCTGGCGGCGGACGCGGCGGCACGCCGAAGGTTCGAAGCCGTTCTCGAGGCACTGGAGGGCACGGCGCCGAGCCGTGCCTCGGCGCGTCGACGGACGCAGGACCGCGAGCGGGCGCGCGCGGCCCAGCGGGAGCTGGCCGCGCTTGCCGCCCACGAGGAGGCCCTGCGCCGCTGGCTCGTCGCGACCGCTGACGCCGTCAACGGCGAGCCGACCCGGCCTGAGAGCTGGCGTTCGTTGCATCGGCTGCTCGAGGCCCAGCACTACCGGCTCGCCTATTGGCGGGTCGCCGCGGACGAGATCAACTACCGGCGTTTCTTCAACGTGAACGAACTGGCCGGCCTGCGCATGGAACGCCCCGAGGTCTTCGCGGCCACCCACGAACGCGTGCTCGGCTGGATCGCCGACGACACGCTCGACGGACTGCGGATCGATCACATCGACGGCCTCTACGATCCCCGCGCCTACTGCGAACGTTTGCGGGAGGCGGTCGGCGCGCGGCCACTCTACCTGGTGGTCGAGAAGATCCTCGCCCATCACGAATCGCTGCGCAGCGACTGGCCGGTGGACGGGACGACCGGCTACGAATTCCTCGGCGTGGTCGGCGGCCTGTTCGTCGATCCCACCGGCGAGGCGATCCTGCGCCGCTGCTGGCGACGCTTCGGCCCCGATGCGCCCGACTTCGACGCCGAAGTCTACGCGTGCAAGAAGCTGGTGATGAACTTCCTGCTCGGCGGCGAGCTGCAGGTCCTCGCGCATGCGCTCGACGGCCTCTCGGAGGCGCACTGGGATACGCGCGACTTCACCGAGGCCACGCTGCGCGAGGCGCTGAAGGAGGTCGTCGCCTGCTTCCCGGTCTATCGCAGCTACGTCGACGCGAGGGGTAGCAGCGCCGAAGATCGGCGGGATCTGGACTGGGCGCTCGCCCAGGCGCGCCGCCACTCGGCAGATCCGGAGCCGAGCCTCTTCGATTGGATCCACGGGGTGTTGAGCACGGATCCGTCGCATCCCGGCGTCGCGGAACGGAATCGCCGCGAGATCCTGCGCTTCGCCATGCGCTTCCAACAACTCACCGGACCGGTGACGGCCAAGGCCGTCGAAGACACTGCGTACTATCGCCAGCACCTGCTCGTCTCGATCAACGAGGTCGGGGACGATCCGCACCGCTTCGGCAGCTCTCCGGCGGCGTATCATCGCGCCAATGCCGAGCGCCTGCGCCGCTGGCCGCGCTCGATGCTCGCGACGGCCACGCACGACACGAAGCGCGGAGAGGACACGCGCCTGCGCATCCACGTGCTCTCGGAGTGGGCCGAGGAATGGGAGCAGCACTGCCAGCGCTGGGCGAGCTGGAATCAGCGCTACAAGCGGACGATTGCGGACGAGCCCGCCCCGGCCTCCGATGACGAGTACTTCCTGTACCAGATCCTGCTCGGCAGCTGGCCGCATCCCGACGGGGTACCGCCGACGGCGGACACGGCCTGGCTGGCAGCGTGGCGGGAGCGTCTCGAGGGCTACGTGGTGAAAGCGCTGCGTGAGGCCAAGAAGCGCTCGAGCTGGCGCCATCCGAACCCCGACTACGAAGCGGCGCAGCTCGGCTTCCTGCGCGCGCTGCTCGATGCGAGCCGGCCGAACCCGTTCCTCACGGACTTCTCCGCCTTTGCCGCCCGCGTGGCGGTCGTCGCCGCCGTCCACGGGCTCGCCCAGACGGCGCTCAAGCTCGCTGCGCCGGGCGTTCCCGACACCTATCAGGGTTGTGAGTTCTGGGATCTGTCGCTCGCGGATCCCGACAACCGGCGACCGGTCGACTTCGCCGCCCGGTCGCAAGCGCTCGACGCGCTCGACACCGATCTGGCGGGTGAGCGGGCGGACGAGACGCTCGACACGCTGCTCACCGGCTGGCCGGACGGCCGAATCAAGCTGCTCGTCACCGCGCGCCTGCTCGGCCTGCGCCGGCGACATCCGGAGCTGTTGCGCGAGGGCGACTACCTGCCGCTCGAGACCTGCGGTCTGCACGCCGATCGCGTCGTCGCGTTCCTGCGGAGTCGCGGCGAGGCGCACCTCGTCATGGTGGCGCCACGTCTGACGGCACCATTGCTGGCGGACGGATCCGGCCTTCGCATCCCCGCCGCGACCTGGGCGGATACCGCCGTGTGCATGCCGTCGGGCGAGTCGGCGGGCGAGTGGCGGGACGTCCTCACTGGAAGGCCAAGACGGATGGCGGCGAACGGCGCCTCGGCGCGGCTCCCGGTCGCGGAGCTACTGGCGCCGCTCCCGGTCGCGGCGCTCTTCGCCGCACCGCCCGGTCTGGCGACCCCGGACCGCAACGTGGCTTCGGGATGAGCGCGATCCCGTCGGCGTTCCCCGATGCGATCCGCGCTGCGCTCGCCGTGCTCGGGATCCGCGAGCTCGCGCTCGCCATTCACGACGCCAGCCTGCCGATGGCGCCGGAAGAGGATATCGGGCGCGGTTCCCTCGGCAGCGACGAGGCGATGCGCCTGTTCGCGACGGTGCGGGCGCTCGGCTTCACCGCGATCCAGCTCGGCCCCCAGGGCGAGACGAGCGCCGGCAATGCCTCGCCCTATGACGCGACTGCGTTCTCGCGCAGCCTCGACTCGCTGGCGTGGATGCCACTCGTGCGAGGCGAGGACGGTCCGCCCTTGGTCGCAGCCGAGACGCTCACCGCGTGGGTCGCCGAACGGCCGGAGGGCAGCGCGACACGGGTCCGTCACGGACCCGTGTCGCTCCGGCAGCGCCAGCGGCTCGAGAGCGTCTATCGGTGCTTCCGCGAACAGATCGAGAACGGCAGCGGCGGCGCGGCGAAGGAGGCGCGAGCGCTCGCCCGGCGACTCACGCACTTCGTCGCGTCTCACCAGCCGTGGCTCGAACGCTACGCGCTCTACGAGGCCCTGAGCGCCGAGCACGGCTGCGACCACCGGAGCGGCTGGCCGGCGGCGACCGGCGAAATCGACCAGCGACTGTGGGAATCCGGCGCCGAGCCGGCGGCCGCACGGCGCCGGGCCGCCCTGTCTGCCCGGTACGCCGAGCACATCGCTGTCTATCGATTCGGGCAGTTCCTCGCCCACGAGCAGCACAACGCAGTCCGTCGGCGGGTTGGGAGCCTGGGCCTGCGCTTGCTCGGCGATCTGCAGATCGGTGTGTCGGACCGCGATCACTGGGCGTGGCCGGAGGCGTTCCTGACCGGCTATCGGCTGGGCGCCCCGCCGAGCCGCACCAACCCCGACGGCCAACCCTGGGGCTATCCGGTCCTCGATCCGGAGCGCTACGACGCGGCCAACCCGAACCGTGAGCGCGGAATGCCGGCGGCCGGCCCGTCGCGCGCGCTGCTGCAGCGGCGGGTGGCCAAGCTCTTCGCGGAGTTCGACGGCATCCGCGTCGATCACCCGCATGGGCTCGTGGATCCGTGGGTCTACCGGAGCGACGACCCCGCTCCGCTGCACGCCGTGCAGAACGGCGCCCGACTGTTCTCCGCCCCCGACCTTCCCGACCACCCGGAACTCGCGCACTATGCCATCGCCGGCCGGCAGGATCTTCGTGCCGGGGCCCTGCGCTGGGCGGACGACTGGGTGGCGAAGCTCGTCCCGGAGCAGGTGGATCGCTATGCGGTGCTCTTCGACGCGCTCGTCACGACGGCGAAGGAGTACGGCAGCAGCGCCACGGACATCGCGTGCGAGGTCCTGAGCACGCTGCCGCTCCCGGTCGCTCGCGTGCTCGAGCGGCACGGACTCGGCCGCTTCCGGGTGACGCAGAAGGCGTCACTCGAGGATCCGCGCGACGGGTACCGCAGCGAGAATGCGCGGCCGGAAGATTGGATCATGATCGGGACCCACGATACCCCGCCGATCTGGCAGCTCGTCGAGCAGTGGAGTCGAGACGGCAGTGCGCCCGCCCGCGCGCGGCGCGTCGCCGAACGTCTCGCGGCGGATGATCGCCGTCGTGCGCAGCTTCGTGACGAATTCGCCCGCGATCCCGGCCTGCTCGCCCAGGCACACTTCGCGGAACTCTTCGCGAGCCCGGCACGACAGGTGCTGGTGCTCGCGACAGATCTGCTCGGCATCGACGCATCGTACAATACACCCGGTACGGTCTCGGATGCCAACTGGAGCCTGCGACTGCCCGGCTCGTGGCGCCGCGACTACGCCGAGCGGCTGGCGCGCGGTCGGGCGCTGGACCTCCCGCGCGCGCTGGCGATGGCGCTGCGCGCGCGCGGCGACCGCTACGCTCGCGAGCACGCCCCGCTGCTCGCGCGGCTCGAAGCGGACGCCCGCGCCGCGCCGCAGTGGCTGCGCGGAGACTGATGTCGAGCCTCGTGCGACACGACACGGGGCTCGAGGTGCGAGCGGAGCCGGAAGGACGAGACGATGCGAGTGGCGACCTGGAACATCAACGGCATCCGCGCGCGACTCGCGTTCTTGCTCGAATGGCTCGCCGTGCGCCAGCCCGATGTGGTCGGGCTCCAGGAACTGAAGATCGTCGAGGAGCAGTTCCCGAGCGCCGAGATCGAAGCGGCTGGCTATCACGCAGCCGTGCTGGGCCAGAAGAGCTGGAATGGCGTCGCCGTGCTGTCCCGCCAGCCGCTCGAAGTCGAGCAACGCGGACTGCCCGGCCAGCACGAGCTGGGAGCGCGCCTGCTGACCGTTCACACCGGCGGACTGCGCTTCACCAGCGTCTACTGCCCGAACGGCAAACACACCGGGCATGCGGACTTCCCGCGCAAGCTCGCGTGGCTCGACACGCTCACCGAACATGTCGCGCTGGGCTTCGATCCCGGCGTTCCGGGCGTGCTGTGCGGCGACTTCAACGTCTGCCCGCAACCGATCGATTCCTGGAACGACGAAGCCATGCGCGGCTCGATCTTCCACACCGATGAGGAGCGCGCACGCATCGAGCGGCTGTTCGTGTCCGGCTGGACCGATCTGTTCCGCGTGTGCTTCCCGAACGAGCAGGCCTTCACGTGGTGGGACTATCGCGGCGGAGCCTTCCACCGCCGCCACGGGCTGCGCATCGACTTCGTGCTCGGCAATGCCGCCGTCGTCGAACGCTTGCGCTCCGTCACGATCGATCGTGACTGGCGCAAGAAGCGCGGCGAACTCACGCCGAGCGACCACGCGCCGGTGTTCGCCGACCTCGAACCCTGATGGCAGCCCATGCCGTCGCGTGCGTGGTCGGATGGCGACCGATGGGGTGTCGAGACGGGCGGCAGGCGCACCCCCTCCGCCGAGGTCCTCGGCGGACGAGGCGAGTGGCCTTACACGCCAGGGGGTCGGGCCGCCTGCGGAGTTCGGCTGCGGGGGTGCGCCTGCCGCCCGGCGAGGATCCACCGGGGCGGGCCGCGCTACCAGATCCGGCAGATCGGCTCCGGCGCCATCGGGGCGTCGCGCGGACACGAGAAGGCGTCCCGGAACGCCGGCAGCTCCGCCAAGGGTCCGTTGACCCGGGCGCGCGGGCGCGCACGCGGGTCTCGGCGCGCCATCACGGCGTCATAGCCCGGTTGCGGCTGCGCGCACCAGGCCTGTGCGTAGGCGACGAAGAACAGCCTCTCGTGGTCGAGCCCGGCGATCGGAGACGGCGCGCGCGCGGCGGCGCCGGCCTGCGTCCGCCACGCGCGGTGCGCGAGCGCGACACCGCCGAGATCCGCCGCGTTCTCCACCGCCGTGAGTCGACCATCGACGTGCAGACCCGGTTCGAGTTCGATCTGGTCGTAGCGATCGATGAGACACGCGATTCGATCCTCGAACGCGCGCCGAGTCGGATCGCTCCACCACGGCGCGATGCGACCCGAGGCGTCGAAGAGCTGGCCCCGCGCGTCGAAGGCGTGGGTCCACTCGTGCGCCATCATCGAGCCGGCGGCTCCCCAGCGCATCGCGGCGGGTAGCGAGACCTCGAACAGCGACGGCTGCAACAGACCGGCCGGGATCACGATCTCGTTGGCGCGGGGTTCGTAGAACCCCCGCATCGCGAAGACGGAGACGGGCCAGGCGGCTGGATCGATGGGAGTGCCGACGGCCTCCATCTCGCGCGCGAGCCGGGCCGCGCCGAGGGACAGCGCGTTCTCGAGATAGCGACCGGGATCCACCTCCGGCGTCCAGTCCTCCGGCCAGGGCTCGGGGTGCCCGATCTTGTGACGGACCGACGCGGCCTTCGCGGACGCTGCCGATCGGCTGGCTGCACTGAGCCAGTCGAGGTGCGGCAGAGAGGCGAGGAACGCCGTGCGGACGGCCTCGAGCATGTCCGTCGCGACGGCACGGCTGTCGCCGGAAAACGTCGCGGCGACGAAGGCGCGGCTCACGAGGTCGGGAAGCGCCGCGAGCGTCGCCTGCGCGCAGCGCTCCGGACGCGGGGGTCGCGCGATCGCACCGGTGAGCTTCGACTCGAACGCGAAGTCCTGCTCTTCGAACGCGCGGCCGAGGCGTTGCGCCACGGCGTGGAGCAGGTGCCAGTGCAGATACGCGCGCAGCGTCGCGGGCGACGCACGGCGCAGCGCGGCACCGGCCACCGCGAGCAGATCCGGTCTCGCGAGCTCGAGAGCCTCGGGATCCGGCGCCCCCAGCGCGGCGAAGTAGACCTCCCAAGGCAGCTCCGGAGTGACGGCTTGCAGCGCCGCGCGACCCCGAACGGCCTGCGCCGGCGGACTCCCGGTCGCGCCCGACGCCTCCGGGACGATCCCGAGGCTCGCGCGGGCCAGCGCACGCTCGAGCTCGACGACGGCCCGCGCCTGCGAGCGGGCCCGTGCGCTGCGGACGCCGGCGAGCTCGAACATCCGCGCGACGTGGCGGCGGTAGCCGTCGACGAGGCCGCGCCGGGCTTCGTCGACGTAGAAGCGCGCCTCGGGCAGCAGGAACCCACCGGGCGCCAGCAGCAGCACGTGACGAGCCGGGTCGGTCGGATCCCGGTCGACTGCGAGCGCGAAGAAGGGGCTCGCCCCGGGAACCTGCCGCAAGCGGGCCGCCGCCGCGAAGGCACCGGGAAGATCCTCGGCGGTCGCGATCTCCTCACGCCACGGCGTCAGCGGCTCCAGTCCCGCCGTCGCGATGCCGGCGACATCCATGCAGCTGTCGAAGAACGCCGACGCCTTGCGATGCCACGGCGCCGGCGTCTCGCGTTCGAGGACGGCCACCAACCACGCGCGGTTGCGCGCATCGATCGAGGTGAGGCTGCGCATGATCTGCGGCCGGTCTTCCGGCGGCGGGACGGCGGCGAGCCAGCCTCCGCACGCGTACTGGTAGAAATCCTCACACGGGTCGGCAGCCGGGTCGATGGCGGCGAGCACGGAGCGCTGCACCCGCACGGGGTCCGAGGCCTCACGCTGGACCGGACGCGGGGATCCCGGCCCACACGCCGCCGTCAGGAGCAGCAGGGTCGCGGCGCGCGCAGGCCGCGCGCCGCGTGCCATGCGCAACGCCATCACGGCTCGCGAACCGGCACGGCCAGTGCGTGCGCGAGAGTCGTGGCCATCCGTCGTTGCTCTCCCTCTCCCGCGTGCGCCGCCCGCGCGGCAGTTTCGGGCTCAGCTCGATCCGGTGGCGGCCCGGAGCCCGGCCATTGCCGTCAGAGGCCGCCGGGCGGGTGTGACTCTCGCAGCGCGTCGAGCGGCACCGGGTCGACGCCCTTGCGGATCCGGTCCTGCAGCGCCGACCGGTCGAGCAGCGACCGCGGAATCGTACGTCCGAACTCGACGCGCTCCCAGCGCAGCACGCTCTCGGCGCCGTTCGGGAGCTCACGGATCCGGACCTGCTTCGGGAACGGGCGGCCGTCCACCAGCTCGACCGACTCGAAGTGCTGCTCGCGGATCGCGGCGCCCGTCACGTCGATGAAGCGCACGCGGACCGGCAGGAAGGTCTCCGGGTCGACGCGCGTCTCGACACGGCTGTAGTAGTGGTACGGCCCGCTGTGCAGCTCGACGAAGCGAAGGCCGTCCTCTTCGACCGCGCGAACGCTCCCGCTGCGACGCGCGGATGGATCGCTGAGCCAGAGATCCTCGTGCCGGAACAGCGAGTCCGCCCACGGATCCGTCGCGAGCAGGCCCCGCACCGCCAGCCAACGGCGCTTCTGGATGTCCCAGTACCAGTTGACCAGGGGTTCGCCCGGCGTCACCACGAGCTCCGAAACGACGCTCTCGTCGCTCCCCTTCTCCTGCATCTCGAAGACCGTGCGCGTGCTGTCGGGCCCCGGCCGACGCAATGCATCGAACGAGAACTCGAGCGTGCGATCGCCGGGTCGGCTCACGATCACGTGCGCCCGGCCTGCGAGCGATTCGCCGACGCGCAGCGCGTCCGCGATCCGGCTGTGCCAGACGTCGGCCGACGGCCCGTCCTCCGCGTCCGACACGACGGGCGCCGCGAGCAGCACCAGCAACAGCAGCAGCGGGACCCGGCGGGCCGGTCGCGGCGCCAACCGCAGCCGGACGACGCGCTGCGATGCAGAGGATTGCGCTCCCGAGGTCCCGCGGTTCGCCATCTGCGGGTAGCATAGCGGCATGCCTCCCCGATCCGACCTCGGCTCCCCCGTCTCCCGCCGAGACCGGGTGCTGCCGGCCGCGCGCTGATGGCTCCGCACCCGAAACTCTGGGCGAGCTGGGTTCCCAACGGCCTCGGCCAGATCAAGCCGAACCACTACGGCGACATGCTGCGCGCGTTGTGGGAGAACCGGGACGAATGGCCGTTCGCGTGGAGGATCCTGCGCGACGGCGTCTGCGACGGCTGCGCCCTCGGCACCAGCGGCCTGTACGACTGGACGATGGACGGCGTGCACCTGTGCATGGTGCGGCTGCAACTGCTGCGCATGAACACGATGGCGGCGCTCGATCCCGATCGGCTCGCCGACGTCGAGGCTCTGGCCGGTCTCGACGGCCGCGCCCTGCGTGCGCTCGGCAGACTGCCGCACCCGATGCGCCGCCGCGCGGGCGAGCGCGGTTTCATCCGAATCTCGTGGGACGATGCGCTCGCGGAACTCGCGGACCGGATCCGGGCGGTCGATCCGCAGCGCCTCGCCTTCTATCTGACCTCGCGCGGTCTCACCAACGAGACCTACTACGTCGCCCAGAAGACGGCGCGCGCGCTCGGCACCAACCACGTCGACAATGCCGCGCGCCTCTGTCACGCGCCGAGCACCGTCGCGCTGCGGGCCGCCCTCGGCGTCGCGGCGTCCACCTGCTCGTACAAGGACTGGCTCGAAGCGGACTGGATCGTGTTCTTCGGCAGCGACGTCCCGAACAACCAGCCCGTCACGACGAAGTACCTGTACTACGCGAAGACCCGCACCGGCACGGGCGCCCGCATCGCCGTCGTGAATCCCCTGCGTGAGCCCGGTCTCGAGCGCTACTGGGTCCCGTCGGTGCTCGAGAGCGCCGTCTTCGGCACCAGGCTCACGGACGACTGGTTCCCGGTCCACACCGGCGGCGACCGCGCGTTCCTCGTCGGCGTGCTGAAGGCGCTGTGTGCAGACGGCGGCCTCGACGAGCGCTTCCTCGCCGAACACACGCGCGGCTTCGACGCCGTCCGCGCGCAAGCCGAGAGCGCCGCTTGGGACGTGCTCGAGCGCGAGTCCGGCGCCTCACAGGACGACATGCGGCGCTTCGCGGCGCGCTACCGGCAGGCGAAGCGCGTGGTCTTCGTCTGGAGCATGGGCATCACGCAGCACGCCGAAGGCGTCGACAACGTGCGCGCGATCATCAACCTCGCGCTGGCGCGCGGGATGATCGGCCGCAGCGGCTGCGGCCTGATGCCGATCCGCGGCCACAGCGGCGTGCAGGGCGGCGCCGAGCTCGGCTGCGTGCCGAACTCCTACCCCGGCTACGTCGCGACGGACGCCGACGGCGCACGCCGGATGGAGTCGCTGTGGGGCTTCGCGCCGCCGACCGATCCCGGTCTGATGGCCGGCGACATGGTCGACGCGGCGCACGCCGGTGTGCTCGACCTCTTGTGGTGCGTCGGCGGCAACTTCGTCGAGACGCTGCCGGACCCGGCATGGGTACGCGAGGCGCTGGCGCACGTGCCGCTGCGCGTGCACCAGGACATCGTGGTCTCGCCGACGATGCTGGCCGATCCGGGACCCGACGGCACCGTCCTGCTGCTGCCGGCGACGACGCGCTACGAGCAGCCGGGCGGCGGCACCGAGACGACGACCGAGCGGCGGATCGTGTTCTCGCCGGAGATTCCCGGCCGCCGCATCGGCGAAGCCCGTGCGGAATGGCAGGTCTTCGTCGACCTGCTGAGCCGCGTCGATCCCGAACTCGGGGCCCGCGCCGGGTTCGAAGACGCCGCAGCGATCCGCGCCGAGATCGCGCGGGCGGCGCCGGACTACGCCGGCATCGAGACGCTGGCGCGCAAGGGGGACCAGATCCAGATCGGCGGGCGCCGGCTCTGCGAGCGCGACGGCAGACCGCACTTCGAGACGCCGGACGGCCGCGCGCAGGCGGTCCCGGTGCCGCTCGCACTGGACCCGGACGCCGGCGATCGAGAGTCGATCCCGGACGGCTGGTTCCGCGTCAGCACCCGTCGCGGCAAGCAGTTCAACAGCATGGTGTGGGAGGACCGTGACCCGCTGACCGGCGTCGCGCGCGACGCGGTGCTGATGAGCGCCGAAGACGCCGCGGCGCTCACGCTGTCGGCCGGCTCTCGCGTCGAGCTGCGCTCCTCGGCGGGCGTGATGACCGCACGCGTCCACATCGCACCGATCCGGCCGCGCAATCTCCAGGTGCACTGGCCCGAGGGCAACGGCCTGCTGACCCGCGGCCGCTACGATCCCCGCTGCGGCGAGCCGGACTACAACGCCTACGTCCAGGTGCTGCCACTGTGAAGGATCCCGGTTCCGAGCTCTGGCCGACCTGCGTCGTGGTCGGCGACGACGCGCAGGAGCTGCCGGACGCCGTGGCCGTCGAGGAGCCGCTCGAGATCCACGTCGGCGGCCAGCCGCTCGTCGTGACGATGCGGACCCCCGGACAGGATGAGGAGCTGACGGCAGGCTGGCTCTACAGCGAGGGACTGCTCGCCTGCCGCGAGGATCTGCTGGAGCTACGCGCCGGCGCCGGCGACACCGTGCAGCACTCCGGCTCGCAGCCCGATGACAACGTCACGAGCGTGCGGCTGCGGGACGAGCGGGCGGTCGCCGCGGTGCGCGCCGCGCGCAGCTTCTTGTCGGTGGCGGCCTGCGGCGTGTGCGGCAAGAGCGCCATCGAGCACGTCTTCGCGCGCGGTCTGCCGGCGCTCGCACCGGGGCGGCCACGGCTCGACCGGGCCTGGCTCCAGGCGCTGCCGGATCGGATGCGGGCCGCGCAGCGGGTCTTCTCGCAGACGGGGGGACTGCACGCCGCGGCGCTGTTCACGGCGAACGGCGCGCTCGTCGCGCTGCGGGAGGACGTCGGCCGTCACAATGCCGTCGACAAGGTCCTCGGAGAGCGCCTGTTGGCCGGCGCGCTCGCGGCCGACGCCGCTTCGCTCGCCGACACCGTCCTGATTCTGTCTGGACGGGCTGGTTTCGAGATCGCGCAGAAAGCCGCGCGTGCCGGGATTCCAGTGCTGGCTGCCGTCGGGGCCCCGTCGAGTCTGGCCTTGCGCGTCGCGGAACGGGTCGGCATGACCGTGATCGGCTTCCTGCGACCGGGGCGCTTCAACGTCTACACGGGCTCCGATCGCGTGCTGTGAGCGTCCGGGCCGCCGTCGCTGCGCAGCGCGGCGGCCGCCCCGTCGTCGACCTCGATCCCGCCACCGCCGCGCAAGGCCCGCAGATGGTCCTTCGCAATCTCGAGCTCGCCGCGCAACACCGTGTAGGAGCGGCGCTGGACACGCTCGCGCTGACGCCAGCGGCTCGCCTCGTGCTCGGCCTCGCGCAGCAGCGTCTGGAGCCGGCGCACCTCGGACTCGGCGGCCTCCACGCGCTGCTGCAACAGCCCGTGCTCTCCCGGATCGATGCGCGCGCCGGCGGCGGCCTGGCGTGCACCGGCCAGCTCCTCCCCCAGCCGCGCCAGTTCCCGGCCGCTGCGCTCGCGCTCCTCGGCGAAGGACTCGAGCTGCCGCCGCAGCTCCGCCGCCATCCGCTCGCGATCCGCCAGCGTCGTCTCGAGTTCGGTGATCCGGGCGGCGAGCGGCTCGCGCTCCTGCTGCGCCACGAACGCGCGCTTGCGCGTCTTCTCGAGCTTGCGACGCAGCTCGGTCAGCTCCTCCCCCTGGCCGCGACCCGCGCGCTGCGCTGTGTCCGTCGCACGGCGCAGCGCCTCGACCTCGGCGCTGAGGCGTTCGGCCTCGGCCTGCGCCGCAGCGGCGTGTGAGCGCTCCCGGCGCCACACGGTGACCATCCAACCCGCGCCGGCAAGACCGAGCACGGCCAGAGTCAGGAAGAGGCCCGTCGTTCCGTCCATCGGCGGAAGAGGGTATCACCGCGACGGCAGCGCGCTCGGATTCCGGCCCACGCCAGCAGCACCGCCAGCGCGGGGCGCCCCGCGTCCGGCTCCGGCACCACGACGAGATCGAGCGGCTGCGCGAGCCGAGGGCCGCCGCCGAGCGCACTCTGGCAGCTCGGATCGGCACAACCCGACAGCAGCGTGCGGTCGCCCGTCGCGAGATCGACACGCAGCAGCGCATCGAGCCGGCTGTCGGCCACGAGCAGACGGCCCGCCCGATCGAAGGCGACGCCGAAGGGATCGCCGAAGCGGGGTCCGCTCCCGCGTACGATCGTGCAGGCCGGGCTCTCACATCCCGACACCGTTTCGCGTTGCCCCGTCAGGGGATCGACGCGCCGGATGCTGCCGAACAGGCTGCCTTCGACGCGATAGGACACCAGCAGCGAGCCGTCCGGCGCCAGCACCAGGTCGGCCGGCTCGCCGGATCCGGGACCGGCCCCGACGAGAGCCGTACAGGCCTCGTCGAGGCAGCCCGAGAGCCGCGTGCGGTCTCCCGTTTCCGGATCGATCGCGAAGACGGCGAGGCCGTCCGCGACGAAGATGCGCTGCTCCGGAGTCGCCAGGACCGCGATCCCGAACAGCCGTCCGATCGCCGGCCCGGCGCCGCGGACCGCGCTGCAAGCGGCATCGGTGCAACCCGACACCGTCGTCCGGGCCCCGGTGACCGGATCGACGCGTACGACCGCGTAGACGCCCGGATTCGAGCGATCGGCGACCAGGATCGTCCCGTCGGATGCGCGCGCGACGAAGCGCGGCCCGAAGAACGTGAGCCCGGATCCGACCATCACCGCGCATTCCTCCGTGGCACAGCCGGACACCACGACGCGATCTCCCGTCCCGGGTTCGACGCGCAGGAGGTTGCCATCGAAGGGATTCGCCACGAGGATCGAGCCGTCCGCGTCTCGCGCGATTCCTTCCGGATCGGACAGCGCCGCACCGACACCGCGCAGACTCGATGAGGACACGACGCGAGCCCCATTGGCAAGATCGACCCGAACGAGTTCGGAGCCGGTGAAGCTCGACACGAGGACTGGATCGGCGGCGTCCGGGAGGGGCGGATCCTCCGGCAACAGCGTCGCGGTGAGCTGGTAGTCGCTGGTGGCGCCGAACACGCTGTGGAGCCGGACGAACCACGGGCCCGGCGCCGGATCCGGAATCTCGCAGAACTCGAAGGAGCCGGAGAATGTGGATGCACAGTCGAAGACGGTCGTCGTCGCCACGGCGCCGGCACGGACGAAGAGATCGACCTCCCCACCGTCCGTGCCGGCGAGGCCGATCCGGAGCAGCTTGGTCGCGGCCGGAACGGAGAACGACCGATCGATCGTCGTCGTGACGCTGCCGTCGAACGCAATCGTCACGACGGCCGGATCGCCGACCTGCGCGCCGTCTCCGCACGCCACCGCATCGAGATCGACGCCGGCCTGCGCCCGGAGCCAGGGACTCTCGACGAAGACATCCGTATCGAAGGCCGCATCTTCCACGTGGCACGTGCTGCCGAAGCCGCCGGAGTGCACGCCGGCGACGACGACGCCAGCCCCGAGATCGGCGAGCAGCGGCCCTCCCGAATCGCCCGGACACGTGTTCGAGTCGAGTCCGGCCGGACCCAGCGGCGGCACGAAGTTCCAGCAGACATGCGCCGGATCGAGTCCTCCCATACAGGGAGCCGTGAGCACCTGACCCTGCCGGAGCAAACCCGATTCGATGTCCCCCTGCTCGACGGCTCCGAAGCCGACGATCGTCGCGCCGGTGCCCGTCGCGAGCCGCGCCTGCTCGTTGATCGCGCGCGGACGGATCCGGCGCAGCGGCACATCGAGGGAGAGCACAGCGACGTCGCCCTGCTCGGTGAAAGTGAAGTCCGGCGGCACCGAGATCGCGCGGACCGGAAAGATGCCGCCCTGCGGCGCGAACAGCGCGAGCTGTGACGGATCCACCAGGGACCACCCGTCTCCGCACGGTGCGCCGGTTTCTCCCTCGAAACACACGCAGTGCGCCGCCGTCACGGCCGTCCGGCAACCGACGAAGGTCGCCGTGCAGCGTCCTGCGCCGACGAGCAGCACTCCGACTTCGGGCCACGCGCGCGTCGGCACGCCATTGGCGATCCGCGAAACCTGCGCCGGCGCCGAACCCGCGGCCAACAGCAACGCCGACATCACCAACCAGAAGCCAGCCGAGAACGAAGCCACGCGACCGACTCGGCTGGACCGCGCGTCTGGCTTCACATCCTGGATCTGGACCTGGATCTGGATCCGCATCCGCTCTCCATCTCGGCGTTCCGCAGGCTATCGCGCCGCACGATTCGATGCCTCGACGGCGGGAATGACTCCCGACGAGCGCGCCGGGGAGAGACGACTCCGAGCGTGCGGGTCGGATCGCGGGGACTCGAGCCGGGAGCCTGCGTCACCCGGTGCGGTCAGAGGATCCGGTCCAGTACCCAGTAGATGCCGAGCGCGCCGAGGGCATGGGCCGGCAGCACGCGGAGGGCGCGCAGCAACGGCGTGGAGCCGCCAACGAGCGGGAGCCGCGCGGCGATCGCATGCGCCATGGCCCACGCCATGACTCCCACGAGCTGTCCGATCTCGATGCCGAGATTGAATCCGAGCAGGGCCAGCGGGATCTCTCCAGACGGCAGCCCGAGTTCGGCCAGTGCGCCGGCAAAGCCGAGTCCGTGGACCAGACCGAAGCCGAACGCCAGCCGCGCAGGCCGGCGTACCAGCCGCGACGGCCGACGCCCGAAGTCTCCGCGTCGCTCCGCCCGATGCCGCTCCGCGAGTTCCCAGGCGAGCACGACGAGGCTGGCGGCGATCGCGATTTCGACCGGGCGGCTCGGCACCTGCACGATGCCGAGCGTCGCGAGCGACAGCGTCGCCGCATGCCCCGCCGTGAAGGCGCTGACAGCGAGCAGGATCGCGCGCCTGCCGCCCCCGAGCGCGAGCAGGCCGAGCAGGAACAGCCAATGATCCGGACCCGCCGCGAGGTGTGCGATGCCGAGCCGGACGT
Source organism: uncultured Pseudomonadota bacterium (assembly GCA_900696485.1). GTDB lineage: Bacteria > Myxococcota_A > UBA9160 > UBA9160 > PR03 > CAADGG01. Next base: position 67,870 of record CAADGG010000103.1, read on the forward strand.
GATCGGCCAGCAAGGCCGCGCGCCGCGGCTGCGCCGGGACCCGCCACGCAGGTGCGCCGGCGCGCAGCAGCTTCTGCACGACCCGGCCGTCGCGTCCCTGCACGCGGATCAGCGCGTCACGGCGATCCGTCGCGAGTCCGTCGACCGCGAGCGTCGCCCCCTCGAGCCCGCGCCCCTCGCAGTCGACCTCCCAGCTCCGCTCGACGTAGCCCAGCGCCGCATCCACGCGCAGCTTCCCGGGGTCCGTCTCCCGACAGTGCCGCGGAAATCGGGGGGTGGCCGCGCTGGTCGCCTCGGCGCGCCAGCGCACCGCGAAATGCCCGGCCGCGCCGGCATCCGTCCGCTCGATGACGTCGAGTAGCGCGGGCGCAAGGGGATGCGCGAAGACCGGAACCGGCGTCCCGGCGAGGCCCATGCCCATCCCGAGTGCCAGTGCGCCGGCGACGGCTCGAAGCACGATCGTCATGCTGCGCTCGGCAGCGTGTCGCCGTGCCACGAGAAGAACTCGACTCCGTACCGGTGCCGGAGCCGCGACGAGGAATCCTCGGGTGTGCCGGGTTGGAACCGCATCATCTCGGTTCTTCCGGGCCTGAGGCCCGGCCGCGGAGGTTCGTCGAATGCGCCGTCGCCCCGTCGGCCGGCAGCCGGGCCAGCGCCTCGCGCAGCGCCTCGTCGCCCCGCTCCTCCCGCCATGCGTCCTCTACCTGGACGCGAACTTCCTCGAAGGGCGCGATGCTCGCCGTGCGCTGCTCGCGCACCCAGACCAGATGCAGGCCGTAGCTCGACGCGATCGGGCCCGACCAGGCCCCCTGCGCCGATTCCGCGACGGCCTCGGCGAAGCCGACACCGAGCTGCCGCGCGAGGTCTGGCAACCGCCGCAGCGGGACCACGGCGTCCAGCAAGAACGGGTCGCCGAGCGCAGCGGCAGCCGCGGGATCGACGCGCTCCGCACGCAGCAACGCCAGTCGCGCCTGCGCGACGGACTCGGTGTACGGGCCGTGGCGCGCCCGCGAGACGAAGACGTGCGTGAACGCGACCGCCGGCGCTCGCCGCCAGCGATGGCGATTGCGCGCATACCAGCGGCGCAGCGTCGCCTCCGTCGGAGCCTCGGACCACGCCGCGGCGCGCAGCCGGGCCGCCATCCGATCGGCGAGCCGCCGCTCGATCACGACGTCGCTGCGGTCCATCCCGATCGCCAGCGCCTCGCGGTAGAGCGCGTCGTCGCTCCCTTCGTGGCCGAGAAAGCGCAGGTTCCGGACCAATCGGGCCCGGACGACGGGATCCGCGCGGTCGAAACCCATCTCACGGGCGGCCGCTGCGAGCTGCTGAGTCTCTCCCGTTGCTGTCATGCTCGCCGGATCTTTTCGGGCCACTTCCACAGCCCGCTCGGGGCCAGCGCCGGCGGCCGGTTCGAGCGTCCGTACGGCGACGAACAGCAGCGTCCCGCTCAGCACGAACAGCCCGAGCGATCTCATCGCTCGACTTTCACCGGGCCAGGCCCGGCGACGGCATTGCGACGGCAGCGCTCAGAGGAGGCGGCGTGTACCAGATCGGCGATGTCCACGCGCGCTCCTGGATCGTGCGCGGGATCGCCGGATCGCAGCAGCCGGCGAAGCCCTCGGGCGGCCCTCCGGGTGCGTCGCACGCAACGCCGGCGGCGAGACATGCCTGCGCATGCCAGCGACAGGTCGGATTCTCGAGCACGCGGGCGTACCAGAGCGCGGGGGTCGCGGGATCGAAGTCCGGATCCTCCCAGACCGTGCACAACGCGTCCGCCCCGACGCCTTGCGGCGTACACGTCGACGGATCGACTCCGGCGCCGTTCTCCGCATCCCCGGCGACGTCGAGGACCCGCTCGTGCACGGTGTCTCCGGACACCCACAGCTTCACGATCTGGATGCGCTGCAGCGGCGTGCCAGGGGCATCTGGACTGCCGGGATCGCGCAGCGCGTGGATCGCGAAGCGTGGGGCGGCCCCGGCACGCGGCGGCGCGGGCAGCAGGCCGCCCATCGGAACCCCGCCGGCGTCCCCCGCCGAGGCGAACGCACCACCGCTCTGCTCGCACAGCGCCGGCGGATAGTCCCAACCCCCGTAGACGCGGACCACGAGTCGCGGGCCACTCGTTCCATACACTTCCCGGCGACGCATCGCCGCGAACAGCGCGTCGCGCGAATTCTCCTCCGCCCACAACACCGCCAGGCCCCCGGGATTGAACTCGACGTCATCGACGAGGCCCGGCGGCAACTCGTTCGCCGCCGGCGTACCGGCTCCTCCATGTCCCGGATAACTCGCCGACTCGTCGACGAGACCAGACGCGGCGAGATGCGTATCGGTGCTGGCGACGAGTCCGAAGGCGAACGGGTTGACGCCCTGGCGCGCCTGCTCGAGCAGACCACGCCCGAGCGCGTCGCGGACGTAGTTCGCCGCCGGAATCTCGTCGCCGAGCCACGGGACGAACTTCGCGGCGAAGTTCTGATAGGCGAGCTTCTCGAAGCGACACAGCTCATCCGGCGCGCCGGCTCCGGTCGCCTGCGTGCGGCATTCGGAGTCGCCCTTGTGCTGCATCACTTCGACCAGCGGTTCCATCGCGGCCCGCGTCCGGGCGTACTCCGGGCCGGCGCCTTCGGGCAGCGAGAACAGCAACCCGCCGCTCAGGTTCGAGTTGTGCGGGATCACCAGCACGTCACAGGCCGGCGCCGCGGGCCCGGCGCGCACGCAATCGCGCGTGAGGGCCTGCCACAATCCTTCGGGTTGCGGCTCCTCGAGATAGGTGACCGGCAGCGCCGGCACCGCAGCGTTCCGGAACAGCACGTTGCGGTGGATGTTGTTGCTGCCCGGCCCCCCGGTCCACTCGTAGCCGACGAAGGTCGTGAACGCACAGGCATCGCTGCGGTCGTAGAACGCCTCGGCCGCTTCCTGGATGTCGCGCCAGGGTGTCCGCGCGGCCGCGGCGCATGCGCTTCCGTCCGCTCCGCACAGACCGCGCCGGACCGGACGCTCGGGATAGGTCGTCAACGTATTCCACACGAAGAACGACGCGCGGGGCCAGCTTCGGTGCAGCCGACAGAGCAGGGAGTCGTGACCGGCCAGACCCGGCGTCTCGCAGATCGTCATCTCACCGAACAGCTCGGCATGGTCCGTCACGGCGGCGAAGTCGAGCGCGCGCGCCAGCCGCACGGTCCGCAGCGGTTCGCCACTCTCGTCGTAGGGCTGGATGCCGAGCGGTTCGCCCTGCGCGAAGCGGTACGCATCGCGCGGACCGTTGCGTGTGCCCTGCGTCTGCGCGTCGTGCGAGTACCGGGTGTGCACATGAAGGTCGCCGAAGAACGGCCGGCGCAGCGGCTCGTGATCGGCGCAGGCCGCGCGCGGTTCCGTGCGCTCGAACGCGGCCGCCGGCGCGATCCCTCCGCCGAAGGCCAGCACCGCGACGAGTCCCACCCAACCCGCCGTCCCGCGCCGGCCCGTCGGCGCCCAGGCCTCGGCCTCTCCCCGTCTCGCCGGCTTCCGCATCCTCCCCTCCTCGGTATGCTCCGGCGCATGATGCCGCGTTTGCCTGCTCCTGCCGACCGTTTGCGCGCACTGCTCGAGGCTCCCGGCCTGCGCGTGATGCCCTGCTGTTTCGATGCCCTGTCCGCCCGGCTGATCGAGCACGCGGGCTTCGAGCTCACCTTCATGAGCGGCTTCGCCGTCTCGGCCGCGCGCCTCGCACTGCCCGACACGGGGCTGATCAGCTACGGCGAGATGGTCGAGCGCGGTCGCGAGATCTGCAGCAGCGTCACGATCCCGGTGATCGGCGACGGCGATACCGGCTACGGAAACGCCGTCAACGTGAAGCGCACCGTGCGCGGCTACGCCCAGGCCGGCTTTGCGTGCGTGATGATCGAGGACCAGCTCGCGCCGAAACGCTGCGGTCACACGCGGGGCAAGGCCGTCGTCACGCGGGGCGAGGCGCTGGCGCGGATGCGAGCGGCCGTCGACGCTCGGGACGAGGCGCGCGCCGGCGGCCACGATCTCCTCGTGCTGGCGCGGACCGATGCGCGCGCAAATGAGGGACTCGACGAGGCCATTGCACGCGGCCGTGCGTTCGTCGACATCGGCGCCGATCTCGTGTTCGTCGAAGCGCCGCGCAACGAGGCCGAACTCGCGCGCGTGGCTCGGGAGATCCCGGCCCCGACGATGGCGAACCTCGTCGAGGACGGCGAGACGCCGCTGTTGCCGCCGGACCGTCTCGCCGCACTCGGCTTCAAGATCGCCGCCTATCCGCTGACGCTCCTGCATGCGTCGGTGTATGCGATGCAGGAGGCCCTCGCCGGGCTGCGCGACGGCCGGCCGCTCGAGCGCCGACTCTCCTTCGCCGCCCTGCGCGAGCTGCTCGGCTTCGATGCCTACGACGCGGAGGCACGACGCTACGCGCACGGGGACGAGTAGGCCGACACGCCCCGTGCCGACACACGCGTCCGTGCCGAGGCGCACCGGCGCCGCAACCGCGATTGGCACGGAACCGGGTTCCCCGGGGCGGCGTCCGGACCGAGGTGCCTCCCCAACGTCCCGATCCGCTCGACATCCGCGAAAACCCGGGCAGGCTTCCGCGGCGGTGCCACGCAGCGCGCGAGGCGACGACGGCGGGTCTCGGTTGCAAGCAGGGAGAGCATCGATGGAGCTTGGGAACCCCATGAGGATCGAGGCGAAACGACGACACCGGTACAGCCGCAGACTGCTCGTGCTCGTCGCGGCGGCCATGCTGCTGCCGGTGCTGCCGGCCGAGGCGCGCCGCGGTACACGCGGAGAGGCGATCTCGATCTGTGCCCAGGAGATGTCCCGCCGCTTCGGGAATGCCTCCGTCCAGGTGGAGCGCCTCGACCGTGTGACGCGTCGCGGAGCCCGCCTCTCGGTCGAGGCCCGGATGCGTGTCCGCCGCCTGGGAAGCGACGTCAGGCGAGACGTCGATTGCGCGGTGGACTTTTCCGGCCGGCACGGCCGAGTCGTGTCCTTTTCTTCCAGTCGCAATCCCACGACGGGGGGCGGCTGGGGCCATCCCGCGGGTGGCGACGACCAGCGCGCGAGCCGGATCTGCTGGCGTGAGGCGCAATCGGTCGGCTACCGGGTGAGCCGCGTGCTCTCGGTGCGGCCGGCCGAACGGGGGGGCCGGATCGTCGTGTTGCGCGCCGGCAAGAACGACGAAGTGCACTGCGTCTATCGCAAGGGGGTGCGCGATCTGCGCTACCGCCGGCGCTGACGTCGTCGGCCGCCGGGACCGGCGCTCCCGGTGGCCGAGGGATGGCGCCGTCACGGAGCGGGGTCTGCTTCGATGGCGTCGAGCAGGACGCGGGCTTCGGCATCCTCGGGATGCGCCGCGGCCAGCGCGCGGGCGTAGCGCAGCGCATCGGCTCGGCGGCCGACCGCGCCGGAAAAGCTCGCCAGCGCCGCGAGCACGTCGCGATCGCCAGGCCGGTGCTCATGGGCCGCGCGCAGCACCGCGAGCGCATCCTCGCGACGCCCGGCGTCGTACAGCGCGACGCCGAACACGTAGGCGTACCGCGTCTGCTCCGGCGCCTGTTCGGCGGCGCGGGCCAGTTCGGCCAGCGCCGCGTCTCGGCGGCCGCTGCGCACCAGGGACAGGCCCAGCGCGTAGCGCAACGAGGCATTCTCCGGCTCGTCGGCGAGTGCGCGCCGCAGCCGAGCCTCGGCCGCGGCTTCGTCGCCTTCGGCGCGATCGAGGTCCGCCAGGTTGATCGTGGCCGGGACGAAATACGGCGCGAGCCGGAGCGCGGTCTCGTAGGAGCGCCGCGCCGCACCCGGATCGCCGAGCGCGAGATGCAGCAGCGCCAGGTTCACGTGCGACTCGGGGCGATCGGGTTGCGCGTCCTGCGCGGCACGGTATTCCGCGACGGCGTCGGTCCAGGCGCGACGATCGGCCGGCCGCCAGCGCGACGGCGGAACGTCGGCGAGCACGCGCGCCGCCTCGCTGCGCACGGCGCGGCGTTCGTCGCGCAGCAGCGGCTGCAGCGCCAGAAATCGCTCGCCCGGCTCGACGCGCGGCGCCGCCTCGATGGCGCCGAGACGCACCAGAGCATCGGGATCGGAAGCCGCGCGCCGAAGCGCCTCCCCGCTCGGCCGCGCCAGCAGCGACAGCGCCGTCGCACGCGCGATCGCCGGCTGCGCCGGATCGGAGGCGAGCGCGACGAGTGCGGCATCGGCGCCGGGCTGCCCGGTGCGACCGGCCGCCAGCGCCTCTCCGTAGTGTGGTGTCTGCTGCCGGCCATTCGGGAACCAGCGTTCGACGGCCTGCGCCGCCCAGCGGACCGAACGATCGGCATGACAGTCGCTGCACGCATTCGGCGTCCCGATCGAGATCGAGAGGTCCGGGCGCGGCACGCGGAAGGAGTGATCGTTGCGCACGTCGATCTGCATGTAGGTCCGGGCCGGCATGTGGCACGCGACGCACTGCGCGCCGACCGAGGCAGCCGGATGTCGATGGTGCGCCGGCGTGTCGAAGACCTCCGGACGATGACAGGATGCGCAGACGCCGTTGCCCGTTTCGTGCAGCGCGAGGGAGTGGGGGTCGTGGCAATCGCTGCACGTGACGCCGGCCTGGTACATCCGGCTCTGCACGAAGGAGCCGTACACGTACACTTCATCGAGGATCTGGCCGTCCGCCTCGTATAGACCCTCCTCGAGCAACGCGGGACGAAAGCCGTCCAGGAACGGCGCTCCAGGCTCGGGGTCTGCGCGCAGCGGCGTGCGGCGCGAGTGGCACGGCGCGCAGGTCTCGAGTTCGGTGTGCTCGCGGCGCGGGGGTGTCCGCCGGGCGATCGGCGCACCGGGATCGAAGCCCCAACTCTCGCGACGGGACGGCGGGAAGCGCACCGTGAGGCCGCGTTCCGGCGCCGGTCCGGCGGGCGAGTCGCCGTGTGCGCCGCCGGCATTCGCCCACGCGACGTGCGCGCTGCCGGGGCCGTGGCACGCCTCGCACGCGACATCGAGTTCGGCCCACGTCGTCTCGTACGCATCACGCGCGAGGTCGTACCCGAGTCGGACGTCCGTCGAGTGACACGCCGCGCACTGGGTGTTCCAGCGCAGGGCCGGCCCCGTCCAATGCAGCACGTCCCCGGGCGGCACGGGCTCATCCGGATGCAGCGAGAACCAACGCTGGCCGCCGGCCTCGCGCGGCCGTGCGTCCCACGCGATGCCGAGCGCCTGCACGCGGCCAGCGGGAAACCGGACGAGGTATTGCTGCAGCGGCGACACCCCGAAGGTCCACGCGATCTCGAACTCGGCCGGCAACCCGTCCGGTCCCTCGGTCTCGACGAAGAACCGGCCGTCGCGGCGGAAGAAGCGCGATGAGACACCGAACTGCTCGAAGCGTGCTTCCGCGAAGTCGCCGACCACGCTGCTCTCGCTCGCCAGCTCCAGCGCCCGGTCGTGGTGGGAGCCGCGCCAGGCTTCCGTCTCGGCCGGATGACAGTCGGCGCAGCGCGCGGCGCCGACGAAGGTCGGCTCGAGACGCGTGCGCGGCGCCGGGACCGAGGCGAGGACGGGGGGCGGCGCAGGGGTCTCTGCCTGCCGCTCGCTGCACCCGGCGCCAAGCGCCGCGATCAGCAACCCACCGATCCGAAGTCGCTTCGCCGAGCGCCGTTGCGGGCCCGGCCGGTGCGGACAGGCTCGCGCGGCCGTCAGGGCCCTGCCCGTCACGAGCCGCAGCGGCGATCCGGCCATCCACTCCCACACGCGGGAGCGACGGAGTCCGGCGGGACGCGGGTCGAAGGACGGCATGAGGCCGAGAGCATACGCGACGATCCCCGCTGTCGATCGTGCGCCGAGCTCGGCGGCGCGGATCGGACGGCGCCTCGGGCGACACCGTGCGGATTTCGCCCCCTCCTGGCGCGGGGGGCGGTGCGGCACGGCCACCCCCGGCCTGCTTCAGTTGCCGACGACGACGTCCGATGGGAGCGGGCGGCGGGGTGGGGCCGATCTCATCGCAGCGTGGAGGGCGGCGCTTGGACAAGCCGAGTATCAAGGGTGCCGGATTCGCGGAAACCTGGGGACGGCTCCAGACCCTGATCCGGGAAGGTCGGACTTCGCGCGAGCAACTCTCGCAGCGGCTCGGCCGCGACGCCTTTGCGCTCGTCGATACGGCGCCGATCCCCAGTCTCTGGTATCCGGTTGCCGCGGTGGACGAGCTCACCGAGTGGATCGCGGCGCTCGAGGGCGATGCCAGCCCGACCTACTACCGCGCCATGGGCGCGCGCGCGTTCGAAGAACTGATCGAGCGCCCGGCCTTCGCCACCTTCGTCGGAACGGCGCAGGACTTCACCGAGCGCCGGGGCGAATCGCTCGTCAAGCTGGCCGGTCTGATCTACAGCTTCGGGGAATGGAGCTATCGCGGCGAAAGCCCCACGGAGTTCATCGTCGAGGTCCGCCAAGCGGCGGCGCTGACCGGCTTTCGCGAATGGACCGCGGCCGGCTTCATCGAGCGGCTGATGGCGTTCATCGCCAACGAGCCGATCGCCGTCGTTCCGGAACGTGCCTCCCGGGACCGTCTGTTGCTGCACGGCTCCGCGACCGCCACCCACCACAAGCGGCTGACACCCCGCGCCTGACGCGGCGGCGCCGGAGCGCTCGTCTGCCTATCGTACCTCGTCGCCGCGCTGGCGGCCGTTTCGGTGCGCCGGCGCCGGCCCGCCGGCGCGGCGCCCGCCGGCTGCGTTCCCGAGGAGACGAGGATGACCCCGCGCTGGATCGCCGCCCCCTGTCCGCTGCCGACGCGCTGGACGCCGGACGTCGATCCCGCCTGCGTTCACCCGGAACATCCTCGCCCCCAGTTGGTTCGGCCCACCTGGCACTGTCTCAACGGCGTGTATGAGGCGGCGATCCGCCCGGCGGCGGAGGAGCGGCCCGCCCGCTTCGACGAGCGCATCCTCGTGCCGTTCCCGGTCGAGTCCTCGCTCTCGGGACTCGGCCGCGAGCTGACGCCGGCCGATCGCCTCTGGTACCGGCGCACGTTCAGCGTGCCGGAGGCGCCGACGGGGCACAGCTGGCGCCTGCACTTCGGTGCAGTCGATTGGCGCGCCGAGGTCTGGCTCGATGGGCGTGCGCTCGGCGACCACGAGGGCGGCTACGATCCGTTCTCGTTCGACGCGGGCCGGCTCGGCGGCGAGCACGAGCTCGTCGTCGCGGTCTGGGATCCCAGCGACGGCGGTCCGCAGCCGCGCGGCAAGCAGGCACGCCACGCAAGCCGGCTCGTACGCTCGATCTTCTACACTCCGGTCAGCGGGATCTGGCAGACGGTGTGGCTCGAACAGGTGCCCGAGACCCATCTCGCGGCGCTCCGCCTCGCGCCCGATCGGGACACCCTCGAAATCTCGGCCCGCCTCGCGCAGGCACGCGGCGACGAGCGGCTCCGCGCCGTCGCCAGCCGCGACGGGCGTCCGGTCGCCGAAGCCGTGACGGAGTCCCCCGACACGCCGCTGCGTCTCGTGATCCCCGACGCGCGCCGCTGGAGCCCGGCCGACCCGTTTCTCTACGACCTGACGCTCGAGATCCTCCGCGACGGCGATGTCGTCGACCGCGCGACGAGCTACTTCGGCCTGCGCGACGTCGCGATCCGGCGCGACGCGCGCGGCCTGCTACGTGTCTTCCTGAACGACGAGCCGATCTTCCTGCACGGCCTGCTCGATCAGGGCTACTGGCCCGATGGGCTCTATACGGCGCCTTCCGACGCGGCGCTGCGCTTCGATCTCGAGCAGACGAAACGGCTCGGCTTCAACCTGGTGCGCAAGCACGTGAAGATCGAGCCGGCCCGCTGGTACTGGCACTGCGATCGCCTGGGACTGCTGGTGTTCCAGGATATGCCGAACGGCGATCGGATGACACGCGGCGTGCCACTCGGCAGCCTCGGCCCCTTCGACCCGACGTGCTGGCTCGGAGCGCGCGGCATCCGGCGCACGCCGGCCTCCATCGCCTGCTACGAGCGTGAGCTCGATGCGATGCTCGGCGCGCTCGCGAATCACCCGTCGATCGTGCTGTGGGTGCCGTTCAACGAGGGCTGGGGGCAGTTTGCGGCCGCACGCATCGCCGAACGCGTGCGCGCGCTCGATCCGACCCGCCTCGTCGACGCCGCGAGCGGCTGGTGCGACCCCGGCAACGGCGACGTGCGGGACGTCCACGTCTACTACCCCGGGCCGCGGATGCCGTCGCGACGCGACCCGACTCGGGCCGAAGTCCTCGGAGAATGGGGCGGTCTCGGCCTCACCGTGGACGGACACCGCTGGCCGCGGCGGCCCTTCGCCTACCGGAAGTTCGCCACGTCGAAGCAGCTCCAGGAGCGCACCGGCGTCCAGCTCGACGCGCTCGAGGAACTCGTCCGGCGTGGACTCGCGGCGGCCGTGTGGACGCAGACGACCGACGTCGAGGGCGAGGTGAACGGCCTCTTCACCTACGATCGTGCGGTCCTCAAACTCGACGCCGCATGGCTGGCCGACCGCAACCGACGCTTGCTCGAGGCCGCGTCGGCCGGGATGCGCGACGGATGAAGCGAGGCGACCGGCTCGCCGATCCCGCGGCGCTGCGGCCGCTCTGCGAGGACTGGGATGCCTGGCGCGAGAGTCACCGAGCGGCGCCCGCTCCGGGGCGGGCGCCGCGGACGCATTCTCCGACCGTGAGCGTGCGCAGTTCGAAGTCTCGCGAGACCCGGGCGATCTCGTCGGGCAACGCGCCGAGATTCACGTTGAGCGAGTAGCCGAACGGCGCGTCGAGCGGCCGGAAGAAGTCATCGAAGTGGTGCGGCACGATGACGCGCGGCTCGAGCCGACCGAGCAGGCGCTGCCAGTAGCGCGCCGTGAAGCGGCGGCCGGCGATACCGGCGAGCAGATAGTCGACGCCGCCGTCGCGGATCTCGTCGTCGACGAGATCGCAGGAACCCTGGTGATAGAAACGCACGCCGGCGACGCGGATGTCGAGGCCCCAGACCTGGCCGCAGCGGTAGGCCCGCGGCGTCAGCGCATCGGTGTGCTCACAGGTGAGTTCGCCGTCGGACGGCGTCCACAGCCCGAGCGCCAGCCGGGAGTGTCGGCTCGGCACGAAGCGGACCTCGAAGGGACCGATTTCGTAGCGACGGTGGGGCTCGACCGGCACCGCCAGCGGCGCGACACCGTTCGCCTTCATCAGCTGCACGAGCGAGGCGCTGCCATAGACCGGGCAGCCGGCGCGTCGCGCGAGCGCCGGCACGTCGAGCGCGTGATCGAAGTGGGTGTGGCCCACCAGGATCGCCAGTGGATCCGGCAGCGCGCCGAAGCGCCGCGGGTCGGCCGCCACCGGCCGGCGCCGCAACAGGTCGCCGAGCGAGATCCGCGTGCAGTACGGGTCGATCAGCAGATGCCGGCCTTCGTAGTGGAGACGAAACCCCGCCGTGCCGAGCCACTCGAGTTCGAGGCCGGCGGGCAGATCGCCGGCCCGGGGCGACCGCGACCAGGCGAGATCGCGCTGCGTCGCGGCATCCGTCGCGGCCTGCGCGTGTCGGCGCGGCAGGTACGCGAGCAGCGCGGCGATGTGTCCGAGCGGTCCGAGCATCGACGCGAGGATAGGCGTCGACGCCAACCGCTTCGAGTGCTTCGTGCGTGGGTGGCCCGAAGCCCCATCCCGGCGCGGAGCGCGCATCGCGAGCGATGCGGACGGCGCTACGATCCGATCGCTGCTCGCCGTTCGGCGGCGCCGGTTCCGGGTGCCGTGAGCCGTGCGGCCCTCGCCGGGTTTCTCAGGAGGTTCTCCGATGCCCGCCCCCGCGCTTCTCGACACCGTCTCGAGCTTCCTCTCCCAGGAACACGATCTGCTGATCGGCGGTCGCTGGCTGCCGGCGGCCGGCGGCGAGCGCTTCGCCGTCGAGAACCCGGCGCAGAAGCACACGATCTCGCACGTCGCGCGCGGCGGCGCCGAGGACGTCGAACGCGCCGTCGCGGCGGCGCGTCGTGCGCTCGAGGCCCCGGCGTGGCGGCGGATGAATCCCAGCCAGCGTGGCCAGTTGCTGTGGCGTCTCGCCGACGCGATCGAGGCCCATGCGGACGAGTTCGCGCAACTCGAGAGCCTCGACAACGGCAAGCCGCTCAGCGTCGCGCGAGCGGCGGACGTGGTTCTCACGATCGACCACTTCCGCTACTACGCCGGGTGGGCCACGAAGATCGAAGGCGAGACGATCCCGATCAACTCCGGCGACGGGGCACACTACCTCGACTACACGCTGCGCGAGCCGGTCGGCGTCGTCGGACAGATCATCCCGTGGAACTTCCCGCTGTTGATGGCGGCGTGGAAGCTCGGTGCGGCGCTCGCTTGCGGCAACACCGTCGTGCTGAAACCGGCCGAACAGACGCCGCTGTCGGCGCTGCGCCTCGGAGAGCTCCTCTGTGAGGTCGGCTTCCCCGACGGCGTCGTCAACATCGTCACCGGCTTCGGCGATGCCGGCGCCGCACTCGCGAGTCATGAGGGCGTCGACAAGGTCGCGTTCACTGGCAGCACCGAGGTCGGCCACGAGATCGTGAAGGCCTCGGCCGGGAACCTGAAGCGTGTATCGCTCGAACTCGGTGGCAAGAGTCCGGCGATCGTGTTCGATGACGCCGATCTCGAGCTCGCGGCCGCCGGGGTCGCCGGCGCGATCTTCTTCAACCACGGCCAGTGCTGCTGCGCCGGCTCACGGCTGTTCGCCGGGCCGAAGATCCGGGACGAGCTGGTGGCGCGCGTCAGCGAGATCGCGAGCCGCACCCGGCTCGGCGACGGCTTCGATCCGGAGACCCAGATGGGGCCGCTGGTGTCGCGCGAGCAGTATCAGCGTGTGACCGGCTACATCGAGTCGGGCCGTGAGCAAGGCGCCCGGCTGCTGTCCGGAGGCGCCGAGCGGCCCGCCCATCTCGCCAAGGGCCACTTCGTCCGCCCGACCGTCTTCAGCGACGTGACGAACGACATGCGGATCGTTCACGAGGAGATCTTCGGACCGGTCGTCTGCGTCCAGCCGTTCGACGAACTCGACGACGCGATCGCGCGCGGCAACGAGACGCCCTACGGACTCGCCGCCAGCGTCTGGACGCGCGACGTCAAGAAGGCCCATCGGGTCGCCGCCGGGCTACGTGCCGGCACCGTGTGGATCAACTGCCACAACGTCTTCGACGCCGCCGCACCGTTCGGCGGCTACAAGAAGAGCGGCTACGGCCGCGAGATGGGACGTCACGCGCTGGATCTCTACACGCAGACCAAGAACGTGATCGTCCATCTGGGCTGATCGGCCTGGACGGCCTCCCTTCAACGCTCGAGCAGATCGTACGCGGCGAGGATCTCCCGCGCCTGTTCGACCCCCACGGCGCGCTGCGCGGTGAGCCCGACGGCCCGGGCGCCCTCGACGTTGATCTGGTTGTCGTCGAGGAACAGGATCTCGCGCGCCGGACACTGCAAGACCTCGACCACATGTTCGTAGATCGCGGCGTCCGGCTTCACGAGCCCGAGCAGGTGGGAAGGGAAGTGGCTCTCGAAGAGCTGCTGGATGACCGCGGAGTCGCGTTGCTCGCGCCAGTGCATCTCGTTGGTGTTGGAGAGCACGGCGCGGTGCACGTCCTCGCGCACACTCCCCACCAGGGTTGCGGCGCCGGCGAAGAGACCCTTCGGCCAGGAGAGGAAGCGCTCCAGGAACGCCTCGGGCGTGAGGTCGATGCCGAACTCCTCGACGGCGCTGCGGGCGAACTCCTCGCGTGTGCAGAGCCCGCGTTCGTAGCGCCGGACGGCGCCGCTGCGGAGCCAGATGCGCCAGATCTCGTCTTCGGCAGAAGTCCCGACGAGCGCCCCGAACTCCTCGATTCCGCCCAGCCGGACGAGGACGCCACCGAGATCGAAGAGGACGACCCGCATGGCTCGGGAGGCTAGCCGAGCCGCTTCGCGACGCGAGCGATCGACAGTCCGGCGCCCGCCGATCGGTTGCGTACACTGCCGCGCATGCGGGATCCGGAGGCTCCGAGCGACGAGCTAGCGAGCGATGGCGGACCGATCGATCTCGCGCCCTGGCTCGCGCAGGTCGAGAGCCTCATCGCGGCCCACCGTTGCGGACCGGGGCGCTACGCGCGCTGGCGAACGCCGGGGTTCGGCCGGCAACTCGAGCCGAATCCGTATGGCGCGGCGGACGCGGCGAACCTCTTCTACACGCTCGGCGGGATGCCGCCGGAGCCGGCCGAGCGCACGGCGATCATCGACGCCCTACGAGACTTCCAGGATCCGGAGACCGGCTGGTTCCACGAGCCGACGCACCACGAGATCCACACCACCGCCCACTGCCTCGCCGCGCTCGAACTCTTCGACGCCGGCCCGCGCCACCGTCTCACCGCCCTCGCGGGCCTCGAGGCGCCGGGCGCGCTGGAGGCATTCCTCGACGGCCTCGCGTGGCGCGACGATCCGTGGCATGCGTCGCATCGCGGCGCCGGCGTATACGCAGCGCGCGTGCTCGCCGGCGAGGCCAGCGAGGCGTTCCGACAGCGCTACTTCGCGTGGCTCGCGCGCGAGATCGATCCCGACACGGGCCTGTGGCGGCGTGGCTGCGTCGCCCCGCCGTATCCCTGGGGCGTGAGCCGGTTCCCGCACCTCGCCGGCACTTTCCACTACCTCTTCAATCTCGAGCACGCGCGACAGCCGCATCCGGCGCCCGCCGCGCTGGTCGACACCTGCCTCGAACTTCTCGCGACGGATCCATACCCGCTCGGCCGCGGGATCGGCTTCGCCGAGATCGACTGGGTCTACTGCCTGAGTCGCGCGCTCGCGCAGAGCAGCCACCGCGCGCCGGAGGCGCGGGCCGCGTTGCGCGCCTTTGCCGTGCGCTACACACGTTTCCTGCTGGAACTCGATCTCGACCGGGACGACGGCGCCGCCGATCTGCACCGTCTGTTCGGTGCCGTCTGCGCGCTCGCCGAACTGCAGCGTGTGCTGCCGGGCCAGCTCGTCTCCCGACGGCCGCTGCGACTCGTCCTCGATCGCCGCCCGTTCATCTGAGCGGTCGCTCGTCCGAGCCCTCCGGCTCCGCACCCGAGCGCGAGCCGTCCTGCAGCACCAGCCGTACCTCGACGGCGCCGTCCTCCGGCGAGAAGCGACTGACGAAGCCGAGCGCATGCGCGAGTTCGAGCATCGGCCGGTTGTCGGGCAGGACCTGGCCGACGAGTTCGCGGGTGCCGCGCTCGCGGCAGTAGCGGATCATCTTGTCGAGCAGCGCGTAGCCGAGGCCTTCGCCCTTGCGGTCCGAACGGACGACGATCGCAAATTCGGCGCGCTCGTTGTCGGGATCGGTGATGGCCCGGACGACGCCGAACGTCTCGGCGGCGTCGGCCTCGGCGCCGTGCGCAGCGGCCGGGGGCTCCGCCGGCGGCAGCGCGACGAACGCCATCTCCCGGTCGTAGTCGATCTGCGTGAAGCGCGCCATCTGCGAGTGTGGGATCTCGCGCACGAGGTTGAAGAAGCGGAAGCGGACGTCCTCGGGTTGCAGCCGCGCGTGGAAGACCTGGTGCGCCGGCTCGTCTTCGGGTCGGATCGGACGCACGAGGACCCGACGCCCGTCCTCGAGCTGCAGCACTTCTTCGAGCTCACGCGGATACGGGCGGATCGCGAGCCGGCCGGCGCCCGGGGACTCCGCACGCTGCACGTGCACGCGCGCATCGAGCGCCAGCACGCCGCGGGCGTCCGCCAGCAGCGGATTCACGTCGAGTTCGACCACCTCGGGCAGATCGACGGCGATCTGCGCGATCTGCACCAGCGTCCGGGCGATCGCATCGAGGTCTGCGGCCGGGTGCCCGCGCACTCCCGCCAGCAGCCGCGCGATCCGCGTGCGTCCGATCAGCTCGCGTGCGAGGTGGGCGTTGAGCGGCGGCAGCGCGACGGCGCGGTCGCCGATCACCTCGACGGCCGTGCCCCCCTGTCCGAACAGCACCACCGGCCCGAAGACGGGATCACAACCGAGTCCCACGATCAGCTCGAAGCTGCCCGGACGGCGCACCATCGCCTGCACGGTGAAGCCCTCGATCCGCGCGTCCGGACGATGGCTCGCGATGCGCTCGGCCATCTGCCGCGCGGCGCGGAGGACCCCCTGCGGCGCGTCGAGGTCGAGCACGACACCGCCGACATCGGACTTGTGGCTGAGATCCGGGGACAGGATCTTCAGCGCGACCGGATAGCCGATCTCGTTCGCGATCCGGACGGCGGCTTCGGGATCCGCCGTGATGTGCGTTTCGACGATCGGCACGCCGTACGCTGCCAGCAGCGCCTTCGACTCCGGCTCGCTCAACAGCTCGCGCCCCTCCGCGAGCGCCTTCTCGACGATGCGTCGCGCGTCCGCCGTGCGCGGTGCGCTTTCGACCGGCAGCGAGGGCGGCGTCTCCATCAGCAGCTCCTGATTGCGGCGGTAGTCGAGCAGGTGGGAGAGCGCGGAGACGGCATCGTCGGGCGTGTCGAAGCTCGCCAGGCCGGCCTCGCGCAGGATCCGCCGGGCCGGCTCGGCGCCGGCACGACCGATCCAGCTCGTCAGGACACTCGGTTTGCCGGCCTGCCCGACGCCGGCCTCCCGCGCGACCTTCACGACGGCCCGTGCCGCATCGACCCCCGACGCGATCGCAGTCGGCGCGTGCAGCACCAGCACGACGTCGACGCCGGGATCTTCGAGCGCGATGGCGAGCGCCTGCCCGTAGCGTTCGCCCGGCGCGTCGCCGATGATGTCGATCGGGTTCGCGCGCGACCAGGTTTCCGGCAACACGGCATCTAGACGCGCGATGGTGTCGGCTGACAGATGCGCGAGCTGACCGCCGCGCTCGACGACGCTGTCGGTCGACATCACGGCGAGCCCGCCGCCGTTCGACAGGATCGCGACGCGACCGCCGCGCAGCCGCGGCGAGCGCACGAGCGTCTCGGCGGCGTCGAACAGCTCGTCGATACGACCGACGCGCAGCACGCCCGCCCGGCGCAGCGCGGCGTCGCAGACGTCATCGGCGCCGGCCAGTGCGCCGGTATGCGACAGCGCCGCGCGAGCCCCCTCGGCGAAGCGGCCGGCCTTCAGCACCAGCACCGGCTTGTTGCGCGCCGCCGCGCGAGCGGCGGAGAGGAACTTGCGCGCGCCGCCGCGCCGATGCCCGGAACCCTCGCTCGTGATGCTCTCGAGGTAGAGCAGGATCGCGCGCGTGTCGGGATCGGCGCCGAACCAGTCGAGCAGATCGGCGACGTCGACGTCGGCCGTGTCGCCGACCGAGGCGAAGCAGGAGAAACCGACGTCGGCGGCCCGGGCCCAGTCGAGCACCGCGGTGCAGAGCGCGCCGGACTGCGAGACGAACGCGAGCTGTCCCGGCAACGCGTCGACGTGGGCGAAGCTCGCGTTGAGCCCGACCCCGGGCACGAGCAGACCGAGAGAGTTGGGACCGAGCACGCGGAAGCCCCGGCGGCCCATCGCCTCGTGGAGCGCCTCGAGGAGCGGGCGCCCGCGGGCATCGCGAGTCCGGGAAAGACCGGCCGTCAACACGATGGCGGCGCGTGAGCCGGCATCGGCCAGCGCGCCGATGATCGCCGGGACCGTCGCCGGCGGCGTGCACACGACGGCCAGCTCGGGGACCAGCGGCAGGCTCTCGACGTCCGGATACGCAAGCACGCCCGCCACCGCCTGATGGCGCGGGTTCACCGGCAGCACCGGCCCGGCGAAGCCGCCGTGCAGCAGGTTGCGCATCACGACCCCGCCGACGCTCTGGGGCTGGTTCGACGCGCCGAACACCGCGACGCTGCGCGGGCGCAGCAGGCCTTCGAGGTTGCGGATGCTCACCGGCCGGAGGGTAGCGGCCCGGCGCGAACGGCCAGATCCGGTGCAATACCCGGACTGCACTGCAGGCCGAACCCTGCACCGGCAGGCCTCGCTCGAGCGCCGGACGGCCGCTGCGCTCGCACCGGCCGCTTTCCGTTCGGCACGGGGTTTGCTCTTGCTCCGTCCATGCTCGCCAACTGGCCCCACCCGTTCCACACTCCCGCGCAGGGCGTCGGCCGCAGACCCGCCGCAGGGACCGGCGCGCCCAGCGGACCCGATGCCGGAGAATCGTCGATGCACGGCAGCCGTTCCTGGTCCCGCACTCGCCACCGCGACAGCCGCCGCCGACAACGCGAGCAGCTCGCGGCTCTGCGTGAAGAAGGCGAACAGCTCCGCGAGGAGCTGACCGGCTGGGCCCTCCACAAGGTGCGTGGCGCCCGGCGCCGGCTCTCGCCGGAAGACGAGGCGCTGCGGGAGGCGCGCGCCGCGGTGGCGCGACGCCTCGGCTTCCTGTCGCACGCGATTCCCTACGCGGTCGTCTGCGTGTTCTTGCTCTTCGTCGCCGGCTTCCGACCGGCGATGATCGTCGCGATGGCATGGGGCGTCGGCCTCGCGATCCACGGCTTCTTCGCGTTGGTCGCACCGGACCTGCGCAAACGCTGGACCGAAGAGGAAGTCGGACGCCGGGTTCCGGACGCCGTCGCGCACCACCGCACCGAGCTCGAGGGACGCCACGCCCGCAACCTCGAGCATCTCTCGGCGTCGATCGCGCACGAGATCCGCAATCCGATCACTGCGGCGAAGAGCCTGCTCCAGCAGATGGGCGAGGATCCCCATTCGCTGCAGAACGTCGAGTATGCGTCGGTCGCGCTGCAGGAGCTGGAGCGCGTCGAGCGCTCGATCTCGCATCTGCTGCGCTACGCGCGAGATGAGGATCTGCGTCCGGAGACGGTGTCGCTGTCCGATGTCGTGCAGTCCGGTCTCGATGCGCTGCGCGATCGTCTCGATCGCGCCGGCGTCGCGTTGCGCGTCGACGTCGCCGAGGCCGGCGCGCTGATCGCCGATCCGGAGAAGTTGCGGCGTGTGGTGCTGAATCTGCTCAGCAACGCGCTCGACGCCGTCGACGGCCAGCAGGCGCCGTCACCGCGCATCGACATCGAAGCCGGCGAGAATCTGGCCGGCACCGAACTGTGGTTGCGCGTGCGCGACAATGGGCCCGGCATCGAGCCCGAGCGGCTCGCGGCGATCTGGACGCCGTTCCTCACCTCGAAGCAGGACGGCACCGGTCTCGGACTGCCGATGGTGCGCAAGATCGTCGAGGCGCACGGCGGCGGCGTCGAAGCGGATTCCACGATCGGCCGCGGCGCCGCATTCTGCGTGACGCTGCCGAAGCGGGCGCTCACGGAGGCCGGCCGATGAAGCCCCGCGTGCTGGTGGTCGAGGACGAAGCCGCGATCCGGCTGGCGCTCACGGGGCTGCTGGGCCGCGAGGGCTACGAGGTCCACCCGGCCGTGTCGGGCGCCGACGCGCTCGAGAAGCTGCTCGGGGATCCGTTCGATCTCGTGCTGACGGACCTCGCGCTCGGCGCCGGCCCGTCCGGCATGGACGTGTTGCGGGCCACCAAGCAGAACCGGCCGGAGACCCCGGTCGTGATGATCACCGCGCACGGATCCGAGAAGATCGCCGTCGAGGCGATCAAGAGTGGGGCCGAGGACTACGTGCCGAAGCCGTTCGACAACGACGAGATCCGCGTCGTACTGCGCCGCGCGCTCGAGCGAACGCGTCTCGAGCGCGAGAATCGCGAGCTGCGTGAACGCATCGATCGCGAGTGGCGCTTCGAGAGCCTGATCGGCTCCGGCGCCGGCATGCGGCGCGTCTTCGACACGATCCGCAAGGTTGCCGAGACGGACCTCACGGTGCTGATCCGGGGCGAGAGTGGGACCGGCAAGGAACTGGTGGCGCAGGCCCTGCACCAGCGCAGCCCGCGCCGCACGCGGCCGTTCCTCGCGGTCAACTGCGCGGCAATCAGCCGCGAGCTGGTGGAGAGCGAGCTGTTCGGGCACGAGAAGGGCGCCTTCACCGGCGCCGACGCGCGACGCGTCGGCCGCTTCGAAGCAGCCCGCGGCGGCACGATCTTCCTCGACGAGATCGGAGACATGCCGTCCGCCACCCAGGCGAAGGTGCTGCGCGTCCTGCAGGAGCGGACCTTCGAGCGCGTCGGCGGCAACCAGCCGGTGGAGGTCGATGTGCGCGTGGTCGCGGCGACACACCGCGATCTCGAGCAGGAGGTCCGGCGGGGTCGCTTCCGCGAGGATCTGTACTACCGGCTGAAGGTGGTCGAGATCGAGCTGCCGGCGCTGCGCGAGCGACCGGAGGACGTCCCGGCGCTCGTCGAGCACTTCCTGGCCGCGCTGGCGACGCGGCTCGAGCGCAAGAAGCTGCCCGTCACGCCGGCGGCGCTCGCACGGCTGACGCGGCATGCATGGCCCGGCAACGTGCGCGAGCTGCGCAACGTCGTCGAGCAGGCCGCCGTGCTCGCGAGCGGACCGGCGGTCGACGAAGAGGATCTCCGGCTGGATGACCGTGTGCGGACCGGCGACACGGAGGGCCGTGCGAGCGGCTCCGCCGGCGAGGGCAGCTTCTCGGACGCCAAACGCCGGGCGGTCGAGCGCTTCGAGCGCAGCTTCCTGCTGGCGTCGCTGCGCGCGCACGAGGGCAACGTCTCGCGCACGGCCGCCGCGATCGGCATGGTGCGCCAGAGCCTCCAGCAGAAGATTCGCGAGCTCGGACTGCGCGACGAGCTGCGCGAAGAGATGAGCCCGGACGATCCGGTCGACTAGACCGGCTGTCCCTTCGACACGGCTCGGCGGCCCGCGAGCCCAGCTCTACCCGAGGAGTACGCAATATGGTGTTTTCTACATCGATCTCTTCCGAACGGCCGCGTGGTGTTCTCGGCCGCCTCCGCAACCTGATCGGCGGCTGGCTGACCGTCTGGGTGCGCGATCGCGAGCAGGCCCACCCGCGGGCCGTCTACGAGCAGGCCATCCACGAACGACTGCGTCGCTACGCGGAGCTGAAGGACGCCGTGGCCGGCATCCTGTATCTGCGCAACAAGCTCGAAGGCGAGTTGCTCGATCGACGCAGCGAGCTGCTGCGGACCACCGGAGACGTGCAGCGCGCCGTGCGCCGCAGTGACGAAGCCGTGGCGCTGGCGCTGGTCCGTCACAAGCAGGAGCTGGCCGGCGAACTCGAGCGAGCCGGCCGCGAGCTGGCGGCGCTGCGCGACGAGGCCGAGGCCGCCAAGGAGAATCTGTTGCGCTTCCGCGAGGAGATCCGCGCGCTCGAACGCGAGAAGGGCCGAGCGCTCGCGGTGTGGGCCGGCGCCCAGGCGCGCCGCCAGGTGCGGGCGGTGCTCGACGGCCTGTCGGTCGATGCGGATCTGCGCGCGCTCGACAGCCTGCGCGAGCACATCGCCAAGCTTTCGACCGAGCGCCAGCTCGATACCGAGCTGGACGCCGCCGGCCCGGCCGGCAGCGGACTCGGCGAGCGACTGCGAGCGATCCGAGACGGGGCTCGCGACGAAGCCGCCCGCCGCGAACTCGACGAAATCAAACAGCATCTCCGACCGGCGCTCCCCGAGGCCGAGGCGACCGCGACCCGTGCGCCACGCCCGGCGGAAGGCTCGGAGAGCCGCGGATTCGAGCCCCAGACCGCTCCCTCGAGTATGTGACCAGATGGTTTCTCGACGACGCGGGCGGCGTTCCGATCCGGATCCCGGCGCGGGCCGACACGGTCGTTTCGCTCGACCGGGAAGACGAACTGCGGCCGGACTCGCTGCACCAGACCCTCGAAGCCCTCGTCGTGTCGCATGCGAGCCTTTCGCAGTTGGTCTTCCCGGCC
>CAADGG010000104.1 GCA_900696485.1 uncultured Pseudomonadota bacterium
CCGCTCGCTTCCCACGCCCGCAAGTGATCCGATCGCTCCGCCTCGGTCGTCTGTGTTCTTGCCATGGGCGGAAGAAGTACGCCCGCCCGGCGGCGCTGTCAGGAACGCGGTTCGCCGGACGGATACGCTGATACAGCCATGCCGGCGTCGTCTTCGGTGCCAGCGCGACGCCGAACGCCTGCGGGAGGCCCAGCTCGGCGCTGCCCCACACGACGGCGCTGCTGGCCAGCGCACCGACCACGCCGGCAGCGAAGAACAGGCTCAGCGAGCGGGCCACCGACACGGGCGCATCCTACTCGACGGAACCGGAGCGTGCCGCGCGTGTGATCAGCGCGGCCCGCGGCGGCGCCGGCCGCGATTCCCGGGCCGTCCGGGACCTCTCGATCCACCAGGCGCACCCGCCCCAGACCCCCTCGCGGCCGTGGGCCCGCGACCCGGGGCGGGAGTGCCGCCCTCCCGGCCGCGCTCGGCCTTCGCTCGCGCGCGCAGGCGCTCCTCGGCCTTGCGCGCCCGGATCGCTGCGATGCGCTCGGCCACGGGCACTTCGAAGCGTCCCTCCGGCCGGGCGTCGTAGTCGAAGTCCGGAACCAGGACACGGGGCAGCCGCTTGCCGAGCACGCGCTCGATGCGTGCGAGGTCCGGCTCCTCCTCGCGTGCGACGAAGGTGAACGCATCGCCGGTCGCCTGCGCGCGGGCGGTGCGACCGACCCGGTGGATGTAGTCGTCCGGCACGAGCGGCACGTCGAAGTTCACGACGTGGCCGAGTTCCTCGACGTCGATGCCCCGCGCCGCGATGTCGGTGGCGATCAGGACGCGATACTTCCCGCTCTTGAAGCCGGCCAATGCCTCGGTGCGCTGGCCCTGGGAGCGGTTGCCGTGGATGCGCGCCGATTCGATGCCCTGCTTCGCCACGAACTCCGCGAGGCGATTGGCGCGGTGCTTGGTGCGCGTGAAGACCAGGGCCTCGTCCATCTCTCCGCGTTGCAGCAGGGTGACGAGCAGCTTCGGCTTCAGATCCTGCGCCACGGGATAGACGGCCTGCGTGATCCCGACCGCCGGCGCGGCCTGCCGGGCGAGATTCACCGTGACCGGATCGGCCAGCATCTCGCGCGCGAGTGTCGTGATCGGCGCCGGCATCGTGGCGCTGAAGAACAGGGTCTGCCGGCGCGCCGGCACGTGGCGCAGGACCTGGCGGATCGCCGGCAGGAACCCCATGTCCAGCATCCGATCCGCCTCGTCGAGCACCAGATGCGCGAGGCCATCGAGCCGCGCGTAGGGAGCCTCGAAGTGGTCGAGCAGGCGTCCGGGGGTGGCGACGAGGACATCGACGCCGCGGCGGAATGCGCGCTCCTGCGGGCCCATGCCGACTCCCCCGAAGATGGCGGCGCCCTCGAGCGGGGTGTGGGCCGCGAGCGCCTGCAGCTCGTCGACGATCTGCGCCGCCAGCTCCCGTGTGGGCGTCATCACGAGGGCCCGTGTGCGGCCGCGGGGCCGGTCGAGGAGCTGGTGCAGGATCGGCAGCAGGAACGCCGCCGTCTTGCCGCTTCCGGTCGACGCGCAGGCCAGGACGTCGCGACCGGCGAGGGCCGCCGGGATCGCCTCGCGCTGGATCGGGGTCGGCTCGGTGAAGCCGAGCTCCGCGAGGCCGCGCAGCAGGGTGGAGTGGAGCTGCAAGCCGGAGAAGGCCACGGGAATCCATTGCGTGATTTGCGTGATGGGGATGGGAAGAGCGGGCGCACGTGCGGCGGCGGGGACTCTAACGGCTTTCACGGCCGGCGTCGTGCCGCGGGCGACGCCCGGTCGCTGCCAGAGGCTCTCAAGACTCCGCCTCGGAGGGTCGAAGCACCGGCCAACCGTTCGAGGGAGTTCGGTCATGATCGACCAGCGGCGTAGCCCGCGCTTTCGTACCCGCTTCGACGCGCTGATCTCTTCCGGCCGAGAGGAGGGCGCCGGCGCGCTGGCCGAGATCTCCTACAGCGGAGCCCGGGTCGAGAGCACCAGCACGCAGCCGCCGCTCGGCACGCGCGTCACGCTCTATGTCTTCGTCGTGCCGGTCTCGCCGTTCGAACTGAGCGGCCGCGTCGCGCGCCACACCGAAACCGGTTTCGCCGTGACCTACGACCTCTTCGACCCGGACATCCGCCGTCTCGTCGATGATGTCGCCGCGCTGGTCCACGCGCCTCACGCCGACTGAGGAAGCCGGCGCGACCGGCGAGCGCAGCGGCCAGCGCCCGTCGTCGGTTCAGACGAGCTGCGCCAGCGCGTCGATCGCCGCGGCACGGACGCCCGCGTCGGGATGGCTGAACAGCGGGAGGATCTCGTGAACGCGGTTCGGCTCGCGGCAGGCGCCGAGAGCGCGCAGCGTACTGACGAGGATCTCGGGCTCCGGAGCCGAGAGCATCGTGGAAAGCAGCGAGGCGATGCGGCGCTCGCCGAGCCGGCCAAGCGCCTCGATCGCGTGCCGGCGCACGTGCAGGCTCGGATCGTCGAGACACTGCGCGAGAGGGGCCACGGTGCTCGGCTCCCGCAGCTCGCCGAGCATGCGTACCGCCACGACGCGCACATCCTCGGCGACATCGCGCAGGGCGCTGAGCAGCGTCGGGAGCGCGGCCGGATCGACGAGAGCGCCGAGTTCGTAGATCGCGGCGACGCGCATGCCGGGATCCTCGGACTGCGCGCGAAGCTGCAGCGTCGCGAGGTCCGCCCGCCGTTCGAGTCGCTCGAGTGCGCGGCAGGCGGCCTCGCGGACCTCGGCGGCGGGATCACGCAGCGCGACGAGGAACCGCTGCGGAAGCGCAGCGAGAGGATCGACGGCGGGATCGGCGGACGCAGCGAGAGGATCGACGACGGGATCGGCGGGCTCAGCAGACGGCTCGAACGACGCGGCAGCCATGGATCCGCCCTCCGACACAGCGCATCGGCGCGCGTTCCGCCTCGCTTGACGGCATCGCCGGCCAGCCGCATGTCCCCGCCGGCCGGCCGCGACTGCTAACTTTGCCGGTCATGCGGGTGCTCGGCCTCGATCTCGGAGCCAAGCGGATCGGTCTGGCGGTATCCGACGAAGCAGGCCGGATCGCGTTCCCCGCGGGTTTTCTCGAGCGCAAGGGACGGCGGCGGGACTTCGCGGCGCTGCGTGCCCTCGTGAAGGAGCGCGGGATCGAAAGCGCAGTCGTCGGCTGGCCGCTCCACATGAGTGGCCGGCGAGGCCCGGAAGCGGACGCGGCGGAGCGCTTCGCCCAGGAGCTGTCGGCGACGCTGAAGATTCCCGTCGAGCTGCTCGACGAGCGGTGGACATCCGTCGCGGCGGAGCGGGCCCTGCAGGAAACCGGACGCCGCGTCAAACAACGCAAGGGACGCGGCGAGGTGGATGCGATCGCCGCAACGCTGCTGCTCGCCACGCATCTCGAGCGCCGCCGGCCCGCTGGCCCGGAGGAGCCGGGGGAGCCATGACGACGCCGCACGACACGGCCGGGACGCCGGCGCCGGGCCGGCCGCCGCGACGCGTGTGGCGTGCCTTCGGCTGCCTCGTGGTGGCCGGCATCGTGGTGGCCGGCAGCCTGGCGGGCACCGCCCTGTGGGCCTTGCAGCCGGCCGCTCCCGCAGCCGACCCGGTGCGCTTCGACGTGCCGTCGGGAGCAACGCTGCGCGGGATCGCCGAAGCGCTCGAGGCGCAGGGGGTGATCCGCAGCGCGCTCGCGATGCGCGGGCTGGCGCGCTGGCAGGGGACGGCCGGCCGCCTGCACGCGGGCGAGTACGAACTGTCGCCGGCCTGGAACGTGCGCCGTCTACTCGAGGAGATGGTGGAGGGACGCGTCGTCACCTACCCCGTGACGCTGCCGGAGGGCATCACGGCGGCGGAGATCGCAACGCGGCTCGAACAGGCCGGCCTCGTCTCCGCCGCGGAGTTTCTCGCCGTGACACGCGATCCGGAGATCGCCGCTGCGTTCGGCGTCGAGGGGGCGACGCTCGAGGGCTACCTGTTCCCGGAGACCTACCAGATTCCGCGCGGCCTGACGGCGCGCCGGATCGCGAAGATCCTGGTCGACGAGTTCCACCGCCGGTGGCGCACGCTCGAAGCCGGGGCCCGGGCGCGCAATCTGTCGATGCGGGAGGTCGTGACGCTGGCGTCGATCGTCGAGAAGGAGACCGGCATCGGCGACGAACGCCCCCTCGTCGCGTCCGTGTTCCACAACCGGCTGGCCCGCGGCATGCGCCTCGAGTCGGATCCGACCACGATCTATGGGATCCCCGACTTCGATGGCAACCTGCGCCGGGTGCATCTCGACGACGAGAGCAACGCCTGGAACACATACCGGATCACCGGCCTGCCGCCGACGCCGATCGCGAGTCCGGGGGCCGCTTCGCTGCAAGCCGTGCTCGAGCCGGCCGAGAGTGACTACCTCTTCTTCGTCGCACGCAAGGACGGCTCCCACATCTTCGCCAGGAGCTACCGCGAACACGTGAACAACGTGAACCGCTTCCAGAGGAATCGCTGACCATGAGCACATCGACGCCGCCGGATCCGCAGCGCTTCTTCGCGGAGCGTCTGCCCGCCCAGATGAATCGGCAGCTGACGGAGCAGGCGGAGGCCGCCGCGGCCGCCAAGCGGACCCTCGACGGGATGCGTGCGGTCGACGCGACCCTGCGCTTCGACATCCGCGGAGCCGGCGGCGGCACCTGGTACCTGAACCTCGCCGGAGGCTGCGCCAGCGCATCGGACGCGCCAGCCCATCCGCCGTTCCTGTCGATCGCCCTCGACCGCGAACACTTCGAGCCCTTGTGGCGCGAGGTCGGCGACAATGTCCTCGGCTTCCTCGGCGGTGTCTCGGGGATGGGGGCAGCGATCCCGCTGACGCGCTTCCGGGTCGACCAGATCGACGCGCTGCAGGGTTCGCTGTTGTTCGAGCTGACGGGCCCGGGCGGGTTCCGACTGCTCGCACGGCTCGGGGCTCCCCTTCCCGACGGATCGGAGGACGCCACGAAGGCTCCGGACGCCAGCATCCGCGTCGATGCCGCAGCCTACCGTGAGCTGCGCAGCGGCGCGCTGCAGCCGCAGGACGCGTTCCTCGCCGGCAAGATCCAGGTGGAAGGGGACATGCAACTGGCGATGCAGTTGGCGCTCGCCGTGCTGTCACCCGACTGAAGGAGCTACTCGAAGCTCACCTGTTTGAGCAGATCGAGATCATCGAGGGCCTTGCCGGCCCCGTAGCAGACGGCCGTAAAGGGGTCGTCGCCGCGGATGATCGGCAGACCGGTGCGCTCGCGCAGCACGACGTCGAGGTCACGCAGCAGGGAGCCGCCGCCGACCAGCACGATGCCGCGATCGACGATGTCGGCGGCCAGTTCCGGGGGTGTCCGCTCGAGCGTCATGTGCACGCTCTCGACGATCGACGAGATCGGCTCGACCAGCGCCTCGTGGATCTCGTCACTCGTGGCCATCACGGTCTTCGGAATGCCGGCGACGAGGTCGCGACCCTTGATCTCCATCGTGCCGGTACGGCCGTGCGGCGAGGCGGTACCGACGTGGATCTTCACGTCCTCCGCGGTGCGCTCACCGATCAGCACGTTGTACTTGCGCCGCACGTACTGGATGATCGCTTCATCCATCTTGTCCCCACCGACACGAATCGAGGACGACGTCACGATGCCGGAGAGCGAGATGACGGCAACGTCCGTCGTACCCCCTCCGACATCGACGATCATGTTCCCGGTCGGCGCCGTGACATCGAGGCCCGCCCCGATGGCGGCCGCCATCGGCTCTTCCATCAGGAAGACCTCGCGCGCACCCGCCGAGAGCGCGGATTCCCGCACCGCCCGCTTCTCTACGCTGGTGATGGACGGCGGCACGCAGATCACGATCCGCGGGCGCACCAGGGTGCTGCGGTTGTGTGCTTTGTGGATGAAGTAGCGGAGCATCGCCTCGGTGACTTCGAAGTCGGCGATGACACCGTCTTGGATCGGCCGGATGGCGCGGATCGAACCGGGCGTCCGACCCAGCATCGCCTTGGCTTCGCTGCCGACCGCGAGGACACGCTCGCCGTGGCCCTTGGGATCGCTCGCCACGGCCACCACGCTGGGCTCCGAGCAGACGATGCCCTTGTGACGCGCATAGACGAGGGTGCTGGCGGTCCCGAGGTCGATGGCGAGATCGTTCGAGAAGCTGCTCGCGAGGAATCTGAACATCAGGCCGGTCTCCAGGAGTTGCGCCGGCGCGCGGCTCGACGTCTCCAGCTTCTTCGGCGAGGCAGGGCGGAAGTTGAGGCTCCGTCCTCGAGGTCGCGGGCGGCCCCCCCTCCGGCTCAGGCCGAGCGAAGGCTACTGCGGGTCCGTGGGTCCCTCGGCCGGCGCCGGCGCGGCGGGGTTCCGATCGACCAGGAGACGCAGCGCGGAAACCTGCTCTTCGACGGCCGAGGTGACGCTCCGGACGCTCTCGAGATGACGCTGGCGCCGCAGGATCTCGAGCTGCTGGGCCTGCACGCGGGCCTCGAGCTCGGCGACCTGTGTCGTGAGTGCCGCCGCCCGGCGGCTTTCGAGACCCCATCCGATCGCCGCCACCAGCGCGGCGGCGATCGCGAGCGGCAGCAACCAGCCGATGCGCCGGTGCGGACCCGGCGGGTCGGCGACGGCAGCGTCGTCCTCGGGTTTCACGAGACGAGGACCGGACGTGGCGGGCGGCATCGATGACATGCCGAAGGAAGGTAGCCGAGGGCGGCCATCTGCCCAGCCTGCTGTTGGTGTCGCCGGTGTCACGCGAGGCGGTGGCGCCCGAGGGGTGGGAGCCGGCGGAGGTCTTCCGCGCCGGCTCAGGACTGGATCACGAGCTTGGACAGGCTGGTCTTGCGCAGGTTCGTCTTCTGGATCGTCCGCACCAGCTCGGCGACCTTCTCGGTGTCGGTCTCGAAGGGATTGTTGCAGATCACGCGCACGTTCAAGAGGTTTCCGAGCCGGATGTTCGACCAGTCGAGGTCGTACTGGATCGCGTTCTGGCGAGCCAGTTTGATAAACTCGCCGCGCATCTTGGCGCGTGTATCCGGCGGCGGCTCCGTCTTGGCCTTGATGATTTCGTCGTCACTGAGGACCCGCTCGACGCCGTCCTTGCGCTCGAGCAGGTAGTACAGGCCGCGGCTCACGCGGATGTCGTGGTACTGCAGGTCCAACATGAACACGCGTGAATCGTTCCACGAAGCGCCCTTGCGCTCGAGGAAGGACTCGATCAGCCGGCGCTTGATGATCCAATCGACGTGACGATCGAGTTTCCCGGGATCCGAATCGAGACAGTCGAGCACGAACTGCCACTTGGCGACGGCGTCCTTCAGTTCGTCCGAGACCGGGTACTGCTCGATGTAGCGCCACGCCATCTCGCAGTACTCGCGCTGGATCTCGATCGGCGAGTACTCGCGGCCGTTGTCGAGGCGCAGCTTCCGCTTGCAGGTGGTGTCGTAGGAGATGTCCTTGATCGCCTTCACCGGATTGCGGAGCGTGAAATCCTTGTTGATGAAGTTGTCCTCGATCATCTGGAGGACCACGGCGCAGGCGCCGATCTTCAGGAAATTGGTGTACTCGCTCATGTTGGAGTCGCCGACGATGACATGCAGACGCCGGTACTTCTCGCGATCCGCGTGGGGCTCGTCGCGGGTATTGATGATCGAACGATCGTTGGTCGTGGTTCCCGAGATCTTCTGGTAGATGTGCTGCGCGCGCTGGCTGATGCAGTAGTGCACGCCGTCCTGGGTCTGGAAGACCTTGCCGGCGCCGCTGTAGATCTGGCGGGTCACGAGGAACGGAATCAGCTGTTCGGCCAGGTAATAGAAATCGACGTCGCGGTCGACGAGATAGTTCTCGTGGCAGCCGTAGCTGTTGCCGACGAAGTCCGTGTTGTTCTTGAAGATCGAGAGCCGGCCGGCGATCCGCTCCTCGCGGATCTTCTCCTCGGCGTAGTCCTCGAGTTCCTCGAGGATCCGCTCGCCGGCCTTGTCGTAGACGATCAGCTGGCGGGGCGACGCGCACTCGGGCGTCGCATACTCGGGATGGCAGCCGGTGTCCTGATAGAACCGGGCCCCGTTCTCGAGGAAGACGTTCAGGAAGTGCTCGGTCGTAATCAGCTTCTCGAACAGGAAGCGGATCGCCTTCTCGACCGGCAGGGTCTTCCGCCCTTCGGGCGTGAAGATGATCCCGTACTCGGTTTCGATGCCATAGATCCGCTTCTGCACGACGTCCCTCGGTTCGCTGCTCCTAGCCGAGAATAGCTCTCAACTCATCGGCGCCGACGCGGCGGAACTTGCGACCCGGACGCTCACGGTCGAGCGTGCAGACTTCGAGTCGCTCCGCCGCGATCGGAGCCGCGCCATTGGCGGCCGCGACCAACGCCCGGCGACCCACGGCGATGGCTTCCCCGAGGGGCAAGCCCGTGCGGTAGTTCTCGCGCAAGAAGGTCTCGAGTCCTTCGACGGCGCCGCCGATCGCGCAGAAGCCGCGGTGGTCCGAGATGCTGCCGTCGAACTGCACGCGGAAGATCACGTTCTCCTCGTGACCCGTGAGGAGCGGCTCGCCGACCTCGGCCACGATCACCTCCACCTCGAGCGGCTTCATCTCGCGGGTGAACACGTCACCGATCGCTTGCGAATAGGCGTTGGCGAGCGCCATGCAGCGCACATCCTCGCGGCTGTAGGCGTACCCGCGGACATCCGCGAAACGCACGCCGATCTTTCGCAGTTGGTCGAACTCACTGAACTTGCCGACCCCGGCGAAGGCGATGCGGTCGTAGATCTCACCGATCTTGGTCAGACGCGACGGATTCTCGGCCACCAGTACGATGCCCTTGTCGTACTCGAGCGCGACGATGGACTTGCCGCGAGCGATGCCCTTGCGGGCATACTCGGCCTTGTCCTGCATCAGCTGTTCGGGGGAGACGTAGAACGACATCGACATGACTAACGCGCTCCCGTCCGCGTCCGCGCGACCAGAACCTGCTCCCGATAGACGCGTTCGAGGGTCACCCGGTCGATCTCCGTGACGCCCGCTGCGGTGCAGAAACAGACCAGCGGGAAGATCCCGCGGGCCAGATCCACACCGCCGGTGGCGCGATCCTCGTCCGCCGCGTCGGCGAGGGCCTGGAGCGCCATCAACAGAGCCTCGTCCCGGGTCAGGCCCGGCCGGAAGACCTTCTTGATCGATTCCCGGGCGTAGAGTCCGCCACTGCCCGAGGCGTCGAACTCGGCCTCTTCGTAGCGACCGCCCGTCACGTCGTATTTCCAGAGCCGACCGATCCCGCGCCGCAGGTCGTATCCGGCGAAGAGCGGTACGACGACGAGCCCCTGCATCGCCGCCGGGAGGTTCGCACGCACCATCTGCGAGAGCTTGTTGGCCTTGCCTTCGAGCTCGAGCGCCTCCCCCTCGATCTTCTCGTAATGCTCGAGTTCGATCCGCAGCATGCGGGCCATCTCGATGGCGGGACCGGCCGCTCCGGCGATCGCGATCAGCGAGTGCGCGTCGGTCGGAAAGACCTTCTGGAGGTCGCGCGAGGCGACCCGGTGGCCTTCGGTCGCGAGCCGGTCGCCGGCGACGACGACGCCCTCGGCGAAGCGGAACGCCAGCACCGTGGTGCCGTGAGGCACCGAGGGCATCGAGGCCTCGGCCCGGACGCCTGCCGTGGGCTGTTCGGGTCGCAACTGCGGATGATCGATCTCGACGAGCTCGAAGAAGCTCGAGCCCTGGTAGCGGCCTCGGAAGAGCACCCCCCTCAATCCCCCGTCGCGGTTGGCGCTATTGGCCGCCGCGCTGCACGTAGTTCTTGACGAACTCCTCGGCATTCTCCTCGAGGACTTCGTCGATCTCGTCGATCAGGGCGTCCATCTCTTCCTTCAGGTCCTCGCCCTTCTTGGCGAGCTTCTGACCGCCCTTGCCGTCCTCGCCACTCTCGTCGCCGCCGCCTCCGCCGCCCTTTTTCTGCTGCTGCTGGGATTCGGCGGCGGAGACGAACCGGAGCGGCTCGCGCTCCTGGTCTCCGCTCTGTCGGCTGCCCTGTCGGGAGGTCTGGATCTTCATCGCGTTCTCCAGGCTGATGCCGTCGCTCGAGCGGCGGTCCTCTCAGCTCTTCAGATTCTTGACCAGCTCTGCGGCCGTCGGGGACGACTGGAAGAGCTCGTCCACATGCTGTTTCGAGCCCTTCAGGGGTTCGTTCATCAAGACGCGCTTGATCGGGTCATCGCCGATCCCGAACGAGATCGAATCCCAGTTCACACCGAAGACCTCGGTGCCATAACGCCGCAGGCAGCTGCCTCGGAAGTACGCTCGCGTGTCCTCCGGCGGATGGTGGACCGCACGCTCGATCTCCTCGTCCGTCACGATCCGTTGGATCTTTCCCTGTCGCTCGAGAAGATAGTACAGCCCCTTGTCGGGGCGCAGGTCGTGGTACTGGAGGTCCAGCATCTGCACCTGCGACGAATCCCAATCCACGCCCTTGCGGCTGATGAAGCCTTCGATCAGCGCTTTCTTCGCCACCCAGTCGAGTTGGTCGGCGAGTTCCATGGGATCCCGCTCGAGAGCATCGAGGACGCGCTCCCAGTACGCGAGAACCTCGCGAGCCCCCGGGTCGGTCTCGCGATTCGTCACGTAGCGCTGGGCCAGCTCGAGGTATTCGCCCTGGAGCTGGACGGCACTCAAGCGGCGACCATTCTGCAGCTCGACCTCCCGTCGGCAGCTCGCGTCGTGAGAAACCTCCTTGATCGCCTTCACGGGATCCCGCAGGGAGAAGTCCCGGTCGATCGCGCCATCCTCGATCATCGCCAGCACCAGGGCGGTGGCCCCGTTGCGCAGGTAGATCGAGGATTCGGCCATGTTGGCGTCGCCGACGATGACGTGGAGGCGCCGGTACTTCTCGCGATCCGCGTGCGGCTCGTCGCGGGTATTGATGATCGGGCGCTTCACCATCGTGTCGAGCGCGACTTCGGTCTCGAAGAAATCGGCTCGCTGCGAGAGCTGGTACTGGCACGGATGTCCACGGTTCTCCGAACCCACCTTGCCGGCGCCGGTGTACACCTGACGGGATACGAAGAACGGCATCAGGTGCTCGACGATCTGCTTGAAGGACGTGCGGCGGTCCATCAAGTAGTTCTCGTGACAGCCGTAGCTGTTGCCCTTGCGATCGCTGTTGTTCTTGTAGATCAACATCTGCGTGCCGGGCGGCAGCAGCCGGTTGGCCTCGCGGCGCGAGATCTCGACGATCCGCTCACCCGCTTTCTCGAAGATCACGAGGTCCCGGGCGTTCGTCACCTCCGGGCAGGAGTACTCCGGGTGCGCGTGGTCGACGTAGTAGCGCGCGCCGTTGGCGAGCGTCTTGTTGCGGGCGATGTTCTCCTGCTGGTTCGGGGTGTACTTCTCCCCTTCGACCTGGAACCCTCGCGCGTCGGCCAACGGGTTCTCTTGATCGTAGTCCCACAGGATCTTCGCGGGCGCATCTTCGCGATACGCGTTGACGAGCAGCACGCAGCTCGAGATCGGATCGAAATCACGGTCGTTCTGGACGGTGATCCCGTACTCGATCTCGGTCCCCATGACCTTCGGAATCGCCATCCATTCCTCGTCCGTCTGCCGGAGTGCGCTCCGGTCAGAGATACTGGCCCGATCGAATGTCTTCGACCGAGCGTCCCTCGTTGCGATTGATTCCGGTGATCAGCGTCCGGACGTTGATGATCCGCTCTCCCTTGCGGCCGGAGATGCGCGCCCAGTCGTCGGGATTCGTGGTGTTCGGGAGATCCTCGTTCTCCTTGAACTCGTCCCGCACGGCTTCGATCAGGTCGTTCAGCATGATGCCGCGTTCGTCCGCCTCGATCAGCCGCTTGACGGCCTTCTTCTTGGCCCGGTCGACGATGTTCTGGATCATCGCGCCGCTGGAGAAATCCTTGAAATAGAAGATCTCCCGCTCGCCCTTCGCGTACGTGACCTCCAGGAACTTGTTGTCCTCGGTCGTAGCGTACATGTTCTCGATCGTATCGCAGATCAGTCCATCGACGATCTTCGTCGCGTCACTGCCGTAGCGCTCTTCCGTGTTCTTGTGGAACGGAAGATCCGACTTCAGGTACTTCGTGAAGATCTCCTGCGCCGACTTGGCGTCCGGTCGATTCACCTTGACCTTGAGATCGAGGCGACCCGGCCGCAGCACGGCCGGATCGATCAGATCCTGGCGATTGCTGGCGCCGATCACGATCACATTCTTCAGCGACTCGACGCCGTCGATCTCCGACAGGAACTGCGCGACGACCGTCGCCTCCATGTCCGACGAGATCCCCGATCCGCGCATCCGGAACAGCGAGTCCATCTCGTCGAAGAAGATCACGACGGGAATGTTCTCGCTGGCCTTCTCCCGCGCCTTGCGGAAGACCTCGCGGATCTTGTGTTCGGTTTCTCCGACGTACTTGTTCAGCAGCTCGGGACCCTTGACGTTGAGGAAGAAGGCCGGCGTCGCCCGTCCGGTCCGCTTCTCCACGCTCTTCGCGAGACTGTTCGCCACCGCCTTCGCGATCAGCGTCTTGCCGCAGCCCGGCGGGCCGTAGAGCAGGATGCCCTTCGGCGGCGAGAGCTGGTGATCGGCGAAGATCTCCGGGTGCAGGTACGGCAGCTCGATGGCATCGCGCAGTACCTCGATCTGATCGTCGAGGCCTCCGATGCGGTCGTAGGTGACGTCCGGCACCTCCTCCAGCATCACCTCCTCGACCGTCGATTTCGGCATCTTCTCGTACGCATACTGCGTACGCGTATCGACCATCACGTGATCGCCGGTCTTCAGCGTATCGGAGCGGAGCGCTGCGGAGAGCGTGACGACGCGTTCGTCGTCGGTGTGGCCGAGGACGATGGCCCGGCCATCGCCCAGCAGCTCGATCACCGACGCGATCTCCCCGCGCTGGACCCAGCCCGCCGGTTCGATCACGTTCATCGCCTCGTTGAGCAGGACCAGTTGGCCCTCCTCGAACTGGTGCGGATCGACCTTCGGGTGGACGTTGACGCGCATCGGCCGACCGTCGATGACGATCTCCGCCGTGCCGTCCTTGTTGGCGCGGGTGAACACGCCATAGCCGTTCGGCGGCGCACAGAGTTTGTCGACCTCCTCCTTGAGGAGTTCGATCTGTTGCTTCGCTTCCTGGAGCGCATGCACCAGCTTCTCGTTCTGTCGCTCGGCATCCCCGGCCTGCTGGCGCATCAGCAGGTAGCGACGGCGGGCGGTCTCGTATTCCGCCAGCAGCCGCTCGAGGCGACGGCGGAACTCCGTGGACTCGGCACCGAAGAAGCGGAGCGCATCCTGCAACTCCGCAATCGGATCGCCGGGCGACGGGGCCGCTTCGCGTTCCGGATCCTCATCGGGCCGGGGACCGGACGCCGAGATGCGCCGCATCACATCTCGCACGAAGCCCTTGCGTCCCGCACTACCGGTGTCGTCGAATTCGTTCATCGCCCCGTCTCCTCATTCCTCGTTCCGCGGCTCGCGAGTGGTCCGGGTCCCCTCAGACAAGCCACTCAGCGGACTTTTGCAAGCCCCATGCCGCCCTCTTCCGAGGCCGCCGGCTCGGAATCCAAGCCAACGCCGGGCGGTGGCGGGTCGTCCTGCCGATCCGTGTGGGCCGCCCGCAGCGACGTCGCGACGTCCGGAGATCTTCCGCCGGCTCGGCGACGCGGTCCGGCACTCGGGATCTGCCGGTTCGCTGCCAGACGGGGTCCGAGCACCCGCCACACGATCCGCCAGGCATCGATCGAGCGTGTGGGAAACCCGGTCGAAACGGGCCTCGGATCCGGGATCGAGGCGTTGGACGGGCATTGCCGAAAACTCGGAACCCCTTGCAATTCCAGCGCTGTAAGCACACAGCAGCATATCAGAGGGGTCCCCGTTTTCAACCGGAGGACACGCCGCCTCAGCCGTCCCGCCGCAGCACCTCGGCACGGAGAAGCAAGCCCGATCGGCGGCCGGGTCGGCGGATCGGGGCGGAGACCCGAAGGCTTTGCCACACCGGAATGGTGCGCCCCGGACCCCATGGGGATCGCGGTCCGGTCCGGGCCATCGGCTGCCGCTCCGCTGCCGGGGAGCTGCGATGGCCCTGCCTACGGACGATGCCGAGCTGCGTCGGAGAGAGCCGCGATTTTGACGGCAGCGTCGGCTTTCGTACGCTCTCTCTCCCGCGCACGGATCTGCGGACCCTACCGACGATCTAGGGAATCCGGTGCTGACCCTGGCGACCGGGCACCCTCCGAACCCCGGGGGGTTGCGGACCCGACTCATCGAGCGTTCGGCACCGCCAGCACGCGCGTGCCGGGGGGCGGCTCGAACTGGAATCGCTCCACAGACGGATCGACGTTGCTCTGCAGCTCCTCCAGCTCCACCTCGGTCCGATTGCCGAGCAGATCGATGACGACGGTCGAGCGGATCTCGCCGGTCTCCCGGTCGGCCCGGAGCTCGAGCCGCTCGTACGACGAATCCTGACGAGGCGTCAGCAGCAGCCGGACCCGCGCCGCTTCGCAGTCGCGCGCGACGATCTCGAACTCGTCGACGAGCTGCCCGTCGCCGAGCAGGAACTGGAGCGCGGCGCCAGACAGGAATTCGGGCCCGACCGGGAACTGCTGCGCCTCTGCGACCTGCGGATCGTAGATCCAGAGCGTCTTGCCGTCGCTGACGACCAGGCTCGGCTCCGGCGTCTCGTACGACCAGCGCATCCGGCCCGGCTTGGCGAAGAAGACCTCTCCGCCGGCCTCCATCGCGGCCGCCTCGGCGCTGCCGAGCGCCACACTCGTGGTGCGCTGGACGAACCGCGCCCGCAGGTCGCGCACGGCGTCATAGCGCCGCTGGACGCGTTCCGTCATGACGGCGGCACAGGCGTCTGTCGGTGGCGACGCGTCGGCCGCCGGGACCGGCTCCGCCTCGGCGCGCGCGAGCCCGGGTCCGGCGAACAAGGCAAGCCCGAGCAGGATCGGCAAAACGCGGCACGTGGCGATCATGGAGCTTCGACGCAGCACCGGCCTCGTCATTCGGCGTCGATCGGCTGGATGTAGACCTCGCGGGACTTCGCGCCGACCTGCGGACCGACGACCCCGTCGTTCTCCATCTGCTCGATCATCCGCGCCGCGCGGTTGTAGCCGACCTTGAGCCGGCGCTGGATGTACGAGATCGAAGCGTTGCGCGTCTCCGCGACGATCGCGACGGCGCGATCGTAGAGGTCGTCCGCGTCCTCGCCGCGATCGTCCTTTTCCTCGCTCTCGAGCTTGGCCTTCAGCAGCGTCTCGTCGAACTGCGGAGCTCCCTGCTTACGCAGGAAGGCCACCAGCTCCGCGACCTCTTTCTCCGACACGTAGGCGCCGTGCATGCGCTGCAGCTTCGAGGGCCCGGGCGGCAAGAACAGCATGTCGCCCTGTCCGAGCAGTTGCTCGGCCCCGTTCTGGTCCATGATCGTGCGCGAGTCGATCTTCGAGGCCACCTGGAATGCGATGCGCGAGGGGAAGTTCGCCTTGATCACACCGGTGAGCACGTCGACACTCGGCCGCTGCGTCGCGAGCACCAGGTGGATGCCGGCCGCGCGGGCCATCTGGGCCAGCCGCTGCAGGGCCTCCTCCACGTCTCGAGCCGACACCACCATCAGATCGGCCAGTTCGTCGATGACGACGACGATGTACGGAATCCGTTCGAGCGCGACTTCCTGCGCTTCCG
This sequence comes from uncultured Pseudomonadota bacterium, assembly GCA_900696485.1. Lineage (GTDB taxonomy): Bacteria > Myxococcota_A > UBA9160 > UBA9160 > PR03 > CAADGG01. The sequence continues at coordinate 15,686 of CAADGG010000104.1, forward strand.
TCTCGCCCGGCCGCAGCTTGAGCCGCAGCGTCGTCTGGCCATCGGCCAGCAGCTCGTCGACGCGGGCATTGAACTGCGAGATGTTGCGTACGCCGAGCGCAGCCATCGCGCGGTAGCGCTCCTCCATCTTGTGGACGACGCCGGCGAGCGCGGCCGCGGCACGCTTGGGATTGGTGACGACGTCGGCGATCAGGTGCGGAATGCCTTCATAGATCGATAGCTCGAGGATCTTCGGATCGATCAGCAGCAGCTTGAGATCTGCCGGCGAGGCGCGGAACAAGATCGAACACAGCAGGGAGTTGAGGAACACGCTCTTGCCGGTTCCCGTGGCGCCGGCCACCAGCAGGTGCGGCATCTTGGCGAGATCGGCTTCGACCGGATTGCCGAAGATGTCCTTGCCGAGCGCCAGCGTCAGCTTCGACGCGCTCTTGCGGAAGCTTTCGGAATCGATCAGGTCCCGGATGTAGACGACATCCCGGTCCGGATTCGGGATCTCGATCCCGACGACGGCCTTGCCGGGCAGCGGCGCGATGATGCGGACGGAGAGCGCCCGCAGCGCCAGCGCGAGATCGTCGGAGAGATTGGTGATGCGGTTGACCTTGACGCCGGCGCCCGGCTCGAACTCGTACATGGTGATGACGGGCCCGGGGTGCACCGTCACGACCCGGCCGGTGACGCCGAAGTCGGCGAGCTTCTTCTCGAGAATCCGCGAGTTCATGATCAGGCTCTCGCGGTCGTAGCGGCGATCGACGTCGGGAGCGCGCTGGAAGATCGACGCATCGGGAAACTGGTAGGGCCCCTGCGGCGTGTGCTCGCTGAAGACGAAGGTCTCCTGCTCGGGTCCCCGCTTCCGGCGGTCCGCGTGGTGGTCGACGATGTGCGGCTCGCCGCTCGCCGCCCGGCGGGCGGGACGGACGCCGGGCGGCGGCTCGGCGGCAGCGGTCGATTCGTCCGCACGGGAGCCGAGCGCGGCGTCCGGCGCTTCCTCCGGCTCCGCCTCGCCCGCCGGCGCGGCGGGGGAGACGAGCCGGGCGCGGCGGGCCCGTCGGGCGCGCCGAACTCCGATCTCCTGCCAACCGCGGGCCAACCCATGGCGCAGACCCGCGGCGACGAGCACAACGCCGGCCGTCGTGGACGCAAAGGCCCAGCGGCATCCGCGGGCCACCCCGTCGCCGGCGAGCAGCGCCGCCCGCCAGGCCGCATCCGTGGCACGCGCGAGCAGACCCGCCGCCCGGACCAGCGCCGCAATCGCGATCCGGAGCGCCGTGCGGATGGAGATCCCGAGCAGCGACAGGAGGCCGGCGGCAGCAAGCAGCACGTTGCCGAACAGAGCGCCCCAAGCACTCAGCAGCACGCCTTGGCCGGCTGCGAGCCAGACGCCGAGTCGACCGCCGGCGTCCGGCGCGATGCCCGAGACTCCCACCGCGGCGAGCAACGGGGGGCCACTGGCGAGCGCGAGGAACAGGGCTCCGGCTCCCAACCAGAACCGTGTCTCCGGGACGCCCTTGCGGAGCACGAGCCGCCCGCCCACGATCACTGCCACGCCGACCAGGACCCCGGCGCCCCAGCCCGCGCTGCGGCGCAGCACACCCGCGAGGGTCGCACCCACCGCGCCGGCGCCATTGGCGACATCCGTCAACCGGAACAGCGGATCACTCGGGGAATAGGTGGCGAGCGCCAGGGCCGCGAGCGCCGAAAGCGCGATCAACGCGATCCCGAGCGACTCGGCGAACCAGCGGCCGACACCGGAGCCGGCGCCGGACCCGGAGCCGCGCCCGGAGGCGCGGCGACGCCGTGCGGCAGCCCTAGCCACGGATCGCTCCGGGACGTGCAACGAACGCACTGTGATCGGTAGGGTCGTCGATGGCGACCACGTCCCTGCCCCCCCCCGGTGGGACGAAAGTCGGGCGGAAGGTACCGGCGCACAGAGTCGCGCGTCAAGCCGAAGGGGAATCAGGCGGCGAAGCCGACGGCTCCGCGACGTGCGCTTCGGGCGCCGGTTCGATCACCGGCGGGCCTTGGAGTGCCGTGTCGTAGCCCTCGGCGATCGCGGCGCGCACGCGCGTCTTCAGCTCGTTGCGCTGCTCGAGGGAGACATGCCGGGTCGGGATCGGCTTGCCGAACCGGATCCGGACGGTCCCGGGATGCACGACGAGACTCCCCTTGGGCGTGATCCGCTGGCTGCCGGAGACGGTGACCGGGATGATCGGGACCTGGGCAGCCACCGCCAGATGGAACGGCCCGCTCTTGAACGGCCGCAGGCTACCCCCGGCGCTTCGTGTCCCTTCGGGAAATACGATGACGCTCGCTCCCCCTCGAATGCGTTCGGCGGCGCGTTGCAGACTGTGGACGGCCTTTGCGCGATTCCCGCGGTCGATGATGATCTGGCCGGTCGCGACGAGGCACCAGCCGAAGACGGGTACCCGGACGAGTTCCTTCTTGGCCACGAACCGCCACGAGACCGACGGAGGCAAGCTGTCGATGATCGCAGCGATGTCGACGAGGCTCTGGTGGTTCGACAGGAAGAGCGCCGGTGTGTGCAGAGGGAGGTTCTCGAGGCCCGACACCTCGACGCGGATCCGGAAGGTCCGCAGGATCCACCGGACCCACACGCGTCCGAGCACGCGGAGGGCACGCGCCTCCCGGTCGAAGGGGCTGGCCGCGATCGCCGGCAGGCCGAGGACGACCGTGTAGATCGCGACGAGGAACAGGCGCAGGGCATTGGCCATGGAGGATTCGACGCGTCTGGCACCCCGAAGAGGCTAGGCGCTCGCGAGAACGCCTGTCAACGCGGCGACGAGCCGCCTCCGGGGTCGCTTGACGAGCGCGACCGTCACAGAGAGAATCACCAGGTCTCGCCCCTCGTGCAGAAGAGCACGCCAGTGCGGGTCACCGCACTCCGCGACACTCTTCAGGAGATCCCCTCATGGCCGGCGTCAACAAGGTCATCCTGATCGGCAACCTCGGACGTGACCCCGAACTCCGTTACACCAAAGGTGGACAGGCCGTCGCCAACTTCTCCTTGGCGACCAGCGACAGCTTCACGAATCGGGAAGGCGTCCGCGAGGACCGGACCGAGTGGCACCGGATCGTCGCCTGGGCGAAGACGGCCGAGCTGTGCACGAAGTACCTGAGCAAGGGTCGCACGGTCTACGTCGAAGGGCAGCTGCGCACGCGCGAGTGGGAAGACAAGGACGGCCACAAGCGGCAGACCACCGAGGTGCACGTCCAGACGGTGCAGTTCCTCGGCTCGCCCGGCGGCCGCGGCGGCGACGGTTCGCGCGGAGGCGCGTCCGGTGACGGCGGCTCCGACGGCCCCCCGGGCGGTCAAGACGGCCCGCCGGCCGGCGACGACATCCCGTTCTAGGCGCTATTTCCCGCTGGAACGGAGCTGACGCACAAGTGCGTCGATGGATTCCCGCGCTTCGATTCCGAGCTGCTCGAACTCGACGCCCATGCCGGCGGGGCCTTCCTCGGGCGATGCCAGGCGGATCCACGCGACGCGACCGCGTGCGCGAATGGGAGTGTCGCGGCCCGGGAGGCTGAACTCGAGCGCCACGCGCGTCTCGAGAGGAGGCGGCGCGTTGGTCTCGATGAACAGGCCTCCCTCGTTGACGTTCCGGGTGAACTCGGTGAACAGCGCATCGACCGTGGCGTAGGCGACACGCACCACCAGCGGCGACCGCGGAGAGCGCCGACGTTCCGTCTCGATCTCGATCTCGTGTCGCATGTCGATCTCGACCTCGTCCGGAGCCGAGGCCGTCGTCCGCCCGCCGCAATCGAACGATTCGCCCATGATCGGGACCTCCGGGCCCTCCCAGGAGCCCTCCCACGCTCATCGACCGACCGGGGGGACGTGCTTTAGGAGGCCGTTTCGCCCAGCCCCCGGCCGGAACGGAGCAGGCCCGCCTCGCGCAAGCTCACGTAGCCGCGCTCGGCCACCACGACATGGTCGAGGACGGGGATCCCGAGCAGATCGCCGGCGGCGGCAAGGCGTTCGGTGATCTCCTGATCTTCCCGACTCGGCGCCGGATCTCCGCTCGGGTGGTTGTGGACCAGCACGATGGCGGCAGCGGCTTCCCGCAGTGCCGGACGAAACACCTCGCGCGGATGGACGAGGCTTGCCGTCAGGGTGCCCTGGGAGACAACGGCCTCGCGCAGCATCCGGTGTCGGCCATCGAGCAGCAGCAACAGGAACCGCTCGTGACGCGCATCGCGGAGCCGGGGATGGAAGTGCCGGAATACATCGGCCGGGCCGCGCACCGGGTCCCCGCTACGCAGGCGGCGGACGGCGAAGCGACGACCCAGCTCGAGAGCGGCGACCAGCGTCGCGCTCTTCGCCGGCCCCATCCCGTCTTCAGCTGCCAGCTCGGGGAGCGCCGCCGTCGCCAGACCCGGCAACCCTCCGTGGCGCTGGAGCAAACGCGCCGCCAGCGCCAGGGCGTCGCGTCGTCCGCCCCCGGTTCGCAGCAACAAGGCGATCAGCTCGGCTTCGGACAGCGCCTCGACACCGAGTGCCGTCAGTCGTTCGCGCGGCCCGTCGCCCGGAGCGAGGGCCGTCTCCCGCGCGCGAAACCCGTCTGCACGCGGCGCTCCGGAATCCGGAGTCCAGCTCAAGAGTCACCTCGTCGGGACCGGCGGGGTGAGAATCCGAGGACTAGCCGGCGCGGGAACCCGCCCGGACAGAGGCGCCGAGGCAACGCCGCTCGGCAGCGCGGGCCGAAGCGAGAATCTCGGCGAACGACGCGGTCTCCAGCTCCGGAGCCACCAGGCTGCGCAGCGCCTCGGTGTGATGTCCCTCGGGCTCGAGCTGTCGCACCCATTGGCGTAGCAGCGCCAGATAGCCACGTGCCGAGACCGCTTGCGTCGCGGCTGCCTCGAGTTCCAGCGGGACCCCCGGCCGATAGCGGGTCCCATCCTCGAGTGTGATGACACCTTCTGACGACACCTGTCCGAGACGGCGCAACGCCGCGCGCAGATAGGGATCCGTGAAATCCCCGCGCGGGGCGAGCGCACGCGCCAGCGACTCACGATCGAGCCCGGCGCGCAGCGTGCGATCGAACACCGCGGCACAGCCCGTGACGTCTCCTGGCCGGATCCGATCGAGCGCCGCGCGGGCGCGCGTGACGGTCTCGGCCGTCTGGGATCGCGGGATCAGGTCGATCGTGAGGCGGTGCAAGCCTCGCACGAGATCCTGCTGCTGGCGCGAACGCAGCTCGAGGTCCTCGCCGGTGACGCCCGGCCCGAGCTTGACGCCGATCAACAGATCCTCGCCGAGCTGCCGCGCTTCGGCACTGGCCAGCAGCGGGCTGCGCAGCCCGGCCAGCACCGCTTCCGCGCGTGGGGAACCCGCCGTCTCGCCGAGAATCACGCTGAAGCCCTGCTCCGCCTTCTGCACGCGGACGGTGGCGGACTGCTTCAGCAGCAGCGACAACCCGGCCCGCCCGGCGAAGTAGGTATGTGCGACCGACACGAGAACGTTGTCGAGTGGGGCGAGCTCGATGAGCAGCCGGTCCTGGTCGCCCCGAACCGGCACGTTGACGGTTTCGAGCTTGTGTCCGGGCAGGAAGGCCCGAATGCTGACGGAGTCGCGTTTGCCGGCAGCGGCCCGGGTCGGCAGTTCGAGGATCACCGGCGCCTGGACCTGCTCGTAGCGCTTCTGGAAGCTGGCGCGGACGTAGAAGAGGTCGAGGGTGGCGCCCGGGGGGGACGTCTCGATGCGCAGCGTCCGGTCGGCATGGAAGCCGGGACGCAGCGACCGGAAGATCTGCGTCGGGCTCCAACCGGCTCGGTCATCCGGCGCGAGGAGGAGCCGCCGGATGCCGTCCGCGGAGTCGGCGGCGGCGGGCCCCGCCAGACCGACCGCCAGCCAGCAACCGCTCAGCACCACGAAGATCCGCACGAGCCGCAAGCGCAAGAAGCCTCCCCGACGATGGCACCAGACCCCGACCGCAGAAGGTAGCCAGTGCAGCGTTCCCGCACAGCCGGGGCTCGGCCGGGTGCTGGGATCAGGGTTCGGACGTCTCCGGGTCGGGGCCCGAGCGCTGCCAGGTGCCGCTCTTGCCCCCGCTCTTGCGGACCAGGCGGACCGCGTCGATCGTCATGGCGCGATCGATGGCCTTGCACATGTCGTAGAGGGTCAGACCGGCCGCCGTCGCCGCGACGAGCGCCTCCATTTCGACGCCGGTCTTCGCATGGGCACGGACGTTCACCTCGATGTCGACGCACGAACGGGCGGGATCGAGTCGCAGCTCGACTTCGACGACATCGAGCGGGACGGGATGCGCGAGCGGGATCCATTCGGCGGTGCGCTTGGCGGCCTGGACGCCCGCGATCCGCGTCAGCGCGAGGACGTCGCCCTTGGCGATGCGGCCCTCGGAGATGGCCGCGAGCGTCGCGGGGGCCATGCGAACGGTCGCGCGTGCGACGCACTCCCGCAGCGTCACCGGCTTGTCGCCGACGTCCACCATCCGGGCGCGTCCCCGGTGATCGAGGTGCGTCAGCCGGTCCGGCGCATCCGCGGACTCCGCGGCCAAACTCAGCGCTCGCGCTCGAGCAGCCACTCGAGAAGATCCTCGAGCACCTGCTCCTGCTCGGGCTCGTTGAAGATCTCATGGCGCAGCTGGGGATAGACTCGCAGACGATGCCCGCGGCCATGCAACTGTCCGTGGAAGATCCGGCTCCCGCGCGCCGGGCACAGCCGATCCGCCTCCCCGTGCAGGAGCAGCATCGGAACCCGGACCTCGAAGGCGGTGGCAGCGGTGCGCGTCACGGCCGCGAGCAACTCCGTGGCCAGCGAAACCGTGACGCGCGGGAACACCAGCGGATCGTCGACGTAGTCGCGCACCACCGAAGGATCCCGCGAGAGCGCCTCCGGATCGAGGCCCGCCGACAGCTGCAGCTGCGGGGCCAGACGACGGAGCCACCGCGCCAGGCGCCGACGCAGCGACGAGACGTGCTCGGGAAGCTCGAGCGGCGTACCCGACACGGCTGCGCAGGTGACATCCGGCTTGCGCTCGCTCAGCAGCGCGGTCGTGATCAGGCCGCCCATGCTGTGCCCGACCAGGACGAGCGGAAGTCCGGGGTGCTCGCGGCGGAGGATCTCCAGGAAGCCCTCGACATCGTCGAGCAGCTCCGAGAACGCGCCGACGTGCCCACGCACGCCCTCCGAGCGGCCGTGGCCGCGATGGTCGAAGGCATGAACGGCGCATTCACGGGTCGCGAGCCAGGCGCCCACGTGGTCGTAGCGTCCGCTGTGCTCGGCGAGGCCATGCACCAGCACCACCGTGCGCCGCGGCGCGCACGGCAGCCAGGCGCGGCGGAACAACCGGGTGCCATCGGGCGCGCCGAACTGGGACTGCGAGCGGCGGACGACACGGCGCTCCACGCAGCGGATGCTAGAGCCCTGCCGGGTTGCGTCAACGGAATGTCCGTTTCCTCGCGGTTCGAGTGCCCGTTCGGGCTTCGGCCCCGTGGGGTCGAACACAAATCGCCAAACGGTCAGCAGAATTCCTTCAACTCGTGTTTGGCTGTGTGATTTCGGCTCTGGTACGATCCGCCCTCTGCTCCCGTGCAGTCCGGCTCGCCCGGAGTCATGAGCTGAAAGAGCTGAAAGGACTCGCAGGCAGCACTCACCGACAGTAGGGCCCGTCCGCTTCGAACCCCCCCTCCACCCGGATCCATGAGGAACTGCGTGCCGTTGACGAACCCCCTCGACCCGGCTTCCGCGGGAACGCGATCCTTCGCCGCCGTCGTGCCCAACCGGAGGGCGGAATCCAGCCATGTGCTGCGAGAGCGGCTCGCCGGACTCGCCGCCGCGTTCGACGGAGCCCCCGAGCCGGTGGCGGTGCTCGATCGGGAGGGACGCCTTCGCTACGCGAACCCGCCCTGTGTGACGCTGTTCGAGGTCGACCCGTCCAGCCTGCTCGGGCGGAGACTCGCGGACTTCGCCCGCCATCGAGAGAGCGAGGCGACCGCATCCGACACCGTTCTCGACGGCGTCCTGCGCGGGGACTTCGAACTCTGCCGTCCCGATGGCGACCTGCGCTGGGTCAACTGGTCTGCGAGCCCACTGCGGAGCGAGGACGGAACCGGCATCGGCGTCACGATCTTCCTGCGCGACGATACGGACCGGCAGCGGCGCGTTCTCAGCGAACGCCGGCGCCTCGACGAACTGGAGCAGACGCTGCGCGGCGTCGCCCATGATCTGCGTTCTCCGCTCGTCGCGGTGCTCGGCTTCTCGCGGCTGCTGCGCGATGACTTTTCCGGGTTGCTCGGCGAGCGCGGGGTCCACTACCTGGAACGGATCACCGAGGCCGGTCGCAACATGGAGGCGCTGATTCGCGAGTTGCTCGACTTCGCACGCATCGGCCATGCCGGCGAGCGCGCGGTGCTCGTCGATCCACGCGAGGTCCTGGAGCAGCTCCACCGGGAGTTCAAACCCCGCCTCGACGCCGCCGGCGTCACCCTGCGCTCTCCGCCGGAGCCCCCGCTGGTGCTCTGCGATCGCACGCGCCTGTACCAGGTCTTCTCGAATTTGATCGGCAACGCGCTCGAGCACATGGGCGCCCGCGCCGACGCAATCCTCGAAATCGAGGTCCGCGAGGAGCCCGATCGACACGTTCTGGTGGTGAGCGACAACGGGCGCGGCGTCGAAGCTTCGGAGCGGGAGCGCATCTTCGAGATGTTTCACAGCGCACCGGCCAGCGGCGGTCGCAAGGGAACCGGAATCGGACTCGCGATCGTCAAGAAGATCGCCGAGCTGCACGGCGGACGCGCCTGGGTGGACGCGACACCCGGCGGCGGCGCCGCCTTCCACGTCTCCCTCGCGCGACGTTGACGCGCACTCCGGAGTCCCGCCGGGCGCCACGTCGCGCTGCCCGCGGTGGCGATCCGGCGCTACGAACGGACGGCATCGCGCTGGCGCCTCCGGGGCAGCTCCCGTAGCCTGCCGTCCGCTCCGTCGTCGTGAGCCGAGGCGCCATGTTCCCGATTCTCTTCGAAATCTTCGGCTTCCCGGTCTCGTCCTTCGGCGTCATGCTCGCGATCGCCTTCCTGGCCGGCACGTGGCTCACGGCGAAGCGCATGGAAGAGGTCGGACTCGACCCCGAAGGCGCCACCACGATGCTGATCTACGCGATGATCGGCGGCATCGGCGGGGCGAAGCTGTACTTCGCGGTGGATGTCTCGCTGCGGGAAGGCATTCCCTTCCTGCAACTGCTGCTGGCCCGCGAGGGCATCACCTTCTACGGCGGCCTGATCGGCGGCATCACGGCCGTCGTGATCGGCACGCGCATCCATGGCATCCCGACCGGTCTGTTCTTCAACTGCGTCGCACTGGCCGGCGCCATCGGGCAGGCATTCGGCCGCATCGGGTGTTTCCTCGTCGGTGACGACTACGGGCGTCCGACCGATCTGCCGTGGGGCATCGCGTTCCCGGAAGGCGCGCCGCCGACCATCGAGCGCGTCCACCCGACGCAACTCTACGAAGCCGCCTGGCTGTTCGCGCTGACCCTGTTCCTGTGGCGGCGTCGTCACCGCAGCCCGCTGCTCTGGGGCGAGTACCTGGTGCTCGCCGCGGTCGCTCGCTTCGCCATCGAGTTCCTGCGGCTCAACCCGCGCCTGGTCGCCGGGCTGAGCGAGGCGCAAGTGATCGCCGTGTTGCTGGCGCTGGTGGGCGGCGGGAGCTGGCTCTGGGCGCGTCGGAACCCGGCCGCCGCGACCGCCTGAGCGCACCGCCTGGGCGAGGAGAGGGAATCCGACGTGGCCCGAGCCCACGACACCCGAGCCAGGATCCTCGAGGTGGCCGAGCAGGAGTTTGCGACGGCGGGATTCGCCGGCGCGCATCTACAGAAGATCGCCGAGCAGGTCGGCGTGCAGAAGACGGCGCTCTACTACTACTTCGACAGCAAAGCCGCCCTCTATACGACGGTTCTCGAGGCCATGCTCGAGGCGCTCGAACGGGCACTGCAGACGGCGATCGAGGCTCCCGAACCCCCCGAACGACGCCTCGAACTCCTCGTCACCCGCTTCAACGACCTGCTCGCGACCCATCCGACCTACGCCCGGATCCTGTTCCGGGTCTTCGTCGATCAGCCGAACGTCGATGCCAGCCGCGTCCTCCCCATCGTCGAGCGCGTGATCGGACGGCTGTTCCGCTTCTATCGCGAGGGCATCGATTCCGGGGCGTTTCGGCGCCTCTCGTCCCGCCATTTCTTCCAGCACCTGCTCGGGATGACCGTCTTCCACTACGCCGCGCCGTTCTTCAGCACGCGCGTGCTCGGCGTCGAGGACATCTTTGCGGACGATGCGGTCCTCTGGCGTCGCGACGAGGTGATCGCGCTGCTGCGCGACGGCGTGCTCCGCCGGGACGACAAGCCCGACCGGATCCGCAGCGGAGAAAAGCGCTGACGGGCGCTACGCGACCGACTCCGGAGCCAGCGCCCGGAGCAGCCCGTGGGCGCGCTCAGCCAAGGCCGCGCCGCGCTCACCCTCGACCAGCTGTTCGAGCCGCGAGACCGCGGCGAACGCCAGCTCCCGGAACGCGGTGTCGGCCGCGGTCGCCGGGCCACGGGTCCAATTCTCGAGATGTCGGACGGCTTCCTCGTAGTCGCCGCGCAGCCACGCGTCCATCCCTTCGGCGTAGGCCGCGGCGGCACGGAGTTCGGCCGAGGCCGGATCCCGCGTGAGCGCCTCCGCCAGCGCGCGCCGCCCGGCGTCGAAATAGCCGCTCTCCAGATAGGAGTATGCGGCGATCGCATAGCCGGCGCCGGCGCTGCCGTGGATCGACTCGAAGAGGATGTCGAGCGGTTCCCCGAGGACCTCTTCCGCCAGCGACGCGTTCTCGAGCAGATAGCGCGTCACGAGACCGCTCTTGCTGTGCGTCGTCAGCAGCACGCGGAACTGCCGGCGGGTCTGCTCGAGTAGCGATTCGGTCTCCGCCAGCGCTTCCTCGAGCCGCGTGCGCGAGACGCGCAGGATGCGTGCGAAGTCCTCGAAGAGCGGCTCCGAGCCCGGTTCGGCGTCGATCTGGGCGGCCTCCACCTTCGGCGCGTAGACCTCGAGCTGGTAGACGTTCTCACGCAGCTTCATCGCCTCGTGGAACAGCGAGCCGACGGCGAGATCGAAGAGGGCGACGCGGGGTAGCTCGGAGGCGCTGACGCCAGCGCGGAACAGCACGTGTGAGCGTTCCTTGAGCCGGAACAGCACGCTCGCCTCGGTGTCTCCCACGAGCCGCTGCACATCCTCCCAACGCAGCGTGCTCGCGCGATGCCGCGCGAACAGTTCGCGGAGCGCGCCATCGGCGAGCAGGAACTCGCGGGCGATGTCGACGAGTCCGATCTCGGTGCGACGCATGGCGCCGATGATACGGCACGATGCCGATTCGGACCCCCGGGGATCGCCACTCCGAACTGCCGGCGCACGTGCCGGCGCACGGATTGGCTCCGTTGACCCCGGGGAACGGTCCTCTACGTTGAGTGCCTGGCGAGCTGCCGCTGGAGGGTCCCGATGAGCGAAGTCGAACGCGAGAGTCTGGAAGTCGATGTCCTCTACGTCGGCGCGGGGCCCGGCACACTGGCCTCGGCGCTGCATCTGGTGCGGTCGGTCGAGGCCTACAACGCGCAGACGCAGAGCCGCGGCGGCAAGGCGCTCGAGATGCCGAGCGTGCTGGTGATCGAGAAGGCCGCCGGCGTCGGCGACCACTCGCTCTCCGGCGCCGTGATCAATCCGAAGGCGATCGCCGAGCTGATGCCGGATTTCCAGGAGCAGGGCTTCCCGACCGAGTACGTCTGCGACGACGCCTCGTTCTACATGTTCTTCCGTTCGTTCACCGTGAAGTCCCCGGTGTGCCCGCCGAACTTCCAGAAGAAGGGCTATCACGTCGCGTCGCTGTCGAACGTGACCAAGTGGCTCGCCGAGAAGTGCGAGGCGGCCGGCATCGACATCTACCCCGGTTTCGCCGGCGACCAGCTCCTGGTCGAAGGTGGACGTGTGGCCGGCGTGCGGATCGGCGACATGGGCGTCGACCGGAACGGCAAGCCGAAGTCGAACTACCAGCCCGGCATGGACATCCGCGCCAAGGTGACCGTGCTCGGCGAGGGCGTGCGCGGCAGCCTCAGCAAGCAACTGATCGAGCGCTTCGAGCTGCAGGGCCGGTTCCCCCAGGTCTACGAGACCGGCGTCAAGGAAATCTGGCGCGTCCGTCCGGAGAAGCACAAGCCGGGCCGCGTGATCCACGGCTCGCTGTTCCCGGACTTCCTGTCGCAGTTCAACGGCATGTGGCTCTACGACATGAAGGACAACCTGGTGTCGTTCGGCTACGTGACGATGCTCGACTCGAAGAACCCGTTCAACGATCCGCACCTCGAGGCGCAGCGCTTCAAGACGACGCCGTTCATGCGGAACCTGCTCGAGGGGGCGGAGCTGGTGCGGTACGGCGCGAAGGCGATCCCGGTGGGCGGCGTCTACGCGCAGCCCAAGCTGTACTGCGACGGGGCGATGCTGATCGGCGACGCGGCCGGCATGTGCAACGCCTTCAAGCTGGCCGGCATCCACATCGCGATGAAGACCGGCATGTTGGCGGCCGAGACGATCGTCGACGCGATCGCGCGCGACGACTACTCGTCGGTGACGATCGGGGGCTACACGGAGCGCTATCGCAACAGCTGGGCCTACGCGGAGCACATGGAAGCGCGCAACTTCCACGGCTCCGCCGAGGTGAGCCCCCTGTTCGCGATGGGCCTCAACGTCCCGCTGATGCTGATCACGAAGGGTCGCGGTCTCAAGGACCCGCTGCCGTTCACCGCGGGGCACCGGCACATGAAGAAGCTCTCCGAGCTCCCGGCGTCGAAGCGACAGAAGGAAGCGTTCGAGTTCGACGGCAAGCTCACGTTCACGAAGGAGCACCTCGTCGCGCTGAGCGGCGCGCAGCACGAGGTGGACCAGCCTTCACACCTGGTCGTGGCCGATGTCGATCTGTGCAGCGATGTGTGCACGAAGGAATACGGCAACCCGTGTGAGAGCTTCTGCCCGGCCGCGGTCTACGAGATGATGCCGGACCCGGAGCAACCGGGGCGCAAGAAGCTCTTCATCCATCACGAGAACTGCGTGCACTGCAAGACCTGCGACATCGCGGATCCGTACCAGGTGATCACGTGGACGCCGCCGCAGGGTGGCGAGGGACCAGAATACACGAAGATGTGACGGATCAGCCGCGCAGCGCCGCCTGGATCGCATCGACGGTCGCCCGGTCCGACGCGACGATCAGAGACGTCGCCGGCTCGTCGAGCGAATCCGGGAACGGGGCGCCGGCGGCGGTTTCCGCCAGCGCCCCGGCCTCGCGCGCGATCAGGACCCCGATGCGCCCGCGCACGCTGATCGTCGCGTACTTCGAGATGCGCAGGCCGCCGCGGACGCCGGGGACGAGCGGGGCCAGCGCGACGGCGCCGCCACAGGCGCGCCGAGTCTCGAAACCCGCCGTGCGCAGGCGCGCTTCGACGGGCTCGGGCACGCCGTCCGAGAGCAGCAGCCGGCGACCGGTGCTCGTGCAGGCGGCTGGCGCCGATGCGCCGCCGAGTCGCGCCCGACGGGCGCCGTGGCCGCGCACCGCATCGAAGCGGAGCTGCTCGCGCGGCAACGCCACCAGCGCCGCCTCGAAGCGACCGTCAACGGCGAATCCCGCCATCACGGCGTACATTCCGCGGCGCCCGAGATAGAAGTGGAAGGTGCCGTCGATGGGATCGATGACGATGCGCAGACCCGCTGCCGAACCGTCGAAGAGCTCGACGATGTGGGTGTCCTCCTCCGCCTCGAGACGCGCGCTGCGGAACTGCGCCAGGAGCGGCACCAGCAACGCCTCCTGGACCGCGGTATCGGCGATCGTCAGGGCGGCTTTCACGGCGCTGCCTTCGCCGGTCTTCGGGACGTTGGGCACGCGGCCCTGCAACGCGGCGGCGATCGCCGCCGCCTGGTCGAGCGCCGGCGACAGCGTACGTACGAACTCCGCGGGCGAGGGCAGGCGGGACATGGCGCTCCGGGGTCGTAGCCCAGCCAGCGCGCGCCGACCAGCCGCGCCGCCGCCGAGGCGCCGTCTCGGGGCCGTCCAGCGGGGGTCGCGATGAGGGACCCCGGCAGCCGGCCCCGGGTGGTCACGTTCGACTGCTGGAACACGTTGATCTGCGAGCGGGATTTCGCCCCGGCACGGAGCCAGCGTCTCGCGGCGCTGCGCGAGGCCGTCGCGAGGCATGGGAAGTGCGTCGACACCGCCGCGCTCGAGGCCGCGGTCGCCGGCGCACACCAGCGCCACGTGGACCTCTGGTGCGCCGGGATCGGCAGTGGGTCGCGAGAGATGGCGACGTGGGCGCTCGCGGCGGCCGGTGTCGACGATGCCGCTTCGGCCGCCGCGCTCGGCCGGGATTTCGAGGAGGCGGGGCTCGCCGGGGAGATCGAGGTCCTGCCCGGAGCCGGCGAGACGCTCGAGCGCCTGGCGTCGGCGGGTCTGCGACTCGCCTTGGTCTGTGACACCGGCTTCAGTCCCGGCCGCATCGTCCGCCAGATGCTCGCGCGCGGCGGTCTGCTCGAGTTCCTCGAGGTGCAGGTCTTCTCGGACGAGGTCGGCGTCCCGAAGCCGCACGCGCGCATGTTCGAGGCCGCGCTCGCACCGATCGCCGCGACGCCTGCCGCCGCCATGCACGTCGGCGATCTGCGTCCGACCGATGTCGCCGGCGGGCGCTCCTACGGCATGGGCACGCTGCGGATCCGCGCCGTCTACGACGACTGCTCGGACCATCCCGACGCCGACGCCGTCGTAGACAACCACGCCGATCTGCTCTCGTGGCTGCTCGAGCGGGTACGCTGATCGGGCGACGGCGAGCCGTCGTGAGGGAGTTGCCGGAGCAAGAAACGCGGGTGACCTCGTCGCCGAGATCACCCGCGCTCTTGCCGGCGGCTCACCCCCCTTGGAGACGCCGGCTTGCACGTTGGGGTACGAGGGGTCGGGGGATGCGACGGACTCGTTGGCGGCGTCAGCTGCACCCCATCGAGAGCCCGCAGTTCGCGCACTTGTAGCATGCGCCGTTGCGCACGGTGATCGAACCGCAGTCCGAGCACGACGGCGCATCGCTCTGATTGACGAAAGCCCGCTTCGCCTCGTTCGAGGCCGGGCGGCCCGAGCCGCCGGCCACCGCGGCGCGCGGCAAGGCTCGGACGACCTTGGTGTCACCGAGGCCGACCGCTTCGGACTGGGTCTCCTGCTCGTCCGGCGGCGCCTCCGTATCGAGGAAGCGGCTGCCGAGGTAGCGGAACACGTAGTCCGTGATCGACTTGGCGAACGGGATCTCCGGATTGTTCGTGAAGCCCGACGGCTCGAAGCGCGTGTGGCTGAACTTGTCCACCAGCGTCTTCAGCGGCACGCCGTACTGCAGCGCGATCGAAGTCATCGTGGCGATCGTGTCCATCAGCCCCGAGACCGTGCTGCCCTCCTTGGCCATCCGGAGGAAGATCTCGCCGGGCTGCCCCTCGTCGTAGAGGCCGACGGTCAGATAGCCTTCGTGACCGGCGACGGAGAACTTGTGCGTGCGCGCGACCCGCTCGTCCGGCAGCTTCACGCGACGCGGCCGGGCTTCCTCGAGCGGGATGACCTTGGCGCCGACGTCTTCCCGGGCCTTGCCGGTGTTGAGCGGCTGGGAGCGCTTGCAGCCATCGCGGTAGACCGCGAGCGCCTTCAAGCCCAGCTTCCAACCTTCGACATAGGCGGTCGTGATGTCGAGCGCCGTCGCATCCTCGGGCAGGTTCACCGTCTTCGAGATCGCGCCGGACAGGAACGGCTGCACGGCGCCCATCATCCGGACGTGCCCCATCCAGTGGATCGAGCGCTTGCCGTTGGCCGGCCGGAACGCGCAGTCGAACACGGTGAGATGCTCGTCCCGCAGCTCCGGGGCCCCTTCGATGGTCTCGTTCTCGTCGATGTAGCGCAGGATCGCCGTCACCTGCTCCGGCGCGTAGCCGAGCTGCGCCAACGCCATCGGCACCGTCTGGTTCACGATCTTCAGCAGGCCGCCCCCGACCAGCTTCTTGTATTTCACCAGCGCGATGTCCGGCTCGACGCCGGTGGTGTCGCAGTCCATCATGAACGCGATCGTGCCGGTCGGCGCGAGCACCGTGGCCTGCGCGTTCTTGAAGCCGTGCTTGCGGCCACGCGCCAGCGCGTCGCTCCAGCTCTCGCGCGTCGCCGCCAGCAGGTCCGCCGGCACGCCCGGCTCGGCGATCCGATCGGCGGCCTGCTTGTGCATGCCGATCACGTCGAGGAAGCTCTCGCGGTTCTCGCGATAGCGCGGGAACGGCCCCATCGCTTCGGCGATCTCGGCCGACGTCTGGTAGGCCTGCCCGGACATCAGCGCCGTCACGGCTGCGGCGAGGTTTCGGCCCTCGTTGCTGTCGTAGGCCACGCCGCGCGACATCAGCAGCGCGCCGAGATTGGCGTAGCCGAGTCCGATCGGACGGTACAGATGGCTGTTCTCGGCGATCCGCGCCGTCGGGTAGTCGGCCGGGTCGATGATGATCTCCTGGGCCAGGAAGACCACGGCCACCGCGCGGCGGAACGACTCGACGTCGAAGTCGCCCTGCTCGTCGACGAAGCGCATCAGGTTGAGGCTGGCGAGATTGCAGGCCGTGTCGTCGAGGAACATGTACTCGGAGCACGGATTGCTGGCGTTGATGCGACCGGACGCCTGGCACGGATTCCAGCGGTTGATCGTCGTGTCGTACTGGATGCCGGGGTCGCCGCAGGCATGCGCCGCCTCCGCCATCGCCTGCATCAGCACGCGCGCCTCGAAGGTCTCGACCGGCTTTCCGGTGAGGACTTCGCGGGTCTGCCAATCGCCTCCGGCCTGCAGCGCCTCCATGAACGAATCCGTGACGCGTACCGAGTGGTTGGCGTTCTGGAAGAACACCGAGTCGTAGGCGCCGCCGGGGACATTGAAGCCGCCGTCGTAGCCGGCCTCGATCAGCGACCAGGCCTTCTTCTCCTCGTCCCACTTGCAGCGGATGAAATCGAGGATGTCGGGGTGGTCGGCGTCGAGCATCACCATCTTGGCCGCCCGGCGCGTCTTGCCGCCGGACTTGATGACGCCGGCGAAGGCATCGAAGCCCTTCATGAACGACACCGGACCGGACGCGATGCCACCGCCGGAGAGTCGTTCGCGCGACGAGCGGATCTTCGACAGGTTCGAGCCGGCGCCCGAGCCGCCCTTGAACAGCGTCGCCTCGGTCCGCGCCAGCTCCATGATCGACTCCATCGTGTCATCGACGGAGTTGATGAAGCAGGCGCTGGCCTGCTGCGGCGTGTCGGGCACCCCCAGATTGAACCAGACGGGGCTGTTGAAGCTGGCGAGCTGGTGCACCAGGACGTAGGTCAGCTCGTCGCCGAAGGCCTGGCGGTCGGCCGGCGTGCGGAAGTAGCCGGCGGCGTCCCCCCATTCGGAGAGTCGGCCGACGACGCGGCCGATCAGCTGCTTCACGCTGTGTTCGCGCTCGGGCGTGCCGACGTGGCCGCGGAAGTACTTGGAGACGACGACGTTGGTGGCGAGCTGCGACCAGCTCTTCGGCACCTCGACATCGGTCTGCTCGAAGAGCGTCTCGCCGCGCTCGTTGGCGATGCGGGCCGAGCGCAGCTCCCACTCGACCCCGGCAAAGGGGTCTTCGCCGGCACGGGTGAAATGGCGCGGAATCACGACGCCGCGCACCTTGCGGCGGCCGGCCGGCACGCGCGGCCGCCAGGTTCCGTTGATCGAGCGATCCACCTTCAGGGTGTCCAGCTGCCGCGGGTTCTTCGCTTTCTCCATCGCCGCATCCACGGCCGCATCCACGCCTTCGTTCACGATCTCGGTCACGACCTTGCCCCCCACCTTGTTCCCTGCGTTGTTCCCTGCGTTGTTCCCTGCGTCGTTCGCCGCGTCGTCCACGGCCTCGTCCACGGCCTCGTCCACGATCTCGTTCACGATCCTCTCCGCGCTGGTCTGGCTTCCGGGTTCTCGCGTCGTATGCCGGCAATCTTCCGGCCGGGTTTCCGTCGGGTTTCCGTCGGGTTTCCGCGGTCCGTGGACTCGGGGCGCCGCCCGGTGGCCCCGGGCTTCCTGCCGCCGGCTCTTCCGAACTTCCTGTATGTCCTCCATGCCGCGACTGGGTCCGACTGGGTCCGACCGGGTTCGACTGGTGGGTCCGACTGGTGGGTCCGACTGGGTTCGACCGACAGCACAGCCAACCGACGCTCCCCACTTGCGAACGACGCGGGACCAGACAAGCCGGCCACAACGCGTTCCTCCGTGAGCCGTCGAGAGGCCGCCCAGGCGGAACCGAAAACCAACGGGGCCAGAAACTCCAACGATCGAGGGGGAAGGAGAGATCAAGGAGGCGAAGAGGGCACCCAGGCCCGTACACACGTCGATCCCGGGCGCCCCCCGAGCTGGATCCGGGTCCTCCTTCCCATCCCCAGCTCGCCACCTGCCAACAACCGCCTAGTTACGAACCCCCCCAAAGCTGCTGGCAGGCCGTTCACCTCCTGTGCAAATCCACGTCCTGCTGATGTACTCCTCGCCGCCGAGAGCGTCAACGGGAAAGTACAAGATATCGCGTCATCGTGATCAGACAGGCACAATGGATCGTGTTTGGAGCGGGGAAACGGCCGCTGTGCGGCGATCGCGTCTCGGCGCGCTTCCGCGCGCTCCGGGCTGCCTCCGGACACAGGCGTGCAACTCCGCGTGATTGCGAAATTTACGCAACGCGTTGGCTCGTCGCGTCAGCAATCGCCGCGTCCGCGAAGATCGGAGCGGTCGAGCGCGCGGGAGGCTCGCCGGCGACGCACGCCGGCGCCGGGTCAGCGCTCTGGCAGGCCGGTGAAGCGCAGGCCGACGCCCTCGGGAACCTTGTACCGGACGTTGAGTCCGATCAGCAGCGCCGTCACACCCTCGACGAACCGCGCATTGGCGAGCGGTCCCCCATCGATCGCCCGAAGTCCGGGAACAAGTTCGCAAAGCGCCATCACCGTCTTGCGCGGGCCGGAGGCTCCGGAGACCACGACGTCGCACTCGACCGGCTGCGCGAGCTCGCGCAGGCGGTGGGCCGAGACGTTCTGGAACGCCGAGACGACGTGGACGCCGGCCGGCACCAGCGCAGCGACCAGCTCGGCGCACGACCCCTGCCAGACGCCGACGGTCCGGACGGCGCCGTCGCCGATCGCCGTGGCGAGCGGCACGCCCATCGAGACCACGATCTGGTCGGCGACGAGCCGCTCCTTCACCGCCTTCACGGTGCCGGCCGTGTGCTCGAACGGCACCGACAGGATGACGATCGGCGCCTGCACGACGGCGTCCGCGTTGTCGAGGCCTTCGACCTGCGCGCCGGCGACGGCGTCCCGCACCTCCTGCGCCGCGGCGACGGCGCGCTCGAGCTTGCGCGATCCGATGAAGACGGGCCGACCCGCCTTCGCGAAGCGCAGCGCGAGTCCGAGCCCCTGATCTCCGGTCCCACCGAGAATCGCGATCGCGTTCTGATCCATGGCGGCGGAGGCTAGCCCGTCACGGGCCGGCGGCGAGGGAAGCCAGTAGCTTCGGGGCATGCAGGAAGAACGCGCGTTCGTGCCGGCGTCGATCCGGCAGCAGGGCCCGCAGACGCTGGGCGTCACGTGGGGCGATGGCCACGAGAGCGAGTATGGCGTGCGGGCGCTGCGGCTCGCGTGCGCCTGCGCCTCGTGCATCGACGAATGGAGCGGCAAGGAGCAGCTCGACGAGGCGACCGTGCCCGCCGACGTCCGGCCGCTGCGCATCACGCCGGTGGGTCGCTACGCCGTTCAGATCGCCTGGAGCGATGGCCACGAGACAGGGATCTACCCGTTCCGCCGGCTGCGCGCGCTGTGCGCGTGCGCGGCGTGTCGGCCGGAGCCCGCCGCCGGAGCCTGACATGGCGCTGCGCCCGATTCCGCCGCGCGACTACCGCGACGACGCGAAGCCGGTCGCCTCGCCGCTGCTGCGTTTCGTGCTGCTGGCCGTCGGGCTGCTGTGCGTCGGGCTCGGAACCCTCGGCGTCGTCACGCCGATCCTGCCGACGACGCCGTTCCTGATCGTCGCCGCGGCCTGCTTCGCCCGCGCGTCACCGCGTCTCTACCAGCGGCTGCTCGCCAACGCGACGTTCGGTCCGCTGATCCGAGACTGGCGCGAGCAGCGGGCGATTCCGCGCCGCGCGAAACTCACGGCGACCGCGGCGATCAGCGTGACGATCGGCAGCTCGGCGGTTTTCTTCGTCGAGCCGCTGTGGTTGCGGATCCTGCTCGTTGCGACCGGCGGCACGCTGTGCACGTGGATCTGGCGGCAGCGGACGCCCGACGCGCCGCGCCGGCTGTGATCGCGCGGCTCAGCCGGGCGTCTCCAGCAGCCGGACGAAGAACTCCGCCATCGCCTCGACCTCCCCGATCTCGACGAACTCCCGCGCGGTGTGCGCCTGCTCGATCGAGCCGGGTCCCATCACCACGGCGGGGACCCCGCGCCGGGCGAAGAGGCCTGCATCGGTGGCGAACGCGACCGACGTCGGCGGCGCATCGCGATCCATCGTGGCCAGCACGGCGCGGCAGTCGCGCACGGCCGCCGACGTCGCCGCGGTGGCGAGGGCGGGCTTCCGGGCTGCGACATGGTCCACGTGCACGAACTCGGCCACCCCGGCGTCGGCGAGCGCCGCGTCGAGCTCTCGCCGCACCGTCGTCTCGTCTTCGCCGGGCAGCAGCCGCCGGTCGGTCACGAGCCACGCGTGGTCCGGCACCACGTTGAAACCGTGGCCACCGCCGACCAGCCCGACCGACAGCGTCGCCGGCCCGAGCTCCGGATCCCGACGCGCACCGAGCCGGCCGGCGAGCGCCTCGAGCCCGAGCGCGGCACGGGCGATCGCGTAGATCGCGTTGCGGCCAGCCGCCGGGTTGCTCGAGTGGCCGGCGATGCCGCGCGCCACCAGCCGCGCCTCGGCGATGCCCTTGTGGTGCGTGACGACGCGCAGGCCCGTCGGCTCGGTCGCGAGAACCCAGTCCGGCTGTCGCGCGCCGAGGTGCGCGAGCACATCGGCGATGCCGCTGCTGCCGAACTCCTCGTCGGCCTCGCCGACGACGACGACCGGCCGGCGCAGCGTGCCGCGCGGCAACACGATCTCGAGCGCAGCGACCAGCGCGGCCATGCCGCCCTTGGTGTCGCACGCGCCGCGGCCATACAGCCGCGTGCCGTCGAGGCGCGGATCGAACGGCTCGATCTCCATGCCGTCGACCGGCACCGTGTCGAGATGCGATGCCACCAGCAGCGGTGCGCGGCGGTCGCCCGGCGGCCGAGCCTCCGCGACGACACTGGCGCGCGCGCCGCGGCCGATCACCGCGGCATCGAGCCCGAGCCGCTGGAGCTGCGCGGCGACGTGCTCGGCGTAGCGACGCTCGCCCGTGATGGACGCCGGCAGATCCGCGCGCTCCATCGGATTCACCGACGGGATCGCGATGTAGTCGCGCAACAGCGCGACGCTGCGGTCGAGGGCCGGCATCGCAGGGCCTCCGCGCCCGACGCTACCGCAGCCGCGCGCCTGCGGCCGGAACGCCGCCACCAGCGCCTCCGGGTTCGGCCCCGCCGCGAGGCGCTCGCCGCGCCGTCACGGCGGAACCATGGCTCATGTCTCCTTCCCGACGCCGCCCATGAAGTCCGCGCTCGTCGCGTCGGACGGCGCTGCGACCTCGACGATCCGTTCCGGCACGTCGTCGTACTCGAGGCGCAGCGCGCGGCTCATGATCGCGTGCATCTCGTACAGCGCCGTCACGTACGTGAGTTCGAGGATCTCCTCGTCGCCGAGCTGCGCGTGCAGCCGGTCGAAGGTCGCATCGTGCACGCGGCCGGCCTGCAGCACCAGCTCGTCGACGTACGCGAGCACGGCGCGCTCGAGCGGGGAGAAGACGTCGGCGCCGGACCAACTCGGGACCGCGGCGATCTTCGCCTCCGAGAGCCCCACGTCGCGCGCCGCCTTGCAGTGTTGCGAGAACACGAACTGGCTCTCGCGCACATACCCGGCCCGCATCTGTCCGAGCTCGCGCAGCTGCGGATCGAGTTTGCGCGCCCGGCTGCGGTAGAAGCCAAAGCCGGCGACCGCGTGCCGGAAGCAATCCGGCACCAGCGCGAACACCGTCCACCAGTTGCCCGCCGTCCCGGTGGCGGTCCCCGGCTCGGCCACCGGGCAGCGCCCACCGAACAGCAGGTCGTACACCGTCCGCACCTCCGCCGACGCCTCGGCGCGCGGAACCTGTCTCAATCTCGGCATCCTCTCTCCCTTCCTTCCGCCGTCAAGAAAGGGGCCGGGTTGGATTCGTCAACTTTTCCCCTCACGGGGAAAAGTTGACGAATCCAACCCGGCCCCTTTCTTGACGGCACGGCCTTTCCACGTGGCGCCGCCGGCACGGTGGTAGCGGCGCGCGGAATCGATCGTCATCGCGGCGTACAGCGTGCCGGCGAGCGGCAGCGCGAAGGCCCAGAGCGGCGCACGGCCGTACAGCGCGAGGGTCGGCACGAAGCTCGCGGCCATCAGCACCCACGCGGCGACGCCGAGCGCGCCGGCCGCCGCGTCGCCGTGCCACGGCCACGCGAGCGCCGCCAGCGGCGGCACGACGTACAACAGCAGGAGCCCCGCCAGGCAGCCGGCCAGCCAGACCGGCGAGTAGCGCAGCTGCGTGTAGGCGCTGCGCGCCACCATCCGCCACACATCCCCGATGCCGGCATACGGCCGCACCGAGCGTTCGGCGGTCGACAGCCCGAGCCAGATCGGTCCGGCGCGCTTCACCGCGCGGCCGAGCGCGCAATCGTCGATCACCTCGCCGCGCAGCGCCTCGATGCCGCCGGCGCGCGTCAAGGCGGTGCGGCGCACCAGGGCACAGCCGCCGGCTGCCGCCGCCGTCCGCGCATGCGGATCGTTGACACGCGGGAACGGATAGAGCTGCTGGAAGAAGTAGACGAACGCCGGCACCAGCAGCCCGCCCCAGCCCCCGTCCGCGTGCAGCCGCACCATCAGCGACACCAGGTCGAGACGCTCCGCCTCGGCCTTCGCCACCAGCCGGCGCAGACTGTCCGGGCCGTGCGCGACGTCGGCATCGGTGAACCACCAGAACTCGGGCGCCGGGTCGGAGCCCGACGCGGCGCGCACGCCGGTCTCGACCGCCCACATCTTGCCGACCCAGCCGGGCGGCCGCGGGGGTGTCGACACGATCCGGAGCGACCCGCCGGCGGGATGCACGCGGGCCAGCTGCTCGGCGACCGCGGCGGTTCCGTCGCTGCTCTCGTCGTCGGCGAGCACGATCCGCAGCGCACCTGGGTAGTCCTGATCCAGCAGAGAGCGCAGCGTCTGCGGCAACAGAGCCGCCTCGTCGCGGGCCGGCACGACGGCCACGACATCCGGCCACGCGGGCGGCGCCGGCGCGCGGCCGTCGAGGCGCTGATCGGCGAGCCAGAAGCGCCCGTCGGCGAAGACGAGCACGCACCATGCCGCCAGCGACAGCACACAGAGTAGTGTCCACACACTCATGGTTCGGACTCCGGCGTCGCGCCGTCCGGCAACGCGTCGAGGAAGTGCGCGAGCGCCTCCGAGACCGGCGCGCGCGCCTCGAGATTCACCACGTGCCCGGCGTCCGGCACGACGACGAGCATCGTGTCCGGGAGCGCCGCGGCGAGCTGTTCGCTGGCCTCGCGCGAGACCCGGTCGCGTGCTCCGACGACGACCAGCAACGGCAGGCGGTGCGGCCGGAGCGCGTCGGCGAACTCGCGCCAGCCCGGCTGCTGCGCCAGCAGCCGGCGCAGTGTGGACGCGATCGCGTGCGGGGCGTGCTCGAGGAAGCCGAGCCGGACCATCTGCGCGGCGGCGGGATCGAGGCCGGACTCGGGTCCCCAGGCGTAGCGGGTGCCGGCCGCTTCGAGACCGTCGCGCTCGATCGCATCGGCGAACGCAAGCGCCCAGTCCCGCTGGCGCGCGGCGCCGGCGTCCGCGTCGCCGGCTCCGCGCGCGCCCGGCGCCGGCGCCGCGAGCACCAGCCCGCGCACGCGCTCCGGGTGGGCGATGGCAAAGCGAGCGGCGATGCCGGCGCCCATCGACAGACCGCCGACGACCGCCGCGTCTCGGCGCACTCGAGGCTGCCGGGGGACGCCGAGCGTGTCGAGGACCCGCCCGACATCGTCGACGAAACACGCCGGTGCGTAGGCGGACTCCTCGCCCGGCGCCTCGCTGCGCGCGTGCCCGCGGACATCGAACGCCGCCACGCGGGCGCGCGTGCGCAGCGCCCGCATCTGCGGGCGCCAGTTGCGCGCGCTGCCGCCGAAGCCGTGCAGCAGGCACAGCGTCGGCACCGACGGAGCCGCCGCGGCCGGAGACGCCGGAGCCGGGCCGTCGATCTCGAGATGCAGCGCCGGCGCGCCGGAAATCCTCTCCGTCTGCAAGCGCTCCTCCGTGCCGGCCGCACCGGTCCGGCTGCGTCGATTGCGACCCGGCCGGGCACGGCCCCGCTCGCCCGCCCGGCCTTCGCCGAACGGCCGGCCGCGCGCGGCGCCGGGCTGTGCCATCATGCCGGCGCCGTGCCCGAAGCCAGACGCGTCCTCCCGCCGCCGATCCCGTCGGCCACCATCCTACTGATCCGGGAGCCGCGGGGCAGCGGCGAGGCCGCCGGACCCGCCCCCGCCGGCCCGAGCGCCTTCGAGGTCTTCATGGTCCAGCGCCACCACCAGGTGGACTTTGCGTCGAGCGCGCTGGTCTTCCCGGGCGGCAAGGTCGATCCGTCCGATCGCGACCCGGCCCTGCGCGCGCGCTGCGCCGCTGCCGGCGCGTTCGACGACGAGACGGTGGCCTACCGCATCGCCGCCGTGCGCGAGACGTTCGAGGAGTCCGGCGTGCTGGTCGCGCGCGCCCGCGGCGCCGCCGGCCTGGTGCCTGCCGCCCGCGCGCTCGAGATCGAAGCGCGCTGGCGCGGCCCGCTCAACGAGAAGCGCGTCCGGTTCGGGGAGATCGCCGCTGCCGAGGATCTCGAGCTGGCGCTCGACGCGCTGGTGCTGTTCGCGCACTGGATCACCCCGGAGTTCATGCCGAAGCGTTTCGACACGCACTTCTATCTGGTGTCCGTGCCGCACGACCAGGCGGCTGTGCACGACGGCGGGGAATCCGTCGATTCGCGCTGGATTGCGCCGACGCAGGCCCTCGCCGACGGCGCGGCCGGCCGGCTCTCGATCATCTTCCCGACCCGCATGCAGCTCGCGAAGCTCGCGCGAGCGACGTCCGTGGCCGATGCGCTCGAACGGGCCGTGCACGCGCCGGTCGTGCCGGTGCTGCCGACGATCGGCAAAGGCGCGAGCGGCCCGGTGATCCGGATCCCGGCAGAAGCCGACTACGACCTCATCGAAGCGCCGCTCGACGACATCCGCTGACCGCACCGCCGATCCCGCGACTCCGTCAAGAAAGGGGCCGGGTTGGATTCGTCAACTTTTCCCCTCACGGGGAAAAGTTGACGAATCCAACCCGGCCCCTTTCTTGACGGAATCATGCGAGCAGATCGCGCAGTGCACGCATCCCGACCGTGCAGATCCCGGCTTCGGCCAGCGCGGCGCGGCCGCGCGCGCTGCCGTAGAACTGGTGCTCGAAGGCGCGCGCGTGATGGTCCGGCGTGATGGCGCGCAGTTCCTCGCCATCGCGCGCCGGATGGAGAATGAAGTACGTCACACCGGCGCCGAGCCCAGCGAGCCGACTCTGCGCGTGCGCCTCGCCCCCTCCAGCCGGAAAGCCGAGCGAGTTGCTGTCGAGCGCGTCGAGGATCGGCAACCCGGCGGCGCTCAACAACTCGACGACGCGCCGGATCATGTCTGCGGCCCCGGCCAGCCCGGCGCGCGCGAGCGCCGGCGGATCCGGCGTCACCGCCAGCGCCGGAATGCGGAACTCCTGGGCGAGCTTCGCGTAGCTCTCGAGGAACGGCGGAAAGAACGCCGTCCCCATGTGCGCGTCGAGATGCGTGACGTCGATGCCGGCCGAAAGCGCCATCTCGATCTGGGCGCGCAGCTCGGTCTCCACCTCAGCCGGCTTCGCCCGCTTCGCGACTTCGAGCGACGTGCGCGGCAGGTAGCCCTCCGCGTCGACCAGCGACGGCACCGCCCGGCGGCCGGCGACGGGACCCCAGCGATAGCGCGACCACTCCGCGTTCAGCGTCAGGTGCACGCCGAGGTCGTACGCGCCGGGATTCGCGCGGGCACGCGCCGCCGCTTCGGGGAACCACGGGCACGGCACCATGATCGAGCCGCACGTCACGACGCCGTGCTCGAGCGCGTCGAACGCTCCTTCGTTTGCGGCATGACACATACCGATGTCGTCGGCATGGACGACGGCGATGCGGTCGCTCGCGGCGAAGCCGAGCCGTTCGGCGAGTGAGGGCGGGGCGACGGGAGCGGACATGGTGACCTCCGGTGAGCCGGAATGGTACCCTGCGACGCGCCATGTCCCACGACCCCACACACGCCCCGAAGATCACGGCGCTCGCCGAGCTCGCCAGCCTCGCCGAACGAGCCGTGGACGCCGCCCGGGCCGAGATCCTGCCGCGCTTCCGCCGCGTCGACGTCGAGACCAAGGCCGACGGCTCGCCCGTTACGGAAGCAGATCGCGCCGCCGAGCAGGCGATCCGCCGCGTGCTCCGGGCCGGCGACCCGGACGCCGCGATCCTCGGCGAGGAGTTCGGCGCCGAGGGCAACCCGCGGACCGGCTCCGCGTGGGTCATCGACCCGATCGACGGAACGATCGCGTTCTCGCGCGGGATCCCGCTGTTCTCGACGCTGGTCGCGCGGCTCGAGGACGGCGTGCCGGTCCTCGGCGTGATCGATCTGCCGGCGCTCGGCGAACGGACCGTCGGCTGGACCGGCGGCGGCGTGCGCCGCAACGGCGAACCGGTGCGCTGCTCGTCCGCCACCGATCTGCGACACGCGATGATCGCCCACGGCGACGGGTTCTGCTTCACGCGCGCGCGCGAACAGGACGGCTTCGTCCGGATGGCGCGCGAGCTGCCGTTCTTCCGCGGCTACACCGACGGCTTCGGCCACGCGCAGGTACTCTCCGGCGCCGTCGACGCGATGGTGGACCTGGACCTCAACCCGTGGGACTGCGCGGCGACGCAGGCGCTGGTGCCGGCCGCCGGTGGCCGCTGCGCGACGATCGAGTACCCGCACCTCGGCAAGGTCGGCCTGGTCTTCGGCGCCCCGGCACTGGTGGAGCAGTTGCTCGGCTTCCTGCACCACAAGCCGTCCGGCCCGAGCGCGTAAAGCGCCGCCGCCACGTCGTTGTTCGGCTCGTTCCCGGCGCAGCCGGCGCGCGCTGCGCCCGCTAGACTCCGGCCTTTCCCGAGACCCCCGGCGGGTGGCCCGGCCCCGCGCAGCGACGGAGACCCCGATGAGCGACCCCGCCCTCCCGACCCTCGCCGACGCCCGCGCACTGCTCGCGCCCGCCGAGATGCTGCTCGACGGCGCGCTCGCCCGCGCCCGCGAGATCACGAAGAACGGCGCGGCGATCGACGACCATCAGGTGCTCGCCGAGCGCGTCGCCTACGCCGCCACCGAGGCCCGCGCGGCGCAGGAGCTGCTCGCGTACACCGAGCGGATGAAGAGCGAAGGGCGCGCCGACGCGCTGCTCGAAGCCACGGCCGCCGCCGCCACCGCGGATCTCGTCTGGAGCCTCACATCGCGGCTCGCCCCGTCGGCCGATGATCTCGGCATCGGCGACGAAGTGTTCCTGTCCGCGTTCCCGGCCGATGTCCGCAAACGGCTGCGGGCGGCCGGCAACGAAGTGGTGTTCCGCGCCATCGGGCGCGCCGTCGCGGAGCGACGCGGCCGCAACGAAACGCCGCTCGACGAGACGCTCGAGCAGGTGCGCGAGTCCGTACGCGAGTTCGCGGAAAAGGAGATCGCGCCGCACGCCGAGCGCATCCATCGCCACGACGAGACGATCCCGGAAGAGTTCATCACGAAGATGTCCGAGCTCGGCTACTTCGGGCTGTCGGTCCCGGAGGAGTACGGCGGCACCGAGAGGGGCAACCTCGCGATGATCCTCACCACCGAGGAGCTCTCGCGCGCGTCGCTGGCGGCGGCCGGCTCGCTGATCACGCGTCCGGAGATCCTGACGAAGGCGTTGATGGCCGGCGGCACCGAGGCGCAGAAGCAGCACTGGCTGCCGAAGATCTCCGCCGGCGAACTGATGGTCGGCATCTCGGTGACGGAACCGGACGTCGGCAGCGACGTCGCCGCCGTGAAGTGCCGCGCGGATCGCAAGACCGTCGACGGCCGCGACGGATACGTCATCAACGGCCCGAAGGCGTGGTGCACCTTCGCCGGGCGCGCCAACATCCTGGCGCTGCTCGCGCGCACCGACGGCAACCCGGCTTCCGGCGCCAAGGGCCTCTCGTTGTTCATCGTCGAGAAGGAGTCGACGCGCGAACACGCGTTCAAGCAGACGCAGCCGGGCGGTGGCGTGATGGAAGGCAAGGCCGATGCGACGATCGGCTACCGCGGCATGCACTCCTACACCGTGCAGTTCGAGAACTGGTTCGTGCCGGCCGAGAACCTGGTGGGAGGCGAAGCCGGCCTCGGCAAGGGTTTCTACCTCCAGATGGGCGGCTTCGCCGCGGGGCGCCTGCAGACCGGCGGTCGCGCCACCGGCCTCGCGCAGGCCGCACTCGAGAAGAGCGCCGAATACGTCCGCGACCGCGTGCAGTTCGGCAAGCCGACGATCGAGTTCGGCCTCACGCAGTTCGAACTCGGCCGCATGGCGGCCAAGCTCGCGGCCGCGCGCGCCATCACGTACGCCGCCGCCGAAGCCATGGACGGCGACGAACGCAAGGCCGCTCCGCTCGCCGCGCAGGCGAAGCTGCTCGCGTGCGACATCGCCGTCGAGATCGCGCTGAAGGGGCAGGTGCTGCATGGCGGCTGGGGCTACGCCGAGGAGTATCCGATCAGCCGCTACACCGTGGACGCCCTGGTGCTGCCGATCTTCGAAGGCGTGAAGCCGATCCTCGCGCTGAAGGTCGTGGCGCGAAACCTGCTCGCCGGGTGAGCGGCCGGGCACGCGAGCGAGCGCGACCGCTTCGGCTTCGGGGCCGCACGCGGACTCGACCCGATCCGTTCCGGTGTCCGAGGCTGCGAGAATTCTGACGCGTCGGCTCGGGCCGCTGCTGCTGCTGGCGCTCGGCGTGGCCGGCCTCGTGCTCGGCGGCATCGCTGGGGCGCAGCTTCGCCGCGCGACCCCGTTCGGGCCGCCGCTCGTCTCACCGTCGGGTCTCGCCGTCGATCGCGAGGGCCGGGTCTATGCCGGAACCGACGCCGATCGCATCCACGTGTACGACGCCGACGGCCGTTTCCTCCGCGGCTGGTACCTCGATGGCGACGCCGGGCCGGTCCGCCTCCGCATCGACGCCGCCGATCGCATCGAAGTCGCGACGGCCGCGAGCGGCCGGCTGCACGTCTTCGATCGCGACGGCCAGCTCCTCCACACGCAACCCGACAGCGCCGCCTTTCAGCGCTTCGGAGCGACACAGGACCGCGTGGCGGAAGGCGCCGGCGGCACCCGCGTCGTGCTCGAGGACGGCGCGCTGATCCGGACCGCGCCGCCGCCGCGCCGGGTGCTGGCGCCGGCCGTCTCTCCCCCGCTCACGTGGTTCGCCGTGGCGCCGCTGCCGGCGTTGACGGTGCTCCTCATGGGGAGCGTGATCGCGCTGCTCGTGGGACTCGTGCGGTCGCTGGGCCGGCGCAAGCTGGACCCCGATCCGGCGCGACCCCGCGCAGGCTGACCGGGCCCGGATCCTTCACGAGCGCGTTGCTACGAACGACGATCGCGACGAGCTTCCGAAAGAATCCGGGCTAGCTTCCGGCCTAGCGCCCCCCCGGTCCTGCCGGACGCTTCGATGACGGTGTCCTCCGGCCCGAACCCGCCGAGCGACCGACGCGAACCGCGCGCTGCCGGCGATCCGCCCGAGCCGGCAGCGACCAACGCCGCGCCGCAACCCGCCCCGCCGCGCCTCCTCGATCGAGTGCGTCAGGCGATCCGGCTGCGCCACATGAGCCCGCGGACCGAACAGGCTTACGTACAGTGGATTCGTCGCTTCATCCTGTTCCACGACAAGCGCCACCCCGACGAGATGGGGGCCCCCGAAGTCGTCGCGTTCCTGTCCGATCTCGCCGTGTGCGGCAACGTCTCGGCGTCGACCCAGAACCAGGCCCTGGCCGGCGTCCTGTTCCTGTATCGCGACGTCCTCGGCCGCGAACTCGAGGGCCTCGACAGTGCGGTCCGTGCGCGGCGACCCGAGCGGCTGCCGGTGGTGCTCTCGCGCGCAGAGGTCCGCAGCATTCTGGCCGAGCTCTCCGGCGTCCATCGCCTGGTGGCGACGCTGCTGTACGGCAGCGGCCTGCGGCTCCTCGAGGCGCTACGGCTCCGCGTGAAGGACCTCGACTTCGAGCGCCAGCAGCTCCTCATCCGCGAACCCAAGGGCCGACGCGACCGGGCGACACCGCTCCCGCGCATCGCCGAACGAGGCCTGCGCCGACATCTCGTCGACGTCCACCAGCTCTTCGAGGCCGACCGCGCCGACGGCCTTCCCGGCCCCCGCCTCCCGGGCCGGCTGGCCTTCAAGTACCCCAACGCGCCGAACGAGTGGGCGTGGCAATGGGTGTTTCCGGCTACGCGCATCGGCGTCGACGAGACGACCGGCCGGCGCTTCCGCCATCATCTCCACGAGACCGCGATCCAGCGCGCCGTCAAACGCGCCGTCCAGACTGCGCGCATCGCCAAGCGCGTCAGCTGCCACACGTTCCGCCACTCCTTCGCCACCCACCTGCTCGAGGACGGCGCCGACATCCGCACCGTGCAAGAACTGCTCGGCCACCGCGAACTCCGCACCACGATGATCTACACCCACGTCCTCCAACAGGGCCCCCTCGGCGTCCGCAGCCCCGCCGACCGTCTCTGACCCCCAACCACCCCGCGAACCGCGTCTCGAACCATCCCACCCGCACGCCTCGCAGCATGCTCCGAGCACCCCGGCGATCGGGACGTCTTATCCCGCACCCCCTCGCAGCCCAATTCCGAACCCCTCTCCAACCCCAACTCCAACCCCGCGCCCTCACGCAAGATTCTCCCCACGCCCAAAGAAGCACGGTACTATCCGCCGCATCCCCGCATCCCGAACAGATCGGGGTGCGCAAGCGAATATTAGTTAGACGGCCGCAGAACGAGCATCGCGATGAGTGAGAGGCGAGTCGAGGCCACCGTCATCGGACCCGGATCCCCCGGTCACCTCCGGGTGCGCCTCGGGCAAAGGGAGCGGGACGTTCCCATGGAGCGCGTGCCGCCGTCCCTCCGCAGGCCGAATTCACAGTTCGTCGCGGTGGTCCAGGGCGGCGATCTCCTTCGAGTCGAGACGGCCGGGCGTGCATGGCTCGCTATCCAGGACGGCGTCCGGGCAGTTCTCAACGCGAACTGGGATCCGATCGGTGTCGCAGACGCGGTCGCAGACGAGTACGACAGCTACATCGGTGTCATCTACTCGATGCTTCGGCGAGGTACCTCGCCCAATGAGCTCGCGGCACATCTTCTCCAGATCGAGACCGACTCAATGGGCCTCGACGGTATTTCTGAGGAGCAACGGCTCGAGGTCGCCCGGAGGCTCCTCGCTCTTGAACTCCCAACGCTGTAGCGTCGCGAGCGGCCGTCTAACAAGCCGCTGAAGCTGACGGCCGCGGGCTTCAGCCGCGCGGCCTGCTGGGGTCGACACGAATCGTGGTAGCATTCCGCGCGGCCGCAGCTTAGCGGCCATCCGTTAGCCAGCAGGAGCGGATCTGTTTTCACAAGAGTGCTCGCGGTCGCGTTCTCCGCGCTTCGTAGATTCTTTCCTCGTGATCCCCTGCCTTGGAGCTTCGCTCGCCGGCTGGATCAGGCGGA
>CAADGG010000105.1 GCA_900696485.1 uncultured Pseudomonadota bacterium
AGTTTCGGATCAAGTTTCAGATCAAGTCTCAGATCGAGTTTCGAATCGGGTTTCGGATCGAGTTTCGGACGTCCCGTCGGGCTTCACGCGCCGTGAAGTCGGCAAGCTCGGCCTCGGCCTTGCGGCCGCGGTCGGCGGCCTGGCGCTCGGCGGCCGCGCGGCGCGCGCCGACGACACGAAGCTGGTGACGGAGATCCCGGAGAACGCCGCGATCGTGAGCGGCATCCAGTACGTGCACGAGTCACCGAATCCGGACAAGCTGTGCTCGGGCTGCGTGCTGTACACCGCGGGCGAGAACAATCGGGGCAAGTGCACGCTGTTCCCGAACGGCGTCGTAGAGGCCGGCGGGTACTGCATCTCGTGGGCGGCCAAGCCGGCCTGAGTCCACGTTCCTCGTGCGCGCCGGTGTCGGCCTGCTGCTCCGCTGGGTCCGTGGGACCGAGTGGCGCTGGTTCCTCGATTTCGCGACGCCGGCGTTCTTCGACGTGATGCCACTCGGTGCGCTCACGAGTCGGGTGCAGGGTTTCGTGCGCGCGGCGGCGGATGGCAAGGCCTTCCGCCGCGCGCGCACGGACATCCAGCAGGCGCCCGCCGCGCACGGCATCGAGATCCGCATCGTCACGAACGACGCCACCGCGTGAGCGCTGCGCTCACGCCGCGTCCGCGCGTCGCCATCGCCGGCGCCACCGGCTTCGTCGGCCGCGCGCTCGTGCCGGCCCTCGTCGAACACGCCGACGTGATCGCGCTGACGCGCAGCGCTCCGCCGGAGGAACGTGCCGCCGACGGCCCCGTCGTCTGGCGGCGCTGCGACCTGTTCTCGCTGCGCGAAACCGAAGCCGCACTCGCCGGCGCGGACATCGCGGTCTACCTGGTCCATTCGATGCTGCCCTCGGCGCGGCTCACGCAGGGCCGTTTCGAGGATCTCGATCTGCTGCTCGCCGACAACTTCGGCCGGGCCGCGGCGAGCGCCGGCGTGCGCCGGATCCTCTACCTCGGCGGCCTCGTCCCGCATGACGACGCCACCCGTACGCAGCTCTCCGCGCATCTTGCGAGCCGACTCGAAGTCGAGTCCGCGCTCGGCGCGCACGGGGCGCCGGTCACTGCAGTGCGCGCGGCCATGGTCGTCGGACCGGGCGGCTCGTCGCTCGACATCGTCGTGAAGCTGGTCGCGCGGCTGCCGGTCATGGTGTGCCCGGCGTGGACGCTGACGCCGTCGGAGCCGATCGCCCTCGACGACGTCGTCGCGATCCTCGTCCACTGCGTGGGCGATCCCGACACGATCGGTCGCATCTGCGAGGTCGGCGGCCCGGATCCGCTCTCGTACCGCGATCTGATGCGCGCGACGGCCCGGGCGCTGGGCAAGCGGCGGCTGTTCCTGCCGGTGCCGCTGATGAGTCCGGGCCTGTCGCGCTTGTGGGTGACGCTCGTCACCGGCACGCCGCGTGCGCTGGTGGCGCCGCTGGTCGAGAGCCTGCGACACCCGATGGTGGCGCGCGACCGCTGGCTGCAGGAGCGGATGGGGCGGCCCGGCATGCCATTCGCCGATGCGCTCGCCGAGGCGCTGCGCGACCGGCCGCGACGGCCGGCGTCGACGGTGCGCTCGGTGCAGCGCCTGCCGCTGCCGCCGGGCCGCGATGCGGCCTGGGTCGCGCGCGAGTACACGAGCTGGCTGCCGCGCTTCGTGCGGCCGCTGGTCCAGGTGGAGCGCGACGGAACGCTCGTCCGGCTGCGGGCACGCGGCGTTGCGCGCCCGCTGCTCGAGCTGGAACTCGAAGGGGCGCGCAGCAACCCCGAGCGCTCGCTGTTCGCGATCCGCGGCGGATGGCTCGCCGCCCCCGCCGCGAGCGGCGACCTGCCCCGGCTCGAGTTCCGCGCGACGCCGGACGGCACGCACGTGCTGGCCGCCGTCCAGGACTACCGGCCTCGCCTGCCGTGGTGGCTCTATCGCCAGACCCAGGCGCGCCTGCACGCGCTGGTGATGTGGGCCTTCGGCCGGCACCTGTCAAGGCAAGCGCGCGGCGCCGCACCGCCGTGACTCCGGCCCTGCGGTCGGAACCGCGCGGCCGGGAGGCGCCGGCAGCGCGGCCGCCGCGCGTCGGCTAAACCGAGCCCGTTCCGATGGCCAAGCACCCCTTCCTTCCGCAATCGCTGCGCCGCATCGTGCGCGTGCGGCCGCGCCTGCAGCGCGCGATCTGGGCGCTCGAGGCCGGCCTGATCGCGGCAATCTGGATGCTGCTCGGCGCGCTGCCGGTGAACGTCGCGTCGCGTCTCGGGCGGCGCCTGCTGCGCGTCGCGGGGCCGCGGCTGCGCAAGAGCGAGCACGTGCGGCGCAACCTGGAAGTCGCCTTCCCCGAGCTCTCCGCCGCGCAGCGGCACGCCCTCGCCCGCGAGATCTGGGGCCATCTCGGCGCGGTGCTCGCCGAGCTGCCGCACCTGCGCTCGATCGCCGCCGCCATCGAACATCACGTCGAATTCGACAGCCGCGTGCATGCGGTGATGGAGCCCGGCCGGCCGATCGTCTTCGTCACGGCGCACGTCGGCAGCTGGGATCTGGCCCCGCTCGCGGCCAAGGAGTTCGGTGTCCCGCTGACGGTGATCTTCACGCCGGAGTCGAACCCGTTCCTCGATCGTTTCATCCAGCGCTTCCGCGAGCCGCTCGGCTGCACGCTGCTCGATCGCAACCAGAGCCTCCGAACGCTGATGCGCGAGCTCGCCGCCGGCCGCGCCGTCGGCATCGTCGCCGATCACCGCGTGGACGACGGCGAGCCGATCCCGTTCTTCGGCGTCCCGACGCCCACGACGCTGGTGCCGGCCAAGCTGGCGCTGCGCTACGACTGCGAACTGGTGCCGCTGCGCGTCGAACGGCTGCGCGACGCCCAGTTCCGGGTTTCGATCAGCGAGCCGATCCGGCCGGAGGACCCGTCGGCGTCGCCGCGCGAGCAGGCGCGCCAGATGACCCGAGACCTGAACGCGCGCTTCGAGCAGTGGATCCGCGCGCGGCCCGAGCAGTGGGCATGCACGGCCCGGCGCTGGCCGAAGCCGCCGAAAAAGTCCAAGCTTGCCGCGGCCGCAGCGAGGCAGCGATGACGAAACCGACACACGAGGTCCTCCGCGCCGGGCCGTGGCTCGCGGACGGTCCGAAGAAGCTCGCGATCCTCGCGGCGACGGCCGTGCTGCCCACACGCCCTCGTGTCGCACTACGAGAGCGTTGGCTCGCCGCGCACGAGCTGGCGATCGCGCGCCGTGCCGGGCTGTTGATCATCGGCCACCCGAAGAGCGGCAACACGTGGCTCAAGGCCATGCTCTCGCGGCTCTATCAGGTCCGGCACGGGCTTCCAGCCTCGAAGCTGATCGGCTCGGACGAGCTCGCGCGGGTGAACGCTGCGATCCCGCGGCTCGCCGCGACCAACGGCTACTACAGCTACGAAGGCATCATCGGCCGAAAGCTCGACGTCCGCGCGCCGGATCC
The DNA here is from genome assembly GCA_900696485.1 of uncultured Pseudomonadota bacterium. GTDB lineage: Bacteria > Myxococcota_A > UBA9160 > UBA9160 > PR03 > CAADGG01. The sequence goes on from CAADGG010000105.1 coordinate 3,470, forward strand.
GGAGCTGCGCGCGAAGCCGACGGTGATCCTGGTACGCCACCCGTGCGACATCGCAGTGTCCTGGTATCACCAGTTCACACGCCGCCAGTCGGCGCACAAGCAGGAGCTGATCAATCACTTTCTCGCCCACCCGGTCGAGCGCCGGACGATCTCGATGTGGGAGTTCGTCCGTCACAGCGATCTCGGCGTGCGGTCGCTGATCGAGTACCTGAACACGTGGGAGCGCAACCTGGCCGGACTCGAACGCGGGCTGCTGGTCCGCTACGAGGACCTGCGCGCAGAGCCCGCCGTGTGGCTGCGCCGCATCGTCGCGTGTATGGGCGAGGAGTTCTCCGACGTCGAGATCGAGGAGGCGGTGCAGTTCGCGTCGTTCGACAACCTCCGCCAGCTCGAGAGCCGTGGCTTCTTCCCGAAGCAGGGCGGACTGAACCTCCGCAATCCCGACGATCCGAACTCCTTCAAGGTGCGGCGGGCCAAGGTCGGCGGCTATCGCGAGGACTTCTCGGCCGAGCAGGTGGCCGAGCTCGACGCGATCGTCGCACAGTCTCTGTCGCCGTCGCTGGGATACACGAAGGAGAGGCTTCCGCCGAGCGGCGCTGCACGGCCCCGGTGAGCCGCCGGTGAGCGACGCCGCCGCTTCCTCCCCGCGTGTCTGGCTGTTGCTCGCCGACAAACGCGGTGACAACGCACAGGTGGAAGCGCTGGCGCCGGCGCTCGGCTGGCCGTTCGAGCGCAAGAACCTGACCGTCCGGCCGGAGTGGACCGTCGCGAAGCCGAAGGTCGCGGCGTCGCTGGACCATCTCGATCTCGAGGCTTCGGACGCGCTGGCTCCGCCGTGGCCGGATCTGATCCTGACGATCGGCCGGCGACCCTCGATGGCCGCCCTGTGGGTGAAACGCGCGAGCGGCGGACACACGAAGCTCGTGCTGCTCGGCAAACCGTCCGGACACATGACGGACTTCGACCTGGTGATCGCGAGCGCCGAGGTGCAACTGCCGCCGGTGCCGAACGCCGCCTCGATCGCGCTGCCGCTGATGCGCATCGACGAGGCCGATGTCGCGAGGGCGGTCGCAGCGTGGGGACCGAGGCTCGACGCACTGCCGCGGCCGCTGATCGGCGTGTTGGTCGGTGGCCCGACGGGACCCTTCGCGTTCGACGCGGCGGCCACGCAACGGCTGCTCGGGCTGCTGCGTCAGATCGTGCAGCGCGGCGGCACGCCGTACGTGACGACGAGCCGCCGGACGCCGCCGGACGTGATCGCCGCACTCGAGGCGCAGCGGCCCCCCGGTACGTTGTGGTTCCGCTGGACTCCGGACGCCGAGGAGAACCCGTACCGCGCGCTGCTCGGCGCCGCCGACGGCCTCGTCGTGACGGGAGACAGCATCTCGATGCTCGTCGAAGCCGTGAAGCTGCGCCGGCCGGTCGCGATCCTGCCGCTCTCGACCGGCCCGCTCGGCCGTCTCGACGAGCAGCGCCGGCGCTTCTCGCACTGGCTGTTCGATGTGCGCGGCGAAGGTCCGTGGCATGGCGTGCGCCGGGCGCTCGCCCGCGCCGCCTTTCAGCGCGGCCTGCTCACGCACACGCGCGATTTCACGGCGTTCTACGAGCTGTTGTTCACCAGCGGCCTGGCCGCACGCAGTTTCGACGAGCTCGCGCCGCCGACCGGAGAGATTCCGGATGATCTCGAGCACGCTGCCGCGGCCGTCCGCGCGCTGCTCGCGCCGCACCGATCGCCGGCCGCCCGCTGAACGCAGCCCGCACTCCGGCAGGCGTTGGCGCCCCAGCCGCCGGCGTCAGGCCGGTTCGCGGTGCAGGACCGCAGCGGTCTCGCGCGCCGGCGGACCGGCGTCGACGTAGCCATACACCGGATCGAGCCGTTCGCGCACGTAGCCGTCGATCGCCGCGCACTGCGCGTCGTCGAAGTAATCGCGCCAGCCGCCGACCTTGGCCCGACGCACCTTGTACGAATCCGGGTTGCCGCGCTCTCCGGCGACGAGCCGGCGACCCTGACGCCGATACGCCTGCGTCTCCTCGAGCCGGCGCATGTTGTCGAAGGCGGCGTAGCGCACGGCCTCCTCGATCTCGGCGTCGGAGCCGGGTGTGCCGAGGAACGCGAGCATCGCCGCGAGGCTCTCCGCCGGCCGCCGGCGCAGATCCTCGTAGCGCGTGAGGTGCGCGGCGCGCAGCTTCGGCCGCTCCCGCGCCCAGACGTTCAGGAACTCGACGATGCGGGGCAGCCCGGCCTCCTGCTCCATCACGAACTCGTAGAGCGACAGCCCGTCGCGCTGCTCGGGATAGTCGTTCAGGTAGCGCTTCCAGCCCCGCATCCGGTGCTTCCACTGGAAGTACTGCGAAACAGCGACGTCCCTCGGGTCACGCGCCAGCAGCAGGACCCGGGCGTCGTAGAAGGCCTGCTTGCTGGTGAAATCCCCGCTGTAATCGCGCAGGTAGTTGCCGTGCGTGAAGAACACCGACGGGATCGCCGGGTCCCGCCGCTTGAGGTTGTCGAACTCGAGGAAGCTCGACTCCGGCAGCCGGCAGTGGATCTGGTAGAAACGCGACAGCATCAGCCGCACCCAGGTGCGACCGCTCTTCGCCCAGGAGACGAACGCGACGTCCGCGGCGTGGAGCTTGCGGAGCTCTTCGCGTCCGCGCAGCCAGCGGTCCAGACGTCGTCGCTGCGTCGCCGGCACGAAGAACGGCGCGTGGACGACGACTTCCCGGGCGGCATCCCGGATCCTGTCGCGCAACTCGCTCACGAAGCTCCCCTCACGCCAGGGTGCGGACCGGCCCGGCGCCGAGGGGGGGTACAAAATCCCCAGGAGGGGGTCAATCGGGAACCGTCGAGCGGCTCGGTCTTCATCGACAGGCGGCAGCGGACGGTCTATCCCGTGGTCTCGACCGGAGAAGAATCGGCACCATGGGCAGGATCGACCTCGACGCCCTCGATGCGACCGAGCTGACGCGCGACCCGTTCGATTTCGTGGTCGTCCCGGACTTCCTCGCGCCCGGAACTCGCGGCGAGATCCAGCGCGACTTCCCGAAGCTGCTCGAGCCCGGCAACGTGGCGCTCGCCGACACCCGGCCCGGACCCGCGTTTCTCGCGCTGGTGGAAGAGCTCCGTGGCCCCGAGATGACGCGCCGGATCGCCGCCAAGTTCGGCGTCGACCTCGAGCACGCGTCGACCCACCTCACGCTGCGCGGACGCGTGCAGCGCAGCGACGGGAGCATCCACACCGACTCGTGGACCAAACTCATCACCGTGCTGTTGTATTTCAACGACGCGTGGACGTGCGCCGGCGGGCGGCTACGGCTGCTGCGTTCGCCGACCGACATCGAGGACTACGCCGCCGAGGTCGCGCCGGTGAGCGGCACGTTGCTCGCCTTCCGGCGCAGCAACTGCTCCTATCACGGGCACAAGCCGATCGAGGGCGAACGGCGCGTGCTCCAGATGAGCTGGGTGCGGCCGTCCCGGCTCGCGCGGATGACGCGGCACGTCAAGCGCGCGACGACGCGGGCGCGCCAGCGCCTGCACCTGGACCGCGAGAGCAACGTCGCGGACTCCTGAGCGCCACCCGGCTCCGGCGTCCGGCGCGCTCGGCCGCCGCCGCAAGATCCGGCTGCCGGACCGGATCAGTGCCCGAGCCCGCCGCCGCCCGCCAGCGCCTTGCTGATCTCGCCGATCATCGCCTTGGCATCGCCGAACAGCATCAACGTGTTGTCGGCGCTATAGAGCTCGTTGTCGATGCCGGCGAAGCCCGCGCTCATCGAACGCTTGATCGCGACGCACACCCGGGCCTTGTCAGCATCGATGATCGGCATGCCGTAGATCGGACTCGAGGCATCGTGCCGCGCGGCGGGGTTCACGACGTCGTTGGCGCCGACCACCAGCACGACGTCCGTCTGCGGGAGATCGCGGTTGATCTCGTCCATCTCGACCAGGGACTCGTACGGGATGTCCGCTTCGGCGAGCAGCACGTTCATGTGCCCGGGCATGCGGCCGGCCACCGGATGGATCGCGAACTTCACGTCGACGCCGCGCTTCACGAGCTGGTCGTAGACCTCCCGGACCCGATGCTGCGCCTGTGCCACCGCCATGCCATAACCCGGCACGACGACCACCCGCGACGCATTCTCGAGCAGGTCGGCCACGTCCTGTGCGGTGGCGCTCTTCACGACCTTTTCTTCGCCGCCGGGGCCGCCGCCGGCCGCGACGGTCCCGAACGCGCCGAACAGCACGTTCGTGAACGAGCGGTTCATCGCCCGGCACATGATCACCGACAGGATGAAGCCCGACGCGCCGTCCAACGCCCCGGCCGTCACCAGCAGCATGTTGTCGAGCACGAAGCCCATCGCGACGGCGGCGAGGCCGGCGTAGGAGTTCAGGATCGAGATCACCGTCGGCATGTCGGCGCCGCCGATCGGGAGGATCAGCAGCACGCCGAACAGCAGCGAGAGGCCGACGACGAGACCGAACAGCGGCCACAGCGACGGGTCGTAGATCAGACCGACGCTGGCGGCGATCGCGATCCCGAGCAGCGACAGGTTCACCCAGTTCTGCCCGCGGTACGTGATCGGCCGGGTCGGAATCACCTCCTGCAGCTTGCCGGCGGCCATCAGGCTGCCGGTGAAGGTGATGAAGCCGAGCAGCACCTCGATCACGATCACGCTGATCCGAAACGTCGTCAGCGAATCGTCCTGGACCCACAGCGTGTACTTGGCGATCCCGACCAGTCCGGCGGCGAGCCCGCCGAAGGCGTGGGACAGCGCCGTCCGCTGCGGCACCGCCGTCAGCGCCACGCGCGAGAGCGGGATCCCGAAGGCGGTGCCGATCGCCAGCGCGACGACGATCCACAGGTAGCTCGCGATCTCCGGATGCAGCAGCGTCCCGACCACCGCGGCGACCATGCCGACGACCCCGGCCAGCACGCCGCGCCGGGCGGTCTGCGGGCGGTTCAGCCAGCGCAGCGAGAAGATGAACAGCCCGGCCGCGAGCAGGTACGAGATCTGCGTCAGTCCATTCGCCAGCTCGGCACTCACTTTCGCGGCTCCCGTTCCTTGAACATCTTGAGCATCCGGTCGGTGATCAGGAAGCCGCTCACGATGTTGGTCATCGAGGCCGCGATGGCGACCGTGCCGAGGATCATGCTGGTCAGCGTCTTCTGCTCACCCGCGATGATGATCGACGCGACGATCGCGATCGCCGAGATCGCGTTGGTGAGCGACATCAGCGGCGTGTGCAGCAAACGCGACACGTTCTGGATCACCTGGAAGCCGACGAAACCCGCCAGCAGAAAGACCATCAGCAGGGCCCAGACGTTCGGGCCTCCGGTTTCGTGCATCGTCGCTTGCCTCCCGATCTGCGAGTTCGCGTGCTCCGCCCGCGTGCGGCGCGCGGCAGAATAGGGTAGAGAGCCTGCTCCGGTCGAGGAGGCGCGCATGGAGTGGTGGCAGGCGGTCGTGCTGGGCCTCGTCGAGGGCATCACCGAGTACCTGCCCGTGAGCTCCACCGGGCACCTGATCCTCGTCTCCTCGCTGCTGGGCCTCCGGACCCCGGAGCAGGCGGAGGCACTCGCGACCTTCGAGATCGCGATCCAGGGCGGCGCCATCCTCGCGGTGCTGGGGCTCTACCGGCACCGCGTGCCCCAGACCTGGAACGGCCTACGGGGACGCGACCCGCTGGGCCTGCGCCTGCTGCAGAATCTGGCGCTCGCCTTCCTGCCGGCAGCCGTGCTGGGCCCGCTGCTCGACGACTCGATCGAAGCGCACCTGTTCTCCGCCCCTCCGGTACTGGCCGCCCTGTTGCTCGGCGGCCTGTGGATGATCTGGCTGGGTCGCCGCGGCCCCCGCGGCGACCGGACGCTCGAATCGATCGACGCACGCATGGCGCTGCTGATCGGCCTGTTCCAGTGCGTCGCCATGTGGCCGGGCACGTCGCGCTCCATGATGACGATCGCCGGCGGCGTCCTGCTCGGCCTGCGCCCCCGCGATGCCGCCGAGTTCTCGTTCCTGCTCGGCGTGCCGACCCTCGGCGCCGCCTGCGCATACAAGCTGACCAAGAACCTGCTCGCGGACGGGCCAAACCTCTTCGAGACGCTCGGCGCCGGGCCGGTGCTGATCGGATTCGCCGTCGCCGCCGTGTCGGCCGCCTTCGCGGTCCAGTGGCTGGTGCGCTTCCTCGGCCGACACGGGCTGGCGCCGTTCGGCTGGTATCGGATCGCCCTCGCGCTGGTGCTCGGCGCGCTGGCGTGGAGCGGAGCGATCCGACTCGCGTCGTGAGCGGGTCCGCGCGGCCGGACGGAGCCCGGAAGCCCTCGCGGCGCCCTCTTGTCAGTGCCGGAAGTCGCTCGACCAGCTGCGCAGCACCTCGCGGTAGTTGGCGCGCTCGAACGCATCCGGGTTCGGGATCGCCGCCTGCGACAGACTGCCCTTCATCTGCTCGACGGACTCGTACTCGCGTTCCTCGAGCCAGCGCGCGAGGCCGGCCTCGAGCTTGCGCAGGTGCGGGGCCCCGTACTCGAGCAGCACCGAGGCCAGCATCGCCGCATCCGCGCCGGCGAGCAGCGCCTTCACGACATCGGCGACCTGATGGATGCCGGAGCTCGCCGCGAGCGACGCGACGAGCCGCCGGCGCAGGATCCCGATCCAGCGCAGCGGGAGCCGCAGTTCCTCGGCCTGCGACAGCACCAGGTGCGGCGTCACTTCCAGGCTCTCGAGATCCAGATCCGGCTGATAGAAGCGATTGAAGAGCACGAGGCCGTCGGCGCCGGCCGTCACCACAGCTCGCGAGAAGTGACCGAATGCGGTGTAGTACGGACCGAGCTTCACCGCGAGCGGGATCCCCACGGCGGCGCGGACCGCGCCGATCAGCTCGATCGAGCGCGCCTCGACGAGGCCGGCGGACTCGTCGGGATCCGCGACGACCTGATACAGGTTCAGCTCGAGCGCCGCCGCACCGGCCTGCTCGACGGCCCGCGCGTGCTCGGTCCAGCCGCCCGGTGTGGTGCCGTTGAGGCTGGCGATGACGGGAATCTGCAGGGCGTCCCGGGCCGCCGCGACGAGCTCCAGATAGGCGTCCGGGCCGGTCGCGTAGTCCGGCAGCTCCGGCAGGTAGTCGAGCGCCTCCGCGAAGACCCCCGTGCCGGCCTCGAGCGCGCCGTGCACCGCCAGCGACAGCGCCGTGATGTCCTCTTCGAACAGCGACGGCAGCACCACGGCCGCCGCACCGGCATCTTCGAGCCGGCGCAGCCCGTCGAGCGTGCCGGTGAGCGGCGACGACGAGGCCACCAGTGGCGTCCGCAGCCGAAGGCCGAGATAACGACTGTGCAAGTCCACGGTCTTCACTCCTCGGGGTCCTCCGCAGACGGCGGAGCCGGCGCTGGCGCAGCCGGATGGACAGCGGGCACGAGCCCGAGCAGCCGGCGTTCCACGCCGGCCAACTGCGCGTAGTATCGCCAACGCTCATCGGCGTCGCCCTGGGCCAGGGCGAGCAGCCGCTCCGCCTCCGCCGGGGCGCTGCGCAACAGCATGGCAAACCGAGCTTCCTGCTCCGCGAAGGCGCGCAGCGGCAAGGTCGGCTTGCGCGAGTCCAGATGGAACGGCCGGTGCTCCGCCTCGGCCCCCGGGTGGTAGCGCCACAGCGGCCAGAAGCCGCTGCGCACGGCATCGCGCTGATGGCTCATCGAGCGCGCCATGTCGATGCCGTGTGCGATGCAGGTGCTGTAGGCGATCACCAGCGACGGGCCGGGCCACGCGTCGGCCTCGCGCAGCGCCTTGAGCGTCTGCGCGTCGTCGGCGCCCATCGCGATCTGCGCCACATACACGTGGCCGTAGGCGCTGGCGATCAGCCCGAGGTCCTTGCGCGGCCCCTGCTTGCCGCCGGCCGCGAACTTCGCCACGGCGCCCCGCGGCGTCGCCTTCGAGGCCTGGCCGCCGGTATTCGAGTACACCTGCGTATCGAGCACCAGCACGTTCACGTCGCGGCTGCCGGCCAGCACGTGATCGAGCCCGGGCGCACCGATGTCGTAGGCCCAGCCGTCCCCGCCGACGATCCACACGCTCTTTCGGACCAGATCGTCGGCGCTCGAGAGCAGCCGCCGGGCGTCCGCCGCCTCGTGCGGGTCCGGCCCGCCCGCGAGCGGCTGCAGGCGCCGCTTCAGCTCTGCGACGCGCCGGCGCTGCGCCGCGATCGAGGCTTCGTCGCTGCCGCGGTCCGCGAGGATCGCATCGGCCAGGTCTGCGCCGACGCGGGTGCTGAGGGCGGACAGCAGCCGCTGGGCTTCGGCCACGCGACGCTCGAGGGCGAGGCGCATCCCGAGCCCGAACTCGGCGTTGTCCTCGAACAACGAGTTGGCCCAGGCTGGACCGCGTCCGTCCGGTCCGACGCTCCACGGTGTCGTCGGAAGATTGCCGCCGAAGATCGACGAGCAGCCGGTGGCGTTGGCCACCAGCATGCGATCGCCGAATAGCTGCGACAGCAGCTTCAGATACGGCGTCTCGCCGCAGCCGGCGCACGCGCCGGAGAACTCGAACAGCGGCTGCCGGGTCTCGACGGCCTTCACCGTCGCCGGCTCGAGCGCCGCGGGATCCTGCTCCGGGAGGCCGAGAAAGAACGCGAAGCGCTCGCGCTCGCGCTCGCGATGGGGTCCGACCGGCGCCATGTCGATCGCCTTGTGCTTCGCCTCGCTCTTGCTGCGCGCCGGACAGACGTCGACGCAGACGCCGCAGCCGGTGCAGTCGTCCGGTGCGACCTGGATCGTCAGCCGCTGCTCGGGCTGTTCGCGCGAGCGGAACGGCTTGTGCAGGAACTCCGCCGGTGCGTCGTCGAGAGCATCCTCGGAGTACACCTTCATCCGGATGGCGGCGTGCGGGCAGACCAGCGCGCATTTCCCGCAATCGATGCAAAGCGTGGGATCCCAGAGCGGGATCTCGGCCGCGAGCGCGCGCTTCTCGAAGCGGGCCGTGCCGGTCGGGAACGTCCCGTCCGGCGGCAGCGCCGAGACCGGCAACGCGTCGCCCTGTCCCGCCAGCAGCCGCGCCGTGACGCGCTGCACGAACTCGGGCGCGTCCGGCGGCACCAGCGGGCGGCGACGCCGCGACGAGTCGGCCGTGGCCGGCGTCTCCACCCGGTGGAGGGCGCCGAGCGCCGCGTCCACCGCAGCGAGATTGCGCTGCACGATGGTCGGTCCACGCTTGGCGTAGGCCTTCTCGATCGAGCTGCGAATCGCGGCGAGTGCGCGCTCGCGTTCGAGCGCCCCCGACAGCGCGAAGAAACACGGCTGCATCACGGTGTTGATGCGGCCGCCCATGCCGGCCTCGCGGGCGACCCGGTCGGCGTCGATCACCCACAGCTCGAGGTCTCGTTCGAGGATCTGTTGCTGGACTTCGAGCGGCAGTTCGTCCCAGACCGCTTCGGGCGGCTGCGGCGTATTCAGCAGCACCTTGGCGCCGTGGGCCGCCCGCTCGAGCACGTCGATGCGAAACAGCAGATCGAAGTGGTGGCACGACACGAACTCGGCACGTTCGATCTGGTACGTCGAGCGGATCGGCGCCGGTCCGAAGCGGACGTGCGACACCGTGATCGCCCCGGATTTCTTCGAGTCATAGACGAAGTAGCCCTGTGCGTGCAGCGGCGTCTCGCGGGTGAGGATCGCGACGGTGCTCCGGGCGGCGCCGACGGTCCCGTCCGAGCCGAGGCCGAAGAACAGCGCGCGGGCGCCGTCGCTCGGAGCTCCGTCACCGGTGCCGGCACCGGCGCGTCTGCCGCCGGCTCCTTCGGTCCGGAACTCGGGGTCCCACGGCAGGCTGGTGTGCGTCACGTCGTCGACGATGCCGATCGTGAAGCGGTTGCGGGGTGCCGGCTGCGCGAGTTCGTCGAGAACGCCCTTCGCCATCGCCGGCGTGAACTCCTTCGATGCGAGCCCGTAGCGACCGCCGAGGACACGCGGCATCGGTCGGCCCGCCGCCGCGGCTTCCGCGAGGGTCGTGACGACGTCCTGATAGAGCGGCTCGCCGGCGGAACCGGGCTCCTTGCAGCGATCGAGCACGGCGATCGCACGCACGCCGGCCGGCAGCGCGGCCAGCAGCGCGGCGGCCGGGAACGGGCGGAACAGTCGCAGCGTCACGAGCCCGACGCGCTCGCCGCTGGCGACCAGCGCATCGACGGCCTCGCCGGCGGCGCCGGCGCCGGAGCCCATCAGCACCAGCACGCGGTCGGCGTCCGGCGCGCCGCTGTATTCGGCGAGCCCGTAGCGCCGGCCGCTGCGCGCCGCGAGCGTCGCGAAGCACTCCTCGACGACGCCGGGAACCGCGTCGTGGTACCGGTTGCTCGCCTCGCGCGCCTGGAAGAACACGTCGGGGTTCTGGGCGCTGCCGCGCAGCACCGGTGCGTCCGGGGTGAGACGACGCGCACGGTGGGCGAGGACTTCCGCTTCGTCCACCAGTGCGCGCAGATCCTCATCGCCGAGCACTTCGATGCGCTGGACCTCGTGCGACGTGCGGAAGCCGTCGAAGAAATGCAGGAACGGAACCCGGGTGCGCAGCGTCGCCGCATGCGACACCAGCGCGAAGTCGTGCGCCTCCTGCACCGACGACGCGCACAGCATCGCGAAGCCGGTGCTGCGGGCGGCCATGACGTCGCTGTGGTCACCGAAGATCGACAGCGCGTGGGTCGCCAGTGTCCGGGCGGCCACGTGGATCGCGCACGGCAGCAGCTCGCCGGCGATCTTGAACAGATTCGGCAGCATCAGCAGCAGACCCTGCGAGGCGGTGAACGTGGTGGCCAGCGCGCCCCCTTGCAGCGCGCCGTGCAGCGTGCCGGCCGCGCCGGCCTCGCTCTGCAGCGCGAGGACCTCCGGCACGGTGCCCCACAGGTTCGGCTGCTGGCGGGCACTCCACGCGTCCGCCCACTCGCCCATCGGGGAGGCGGGGGTGATCGGATAGATCGCGATCACCTCGGACAAGCGGTGGGCGATCCGGGCGGCGGCTTCGTTGCCGTCGAGACAGTCGGTCGTCGCGGTCACGGTCACGCCAGAACCGCTTGCAGGCGGTGTGCCAGCGCCTCCGCACACCGGGGTGCGCCGTTCGGGCCAGCAGGGCTCGCGGAGGTGAGACTTTTCGCCTCGACACCGGCGACTCATGCCCATCGCGGCGGCCTCGGCAGCCGCATCGCGACGACGCCGACGGCGGCGGCCAACGCGTCGAGCGGGCCGAACGGCCGTCCGCCGCTGGCCAGCGCCGGCCCCGCGGCGCCGCTCCAGGACGCGTCGTAGAAGCTCGAGCTCCCGAACGCGAAACCGAACGCGAAGATCGCCAGCGTGGCCGCCAGGTCGGCAATCCACACGACCGCACCGCCGGCTCCTCCAGAAAACGCTCGTCAAGACCGGCCGTCGTCAAGAAAGGGGTCGGGTTGTCAAGAAAGGGGTCGGGTTGCGTTGTCAACTTTTCGCGCCTCGGGCGCCGGTTGACGCCCGCGGTGCCGTGACCTAACGACCTGAGCAATGAATCACGTCTCGCTGGCCGAGAGCGGGCTCGGCGTCGGCTCCGAAGAGGTGTTGACACTCTTCGAACCGTTCGCGGAGCGCCGGTTCGCGCCGACGGACCCGGACTGGATCCGCGAACTCGCCCGCCGCGAGCGCAAGATCCGGCGGCGTTACTGGCGGCGGCGGCTGCTGGGCCGCCTTTCGGCTGGACAGCGCAGTCATGACGTCGTCCGCGCCGAGTACTCCAAGGCCTGGGCGGGCATCGACTTCGCCGAGTACGACCCGGCGCGCGGGGTCGCCCCGCGACCGAGCCCGTGGCAATGGCGCGATCGATGCTGGTTCGCAAGCGACGTCGGTGCCACTCGCGTGCGGCAGCTCCTGCTGATCCGACTGCTCGAGAAGCTGTCCCCCCGGCATGTCCTCGAGGTCGGCTGCGGAAACGGCGTCAACCTGATGCTGCTGGCCGGCCGCTTCCCCGAGATCTCCTTCACCGGGGTCGAGCTCACCCGCGAGGGTGTGCGCGCGGCGACCGAGCTCCAACGGCTCGGCGAGCTGCCGAAACCGATGCAGGCTTTCGCGCCGCTGCCGCTGCGGGATGTCGGCGCGTTCCGGCGCGTGCGCTTCGTCCAGGGCAACGCGGCTCGACTTCCCTTCGCGGACGCCGGTGTCGACCTCGTCGTCACGATCCTCGCGCTCGAGCAGATGGAACGCGTGCGAAGCGAAGCTCTGGCCGAGATCGCGCGGGTGGCGCGACACCATACGCTGATGATCGAACCGTTTCGCGAACTCAACGAGCGAGGTCCGACGCGGCGTTACATCGTCGCACGGGACTATTTCCAGGGGCGGATCGCAGACCTGCCGCGCTACGGACTCGATCCGCAGTGGGTCCTCGACGATTTCCCGCAGGAGTCCTACCTCCACGCCGGGCTGGTGCTGTCGGCGCGTCGGCCGGCGAGGCGATGAAGACCCTGCTCGTCCTCGGGTCGAAGCCGGATCCGCGGTTGCCGCCCGAAGGCGCGATCGACGCGGTCGCCTGCGCGAATGCGTCCGGTCATTCCGCCGCGCACTACGGGCTTCCGGTCCCCACCTTCACGGTTCTCTCCGCGATCCTCGGCACCGGCATCGCTTCGGGCCGCCAGAGTCTGGCTGCGCTTCGAGGCCTGCGGACCCACGGCCTCGAGATCCTGCCCCGGCCGCCGAGAACGTCGAAGGGGCGCTTCTCGAAACGTTTCTACCGCCCCCTGCTCGAGCTGCGTTCGCACCCGCTGCACCTTCGCTACCAGCTTCACCGCGTCGGATACCAGTGGGAGCGTTGCGAGGCGCGTCCGCTGGCGGTCTGGCACGAGCTGGTCCACGAGCTGTGCCGTCACGATCCGGTGATCCTCGAACAGATGCGTCGCAAGCAGCCCTCGACCGGCTTGTTCGCCGTCGCCCTCGCGCTGGCCGAGGGTGGCGCCGACCGCGTCCTCATGGCAGGGTTCAGCTTCGAGTTGACCCACGCGTACGGGCCGAATCCCGAGATCCAGGAACGGGGCACGGCGATCAGCCGACATGGTGACACGGACGTGATGGTGCTCTCCTGGATCGCTCGCAACCGCCAGGACTTGTGGACGACGGAGCCGGTGGTCGCCGAGCGGACAGGCCTGCCGTTGTTCGACTCGCCGGCGCACGCCGATCCCGTGCGGAGGACCGAGTGGGTTTCATGAAGCGAGTTCGCAACATCCTGCGCTACGGCGTCGGAGATCAGGCCCGCGCGCGCAAACGCGCCGACAAACGGGCCGGGAAGGCGCAGCGCTTCGAATCCGAGCGCTGGGCGCGAGACGGGGATTTCGCCCGCCGCCGGTACGACTCCTATGACGAGTACATCCAACATCAGGCCAGCAAGCTCGCTGGCGTCGCCGATCGGCTGCGGGAGACGGAAACCCGGGACTTCGATCAGTTCCTGGAGCGCTTCTCGGCGTGTCGCCCGCTCGCCGAGATGCGCAGCGTGCTGTGCCTCGGCGCCCGTCTCGGCACCGAAGTGCGGGCGCTGCACCGCCTCGGACACTTCGCGGTCGGGATCGACGTCAACCCGGGCGACGAGAATCCGTACGTTCTGCCGGGTGACTTCCATGGCCTGGTGTTCCCGGACGGCTCGGTGGACGCCGTGTTCACGAACGCCCTCGACCACGTCTTCGATCTCGAACGCATGATCGGCGAGACGAAGCGCGTGCTCCGGCCGGGCGGTATCCTGCTCGCCGAGTTCGAGCTCGGGTTCGGAGAGGGGCATGTCCCCGGCGACTTCGAGGCGACGCACTGGAAGAACGCCGATGTGTTGATGGAACAGATTCGCCAGATCGGCGGTTTCACCGTCGAGGAAATCGTGGACTTGGGCAACACACGCCGCGGCCAACGCCGTCAGGTCGTGTTCAGGAGGCCGTCATGACACGCAACTTCTTCTCCTACGACAAACTGGCCCTTCGCTACGACCCGTTCCCGATCGGTCTCGCCCGTCCGCTCATCGAGGACGGGCTGTATCGCGAGCTGGTCGACGCCTTCCCGGGCCCGGAACGCTTCGCCGATCTCTCGAAGGTGGGCGACAAACTCTCGCTCAGCGAGAAGTTCGGAGCGGAGGAGTTCCATGCGTTCATCCGCTCGCACCCGCTGTGGCGAGAGTTCCACGCCTACATCAAGAGCAAGGAGTTCATCGCGGGGGTGCTGGAGGCGTTGCGCGAGCGCAGCATCGACCTCGGCTTCGAGCTGGACTCGTCGCCGGGCAAGCGGATCAGCAAGCGCCTCGCGGACGCCGCGCGGGGAGGTTCTCGCACGGATTCCCTGGAGCTGCGCGCCCGCTTCGAGTTCTCGACGCTCCCCGCTCGCGGCGGCCACGTGCTCCCGCACACCGATGGCGTCTCGAAGTTCGTGACGCTGGTGGTCTCGATGCTCCGGGAGGGCGAGTGGGACCCCGCGTGGGGCGGCGGAACGGACATCAACCGTCCGAAGGACCCGACCCTCCTCTTCAATCGCCTGAACCGCCAGCTTCCCTTCGACGCGGTGGAGGTGCTCGACTCCTTCCCGTTCGAACCGAACCAGGCGGTGATCTTCGTCAAGACCTTCAATTCCTGGCACTCGGTGCGCCCGATGACGGCGCCGGATCGCAGCATCCTCCGGCGCACGCTCACGATCAACATCGAGACGCCGACCTGAGCCGGCGGCGTCAGGTCGGCGCGGGCGCAGCGCCGGCAGACGCTTCTGCCTCGATCTCGATGGCCTGGCCCTTCTCGAGCCGGTAGACGCGATCGGCGGCCCCGACGAGCTCCGTCTGATGCGTCACCGCGAGGATCGTGACCTCGCCTCGGAGTCGGTGCAGGGTCTCGGCCAGGGCCGCGGCGGTGGTGGGGTCGAGGGCGCTCGTGGCCTCGTCGAGGATCAACAGCCGCGGCCGGTGCACCAGCGCACGCGCCACCAGGATCCGCTGGCGCTGCCCGCCGGAGAGGGCGCTGCCGCGCTCCCCCACGGAGCTGGCCATCCCGTCCGGCAGCGCGCGTACGAACTCCCACGCGCCCGCGGCGCGCAGCGCTCGCTCGACGTCGGCGGGCGTCAGGTCCGGATCCCCGAGGGTCACGTTGCCGAGCACGGAATCGTGCAGCAGCAGGTTCTCCTGCGGCACATACCCGATGCTGTGTCGCCAGGCGACGACGTCCAGATCGTCGAGCGCCTGGTCGTCGATCCAGATCCGGCCCTTCTGGGGGCGTACGAGAGCGGTGATCAGATCGACGATCGTCGTCTTGCCGGCGCCGGAATGCCCGACCAGCGTCGTGAACGATCCGGCCGGGAGGATCAGCGAGAGCCCCGACAAGACGGGACGCTCGTCGTATCGGAAGTGGACACGATCGAAGCGGATCTCGCGTTCGAAGTGCGGCGGGATCCGGCCCGCCAACTCCTCTACGTGCCGCTCGGCATCGGCGATCGTACTCCGTAGCGACCAGTAGGCGCTCTCGCAGACCGCGACGTCCTGCCAGGCCGCCTGCACCTTGCCGATGCCGTTCAGCATGCGGGCCAGCAGGATCAGCATCACCAGGATCTCGGCGGCCGACATCGCAAAGACCTGCTTGCCGGCCCACGCGACACCCAGCAGCACACCGATCTGCGTGAGCTCCTGGGTCGCCTTCATCGCCTCCTTGCTCGTCACTTCGCGGCGCAGCGCCTTGTTCATCGCCCGCGCCTGGTCGCCCAGCACCGCTCCGGCGAGATCCTGTCTCGCCATCGCCTTCAAGGGCTTCACCGACTGCAGGGAGTCCGTCATCGACGACAGCATGCTGGTGTTGAGCTTCGTGATGCGGCGGCCGGCGCGACCGGCAACCCGCACGAAACGATGCAGCGGAACGATGATCGCCCCGGCGACGACGACGTAGGTGAGCGTCGCCTGCCACTGCATCAGCAAGGCCACCGTCGTGTAGGCGATCAGCTGGACGCCCGACGCGACGAGATTGGCGCCGTGCAGATAGGCTTTCGACGATCGGTCCACCTCCGTCGCCATCGCGTTGGCGAGCTTGCCGACCGGCTGGCGCAGGAAGTACTCCCAGCGCGCCTTCAGCAGCGCCCGCAGCAGCGCGAGGCGCAGGTCCGTCGCCACGTGGGCCACCGTGTATCCGACGCGCCGCTTCGCGACGAGCACGATCAGACTGCGCGCCGCCATGCCGCCGACGGCCACGGACAGCAGCAGCCCCATGCTCGGCTGAGACAAGCCGAGCCGGTCGAAGAACGACAGCACGAGGCGGCCGAGCGGCCCTCCGGCGGCGTCGGCGCCCCCTTCGAGCTCGAGCCAGGCGCCGACCGCCGGGATCAGCGCGGTCATGCTGGCGCCTTCGACGGTCCCCGCCACCACCAGGGCCACCAACACGATGAGGCTCTGCCACGGATAGGCGCGGGCGTAGGAGACGATCACGCGCATGGGCGGTCAACCGGGGGCGCAGAGTGGAGGCGGGGGGAGAGATCGGCAGCGTAGCCGGCCGACCCCGGTCTGGCGACGGCGGCGGCGCGGCGGCGCCGCGGCCCGATCGTGGCACGGTCCGGGTGGCACACTCGGCCCGTCAGGCGGCCACACGCGCCGCGAGCTTCGGCGTCCGCGCGAGGACCTCGAATGCGTCGTGTCGCACGTGGTCCTGGCGCATCTCCTCGCGCAGCATCTCCTCCGTCACAACGCCCGCCTCGACACACTCGCGCAACAATCCGAAGAAGAGCTGTTCCTGCCTCAGGTCGGGATGCGGCTGATAGCGATCGAGCGAGCGGCTGCGCTTGAACGGCCGCAGCCAGGTCGCCGGGTTCAGCGGCTTCACCTTCTTCCTGGCCATCGTGAAGTCCACCGGCAGCCCCGTCTTCCAGGGCTGCGTCTGGCGCTTGGTGTTGTGGATCATCTTGGTCTTCGGCGTGAGCCGGTCGAAGTCGTTCCACTCGTCCTCGAAGCGGCCGATCGTCTCGCTCGGCTCGGCGCGGAGACAGATCCAGTCCATGTAGTCCCGGTCGAAGCTGAAGAGCTCGCCGAACTGCTGCTCGCAGCGCCAATGCCGGAGCTTCGCGCAATCGAGCAACATGACGCTGCTGGCCAGCCCTCCGGTACGGCCCTTGGTGCCACTCCGGAGTCGGCACCAGAGCGCCTTGCCTTCCATCTCTCGCGACAACAGCTCCCAGACGTCGCCGACGGCAAATACGTCCGGATCGATGACCAGCGCGCGACCCTGGTAGCCCATCTTCTCGGGAGGCATGAAGCGCAGCGGCGTGAAGGACTGGAGATTGTCGTAGCGCCAGATCGCGTGCTCGCCGCCGCGCAGGAAGGGCTGTCCCTCGCGGGCTCGCAGGAACGGATGGTCCTTGGTGAACAGGATCTCGACATCGAAGCGATCGGCGTGGGCGCTGTTTCGCACCAGTGAATGGCGCGACACCAAGGCACCGACCCACTGTCTCTCGTTGGTGTGGATGAAGATGCGCGGCTTGGATTCGGTCATTCCGTCCTCTCGGGGCGTGGGCTCGCGGGGGGGCCGGGGCCTGGGGATCGAGGGTAACGGGATCGCTCCGAGCCCGAAACCATGCCCCGCGCCGGCCGCGCTTGAGCCGGTGCGGGGCGTGTGCTTCCGTCCGGTCGATGTCCGCCGGATCTTCGCCGTCGCGGCGCGCCTCACCGGGCCGGCCACCGCGTACGTGGTTGCTGCTCGGCGACAAGCCGGGCGACAACGCGCAGGTCCTGGTGCTGGCCGGCGCGCTCGGTTGGCCCTGCGAGACGAGGACGGCACGCGTGAAGCCGGAGTGGCTGCAGCGCAAACCGCGCGTGCGGGCCTCGCTCGCGCACGTGGACGCGACGCGCTCGGATCGCCTCGATCCCCCGTGGCCGGAGCTGGTGATCACCGTCGGGCGGCGCCTCTCGTCGGTCGCGCTGTGGATCCAGCGCGAGTCCCTGGGCGCGACGAAGCTCGTGCTGATCGGGAAGCCGCGTCAGCACGCGCGGCGCTTCGATCTGCTCGTGGTGAGCAGCCAGTACCGTCTCGGGCGGCGCGCCAACAGCGTGCGGATCCGGCTCCCGCTGATCCGCATCGACCGCGCGGCGCTGGCCGAGGCCGCACATCGATGGCAGCCGCGTTTCGCCGGCTTCCGCCGCCCGCTCCTCGCGCTCCTGGTCGGCGGTCCCACGCGCGCCACCCGACTCGACACCGACGTGGCTCGGGCGTTGGCGATGCAGGCTTCGGACCTGTGCACGGAGGCGGGGGGATCTCTCTACGTCTGCACCAGTCGACGAACTCCTCCGGCCGTCGTGGAGGCGCTCGAGAGCGCCCTGCCCGCTCGGACACCGCTCTACCGCTGGCGTGCGGACGACCCGGAGAATCCCTACCTCGCATTGCTCGGCCTCGCCGAGCGCTTCGCCGTGACCTCGGACAGCGTCACGATGATGGTCGAAGTGGCCCGGCTCGGCCGACCGCTCGCCATCGCGCGGCTTCCGGCGCAGCGGAGCTGGCTGCGCCGGCTGACCCGCTCGCGGGATCTCGACGCGGTCGCCCGGCAGTTGATCGACGCGTCTTTGGCCGTGGAACTCGGACAGCCGTGGCGTGCGCCGGCAGCGCCTGCGGACGATGATCTCGACGCCGTGGTGGCCCGCATCCGTGCGCTGTTCTCGCTCCCCGCGGGTGCCGAAGCCGAGGCGACTCGATCGACGAAGTGATACGTTGGCCGCCCCGTCGTCGCGCGCGCCCCCCTCGCGTCGTCGCGACCGCTCCTCCCCGACAGGAACCCGCACCGATGGTCCGACTCCTCCGGAGTTCTCTCCGCAACGTCCTCGCCAAATCGCGCCGTTTCGTGGTGATGAAGCTCGCGTGGGCGCTGCCGGCCGAGCGGCGCCGCACCCTCGAGCGCCGGCTGCGCGGCTCGGAGCAGGTCCGCAAGCTCCGCGCGGCCGACATCGTCGTCGTGTCGTACGGCAAGGCCGGACGGACGTGGGTCCGGATGCTGATCTCGCGCCTGTATCAGCTCCTGTACGGCCTGCCGGAGGTCCTGCTCGGCTTCGACAACTTCCACGCCCGCGACCGCCGGATCCCGAAGATCTTCTTCACCCACGACAACTACATCCAGGATTTCACCGGACAGCGCGACAAAGCCGCCTTTCGCGACAAACGCGTGATCCTGCTCGTGCGCAACCCGCAGGACGTCGCGGTCTCCCAGTATTTCCAGTGGAAGTTCCGGATGCGGCCGCGGAAGAAGGCGCTCAACGACTATCCCGAAGACGGAGCCGACGTTCCGATCTACGACTTCGTCATGCGCCCCGCCTCCGGCATCGCGAAGATCATCGACTGGATGAACGGCTGGGCCAGCGAGATCGAGCAGGTCCCGGCCCTGCTGCTGGTCCGCTACGAGGACCTACGCGCCGACACCGCGGGCGAGCTCACGCGGATCGCCGGGTTCCTGGGCGCCCCGGCCGACGAAGCGACACTTCGCTCCGCCGTCGAGTACGCGTCGATCGAGAACATGCGCAAGCTCGAGAGCCAGAGGAAGTTCTGGCTCTCGGGCGGTCGCATGCAGGCGCGTGATCGCGACAACCCCGACTCGTACAAGGTGCGACGCGCCAAGGTCGGCGGCTATCGCGACTACTTCGACGACGAACAGGTGGACCGGATCGATGCGCTGGTGCGGGAGAAGCTCTCGCCGGTGTTTCGCTATGGCGGTCCCGAGAAACCGCCGGCCGACGTCTGAAGCAGACCGTGTTCGTTGCTGCGTGCACCCGTCAGGACGCCGGCGGCGGCGGCAGCACGACCGGTTCGAAGAGCGCCCGCACGCGCGCGGCCGCACGCTCGACGTCTCGCAGCGGCGGGGGGGAGGCCACCGGAGCGCCGTCGCCCAACCAGGCCGCGCGGCCGGAATCGACCAGCAGCTTCTGCACGAGCCGGATGTCCCGCGTCCAGCGCGTCGGCCCGTAGAGCATGCCGATCCGGTAGATCACGGCGCGCAGATGCGCGCGATCGAGGCACTGCCACCAGGGCGGCCCCGTCCCTTCGTGCTCGCGCATCGCAAAGCGCCCTTCTCCGGTGTCGAAGAGAAAGACCGGCTTCCCGGTCGAACACGCTTCGGTCATCATCGACACGCTGTCTCCGGTGACGATCAGTTGCTCCGCCAGCGAGAGGAACGCGAAGTACGGATTCTCCGGGTCGCCGGGCCGCCAGTCGTAGACGAACGCCGGCACCGAGACATCGCGGCGCAGGGCCTCGACGGCGGGTGCCGGGGTGCGCGCGCTGGTCGTGATCAGCAGCGAACCACCGAGCCTGCTTGCGAGCGCGCTGGCATCCCGCGCAAGCCGCGTTCCGGAACGGGCGTCGAACGGATACGGGCCGCTCGGCCCGCCCGCCAGCACGGCGATCCACGGTCGCGGCAGATGCGCCAGCCGCGGCTGCCACACCGCTCCCGCCTCGGCGAGGCGTTCGGTGGTGACGCGATGCAGCGGTGTCTCGTTGTGCAGCACGTTCGGCAGGGCAGGCAGCCGATACTGGCGTGTCGTCACCACCAGGTCCCAGCGCTCGAGGGCCGCCCAGGGCCGCCCGACGTGGACGAGGCGGACGTGGCCGCCGGCCTGTCGGCGGATCCAGCGCGCGATCGGCTCGTTGCGGCGGCCGGCCGACAGGACCAGATCCGGCCACGGCGGTGTCAACCGGGTGGAGCGTTCCTTCACGACGCCGATCAGCGACGAAACGAACGGGAGGTTCACCAGTTGCTCCCACGGCTGGTAGACGAAGCGCTTGATCTCGAAGGGCCAGCCGAGCGCTTCGCCGAGCGCCTGAACCTGGGAGTTGTCCCCGGCGCGGTGTCCCATCAGCAGCCAGACCTTCGGAGTCTGGCCGAGGCGCGGCGATCGGGTCGCCCCTTCGAAGATGGCGGGCTCACGCATGACGCCCTCCCGTGTCCGGACCTGTCTGGACACCGGAAGTGAAGCGCGCCGAGAGGGGGCCGCTGCAGCGATCGTCGGACCTCCGCAGCGGCACGGCAGCACACCGAGACGCGCAGGTGGCGACAGCATCCGAGCCGGCTCCGATGCTGTCAAGGAGCAAGGACCGCGGCGGACGCCGCTTCCCGTGGTGTCTCATGCTTCCCTCCCGATCCCGCGCACGCGAGTCGCCAGCAGCACCGCCACACCGCCCAGCACGGCGACTGGCCCGAAACCCGCCACCCACGGCGAGACCGCGCCGCCGTAGCCGAGCGAAGCGCCGACTGCCGCCAATAGCACCCAGCCTCCGCCGGCCACCGCACTCGCGACGAGCGTATGGACGGGAGTCGGGAACGGCGGGCCCCCGGCGGCGAAGAGCAGCGCCAGCGCCGGCAGCAACAGGCAGGCGAGCGGCGATGCGAGCTTGAGTGCGAGGTCGACGCGGAAAGCGGTCGGATCGAGCCCGCGGTCCGCGAGCACCTGGATCTCTCGCCGCAAGGCCGCGATCGACAGATGCTCGCCTTCCACCTCGACGACGGAGCCCTCCCCGAGCTGGACGATCGGCTCGGCGGCGATCGCACGGATCCCGCCCGCGCCGATCTCGTAGCGGGCCGGCTCGACGAGGCTCCAATTGCCGCCGCCGACGTGCAGCGCACGCGGCGCCTGGGTCCGGAAGCGGGGCAGACCATCGGACCCGAGTTCGTAGAGCACGACCCCGGTCGCGGTGCCGGCCATCGGATCGATCCGTTCCGCCTCGAGCAGGCGATCCCCGGAGAGCGACCACACCGCGACCTGGATCGATCCCTTGCCCTTGATCTCCGTGTGCTTGATCCGGCTGGCCCGCGCGTTCGCACGCGGCACGAGATCGTTGGCGAGCGGATGATAGACGACGGCGACGACGATGCAGAGCATCAACACCGGCGCGACGATCCGCGAGGTCGGTACGCCGCAGGCGCGCATCCCCAACAGCTCACCGGTGGCGCCGAGCAGGCTGAGCGTCAGCGCGGAGGCGACGAGCAGCGCCATCGGAACCACGCGCGAGGCAAGCAGCGGCAGCCGCGCGCCGTAGAAGCGCAGGATCTCATCCGGGCTCGAGTCGTACTTCGTGAACCACTTGAGGTTGTCGAGCAGATCGATCACGAAGTAGGCGGCCAGCAGGGCCGCGAAGCACAACAACAACAACTCGCCGAAGGTCTTCAGTAGGTAGCGATCGAGGACGAACGAACGAATGCGGGCGCGCGAGCGCGGCGGCTCGTGCCCGCGCGCACGGGACCCTCGCCACGAGAAGCGCCACGCCGCCCCCCGCCACCGCTGCAACGTCGCGAGCAGGACCGCGGCGACGAGGCCGAGCACGACGTTCGGGAGCCAGACGGCGACCGGGATCGGAAACGCCTCCGCTCGGGCCAGCCCGTTGCCGAGCTGCAGAAGGCCGTAGTACGCGACCGCCGCGCCGATCGCCAGCATCGCGCCACTCGATCGCGAGGGTCGTATCCGCACGAGCGACAACGCCAGCGCCAGCCACGCGAACACGACCGTACCCACCGGCAAGGCGAGGCGCTGATGCCACTCCTGGAGGGCTTCCCGGCGACGCGGCAATGGCTCGTCGGCGGCGATCGCCGCACGCAGCTGGCCGACCGACGCCGCCGCGCTCCAGCCCCCGGGTGATTCCCGGCCCCGCGTGGGCTTCGGAAGCACCTGGCGCATCCGCTCGAAACGGACCTGTGTCGGATCCGAACCCACCGTCGTCATGACGACGCCGCTCTCGATCGCGAGGACGTGCGTGCCGTCCGGTTCCCGGATCCACGCGGCGCGCTCGGCGAACACGGTGCCTCCGACGCTCGGCGCGTGCACCGCGACGGCGCGCAGGCGATCGCCACGCGGCGAGACCTCGCGCGCCACCAGGCGCCAGTCGCCGAGGCGTTGGACCTGCCCGCTGCGCAGCAACGTCCCGGAATCGCCGCTGCCGGCGTCGCGCACCGCAGCCTCGAGGCTGCGGTGCGACCACGGAATCGCGACGAGCGCGAGCGCAGTGCCGAGAACGGCGAAGCTCAGCGCGAAGGCCGTCACGGGCCCTGCGAGCGCGCGCGCCGAGACCCCGCTCGCCTCGAGCGCCATGATCTCGTGATCTGCTCCGAGACGGCCGAGCGCCACCAACGTGCCGATCAACACCGCGAAGGGAATCGCGCGGCCCAGCATCGGCACCGAGCGGTACAGCGCCAGCCACGCCACGTCTTCGCTGCCGAACCCGCGGTTCATCGCCAGATCGACGTATCCGATCAGGTCGGCGGCCAGCACCAGGAAGGTCACGCCGCCGAGCGCGAAGAACGTCGGGAACACCAGCTCGCGCCACAGCGAACGCCAGAGAGTGGATCCGAGGCGGCCCTCCCGATGCGACGGTGCGGGCCGCGAGCGGCGGGATCGAACACCGGGCGTGCATTCGCGCTGGGCCGCTTGGGTCGTCTTCATGGTTCCGCGTTCGCGTCGGGCCGCCCCCCGCACGCCGGCCGAACGGCCGCGCGGGGATCTCGGTGGTGTCGCCGTCGGAGGCACCCGGACGAGTGGCGCGGGGGGACCAGGCGCGAGGAGCCTACGGAACGAGCCCGGCTCCCGCCACGAATCCTGCCCCGAGGGGCATCCGGTTCGTGAGTTCCGGACGCCGCCCTTTCTGGGGCCCGTCTCCGCGCGGCGCCGCCGGTCTGCGTCGCTACCCTCCCGCGCCCATGATCTCGCTGTCCAATCTGGCCAAGTCCTACGGTGACCAACTGCTCTTCGAGGGCGCGTCGCTGCAATTCAACCCCGGCGAGCGCTACGGCATCGTCGGCGCCAACGGCTGTGGCAAATCGACGCTGCTGAAGATCCTCTCCGGAGAGGAGAACGCCAGTGACGGCGAACTCTCGATCGCGCGGCGCGCACGGCTGGGCGTTCTGCGCCAGGACCACTTCCAGTACGAGCGCGAGCGGATCCTCGACGTCGTCATGATGGGCAACCGGCCGCTGTGGGACGCGATCGCCGAAAAGGAGCGCATCCTCGCGCGCGCCGAGGAACATTTCGACGCCGACCGCTACGCCGAGCTCGAGGACGTGATCCTGCGCGGGGATGGCTACACGCTCGAGTCGCGCGCCGGCGAGATCCTCGAGGGCCTCGGCATCGCAACGGAGCTGCATCCGCAGCCGCTCTCCACGCTGTCCGGCGGCTTCAAGCTGCGCGTGCTGCTCGCGCAGGTGCTCGCCTCCGAGCCCGATGCGCTGCTGCTCGACGAGCCGACCAATCACCTCGACATCCTGTCGATCCGCTGGCTCGAGAAGTTCCTCGAGTCCTTCCCGGGCATCGCGCTGCTGGTGTCGCACGATCATCGCTTTCTCGACAACGTCGCGACCACCATCGTCGATGTCGACTACGCGACCGTGAAGGCCTACCCGGGGAACTATCAGGATTTTCTGCGCGCCAAGCGTGAGGAGCGCGAGCGACGCGAACGTGAGATCGAGAAGCGCGAAGCGCAGATCGCCGATCACAAGGCGTTCGTCGAGCGCTTCCGCGCCAAGGCGTCGAAGGCGCGCCAGGCGCAGAGCAAGCTGAAGGCGATCGACCGCATCGAGATCGAGACGCTGCCCCAGAGTTCGCGCCGCTATCCGCGCTTCCGCTTCCAGCAGCGCCGGCCGAGCGGCCGCCAGGTGCTCGAGCTCGATGGCATCGGCAAGTCGTATGGCGACAACCGGGTGCTGTCGAACGTGTCGCTGACGGTGATGCGCGGGGAGCGCGTCGCGATCATCGGTCCGAACGGAATCGGCAAGTCGACGTTGCTGCAGATCGCGATGGGGGAAGTGCCGGCGGATCACGGCAGCATCGAGTGGGGCTATGAAACCCATCCCGGCTACGTGGCGCAGGATCACAAGGCCCAGATCGGCCGCTCCGGGCAGACCGTCGCATCCTGGCTGGCCAACCACTGTCCCGGAGAATCGGTCGGATTCGTCCGCGGCCACCTCGCGGCCGTGCTGTTCTCCGGAGACGAGGCCGAGAAACGGCTCGAGGCGCTCTCTGGCGGTGAGGCGGCCCGGCTGATCTTCGCGCGCCAGGCGGTCGAGAAGCCCAACGTGCTCGTGCTCGACGAGCCGACCAACCATCTCGACCTGGAATCGATCGAGGCCCTGGTCCAGGCGCTCCAGCAGTTCGACGGCACGCTGCTCTTCGTCTCGCACGACCGTTGGTTCGTCGGCGAGCTCGCGACCCGCGTCATCGAGATCACGCGCCACGGCATCAACGACTTCTCCGGCAGCTACGACGAGTACATCGAGCGCTGCGGAGACGACCACCTCGACGCGCAGGCCGTGCTGCGCCGGACGCGTGCCGAGAAGAACGAAGTGGCGACGCCACCCTCCGACCGCAAGCCGGCGCGCGCCGGCAACCCGGACCGGGCGCGCAAACAGCTCGAAGCGCACCTCGCGCAGATCACCGAGCAGCTCGCGGCCGCCGAGAGCCGGATCGAAGCCCTGAACCGACGCTTCTGCGAAGCCACGTTCTTCGAGCGCACACCGGCCGACGAACGCACCGCCCTCGAGGCCGAACACCGAGCATTGACGGATCGGGTGCGGGAGCTGATGGACGCCTGGGAAACGTCGGAGAGCGAGCTGGAAACGCTGCGGTCGACTTGACCCGGCTCGGCGTCGATCGAGACGAGGACACGATGCAGCGACTCCTGCGAACGCTCACGCGAATCCTCGGCGTCCTGTTCGTGCTGCAGGGGGGGCTGTGGATCGTTGCTCCGGCGCGTGCCGCGGCGGGGCTCGGCATGCCGCTGCTCGACGGACTCGCGCGCAGCACGCAGATCGGCGACTTGAGCGTGTTCTTCCTGATCGGGGGCGGCACGATCCTCATCGGGAGCCGGCCGGGACAGAGCCGGCTGCTGCTCGTGCCGGCGGCCATGGTCGGCGGCGCCGCGGCGATGCGGACGCTCGCTGCGCTCCTGCACGGCGCCGACTTCGCGACGACGTTCATCGCGGCCGAGATCGCGATGTGCGCGCTGCTGCTCGGGGCGGCGCACGGGTTCCGCGATCGGCCCTGACGCCTGCGTGCCCCGCGCGTATGCTGGACACGGGGATCGGGCCAACTGGTACCGATCGGCGAAGAGCGGCGAGCCGAGAAGATCGCGAGGCGCACGTTCCATGGTTCGGGCCGGATCGAAGCGTCCGGAACGGAACGAGCAAGATCGGACCGCGGAGTCAGCCGGCGGCCAGGCCCAGCTTCGCGCCGTGTGCGGCCACGTAGTCCTCGAGGATGGCGCGATCAGCCGACGCGTAGCGGTCCTCGAGACGCACGATGGCGTCCGCGTCGAAAGTGGCCGTCTCCTCGAGCTCGAACGCGAGTTCCGGAACGCCGTCGGCGCGATAGATCGCCCGGCCGCGGATCCAGACCGTGTCGCCGGACTCGCGAGGCCCGGCGAGCAGCTCCACCTGGCGGCTTGCGAAGCGCCGGTCGAAGCCATCGAGGACACGGCGGAAGTACGCCAGGATGGCGTCGCGACCGACGAAGCGGCCGCCGAGGGGCGGGCCGAGCAGCACCTCGTAGACGGCATCTTCAGCAAAGAACGGCTCGATCGGTGACCAATCGTCCGTGGCATACGCCTTCTCGAAGGCGGCGGCATAGGCACCGAACCGTTGGATCTGTGACATCGGTTGGATTTGCGACCTCGTGAACTCCTGGGCGCACCGGAGTCCGGAACACTACTCCGGCGGGCCGCCGGTGCGCCACTGCGGCGGCCGTGCTGGCACTGGCGGCCGAACGCAACCCAGCAACCCCTCTGCTCGAGCGCGTCCCCGTCAAGAAAGGGGTCGGGTTGGATTCGTCAACTTTTCCTTCGGAAAAGTTGACGAATCCAACCCGACCCCTTTCTTGACGGTCAGGTGCCGATGCGGCGGGGGCGGACGAGGGGGCCGGCGGGCGAGCGGTCGTCGCCGAGATCGACCTCGCCTTCGATCTGCCAGACGTCTTCGCCGGACGGATCGCAGAGCACCTGATGGACGTCCCACCGGCGCGGCGCCCGCGGCTGGATCAGCGTCTTGTCGGCGCTGCGCGCGCGGGGTTCGAAGACGATCCGCTCGTGCTCGGCGAAGAACGGCGCCAACTCGCGCTCGAAGCGCGCCTCGTCCCACGGATCCTCCGGATCCGCGCGCACGCAACCGACCGCCGCCTCCCAGTCCCGCACCGCGAGCGCGCGCACCAGTTGATGAAGCTCGCCGCGGATCCGGGCGGCCAGCGCGCGCGGATGACGCGCGAGGTCGTACGGCTCGGGCGCCGCGGCGCGCTCCGGGCGGACTTCGCCCGGTCGCATCCGCTCCTCCCACTCCTCGACGAGACTCGAATCGACCCGGGCCAGCAGCGCGCGAAAGAAGCCGATCGCGTCCCACAGCTCGTCGTCGCGCGCGGATTCCGGAATCGACTGCACCAGCGTGTTGTGGAACTGCGAGAGATAGCGCAGCAGCAAGCCCTCGCTGCGCTGCAAACCGTAGCGGCGAACGTAGTGATCGAAGTCCTCGTATCCCTCCCACATCTCACGGGCGATCGATTTCGGACGCAAGCCCTCCTCCTCGAGCCACGGGTACTTCTCGCAGAAGAACGCGAAGCTCGCGCGCAGGAACTCCTCCGCCGGCTTCGGATGCGTCACTTCGGCCAGCTTCTCCATCCGCTCCTCGTACTCGACACCCTCGGCCTTCAGCTTCGCGATCAGCTCGCCCTTGGCGCGCTGCACCTGCTGCTGCAGGATCGCGCGCGGATTCTCGAGGATCGCTTCGACCAGCGACATCACATCGCGGGCATAGTCCGGCGCTTCGCGGTCGAGCAGCGTGGCGGCATCGACCAGATACAGCGACAGCGTCTGATGCAGCGAGAACTCGCGCTGCAGATCGGGGGCCAGCCGGACCGTCGCGGTCCCCGTCTCGATGTCGAACACGCGCTGGACGAGCCCCGCGCTGCGCAGCGAGCGGAACAGGCGCGCCGCATCGCGCCGGAGCTGGTGCTTGCTCGCCGGCGGCTCGTAGCAGCGCTCGATCAGCTCGATCAGCAACCGGTAGCCGGTGCCGCGCGTGCCCTCGTCGAGCCCGCGCTGCAGGCATGCCACCAGCGTGCCGTGACCGATCCGGAAGCGCGATTGCAGCATCTCCGGCGGGCTCGTCACGAGCTTCTCGAAGGCTTCCTTCGACCAGCCGACGAAGCCCGGCGGCGGCTTCTTCTTGACCGCCTTCTTCTTGCCGGCGCCGGCCGCCTTCGCGTCGATGCGCTTGTTCTCGACCACGTGCTCGGGCGCCTGGCAGACGACCCAGCCGCGCTCGTCGAAGCCCTTGCGCCCGGCGCGGCCGGCGATCTGGCGGAAGTCGCGGACCGACAGCAGCCCTTTCTTCTCGCCGTCGTACTTGACGAGCCCGGAGAACAGCACCGTGCGGATCGGGATGTTGACGCCGACGCCGAGCGTGTCGGTGCCGCACACGACGCGCAGCAGGCCGCGCTGCGCCAGCTGTTCGACGAGCAATCGGTACTTCGGCAGCAGCCCGGCGTGGTGCAGTCCGATCCCCTGCTTGAGCACCCGCTGCACGTCCTTGCCGTACGGAGACGCGAAGCGCACGCCGGCCAGCGCCTCCCCGATCGCGAGGCGCTGCTCACGGGTCGCCACCGGCGCGCTGGTCAACGCCTGGGCCTGCTCGGCCGCCTCGCGCTGGGTGAAGAACACGACGTAGACGGGCGCGCGGGAAGTCTCCAGCAGGCTCTCGACGGTCTCGTGCAGGGGGCTCTCGCGCCACTCGAAGTCGAGCGGCACCGGGCGCTCGTCGCTGTGCACGTGCGCGACGGAGCGACCCGTGGCGCGCTGCAGACGCTCCTCGATCGGCGCCGTGTTGCCGAGCGTCGCCGACATCAGCAGGAAGCGCGTGCGCTCGAGCAGCAGCAGCGGGATCTGCCACGCCGAGCCCCGGGCCGGGTCGGCGTAGAAATGGAACTCGTCCATCACCACGTACGGGGCGTCGGCCGCTTCGCCCTGACGCAGCGCCATGTTGGCCAGCACCTCGGCGGTGCAGCAGATCACCGGTGCCGACCAGTTGATGCTGGCATCGCCGGTCAACATGCCGACGTTCTCCGGTCCGAGTTCCTCGCACAGCGCGAAGAACTTCTCGCTGGCGAGCGCCTTCAGCGGCGCCGTATAGAACGAGCGCCGGCCCTCGCACAGCGCCTTCCAGTGCAGCGCCAGCGCCACCAAGGACTTGCCGGACCCCGTCGGCGTCGACAGCACGACGTGCTTGTCGGCCCACAGTTCGAGGATCGCCTCCTCCTGGGCCGGGTAGAGCGAGAGGCCGGACTCCTGGACCCACGCAACGAAACGATCGAGCCATGCCATCGCATCGCCCGAGCCGGGCGCCGGCAGCCGGTCGCGCAGGCGCGGACGCGCGTCGGCGGGCAGCGCGGCGGACGGGGCTTCACCGGACATGGCGGCCAAGACTAGGGCATCCGACACGCGAGCCGTCGCCGGCCCGGCGCACGCCGCCCATCCGGCGCGGACGACCCGGCGCAGCGCGCCACGCTGGCGCGCGCTCCCGATCAGTGGAAAGCTCGCGAGCCGCCCCGCTTGCTGGGGCTTGCGACGAGGAGTCGAGCACGACCATGGGGATGAGCTGGGACGACGCGGCGGCCGCCATCACGGGACCCGACG
The DNA here is from genome assembly GCA_900696485.1 of uncultured Pseudomonadota bacterium. Lineage (GTDB taxonomy): Bacteria > Myxococcota_A > UBA9160 > UBA9160 > PR03 > CAADGG01. Next base: position 33,075 of record CAADGG010000105.1, read on the forward strand.
GGCCCTTTCCGATCGGCCACGCCGAGGTATTCGGTCGGACCACGCGGGTGTTCCGGAACACCCCGCCGTCTTTGCGAGTGCTGTTCGCGGCGGCGCGCGGCCACGGGGATGCGCCGTTCCTGATCTTCGAAGACGAGCGCTGGAGCTTCGCCGACGTGATGGCGAAGTCCGACGCGCTGGCGGCCGCCCTCGTCCATCACTACGGCGTGGCGCCGGGCGACCGGGTCGCGATCGCGATGCGCAACTACCCGGAATGGGTCGTCGCGTTCGCCGCGATCACGTCGATCGGTGCGATCTCGGTGTCGCTGAACGCGTGGTGGACGACCGAGGAGTTCGAGTACGCGCTGCGCGACTCGGGCAGCCGCGTCGTCATCGCGGATCGCGAGCGCGTCGAGCGGATCGCACCGCTGCTGGCGGCACTGCCGATCCGGACGCTCGCGGTCCGCTCGGATGGCCCGTTGCCGCACGGTGTCGACCGCTGGGAGGAGGTCGTCGTCGAGGGAGCCCCGCTGCCCGACGTCGAGATCCACCCCGACATGGACGCCACGATCCTCTACACCTCGGGAACCACCGGTCACCCCAAAGGGGCCGTCTCGACGCACCGAGCCGTGTTGTCGGCGCTGCTCGCCTTCGCGTGCCGCGGGGCGATCAACGCGGCGATGGGCGCCGGCCCGCCGAAGCAGCACCCGTACCCGACCAGCTTCATCCTCGTCGTGCCGCTGTTCCACGTGACCGGCTGCGTGCCGGTGATGCTGTCGTGCTTCGCGGCCGGCTACAAGCTGGTGTTCCTGTACAAGTGGGATCCCGCGCGTGCGCTCGAGCTGATCGAGCGCGAGCGCGTGACGCAGTTCGTCGGGGTCCCGACGCAGGCGTGGGATCTGCTCGAGTGCCCGGAGTTCGAGCGCCGCGACACGTCGAGCCTGCTCAGTGTCGGCGGCGGCGGCGCGCCGGCCCCGCCCGAGCTGGTGCGTCGCGTCGAAAGCGGCTTTCGGACGGCCCGGCCCGGGATCGGCTACGGGATGACCGAGACCAACGCGTACGGCCCCAGCAACGCCGGCGACGACTATCTGCGCAAGCCGACGAGCTGCGGCCGTGTCGTCCCGGTCGTCGAGCTGCGGGTCACCGACAGCGACGGTCGCGTGCTCGCGCCTGGCGAAGTCGGCGAGCTCTGGTTTCGCGGCCCGAACCTGATCCGCGGCTACTGGAACCAGCCGGAAGCGAGTGCCGAGACCCTCCGTGACGGTTGGCTGCGCAGCGGCGACATCGGCCGCATCGACGAGGAGGGCTTCGTCTACGTACAGGACCGCGCGAAGGACATGATCCTGCGCGCGGGCGAGAACATCTACTGCGCGGAGGTCGAGGCCGCCCTGTATCAACACCCGGGCGTGTACGAGGCCGCCGTGTTCGGCATCCCGCACGAACGACTCGGCGAGGAGGTCGCCGCCGCCATCGTGCCGAGGCCCGGCCAGAGCTTGTCTGGGGAATCGCTGCGCGCGTTCCTCGCCGAGCACCTCGCCCCGTTCAAGATCCCGACCCGCATCGCCCTGCACAGCGAAGCGCTCCCGCGCAACCCGGCCGGCAAGGTCCTGAAGCGCGCGCTGCGCGATCAGCTCGCCTCCCGCCCGGCCTAGAGCGAGCGCGCGTGGCCCGGAACGGACCGATCCCGAGCCCGGGGAGCGCGCTGTTCGAGGCGATCCGCGACGCGGCGTCGCGGCGGGCGTGGTCACGCGGGGTCGAACTGGTCCGGATGCAGGCCGTGACGGTCCAGCGCGACGGAAAACACGACGGAAAACACGAGTGGGAGCTGCGCGTCGCCGAGCCCGGCGCCGTCGTGGCGAGGACGGTGGCGTTCGAGCTCGCGGACACGACGTGGGACTGCGACTGCGGCGGCGACGAGGATCCGTGCGAGCACGTCGCGGCCGCGGCGATCGCCTGGAAGCGCGCGCAGGAGGGCGGGACCGCGCTGGCGGATCCGGACGCCCGCGGCGAGGGGTCCTTGCGCTACCGCCTGACACGCGAGCCGGGCGGGCTTTCCCTGTCTCGCGTGGTCGCGATGGCGGACGGGCGCGAGGAGGCGCTGGCCGTGCGGCTCCGGGCGCTCGCCGCCGGCCGTGTCAGCGGTCCACGGGTGCGCGTGAACGAGATCGATCTCGCGATCGACGAGGCGCTCGACGATCCGCGCGGCGGACGCCTCACGCGCGCCGTCCTCGCGCGCGTGCTCCCGCTCCTGGCGCGCAGTGAGGCGCTGTCGCTCGATGGGGCGCCAGTCGGCTTCGATCCAGAGCCCGTGGCGCCGCAGGGGATCCTGGAAGACCACCCCGGCGGATTCCGGCTGCGCGTCGAGCTGCTGCCCGGCGTGCAGGAGCGCATCGCCGATGGCTTCGTGCGCTGCGGCGACGTGCTGCGTCCGTTGCGCGAGACGCGCCTCAGCGGTCGCGAACTCGAGGAGCTGCCGCGCGGCGTCGTCTTCGCTCCCGAGCGTGCCAGCGAGCTGGCCAGCGAGATCCTCCCCGATCTCACCCGGCGCATCCCAGTCGACGTGCGGACGGCGCGGCTGCCGCGCGCAACGGCACGGCGCGAGCCGCCGCGGATCGCCCTGACGACGCGCCGCGACGGCGACGCCCTGCTCGTACGCGCGGACATCCTGTATGGCGAGCCGGCGCGTGCGCGCATCGAGGGTGAACGTCTGGTTCCGCTCGGAGGCGAGCTGCCGCTACGCGACGAGGCGGCGGAACGAGCGCTGGCCCGGCGCGTGCAGAGCGAGCTCGGACTGCCGGTGGGCGCCGAGCTCGTGCTGCGGGACGAAGAGGCGCTCGTCGCCGCCGAACGCCTGCGCGGCTTTCCGGCCGACGTCCGCGGCGCCGCAGCGCACGAGTTCGTCCGTGCCGCGCCGATCCGCCCTCGTCTCGACACGACAGGAGGTCGGTTCGATCTGTGGTTCGAGACGGACCCCGCGAGGACGACAGCGCCAGCGGCGCCGGCCGCCGGCGGCCGCGCCGGCGCCGCCGCCGTCGTACAGGCCTGGCGCGAGAAGCGCTCGCTCGTGGCGCTGTCGGAAGGCACGGCGGGGGGCGGCTTCGGCGGTCTCGCGCCACTGCCTGTCGACTGGCTCGCGCGCCATGGCCGCGACGTCGCGGCGCTGCTCGAGCAGCGCCGTGCCGACGGATCGCTACCGCGCGCGGCGCTGCCGGACCTCGCGCGGCTCGCCGCCGTGCTCGGCGCAGAAGCGCCGGCCGAACTCGGTCCGCTCCGCGCCCTCGTCGACGGCTTCGATGCGATCCCGGCCGCCCCGCTGCCGACCGACCTGCGCGCCGAGCTGCGTCCGTACCAGCGCACGGGCGTCGACTGGCTGTGCTTCCTGCGGGACGCCGAACTCGGCGCGCTGCTGGCCGACGACATGGGGCTCGGCAAGACGCTGCAGATCCTCGCTGCGCTGCCGGAACCGGGGCGCGGCCGCACGCTGGTCGTCTGCCCGACGAGCGTGCTCGACAACTGGGCCGAGGAGCTGCGCCGGTTCCGACCGGGCCTGTCGGTCTGCCTGCACCGCGGACCCGGACGCCGCCTCGATCCCGGCGCCGATGTGACCGTCACCAGCTATGCGCTGCTCCGCATCGATGCCGACGCGCTCGCCGCGGCGACGTGGGACATCGCCATCCTCGACGAAGCCCAGGCGATCAAGAATCCGGACAGCCAGACGGCCCGCGCAGCCTACGGACTGCGCGCGCGTTGGCGGGTCGCAGTGACCGGGACGCCGGTCGAGAACCGGCTCGCCGAGCTGTGGAGCCAGATGCAGTTCGCGAACCCGGGGCTGCTCGGTTCGCTCGCTTCCTTCCAGGAGCGCTGGGCAAGACCGATCGAGGCCGGCGAACCCGGCGTCGCGGCGTCGCTGCGACAACGGCTGCGGCCGTTCGTGCTGCGCCGCACCAAGCGCGTGGTGGCGCCGGAGCTCCCGGCGCGCACCGAGCGCGTGCTCCGCTGCGAACTCGATGCCGAGGAGCGCGCCGTCTACGACGCGATCCTGGCTGCGACACGACGCGATGTCGTCGAGCGAGTCGCCGCCGGCGGCAATCCGCTCGCGATCCTCGAAGCGCTGCTGCGGCTGCGCCAGGCGGCCTGCCATCGCGGACTCATCCCGGGACAGACGGCGGAGCGCTCCTCGAAGCTGGATCTGCTGTTCGAGGAACTCGAGACGGCCGTCGCGGAGGGGCACAAGGCGCTGGTGTTCTCGCAATGGACGAGCCTGCTCGATCGTGTCGAACCGGGCCTGCGCAGTGCCGGGATCGCGTGGACGCGGCTCGATGGCTCGACGCGCGACCGGGCCGGCGTGATCGCACGCTTCCAGGACGAAGCGGGGCCGCCGGTCCTGCTCGTCTCGCTGCAGGCCGGGGGGACCGGACTCAACCTCACCGCCGCGGATCACGTCTTCCTGCTCGATCCCTGGTGGAATCCCGCCGTCGAGGACCAGGCTGCCGATCGTGCCCACCGCATCGGGCAGACGCGCCCGGTCGAGATCCACCGCCTCGTCGCGGCCGACACCGTCGAAGAGCGCGTCCTCGCCCTGCAACAGCACAAACGCCAACTCGCCACGGCCGCCCTCAGCGACGCCGCCCGTGCCACCACCCTCACCCGCCAAGACCTCCTCGCCCTCCTCGACTGACCCCCCGCCATCAAGAAAGTCAAGAAAGGGGTCGGGTTGGATTCGTCAACTTTTACCGCCGAGACGGGCCCAGAGGGCTTGTCGCGAGACGCCGAGCGCCCGCGAGATCGTACCGGCCCGCAAGCCCAGCTCGCTGCGGGCGCGCTGGGCGATGACGATGCGTGCGTACGACTCCGCTCTCTTCCGGACACCCTGGCAGACCGCTGTCGAGTCGACACCGAGTTCGCGGCAGACCGAGTCGATGAGTGCGTCGAGAGCGCACGGGGCCGGGGAAGCCGGCTCGGCCGCACCGAGCGCCATGAACGCGCACAGCTCGCGCCGCGCCACCTCCGGCGACGAATCGAACAGCTCGAGCGTGTCGCCGACGCCGTGGAACGCTTCAGCCGGCCGGGCCCCCACCAGCGCGGCATGGCCCGTCCACGGCCACGCGGCCAGCGCCTCGACGCTCGCGACCGATCCCGCGTCGATGGGGTTCCGGTGCACGTACCGGATCAACGTCAGCAGGTACGCATCATCGTCTACCCGACGCTCGCCGTAGCGCGACTCGAACACGTACCCGGACCGCCCGTAGCGATCGTTGAAGTACCGGCCGAACGCCGTCCCGACGCGCTGCATGACGCGAGCCAGCGGCCGATGCCCGGTCCGGATGACGAGATGGAGGTGATTCGCCTGCACCGACCACGCGAAGCAGCCGGCCCCCTCTTCAGGCAGTACCCTGCCGAGAGCATCGAGCGCGGCTCGGCGGTCCTGGTCATCGAGAAACAGGTCTCGTCGGTCGATGCCTCGGGCGAAGACATGGTGCACGACGCCGGGGGCATCGAGCCGAGGTCTGCGCGGCACGCGGGGTCTCCCCGGGACCTCGGGGCGCCAACAGAGAAGCAGGCTCGCGCGACGCGTGCAAGGGCGCGAAAAGTTGACAATTCCAACCCGACCCCTTTCTTGACGACGGGGTGGGGAGGGGGATGGGATGGAGCGGTGGCGACGGTGTAGTTCTTGTAAGGAACCGCTGGGGTTCGGAGCGGAGTACTGGGCGTGCAATGTGTCGACGTGCAACCGCGGGCGGACGGCGCTGGTGTTCTGCTCGGTGTCGTGTTGGGATGCGCATCTCGCCGTGGTGCCGCATCGGGAATCCTGGGCCGTCGAGCGGCGCGCCCCGTCACGCGAGCAGTGGGAGCACGAGCAGGCGGCGGCGACCGGAAGCCCGAAGGCCGAACGCCCGGCGCCGCGCCGGATCCTGCCGCCGCCGGCCGCCGCCACACCGGATCCGCTCGCGCACGAGGTGCTGATCGTGACGTCGAAGCTCAAGGCCTACATCCGCGCGCGCTCCGGCATGAGCACGTCGGATCGCTGCGTCGATCCGCTCTCCGACGCCGTGCGCGAACTCGCCGATCGCGCCATCGAGAAGGCGCGCGCGGAGGGCCGCAAGACGGTGCTCGACCGTGACTTCGATTGAGCCGCACGCGATGGAGTCCACTTCGACGCGCATCGGGATCATCGGCGGCTCGGGACTCGACGACCCGCAGATCCTGCTCGACGCACGCGACGAACAGGTCGTGACGCCGTGGGGGGAGCCCAGCTCTCCGCTGCGCCATGGCCACATCGCCGGCGTCCCGTGCGTGCTGCTCGCGCGGCACGGTCGCGAGCACCGGATCCCGCCGACCTTCGTGAACAACCGCGCCAATCTGCACGCGCTGCGCGCGGCGGGCTGTACATACCTGTTCGCGACGACGGCGGTCGGCAGCTTGCGCCAGGAGATCGGCCGCGGCGACCTGGTGATCCTCGATCAGTTCCTCGACTTCACGCGCCTGCGACCCCTGAGCTTCCACGAGCACTTCGAGCCCGGCCAGGCGGCCCACACGCCGATGGCCGACCCGTTCGATGCGTCGCTGCGCAGCCGACTGATCGCCGCCGCGCGAGCCCTTGCGCTTCCGCATCACGCGCGCGGCACCGTGGTCACGATCGAAGGCCCGCGCTTCTCGACGCGGGCCGAGTCCCGGATGTTCCAAAGCTGGGGCGCCGACGTGATCAACATGTCGACGGCGCCCGAGTGTGCGCTGGCGGCCGAAGCCGGTCTCCCGTATGCCGCCATCGCGATGGCGACCGATTACGACTGCTGGAAGGAAGACGAAGCGCCTGTCACATGGAGCGAGATCACGCGGATCTTCGCGGCCAACGTCGATTCCGTCGTGAAGCTGCTCTCGCATACTCTCACGCGGCTGCGCTGACTCCGCCGTTCGACGCGCGCACCCACCCCCACCGGCCGGACCCGCATGACGATGCCATGCCGCCGGTGGATCGCCGAGGACCGAGATGCCGCTCCGGGATCTGCATGTGGGACGACGCCGGGTGCTGCCGCGCCAGCTGCTCACGCAACGCTTCGCGCGCTCCGGCGGGGCCGGCGGCCAGCACGTCAACAAGGTCGAGACCAAGGTGGAGCTGCGCCTCGATCTCGACGGCGCCGAAGCCATCCTCGGACCCGTCGGGACGGAACGCGTGCGCACGCGCCTGGCCGGCCGGCTCGACGCCAGCGGACGGCTGCGCATCACCTGCGACGAGCACCGCGAGCGCGGACGCAATCTCGACACGGCCCTCGAGCGGCTCGAGGCCTTGCTGTCCGACGCGTTGCGACCGCCGCGACCCCGGCGCCCGACGCGGCCGACGCGCGCGTCCAAGGAACGCCGCCTCGCTACCAAGCGCCGGCGTTCGCAGCGAAAGCGCGAGCGCGGCACCGGCGACGACTGACCGAGAGGCGGCAACCTCCGCCGGACCGTCGACCTCCGCTCACCGCCGCTCCCCCCACGCTCTCTCCCGGTTGGCCCGCGTGGCGCGACGGGTATGCTCCGTCACCATGGCCGCTTTCGAGCACCAGCGCTGGCGACACGTCCTGCCCTGGCTGATCTCCGCGCTGCTGCTCGCCTACGTGTTCGGCTGGGCCACGGACTGGCCGCGGCTCTACGAGGCGCTCCGCGCCGCGCACGTTCCGCTGTTCCTGGCCTTCGCGACGCTGGACCGCCTCGCGTTCTTCGCGGTCTGGACCTGGCTGCAGGCGATCGCGCTGCGCCGCTTCGTCGCGCACGTGCCGATCCGCTCGGTGTTCGCCGTGCGCGGCGGCTCGGAGCTGATCCGGACCGTCAGCAATCCCGCATCGGACGCCGCCTTCTTCGTCGGCCTGGCCCAGCTCACCGGCGGCCGGCTCGACGCTGTGATCAGCGCCGCGCTCGGGCCCGCCCTCGTCCACTTCCTCGTCATGCTGCTGGTGATGACCGTCGCCCTGCCGTTCGTGGACGGGGGGTTCGCCGCGAACCGCGGCACGTGGGGGACGGCGGGCACGCTGTGGGGCCTCTTCGTCGGCCTCGCCATCGCCGTTCGGCTGTCGGCCAGCCGCCGGCTCCCGATCCCGGGGCTCGACGGCCTGCGGGACTGGCTGGGGCGCTTCTCCCTGCGCGAACTCCGCCCGTTCTTCTGGGGGTTCCTCGGCCTCACGCTCTTCGACATCGGGATCCAGGGCCTCGCGTCGCGCGCGTTCGGGATCGAGATCGGCTGGATCGAGCTGGCCGCGCGGATCCCGATGCTCTACCTGGCGCTGTCGATCCCGACGCTCGGCAATTTCGGCACCCGCGAGGTGGCCTGGGCGTCGCTGTTCGCCGACTTCGGCGAGCGCGACGAGCTGCTGGCCTATGCGCTCGGTGTGAATGCGGTCTTCTTGCTGATCAATCTGCTGCTCGGCCTGATCTTCCTCCCGCGCGCCCTGCAGCTCGTCGCGGCGGTGCGCCGGGCCCGGCGCCACGGAGACCCGGTTCCCGAGCGTCTGCTACGCGACCCGACGGATCTGTGAATCCGAACGGTGGCGCGTCCGCGCCGAGCGCGGCAGCTTGCGACGCCATGAGGCTCCCGTCGATGGCAGGCCTGCCGACGCCTCCCGACGACCGGTCGGGGGTTCGTTGAGCACGCGGGGAGACGAGTTCCCGATGCTGCGTGAAGCGCTGCAACGGGCGCCCGATCCGGAGCGCGCCACCCGGCTCGCCGAGCGCCTGCTCGCCGCCGTGGACCCCGCCGCCCTCGAGGCCGTCGCCCACGAGGCCCCGGCCGGTCTCGCGCGAGTCATCCGCGCCGGTTGCGGCCTCGCGCCGTTCCTGGGCCCGTGGCTGCAGCGCCATCCCGCGTGGCTGCTGGCCGTGGCCCGCGACGACCTTCGCCAGCCGCTCGCCGGAGATGGGCTGCGCACGGAGCTCACCGCGCGGCTCGCTGCGGCGCCCGATGCCGACGCGAGTCGCATCCTGCGCGAGACGAAGTACCGCGCCTTCACCCGCATCGTGACCCGCGACGGGGACGAAGAACTCGTTCCGCTCGCGCGCAGCGGCGAGACGCTGACGGAGCTGAGCGTCCTCGCGGAGGTGTTGCTCGACGCGGCCCTGCGCATCGCCCGGGCCCGCGTGAGCGCTCGCCACGGCCCGCCGACCTGGCGGGATGCCAGCGGTGCCGAGCGGAGCGCCGGCTTCTGCGTCCTCGGCCTCGGCAAGCTCGGTGGGGAGGAGCTGAACTTCTCGTCCGACGTCGATCTCGTGTACGTCTACGAGGCCGTATCCGACGAGACCGGCGGCCCCCAGCCGCTGGTGCCGTCCGACTACTGGACGCGCGTGTCGCGCGAGTTCGGCGCGCTGGTCGCCGCCGACACCGAGCACCGTTTCCTCTACCGCGTGGATCTCGACCTGCGACCCGAAGGTGCCCAGGGCCCCGCCGTCCTCTCCGACGAAGCCCTCGTCGGCTACTACGAGACGGCCGCGGACCACTGGGAGAAGGTGGCGTTCATGAAGGCCCGGCCGGTGGCCGGAGATCACGCACTGGGCTGGCGCGCGGTGCGCACGGCCGCGCCGATGATCTATCAGGCCGCGATGGACTACGCGGGCGTGCAGCGAATCCGCTCGCTCAAGGACCGGATCGGCGCCGAGCGCGGCGCGCGCGGCGACGGCTTCGACGTCAAGCTCGACCCGGGCGGGATTCGCGACATCGAGTTCACCGCACAGGCCCTGCAGTTGCTGCACGGTGGACGCATCCCCCAACTGCGTGATCGCTCGACGCAGCGTGCGATCGAACGCCTCGCCGAGGTGAAGCTGCTGCCGGAGGCGGATGCCGCCCGACTGCTCGCTTCCTACCGTTTTCTGCGTCGGATCGAGAACCGGCTCCAGATGGAGGAAGAGCACCAGGTCCATCGCCTGCCGCAGCGGCCCGAGGCGTTGCGGCGACTCGCCCGGGCGGTCGGCTTCACCGGGCCGGACGCGACCGACCGCTTCGTCGCCGACCTCGAGAGCCGACGCGAGGACGTGCGCACCTTCGCCGCATGGGTCCGCGCGGAGGGGGGCTCGCAGGAGGAGATCCTGCAGCTGTTCGCGCGCCATCAGCCGGCTCTGCTCCGCTCGACGGCGACCCGCCCGATGATGGAGTCCCTGGCGGAGGCGTTCGCCCGCGAGATCGCCGCGTCGACGGATCCGGCGCTTGCGATGAACAACCTCGACCGCTTCGTCGCGGGCGTGGCGGGGCGGCGTTTCTACTACGAACTGCTGCTCGACCGCCCGGAGCTGGTGGGGCGCCTCGCGGCGCTGTTCGCCGGCTCTCGCTGGCTGTCGGCGACGCTCGCCCGCCATCCGCAGCTGATCGAGCCGCTGTTCGCAGACCCGGAGCTGCTGCTGCTGAGCCGCGCGCAGCTCCGCGCCGACCTCGCGGTCCTGCGGTCCGAGCAGACCGGCGACGGGGGAGCGGACTACGAATCCGAACTCGATGCCCTGCGCCGCTTCGTGCACCGGCAGATGATGAACGTCGGGCTGCTCGACATCGACCAGAAGATCTCGCGGGCCGACGCCGAGACGGCCCTCAGCACGATCGCCGAAGTGACGCTCGAGGCCGCTCTCGAAGTGGCGCGCAACGAGGTCGCCCGCACGCGCGCGCCGGCGACCGGCGCCGCCACGGCGCGTTTCCTGGTGATCGGGATGGGCAAGCTGGCCAGCCGTGAGCTTTCCTACGGCAGCGATCTCGACCTGATCTTCGTGTACGACCTGCCGACTCCGGACGGCGACGCCGCGCTCGAGGCGCAGGAGCACTGCGTGCGCATCGCCCAGCGGCTGATCTCGGTGCTGGAGACGCCCACCACGCAGGGCAGTTGCTACGAGATCGACTCCCGACTGCGGCCGTCGGGCAACCAGGGCGCGCTCGTGACGTCCCTCGCGGCGCTGCGCGCGTACCATGCGAGAGAAGCCCAGGTCTGGGAGCGTCAGGCGCTGCTGCGCGCGCGCTCGATCCTCGGGGATGCCGAGGCGGCGGCGGACTTCGAGGAACTGCGCCAGAACGCGTTGCGGCAGCCCCTGCCGGCGGATGCGGCGGCGGAGATCCACCGGATCCGGCTGCGCATGGAGTCCGAGCTGGCCCACGAGTCGCGTGGCCACCGGGACCTCAAGCGCGGCCGCGGCGGACTGCTCGACGTCGAGACCGCCGTCCAGTACCTCCAGCTACGGCATGCCGAAGAGGCCCCCGACCTGCTCGCGGTCGAGCGGACCGAGACGACCCTCGAGCGGTTGACCGCGCACGGGTTCCTGGCCGCTGCGTCCGCCGCGACCCTCCGGGAGGGCTGGGACTTCCTGCAGCGGCTGGCCAGCCGGCTGCGCATCGTCGAGAACCGCTCGATCTCGGAGGTCGATGCCGGCAGCTCGGAACTCGACGCCGTCGCGCGACGACTCGGCTACGTCGCCGGCGCGCGCGAGGCCAGCGCCCGCGCGGCACTGCTCCGCGACTACAACCGTCACACCGAGGCGATCCGGCAGGCCTATCTGACCATCCTCGGCGTCGCCTGAGCGCGCCCCCGCCGGGCTGCCCACACACAGATGGGACAGGCCGTCGGATCGTGGCCACGGGCCGGACAATGCTCGCGGCCGAAGTAGAGGATCTGGAGATGCCGGCGCGCCCATTCCGAGGCCGGGAAGACGCGTTCGAGGTCGCGCTCCGTCTGCACGACGTTGCGTCCCGACGACAGTCCCCAGCGGGAGGCCAGCCGGTGGATGTGCGTGTCGACCGGGAACGCGGGCTGCCCGAACGCCTGCGCGAGGACGACGCTCGCGGTCTTGCGCCCGACGCCCGGGAGAGCCTCCAGCTCGTCCCGGCTCGCCGGCACGCAGCCGGCGTGGCGATCCACCAGCTGCTGCGAGAGCGAGCGCAGCGCCCGGGCCTTCTGCGGGGCGAGGCCGCAGGAGCGGATCGCCGCGAGGATCCTCGCCTCCGGCAGCCGCGCCATCGCCGCGGGCGTGCTCGCGAGGGCGAACAGGCCCGGCGTCACCTGGTTCACGCGCGCGTCGGTGCACTGCGCGGACAGCACGACGGCGACCAGCAGCGTGTAGGGATCCGCGTGTCGCAGCGGCACCGGCGGCTGCGGGTAGAGACGATCGAGGATCGTCCCGATGCGCGCCGCTTTCTCCGCGCGCTTCATGCCTCGGTCAGACGGACCTTGTAGTTGCCGCGGCTCGAATCGTAGTCGAGATGGATCAGGCCTTTGGTCTCCGCCGCCTGCAGCAGGTCACTGAACGAGCGATAGCCGTGCTGCGCCTCGTTGAAGCCCGGATCCACGCGGCGCATGGTCTGCTTGATGATCGAGCCCCAGATCGGGTCGTAGTCCTGCTCGAGCGAGCGGACGATCTCCACCAGCCGATCGAGGGCCACATCGGCGGGTCCCTGCTTCTCGCGGCTCTTGCGGCGCGCCGGGCGTTCGGTCTGGGCCTTCACGAGATCGTCGTAGAAGATGAACTCGTCACAGCTCGCGACCAACAGCTCCGAGGTGGAGTTGCGCACGCCGCAGCCGATCACGCGCTTCTCGTTCTCCTTGAGCTTCGAGACCAGCGGAGAGAAGTCGCTGTCGCCGGACAGCAGCGCGAACACATCGATGTGGCTCTTCGCGTAGCAGAGGTCGAGGGCGTCCACGACCATCCGGATGTCGGCGCTGTTCTTGCCGCTCTGCCGCGTCTGTGGGATATCGACCAGCTCGACGCCCTGGCCGTGGAACTCCCGGACGTGCTCGTGATAGCGGCTCCAGTCGCAGTACGCGCGCTTGTAGACGATGCGGCCCTTCTCGAGCAGGCGTTTCAACACCAGATCGATCTGGAAGCGACCGCCTTTCATGTCGCGCGCGCCGAGCGCCAGGTTCTCGAAATCCACAAAAACGGCGATCAGCGGTTCCTCGGACACCCATCGTCCCCCGGGTTGGAACGCGGACTCTACCCCGCGCCCCGATCGGGGGCTAGGATCCACCGGCGCCGAAGGGGGCGAGGGATGAGCGTCGGATCGGACATCGAGGCGGAGTGCGGGCGCTGCGGCAAGACCTGGCACATCGTGATCGCCATGATCGACGGGCGCGTTGCGCAGGTCGAATGCGGCGAGTGCCACAAGCGGCACCGGATGCGCTCGACCGACACCGCGAAGCCGCGCGCACGCAGGGCCACCGCAGCGGCCCCGACCGGAACCCGCCGCGTCGTCGCGGCCAAGCCGCAGGTCGAAGCCGATCCGAGCCGGCCCCCGCGCTTCTACGACGCCAGCGAGACCTACGTGCCGGGCGATCGCGTCGAGCATCCGGCGTTCGGTCCCGGGGTCGTGGAACGGATCCTCGGCGCGAGCAAGGTGCAGATCTTCTTTGCCGGCGGTAGCCGGGTGTTGGCGCAGCGGCGCGACGGCTGAGCGGCACCGCGCACCGGCCCGCCCCCACTGGACGGGGCGCGCGCCTCGTGCTCGCTACGCCTCCGCCTTCAGGAACCCGCGCGTGCGCTCGATGCAGCCGGTCTCGGCCGGAAACAGGCTTGCGGCGAAGTGCGTGACTCCGGCGTCGCGCAGCCTGCCGAGCCCCGCGCGGACGGCGGCCTCATCGCCGACCAGCGCGACATCCCCGGGCTGCGCGGCGCCTTCGCGATCCAGCATCGCGCGGTAGCTCGGCAGTTGGCCGTAGATCGCGAACGCCTTGCTGGCGACCTCGCGCGCCGCCGCCGGATCGGCCGTGATCGCGATCGGCAGCGCGGCGACGACGCGCGGCGCGGGACGCCCGGCCTGCTCGGCGGCACGCCGGATCGTCGGGACGGTGTGCTCGGCCAGCGTCTTCACGCCCGTCATCCACGTCGCCGTGCCGTCGGCGAGCCGGCCGGTGAGCTCGAGCAGCTTCGGGCCGAGCGCCGCGACGAGAACCGGCACCGGCGTCCCCCCCTTCACCTGCAAGCCGGCGTTCACCCGGTAGAGCTCACCGGAGAAGGCCGCTGGCTTGCCCTGCACGAGCGGCATCAGCACCTCGAGGTACTCGCGCATCTGCTTGGCCGGATGCGCGTACGACAGGCCGAGCATGTCCTCGATCACGACCTTGTGCGAGAGCCCGATCCCCAGCGTGAAGCGCCCGCCGCACGCGGCCTGTGCCGTCAGCGCCTGCTGCGCGATCGCGAACGGATGCCGCGGCGGCGCCGGAGTCACGCCGGTCGCCAGCTCGATCCGGCGCGTCTCCCGGCCGGCCACCGTGAGCACGGAGATCGCGTCGAATCCGAAGATGTTGGGCAACGAGAAGAAGGCGAAGCCGTCGGCTTCGGCGGCCTTCACCTCCGCGACGAGATCGTCGAGGCTGGCTTCGGGCTTGCCAGCGACGAGACTTCCGAGTCCGATCTTCATGGCGTTCTCCCGGTGTTGGACCCTCGTGGTCGAGGATCGTGCAGACGATCTCAGCGCTCCCCGGCGGCCTCGCCCCCCGGCTGGACCGCATCGCCGGTCTCGGCCAGCACCAGTTCGGGGTACTTGTCGCGCGTCACCTGGAGGTTCCACGCCGAACGGAACAGCAGGACCGGGTGCTCGTCGCGGTCGCGCACCACCTGCACCGATTCCGAGAAGCGGAAGGCATCCGGATCGAAGCCGGCCCGCGGCCAGCGGGCGATCGTCCACGGCAGCGGCGTCAGTTGCAGCGCCACGCGGTACTCGCTCTCGAGGCGATGCTGGAGCACCTCGAACTGCAGCGGTCCGACGGCGCCGAGAATCGGAGCCGAGCTGCCGGCGCCCGGCTCGCCGAAGATCTGGACGACCCCCTCCTGCGCCAGTTGCTCGAGACCCCGGGACAGCGCCTTGCGCTTCATGACTTCTGCGACCTCGACCCGGGCGAAGTGCTCGGGAGAGAAGCTCGGGATCCCAGCGTAGACGAGGCTCGGCTCGTCGGACAGCGTGTCGCCGATCCGGAAGATCCCCGGATCGAAGAGGCCGACGACGTCGCCCGGGAAGGCCTCTTCGACCTCCTCGCGCTCCTGGGCCATCACGAGAGTCGAGCGCGCCAGCCGGACGGGTTTTCCGGTCCGCGTGTGCACCGTGACGGCGCCACGCTCGAAGCGACCCGAGCACACGCGCAGGAACGCGATGCGATCGCGATGATCCGGATCCATGTTCGCCTGGATCTTGAAGACGAAGCCGCTGAACGGATGCTCGACGGGATCGATGAGGCCTCGATTCGAGCGCTGTGGGCCGGGCGGGGGCGCGAGCTCGAGGAAGCGGTCCAGGAACGGCAGCACGCCGTAGTTGGTCAGTGCGCTGCCGAAGAAGGTCGGCGTCTGCCCACCGGTCGCGACCGCCTGCCGGTCGAAGCGGACACCCGCCCCTTCGAGCAGTTCGAGCCCGTCGACGACGGCTTGCGCGAACGGACCACACGCCGCGCGGACGTCGGCACTGTCCGGCTCGCCGTCGATCCGGGTCTCGTCCACCTCCAACGTTCCGTGCCGTCCTCCACTGAACAACAGCGCCGCGCGCGACAGCCGGTCATAGACGCCGCGGAAGTCTCGGCCCATCCCGATCGGCCAGTTCAGCGGCACGGCGTCGATGCCGAGCACATCCTCGATCTCGCTCATCAACGCGAGCGAATCGCGCCCCTCGCGGTCCATCTTGTTGACGAAGGTGAAGATCGGGATCCGGCGCAGCCGGCACACCTCGAACAGCTTGCGCGTCTGCGCCTCGACGCCCTTGGCGGCGTCGATCAGCATCACGGCGGCATCGGCCGCGACCAGCGTGCGGTAGGTGTCCTCGCTGAAGTCCCGGTGGCCGGGCGTATCGAGCAGGTTCACGCGGCACCCGCGATGTTCGAAGTGCAGCACCGACGAGCTGACGGAGATGCCACGCTGCTTCTCGAGTGCGAGCCAGTCGCTGGTGGCGTGGCGGGCGGCCTTCTGCGCGCGGACCGCGCCGGCCTCGCGGAGGGCGCCGCCGTACAGCAGCAGCTTCTCCGTCAGCGTGGTCTTGCCGGCGTCCGGGTGCGAGATGATCGCGAAGGTCCGTCTTCGCGCGACCTCGCGCGCGAGCGTGCGCCGGTCAGCGTCCATCGAAAGGATCCTGCCACGGCGTCAAGAAAGGGGCCGGGTTGGATCCGTCAACTTTTTCCCTTCGGGATAAAGCTGACGGATCCAACCCGGCCCCTTTCTTGACGCTCAGTCGGTGAAGGTGCAGCGGCCGTTGTCGAGAACGACGTCACCGTTCGGGTTGAAGGTCTGGAAGACGGCGCGCGAGCCGTCGATCCAGAGTTTGACGGTCAGCGCTTCGCCCGGGAACACGGGCTTCGAGAAGCGGCCTTCCATCGAGCGGAAGCGCGCCGGATCGTTGCCGCACAGCGACGCCAGCAACGCGCGGCCGGTGAAGCCGTACGTGCACAGGCCGTGCAGGATCGGCTTCGGAAAGCCGGCGATCTTCGCGATGTCCGGATCCGAGTGCAGCGGATTCATGTCGCCGGAGAGCCGGTAGAGCAAAGCCTGATCCGGACGCGTCTGATACGTGACTTCGTGGTCCGGCTTGCGCGACGGCACCTCGAACGGTTCCTGCGCCGGCCCGCGCTCGCCGCCGAAGCCACCTTCCCCGCGGATGAATGCGCTCATCCGGTTCTTGAAGCGCAGCTCGCCGGTCTCGGCGTCGACGGACTCGCACTCGAACACCACCAGCGCGCCCTTGCCCTTGTCGTAGATCCCGGCCACCCGACCCTTGGTGCGGACCGTACCGTTCGGCGGGATCGCGCCGTAGACCTCGAAGGCCTGCTCGCCGTGGACCAGCATCGCGAAATTGAACTTGCCGATCCGGTCGAACGGGATCCCGCCCATGCCGACGATCACCGAGAACGTCGGCAGGACGAGCTGGTTCTTCTCGGTCGAGAACTGCAGGTCGTCGGTGCCACAGCCGACGCCGAGGGCGTACAGGATGGCGTCGCGAAAATTCCAGCTGCGCTCGGTCGGTGTGCCTTCGGCGCCGACGGCGCCGGGATCGATGGGCATCGGGCAGATCCTCCGTCGCTCCGGGGAAGTCGAAGCTCGGGGGATTGTAGCCTTTCAGACGCCCGACGGTACCGGTCTCCGGATGGGCCGCGCCGGTGGAAGAGGCTCCGCAGTGCTGCGCGGCGGCGTATGCGGCCGGCCCGGCCGCGACGACGAACCGCGAACCGGGAATGGCGAATCGGGATGGAGGGATCAGCGCGTGTCGCCGTAGAAGACCATGCGCTCGGGCGAGACCCGCTCGCTGCGCACGCGAGCCTTCGCGTCGCTCGAATAGAGCTGGGCGAGGTACTCGATGAAGCCCTGGGTGGGCCAGCGACAGACGTCCGGGAACTCCGGCGGACAATCCACCTCGAGCATCAGCGACATGCCGGCGCCGCCGACGTCATCGAACTGGATCCGCCACTGGGTGTCCTTGTACATCGCGGGTCCGAGCGTGGCGAGGATCTTCCCGACGCGGTCACCCCAGGTGGCCCAGTCGCTCTTCAGCTGCGAGTACAGGCCCATGGCCCGCACGCGATCCGCTGCCCGCCGGCCCCGCTCTACGAGATACTCCGTACTGCGTTGCCCCTCGGTCTGGTAGAGCAGTTCCATCAGCCGCCCATAGCTGCCGAGCGGGTACCAGAGCGCCGCGACGATCTTGGTCTCGAGCAAGGCCAGGTCCTCGGCCTGCAGCCGCGTCTCGAGCTCGGCCGGCGAGATCCGGCCGGACTCGAGGAGCTGGTTCACGTCGTGCACGACGGACTCGAATGCACTGCCCTTCACACCCATGGGCCTCTCCTCCTGCCTGGCGGCGAATGTCTTGGGGATCGGATCGGACGCGAGATTGCTTGAGAATTCGAATTCCGGTGCCGACGGGGCGCCGACGCCGTCACCGCCTCCCCTGTGGGGAATCTGGACTCGTCAGGCTGCTCCGATCCGCGGCCGGATCAGTTCGTGGACATCGACGCGGGCGCGGATCCGCGCACACAGCAGGAACGATCCGACCAGCTTGCGATGCAGGAACAGGGTCTCGGGCGGCGGCGCGCGCAGGAAGCCGCGCCGGAACGCGAGGTCGAGGCCGAGATCGCGGACGCGCGAAGGCAGCCGCGAGCGCCCGAAGTCGTACGGCCCCGGCTGGCGCAGCGGCTCGCACACCAGCAGGATCAGATCGACGACTCCGGCGGCTCGTTCCTCCTGCTCGTCGGGCCGCAGATACCCGATCTCGACGGCGCCGGCCCGCACCGCCTCGCGATCCCCGGCGAGGATCGCGCGGCAGATGCGCGCGTAGCGGTCCGACAACACCGGATCGATCTCGCGCGTCGACCCGAAGTCGAGCAGGCCGATCCGATCCGTCGCCGGATCGATCCGGTAGTTCGCGAAGTTCGGATCGGTCTGGAGAAAGCGGAACTCGAACAGCTCGCGGAACACCAGCCGCTCGAGCGCTTCTCCGGCGGCATCCCGGCGCGCCTGCGGCACGCCGGGATCCCCGAGTGATTCGATCGGCTCCCCATCGACGAAGTCCATCGCGAGAACGCGGCGGGTGCTCAGATCATCGTGGGGCGCCGGGACGAACAGACCTGGCTCGTCGGCGACCAGCGCCCGGTAGCGGCGCAGGCTCGCGGCCTCGATGCGGTAGTCGGCTTCCTGATGCAGTTGGCGTTTGGCCTCGGCGACGAGTCCGGAGACGTCCAGATCCACCGGCAGCAGCTTCGCGATGTGCAGCAACGCGGCGACATTGTCGACGTCGGAGTCGATGCTGCGCGCGATCCCCGGGTACTGGATCTTCAGCGCGAGGCGACGGCCGTCGCGCGCCACGGCGGCGTGGACCTGTCCGATCGAGGCCGCCGCCACCGGCTCCCAGTCGAAGTCCCGGAAGCGCGCCTGCCAGCCCTTGCCGTATTCACGGCCGAGCACGCGGCGGATCTGCGTGGCCGGCATCGCGTCGCCCGAGGCGCGCAGCATCGCGAGCGCCTCGGCGAACTCGGCGGGCAACAGGTCGACACTCTCCAGAGACAGGAGCTGGCCGAGCTTCATGGCGGCCCCGCGAAGCTGCGCGAGACGCAGCGCCAGCCGCTGCGCGCGCGCGCGGAGCGGTGCGGTCTGCGCTCCCCCCGCACCGCCAGTCGCCCAGCGACGCGCGCGGTCGACGAGGCCACCGGCCGCCAGCTCTCCGGCGGCCCAGCCGAGTCGCGCCAGTCGCTCGAAGCGGCCGGCCGGCACCCGGGATCGGCGCTGCCCGGGCCGCTCGCTCATCGGGCCGCGTCCCGTCGGACCGAGCCCCGTCGGACCGAGCCCGGTCGGACCGAGTCCGGTCGGACCGCGTCCCATCGGACCGCGTCCCCGCGCTCGCAGACCCGCGGATCCGGTGACATCCCCCGCACGATATGGGATCACCTCGAACACGCCATCGGGGCGCGCTCGGTCCGCGATATGCTACGGGCGCTCTTCATGGCCGAAAGCCGTCGTCGAGAGGAACCGTACCGCTTGCGTTCCGCCCTCCGCCCTGCTGCCGTCGCCACGATCGTCCTCGTGTCCGCCGCCTGCGCCAGACCCGCCGCCCCCCCGCCTTCCGACAACGACTGGTTCGAGAGCGGCCAGGCCGCCGTCACGCGCGCGCGGGCGCTGGTGCCGCCGGGCGCCCGCGCCCGCAGCGTGATCCTCTTCATCGGGGACGGCATGGGCCTTTCCACCGTCACCGCCGCCGGCATCCTCGAGGGGCAGATCCGCGGCGAGCCGGGCGAGGGGAACATGCTCGCGTTCGAGGAGCTGCCCCACGTCGCCCTCGCGAAGACCTACAGCGTGAACCTGCAGGTGTCCGACTCGGCCGCGACCGCAACGGCCATGTGCACTGGCGTCAAGACCAAGGCCTACGCCCTCGGCGTCGACGAGCGCGTGACCCCGGGCGATTGGAGCACCGTCGAGGCGAGCCGCCGCCGCACGCTGTTCGAGGAAGCGGAAGCGCGCGGGCTCGCGACGGGACTCGTCACGACGACGCGCGTGACGCATGCGACGCCCGCAGCCTGCTACGGCCACGCGGCGCACCGCAGCTGGGAGGACGACACCAGCCTGCCCCCGGACGCGCGCGAAGCCGGCTTCCCGGACCTGGCGCGCCAGCTCGTCGAGTTCTCCGCTGGCGATGGCATCGACGTGATCCTGGGCGGCGGCCGGGCGCAGTTCCTGCGCCACAACCAGCTCGATCCGGAGCGTCCGGAACAGACCGGCAACCGCCTCGATGGCCGCGACTTGATCGCCGCCTGGCAGTCGCGTAATCCCGCCGGCGCCTTCCTGTGGAACCGCTCCCAGCTCGCCTCGCTCGATCCGCGCCGCGTCGGACCGGTGCTCGGGCTCTTCGAGTCCTCGCACCTCGCGTTCGAGGCGGACCGCCAGGACGACATCGGCGGGGAGCCCTCGCTCAGCGAGATGACGGCGAAGGCGATCGAACTGCTGCAGCGCCATCCTTCCGGTTTCGTGCTGATGGTCGAGGGTGGCCGGATCGATCAGGCGCATCACCTCGGCAACGCCTACCGCGCGCTCACCGACACCATCGAGTTCTCCCATGCCGTGCGGGCGGCGCTCTCGCTGACGGATCCCCGCGAGACACTGATCGTGGTCACCGCCGACCACAGCCACGTGATGACGATGGCCGGCTACCCGCACCGGGGCAATCCGATCCTCGGCAAGGTGGTGTCGGTCGATGCCGGCGGCGAGCCGGATTCGCGCTACCTGCGCGACGCCCTCGGGCTGCCGTTCACGACGCTCTCCTACGCCAACGGCCCTGGCTATACCGGCGCCTCCCCGGAGCAGCCCGAAGGAAACAAGCGGTTCCTGCATCTGCCGACCGGCTACCGCGGCATCGCACGCGGCCGGCCGGATCTGACGGCAGTCGATACGACCGCGCCGGACTACCTGCAGGAAGCGACGGTGCCGACGCGCAACGACACGCATGCCGGCGAAGACGTCCCGATCTACGCCGGGGGTCCGGGCGCGGAGCTGTTCCGCGGCGTGCAGGAGCAGAGCTACCTCTTCCACGCGGTCATCGAGGCGCTGGGGTGGACGGATCGCGAACGCTGACGTGCTGACTTCCTGCGGGGAGGTCACCTCCGGCGCGGCCCGGCGCACCCACGCGGCATGGAGCCGGTCGACCCCGCTGGGACCGAAGCGTCGCACGCGCTCTCGGCAGAGGACGCCGAGCGCTGGATGCGCGCCGTCGGCGGGGCCCTCGTCCGCACGCCGGCGCCTCGCGACGGCGGCGAGCGCTGGCTCGCGCTGGTGCGGACGCCGGGGGCCGCGACGACCCGGAGCCGGCTGATCGTCGGGCTCGGGGAGACGCCGACCACCGCGACCCGGATGGCGCAACGGGCCTGGGACGAGATCTGGAGGACGCTCTCGGAGACCCACTGAGCGCAGGCGTCCGGCGCGATACACTCCGCCGGCGATGCTGCTCCGCCGCTTCTACTCCCTGGTGTTCTGGAGTTTCCTCGTCGCGAGTTCGATCGCGCTGTTCCCGGTGGCCGTCGCGCTCTGGGCGCTCACGGCGCCGTTCGATCGCCGGTTGGTGCTGTTGCACCGCTTCACCTGCTTCTGGGCCTCCCTCTACACCTGGGTGAATCCGCTGTGGCCCGTCGTCGTGTCCGGACGGGAGAAGATCCGCGCCGACGAGACCTACGTGATGGTCGCGAACCATCTGTCGCTGCTCGACATCCTGGTGCTGTTCCGGCTGTTCCGGCATTTCAAGTGGGTCTCGAAGATCGAGAACTTCCGGGTCCCTTTCATCGGCTGGAACATGCGCCTGAACCGCTACATCCCGCTGCGTCGGGGCAACCGCCAGAGCATCGCGGAGATGATGGGCGCCTGCGAGCGCACACTCGGCGAGGGCAACTCGATCATGATGTTTCCCGAAGGCACGCGGTCCGTCGACGGGGAGATGCGAGCCTTCAAGCCCGGCGCCTTCGAGCTGGCGCTGCGCACCCGGCGGCCGATCCTGCCGATCGTGCTCGAGGGGACGTCGAACGCGCTGCCGAAGCGCGGCTTCGTGCTGCAGGGCAAGCACCCGATCCGCGTGACGGTGCTCGACCCGATCCCGCCCGAGCACTTCGAGGGCCAGTCCGTGAAGGAGCTGACCGAGCAGGTGCGCGGCGTCATCGCGAGCGCACGGGGCCTCGGCGAGCCCCGCTCGGGGAGACAGCAGGCGCGAGGCCGCCCGGCTCGCGCCGGGCGGTCGCCGGGCCGGGCGACGGCACCCTTTTTGCAGCCTGCTAACCTGCGCGCCCGCATGACCGAGCCCGACGCCATAGAAGCCCCGCCCGTCGATTCCCGTACGCCCCGCAAGGACGTCCGGAATCTCGCGATCATCGCGCACGTCGATCACGGCAAGACGACGCTGCTGGACGGCTTGCTGCGCCAGACCGGCGCACTGCCTCCCAGGCAGGTGGCCGTCGAGCGCGTCATGGACTCGAACGACCAGGAACGCGAGCGCGGCATCACGATCCACGCCAAGAATACGGCGATCCGCTTCGAGGGCGTGCACATCCATCTGGTCGACACGCCCGGCCACGCGGACTTCGGCGGCGAAGTCGAGCGCGTGCTCGGCATGGTCGACGCGGTGCTGCTGCTGGTCGACGCCGTCGAGGGCGTGATGCCACAGACCCGCTTCGTGTTGCGCAAGGCGCTCGCGCACGGCCTGCGGCCGATCCTCGTCGTCAACAAGATCGACCGGCCCGAGCAGCGTGCCGCGCAGGTGCTCGACGAGGTCTTCGACCTGCTCGTCGAGCTCGGCGCCAACGATCAGCAGCTCGACTTCCCGATCGTGTATGCATCGGCCAAGGAAGGCGGCGCGTCGCTGACGCCGGACGGGGCGCGCACGGACCTGCGCCCGTTGCTCGAGGCGATCCTCGAGCATGCGCCGGCCCCGCTCGTCGACCTCGACGGCCCGCTGCAGTTCCAGGCGATGACACTCGCCTACGACGAATTCCTCGGCCGGCTCGTGATCGGTCGGGTCGCGCGCGGACGGCTCCGGCGCGGCAGCACCGTGACGCGGATCCCGATGGAGGGCGCGTCCAGCAGCTTCCGCGTGACCAAGCTGTTCGGCACGCTCGGCCTCGACCGCGTCGACGTCGAAGAGGCCGCGGCCGGCGACCTCGTGGTGATCGCCGGCGTCGACGCGATCGAGATCGGCGACACGATCTGCGAGCCCGGCGCGCTCGAGGCGCTGCCGCGCGTGACGCTCGATCCGCCGACGGTGCGGGTGCGCTTCTCGGTCAACAACTCGCCGCTGGCGGGCCGCGACGGCAAGTTCGTGACGTCGCGACAGGTCGGCGAGCGGCTGCGCCGCGAAGCGCTCGGCAACGTCTCGCTGCGCATCGACCCGACCGACAGCCCCGAGGTGTTCGAGGTGGCGGGCCGCGGCGAGATGCAGATCGGCGTGCTGATCGAGACGATGCGCCGCGACGGCTACGAGTTCTCCGTCTCGCGGCCGGAGATCATCTCCCGGGTCGTCGACGGCGTGCGCTGCGAGCCGGTCGAGGACGTCGTCGTCGAGGTGCCGGACGGCTGCGCCGGGGTGGTGATGGAGAAGCTCTCGCAGCGTCGCGCGCGGCTGACGGCGATGGAGCAGCGCGGCAGCGTGCGCGTGCTGCAGTTCATCGCCCCGAGCCGCGGCCTGTTCGGCTACCGCAACGAGTTCCTGTCCGATACCCGCGGCGAAGGCATCCTGCACCGCACCGTGCGGGGCTACGAACCGTGGGGAGGCGATCTCCCGACCCGCAGCAACGGCGCGATCATCGCCACCGAGAGCGGCGAGACGACCGCCTATGCGCTGTGGAAGATCCAGGAGCGCGCGGACCTCTTCGTCGGCCCGGGCGTTGCCTGTTACGAGGGCATGATCGTCGGCGAGAGCCGGCGCCCCGGCGACATGAACGTCCACGTCTCGCGCGCCAAGAAGCTCACCAACATCCGAGCCGCCGGGAAGGACGAGAACATGGTCCTGACGCCGCCGCGGCAGATCACCATCGAGACCGCGCTCGGCTGGATCGCCGAGGACGAGCTGCTCGAGGTGACGCCGAAGAGCCTGCGACTGCGCAAGAAGGTGCTCGGCGCGAGCTTCCGGCGTCGCTGACCGGCACGCCCGCGCGCCGGGAGGCGGATTGCACCGGACCGGAGCGGCTAGGTCGGCGCCAGCGCCGCTTCGAGGAAGCCGCGCAGTTCGCGTTTGCGCGAGGCGAGGAGTTCCGGCGCGCGCGGATCGGCGGCCAGTCGGTCGGGCGGGATGTGGTGCAGCACCGCCGGATAGAACAGCACCAGACCCATCAGGTTCAGCACGGTGTGCCGGACCGGCACGTGCCGGATCACGCCGGCGGCGCGCGCCCGCGCCAGCCAGGCGCCGACCCCCCACAACAGCCGGTCGATCGCATCCACCTGACCGATCGGAGTCGTGAACGGATCGCCGTGCCCGGCGCCGGGCGCTGCCTCCGGGCGCGTCGTCACCATCAATCGCATCAGCAGCCGCGCGGCGGCCGGCTCCGCGGCGAAGTGGTCGGCGCTGGCCTCGAGCGCGACGAGCAGCGATTCGAGACGCGGCGGATCCTCGGCGAGGAACGGCTCGAGCCGCTTCAGCAACCGCTCGGTGAGCCCCCGATAGACCTCGCGCGCCAGATCTTCCTTGCTGCGGAAATGATGGAACAGCGAACTCTTGTGCAGACCGACCCGGTCGGCCACCTGCTGCAGGCTCGCGCCCTCGTAACCGGACTCCGCGAACAAGGCCAGCGCCACGTCGAGAATCCGCTGCCGGGGGCTCTCCGAATCCTTCATCCGAGGCTCCAGCGCCGCCGTCGCTAGGCCGGCAGCGTCCGCGCTCCGAAGTCGATGGCACCGCGGATCAGCCGGCCCACCAGACGCCCCTCATGCCCGGGCCGCGGCAGCACCAGGTCGAGGTTCTCCTCGTAGTTCGGCGCCTTCGTCGGGTTGGTCGGGAAGAACTCGAGATCGGTGCCGGGGATCGGACCGATCTTCTGCGAGAGCTCGTGGAGCATCTTGTCGGCCGCGCGGAACAGATCGCGCGGGTCGGCCCCGATCGCCGCATAGTGCCGGGCGAAGCGGATCTGTGTGGCCCCGAAAAGGTCGCCGATGCCGTAGGTGATGTCGCGGATCTTCATCAGCTCGCGCCGCGGCAGCTCGCGCAGGCGCTCGGGCAGATACAGCACGCCGAGCCCCACGTGGCGTGCTTCGTCCTTCTCGATGTACGGCAGCAGCTCCGTCAACACCGGTTCGACTTTCGCGTCGGCGAGGAAGCGGAAGATCGCCATCGCCGTGCCTTCGGCGAGCAGCTGCATCGCGAACAGCTTGACGGTGAGATCCTTCGTCGCGAGCAGCCGGCGCGCGCCGATCGCGAAGTAGGGGTCGAGTTTCGGCACCGGCACGTGGAGGGCCGCCAGGTAGTCGCGCAGGACGTAGAAGTGCCGGGCCTCGTCGAAGACCTGGGCGGACGCCGCAAGCCGGGCGTCCGGGTTCTCGAGCCGGACGGCCAGCTCCGCCGAGACGATCCAGGCGGCCAGTTCGCCCCACATCAGCATCGAGATCGGGTGCGCCAGCGCCTCGCGCTGCGCGCGCGCCAGCTGGATCCCGCCGTGCTTCTCCATCGCGGCGCGAAACAGGGCCGGACCGTCCCACGCGTCGCGCAGCGCATGCGCGTAGATGCGGCGCAGGCGGTCGGTCTGCTGCTCGGCCATCGCCAGCGGCTCGTCGAGCAGCAGCGCGTCGTTCGGCCAGGCGCGGAAGCGCCCGAAGCGAGCGTGAACGGAGTTCGAGACGGCACGGCGGACGACGCGGCCGAGAACACGGGTCGAGGCGATCAGGGCCAACGGAACTCTCCTGGCAGGTGGGGCGCCGGTCGGTTGTACCCGACCAATCGGTTGGTGGTCAAGTCAAAGTTCTGTGCCGGAGCGCGGCTCACAGGCTTGCCGAAAATCAGCCACTGGCGAACGCGCATCGCCGGGTGGGAGGAGCACACCCGGAGCCGAAATCCGGAGGCGGCCGTGCCAAAGCCGTACGCAGCGCCGAAGCTCGTCCGCCGAGGACATCGGCGCAGGGTGTGCTCCTCCCGCCCGCCTCCGAA
>CAADGG010000106.1 GCA_900696485.1 uncultured Pseudomonadota bacterium
GGAACACCTTCCCGTACAGCTCCGTCGCCGCCTCGCAGCCATCGACGGTCTCGTAGTGGGTATGGTCGATCGTCATCTGCTTCACCGACATCATGGTCGAGTTGTACTCGACGACCTGGGAGAGCTGCCAGCCGGCCGACACGTTGACGCCGCAGCGTGCGGACACCGCGAGCCCCGCCGCGAAGACCGGCCCGCGCAGCATGTCGGCGACGATGTGCATACCTTCGCCGCCGGTCCGCTTCTTCACGTCGTTCGAGAACTGCTTGACGCCGTCCTTGCTGCGGAAGCGGTCGTAGGCCTTCTGGTCGATCCCGACGATCCCGAGCTTCTCGAGCGCCGCGCGCCGCTCCGGACTGCCGGAGCAGAAGTACGCATTGTGGCCCTCCGCCCGGGCCAGCATCAGGAAGCACTCTCCGACACCGCCGCCGAACGACAGCACGTTCAGCACTGCGCGGCGCTCGCGCGAGACCTTGATCCGATAGATCGCCAGGGCCCGACGCCACATGTGATAGGCAGTGGGGGCGCGCAGCGGCAGCGCGGCGATCTCCCACAGGCTGAGCCCGCAGTCGAGCGGCGCCTTCACGAGCTGCCAGTCGCCGACCACCGCCTCCTCGCCGTACCAACCGATGGACTCGGGTTGGTCGTAGGCCCAGATCCGCAGCGGATAGCCGTAGATATCGGGCTCGCCGTTGCAGTGCGTGAGCACGATGTCGCCGGGCTTCCACTTCGAGACCTCGGCGCCGACGCCGATCACTTCGCCCACGGCCGAGTTGCCGGGATAGATCTTGCCACCGCGCAGCTCGGCGATGTTCACGGTGTCGGCGAGCGCGGCATGGTTGATGTTGTGTTCGCCCGACACCGCGAGGATGCGCAGGTGCACGTCGCGCGGTCCGACCGGCCGGAGCTGCGCCTCATCGAGCTGGACCACGCGCGCGATGTCGAAGTCGTCGGGATTCGAGCCGACGCGGGCGCGCTCGGCGGCGATCGATTCGGTGCTGATGGAATAGGCGCGGGGCATCGGGGTGTCTCCTCGTGGGCCACGACTGAAAGAAACCGGCCGGAACCGGCCGGCACCGGCCGCGCGGCAGCCTAGCCAAGCTCGCGCGCCTTGCCCGGGGTGCGGAAACTGGATATCGTGCGCGGCCTTACGGCCCCCCTTCCGCCGTCGGGCCGGCGCTCGGTCGCGAGCTCCATGGGGCGGGGCCTCGGCGGAGACTCCGATGCGCTTCTACGAGTACGAGTCGAAGGCGCTGTTCCGGCGCCACGGGATGCCGCTCGGCCAGAGCGGCCTCGCCCACACGGCCGACGACGCGCGCCGGATCGCCGGCGAGATCGGCGGCCCGGTGGTGCTGAAGAGCCAGGTGCTTTCCGGAGGCCGGATGAAGGCCGGCGCCGTGAAGTTCGCCGACACGCCGGACGAGGCGGCCGCGCACTACGACGCGATCGTACCGATCGTCGTGAACGGCCAGACCTGCCGGGCGGTGCTGGTCGAAGAGAAGAAGGGCATCGCGCAGGAGTACTTCGCCGCGATCACCTGGGACGGCCGGCACAAGCGGCCGGTGCTGATCTTCTCCGACATGGGCGGGATCGATATCGAAGAGGTGGCGGAGACACACCCCGAGCACGTCTCGAAGACGCACTTCTCGTCGCTGCTGCCGATCACGCCGCGCATCGCGAAGGAGGCGATCGCGGCCACCGGCGTCACCGGCCAGGCGCTGAATCGGCTGACGCCGATCGTCTTCGAACTGATGCAGGTGTTCCTGCGCTACGACCTGACGCTCGCCGAGATCAACCCGCTCGCGCGGCTCGAGGACGGGCGCTTCGTCGTGCTCGACGGCCACATCGACATGGAGGCCGAGGCGCGCGGCACGCACAAGAAGCTGCTCGAGGAGCTCGGGATCGGCGCCGAGGAGACGCGCCAGGCGCGCGAGGCGACGGCCTTCGAGCAGCGCGGCGCCGAGATCAACGCGCAGGACCACCGCGGCGTGGCCGGCAATGTCGTCGAGTTCGACGGCGACCTGGGGCTGGTGATCGGCGCCGGCGGCGGCTCGCTGACGCTGTTCGACGCCGTCCGCAAGCACGGCGGCAAGCCGGCGAACTACTGCGAGATCGGCGGCAACCCGTCGGTGAAGAAGGTCCAGGAGCTGACCCGGCTGATCCTGTCGAAGCCCGGAGTCCGCAAGATCGCCGTGATGATGAACGTGGTCTCGAACACGCGGGTGGACATCGTCGCGCGCGGTGTCATCAAGGGCTGCATCCAGTCCGGCAAGGACCCGAAAGACGTCCTCGCGATCTTCCGGATCCCCGGCGCCTGGGAGGACGAGGGCTTCAAGATCCTCGCCAAGTACGGCGTCGACTACTGCGATCGCTCGGTCTCGATGTATGAGGCTGCAGGACGAGCAGTGGCGAAACTGAACGGCTGAGGGCGCATGTCCATTCTCGTCGACAAGGACACGACCTTCCTCGTGCAGGGCATCACCGGCCGCGAGGCGGTGAACCTGACGCGGGAGTGCCTCGACTACGGCAGCAAGATCGTCGGGGGTGTGACGCCCGGGCGGGCCGGACGCGACGTCTACGGCGTGCCGGTCTACGACTGCGTGCGAGACCTCGTCGCGAAACACGGGCCGGTGGACGGATCCGTGATCTCGGTGCCGCCGGGCTTCGTCCGCGATGCGGCGTTCGAGGCGATCGAGAACGGCGTGAAGCTGATCGTCATCGTGACGGAGAACATCCCGCGCCGCGAGGTGGCGCAGATGGTCGAGCTGGCCGGCCTGCGCGGCGCCCGCATCATCGGACCCAACTGCCTGGGGCTGATCACGCCGGGCGAGTGCAAGATGGGCGGCATCGGCGGTCCGGCGGCGAACACGAAGCAGGCCTACACGCGCGGCCCGGTCGGCATCATGTCGCGCTCGGGCGGCATGACGACGGAGATCGCCAGCACGCTGACGGCGGCCGGGCTCGGGCAGAGCACCGCCGTCTCGATCGGCGGCGATGCGATCATCGGCACCAGCTACGCCGAGCTGATGCCGCTGTTCGAGGCCGACCCGGAGACGCGCGCCATCGCGATCTATTCGGAACCCGGCGGTCGCATGGAGGCCGAGCTCGCCGAGTGGGTCACGACGAACCACAGCCGGCTGCCGATCGTGGCCTTCATGGCCGGCCGTTTCATGGACGAGATGCAGGGCATGCGCTTCGGCCATGCCGGCACCATCGTCGAGGGCAAGGAAGACACGACGGCCGCCAAGATCGAGCGTATGGAGGCAGCGGGCATCTCGGTGGCCGAGCGCATCGAGGAGATCCCGAAGCTGATCCAGAAGCGCCTCGCGGAGAAACGCTGATGCCCGGCATGTTCATCGACGTCCAGGTGGACGAGGCGGTCGCCAAGGATCCGGCGATCGTGAAGAAGCTCGTCGAGGTCTGCCCGGTGAATATCTTCGCGCAGCAGGACGACGGCACCCTGCGCATCGTGGAGGAGAACCTCGACGAGTGCGTGCTGTGCGACCTGTGCGTGCGCGCGGCGCCGGAAGGCACCGTGCGGATCCTCAAACTCTACGAATCCTGAACCCGAACGCTCCTCCAAACCCGGGAGAACCCGCATGCGTAGCCCCCGCGATTTCCTGAAGCCGCAGGCCGTCGGCGCGCCCGACCCGGTCGCCGAGATCCCGGTGAAGCCGTCGCGGATGATCCACTTCTTCGATCCGTCGAACGAGAAGATGGCGGCCAAGCTGCCGGACATCGCCAAGAAGACGGACATCCTGCTCGGCAACCTCGAAGACGCCGTGCCGGCGGATCGCAAGGAAGCGGCGCGCGAGGGGCTCGTGAAGATCGGCAAGAACGTCGACCTCGGCGAGACCGCGCTGTGGACGCGCATCAACTCGCTCGACAGCCCGTGGTGTCTCGACGACCTGTTGCGGCTCGTCCTCGAGATCGGCGACCGGCTCGAGGTCGTGATGGTGCCGAAGGTCGAGGGCGCCTGGGACATCCACTACGTCGACCGTCTGCTCGCGCAGCTCGAAGCCAAGGCGGGGCTGCGCCGCCCGCTGCTCGTGCACGCGATCCTCGAGACCGCGCAGGGCGTCGCGAACGTCGAGGAGATCGCGCAGGCGAGCCCACGCATGCAGGGCATGAGCTTCGGCCCGGCCGACCTCGCGGCCTCGCGGCGCATGAAGACGACACGGGTCGGCGGTGGCCATCCCGGCTATCGCGTGGTGTCGGACCCGGACCCGCAGCAGCCGGACGCGCCGCGCGCGACGGCGCAGCAGGACCTCTGGCACTACTCGATCGGCCGTATGGTCGACGCCTGCACCGCCAACGGCCTGCTGCCGTTCTACGGCCCGTTCGGCGACATCTCCGACGACGTCGGCTGCGAGGCGCAGTTCCGGGCCTCGTTCCTGATGGGCTGTGTCGGCGCCTGGTCGCTGCACCCGAAGCAGATCGACATCGCGAAGCGGGTGTTCTCCCCGGATCCGGCCGAGGTCAAGTTCGCGCGCCGCGTGCTCGACGCGATGCCGGACGGCCGCGGCGTCCTGATGCTCGACGGCAAGATGCAGGACGACGCCACCTGGAAGCAGTGCAAGGTGATGGTCTCGCTCGCCGAGCTGCTCGCCAAGAAGGACCCCGAGCTGGCCAAGGCCTACGAGCTCTAGTCGAAGCTGTAGTCGAGGAAGGGGTCGTCAAGAAAGGGGTCGGGTTGGATTCGTCAACTTTTCCTGTGGAAAAGTTGACGAATCCAACCCGACCCCTTTCTTGACGACCTCTTCCGGACGCTACGCCGGCTTCGAGAGCTCCAGCATGCGCTCGAGTGGGCGCAGGGCGCGGATGCGGATGTCTTCGGGCACCGTCACTTGCGGCGCGAGATCACGCAGACAGAGATAGAGCTTCTCCATCGTGTTGAGCCGCATGTACGGGCAGCGGTTGCACGAGCAGCTCTCGTCCATGCCGGGGATCTGGATCAGCGTCTTCTCCGGCACCGTCTTGCGGATCTGGTGGAAGACGCCGTCCTCGGTGCCGATGATCAGCGTCTTCGCCGGCGACGCGATCGCGCGATCGATGATCTTCTTCGTCGAACCGATGAAATCGGTCTGGGCGAGAACCGGCTCGTCGCATTCGGGATGCGACAACACCTCCGCGTCGGGATGGCGCACGCGCAGCTCGGCGAGCGCCCGGGCGTTGAACTGCTCGTGCACGATGCAGCTCCCCGGCCACACGATGAGATCCGAGCGCCCCGCTTCGCGACCGACCCAGCGCGCCAGGTGCTGGTCCGGCGCGAACAGCACCGGCTTGTCGGCGAAGTGTCGGACGATGTCGACGGCGTTCGACGACGTGCAGATCACGTCCGACAGCGCCTTCACGGCCGCCGAGCAGTTGACGTAGCTGATGACGACGAGTTCCGGATGCGTGCGGCGCTGCTGCGCGACGAAGCGCTCGAACGCGTCGGCCGGGCAGCCATCGGCCAGGGAGCACCCGGCCTCGAGGTCCGGCACGACGACCGCGCTGGCAGGGCTCAGGATCTTGGCCGTCTCCGCCATGAAGTGGACACCACAGAAGGCGATCACCGGCCGCTCGATCCGGGCCGCGACGCGCGCCAGCGCCAGCGAATCACCGACGTGGTCGGCGATGTCCTGGATCTCGTCCTCCTGGTAGTAGTGCGCCAGCACCACGGCATCGCGCTCGCGCTTGAGACGCTCGATCGCGTCTTCGAGATCGACCGGGACCGGGGCGGGGCGTGTCATCGCAGAAGCCATCGCGGGAGGGTAGCGCCTCGCCGGCCGGACGAGCGGGCGGAGCGAACGGAAACGGTTTCCCATTCTTTGCGGAGCTTTTGCGGAACCCGACTTCCGTCCGCTTCCGGGAGGCGCCGGAAGAGCAGGAGGAAACGTAAGTTTTTCGACTGTTTATCGGCCTTCGTGGTGACTCGTAAGGCGGCCTGTGGAGGATTGCCGGGCATCCACAGGCCGCCTTGCGAGAAAGCACGAAGACCAGCAGGCGCTGCTACCCGAAGCGCTCCGGGTGCCCGGACTCGGACAGCAGCGCGACCTGCTCCTCGAGTTCGCGCGTCTCGTCTTCCCAGTACCGCGGGGTCCCGAAGTGCGGGAACGTCGAACGAAACTGCGGCTCGTCCCAGCGGCGCGCGATCCACGTCGAGAGTTTGAGGAAGCGAGCCGCGCGCAGCGGTTCGATGAGGCCGAGCCCGCGCGGCTCGAAGTCGCGAAACTGGCGGTAGCCGCTGAGCAGCGCGTCGCGCTGGCGGCGGCCCTCGGCGTCACGGCCCGGCGCCAGCACCCACAGATCGTGCACGGCAGGACCGACGACGAAGTCATCGAAGTCGAGGAAGAACCAGCCGTCGCGCCCGTGGAGCAGATTGCCGAGGTGGCAGTCGCCGTGGATGCGCAGCAGCGGGATGTCCTCGCTGCGCGCGTCGTAGACCTCGGCGAGGGTCTCGACGGCGCCGGCGTAGCGATTCTCGCAGTGCGCCGGCAGCACGGCGCGATCGAGCAGCTCGTCGAGTGGATCGAGCAGCGCGGTCTGCGCATCGAGGATCGGACGTTCGGCCGGCTGGCGCCGCGCGCCGACGCTGTGGATGCGCGCGAGCAGACGGCCGAGCATCGCGAGCTGCTCGTCCGTCGGCTCTTCCGGCTCCCGCCCCCCGGTGCGAGGCCAGACGCCGAACAGGATGCTTCTCCACTGCCCGACGGTGCGCAGGCCTCCTCCGCCCTCCCCGGCCCCGGACAGCGCGAGCGGCGCGCAGACGGGAATCTCGGCGTCCTGCAGGTCGAGCAGGAAGCGGTGCTCGTCCTCGATCGCCGTGCGACTCCAGCGCCCAGGCCGATAGAACTTCACGACGACGTGCGTGCCGTCCTCGAGCCGCGCGTCGTAGACGCGGTTCTCGAGCGCGCGCAGCACCGCGCAGTGACCCGTGGGCCGCAGCCCGGCCGACTCGACGGCCTCGAGCGCCGCCTCGGGGCCCAGCTCAGCGAAGCGCGCCTGTGCCACTCCCGCCCAAGGTACCGCCGCGTCAAGAAAGGGGTCGGGTTGGATTCGTCAACTTTTTCCCCGTTGGGGAAAAAGTTGACGAATCCAACCCGACCCCTTTCTTGACGACCCCTTTCTTGACGCTTTGCTGCCCGGGGTGGCTTTCGGTAGGCTCGACGCGGAGTTACGACGGAGAGGCCCCTTCATGCGCAGCGCTCGACGCGATCGACCGTGGGTCTTCCGGACCTACTCCGGCCATACCTCCGCACGAGCCAGCAACGAGCTGTACCGGAAGAATCTCGCGCGCGGACAGACGGGGCTGTCGGTCGCGTTCGATCTGCCGACGCAGACCGGCTACGACGCGGACCACGTGCTGGCGCGCGGCGAGGTCGGCAAGGTCGGCGTGCCGATCGGGCACCTCGAGGACATGCAGACGCTGTTCGCGGAGATCCCGCTCGACCGGATGAACACGTCGATGACGATCAATGCGACGGCCGCCTGGCTGTTGTCGCTGTACATCGCGGCCGCCGAACGCCAGGGTGTGGATCCGCGCCAGCTCTCCGGAACGACCCAGAACGACATCATCAAGGAATACCTGTCGCGCGGGACGTATGCGTTCCCGCCCGAACCGTCGATGCGGCTGATCAGCGACATGATCGCCTACACCGTCGACGCGATCCCCAAGTGGAACCCGATCAACATCTGCTCGTATCACCTGCAGGAAGCCGGCGCGACGCCGGAGCAGGAGATCGCGTTCGCGATGGCCAACGCGATCGCCGTGCTCGACGCGGTACGCGCGCGTCCCGATCTGCCGGCCGGGTCCCTGCCCCGCGTCGTCGGCCGGATCTCGTTCTTCCTCAACGCCGGCATCCGCTTCCTCGAAGAGGCCTGCAAGTGCCGTGCGATGGCGGAGCTGTGGGACGAGATCACGCGCGAGCGCTACGGCGTCGAGGACGCCTCGCTGCGCCGCTTCCGCTACGGCGTGCAGGTGAACAGCCTCGGGCTCACCGAAGCACAGCCGGAGAACAACGTGATCCGCATCGTGCTGGAGGCACTCGGCGTCACGCTGTCGAGGAACGCGCGCTGCCGGGCGCTGCAGCTGCCGGCCTGGAACGAAGCGCTGGGCCTGCCGCGCCCGTGGGACCAGCAGTGGTCGCTGCGGATCCAGCAGATCCTGGCCTACGAGACGGATCTGCTCGAGTACGAGGACATCTTCGACGGCTCACCGGTGATCGCGCGCAAGGTCCGCGCGATGAAGGCCGCCGCGCGCGAGGAGCTCGACCACGTGCTGGCGATGGGCGGCGCCGTCGCCGCCGTCGAGAACGCGTACATGAAGCGGCGCCTCGTCGAGTCGCACACGGCGCGGCTGCGTGCGATCGAGAAGCGCGAGCTCTCGGTGGTCGGTGTCAACTGCTACGAGGAGCACGAGCCGTCCCCGCTGGTCGGCGGCGCGCAGGCGATCCTCACCGTCGATGAATCCGCCGAGCGCGAGCAGATCGAGCGGCTTGCGGCGTTCCGACGCCAGCGCAACGCCGCCGACGTCGACGCGGCCCTGACGGCGCTGCGCGACGCCGTCCGCAACGGCCAGAACGTGATGCCCCCGTCGATCCGCGCGGCCCACGCCGGTGTCACGACCGGCGAGTGGGCCGATGTGTTCCGCACCCTCTATGGCGACTACCGCGCGCCGACAGGAGTCTCCGTGTCGACCGTCGCCGATTCGGACGAGCAGCTCGAGGCCGTGCGCAGCCAGGTCCACGCGCTCGGCGAACGACTCGGCCGGCCGCCGAAGCTGCTGGTCGGCAAGCCCGGCCTCGACGGCCACAGCAACGGCGCCGAGCAGATCGCCGTGCGCGCCCGCGACGTCGGCATGGAGGTCGTCTACGACGGCATCCGCCTCACGCCGGAGGAGATCGTCCAGTCCGCCCGCGACGAGGGCGTGCACGTGATCGGGCTGTCGATCCTGTCCGGCTCGCACGGGGTGCTGGTGCTCGACGTGCTCGAGGGACTGCGCCGCGCCGGCCTGTCGCTGCCGGTGGTCGTCGGCGGCATCATTCCCGACGAGGATGCGGAGACGCTGCGCAAGGCCGGTGTGCAGCGCGTGTACACGCCGAAGGACTGGGACCTCAATCGCATCCTGGGCGAGATCACCCAGCTCATCGCCGAGGCGGCCGCTCCTGCCTGAGCCCCGCGGACAGGAGGCCGAGCTGGCCAGACGGCTGCTGGCGCGCGAGCGCGATGCCGTTCCGGAGGCGTTGAACCGGATCGACGACGGGCGACCCGGCCGACGCGAGGCGGCCCTGGTTCTGCTCGACGCGCTCGAATCCGGGACTCGCGCCCGCGCCGCGGCCGGCACTCCGACGCCGACTTGTGTTGGCATCACGGGAGCTCCAGGGTCCGGCAAGTCCACGCTGCTCGACGCGCTGGTGCGCGCGTTGCGCCGCAGCGGCGAGACCGTGGGCATCGTGGCCGTCGATCCGTCGAGCCGGCGAAGCGGCGGGGCGCTGCTCGGCGACCGCGCGCGCGTGCGTTCGGGCGCCCACGATCCCGGCGTCTTCCTGCGCTCGATGGCGGCCCGCGATCACCTCGGCGGACTCGCCGACGCCACGTGGGCCAGCGTCGCCGTACTGGCCGCGGTGTTCGATCGCGTCTTCGTCGAAACGGTCGGTGTCGGGCAGTCCGAGACGGAGATCGCCGATCTCGCCGACACCCTGCTGTTCGTCGCCCAGCCCGGCGCCGGCGACGTGCTGCAGTTCATGAAGGCCGGCGTGCTCGAGCATCCGGACGTGTTCGCTGTCAACAAGGCGGACCTGGGGCCGGCGGCCGAGCGGACCGCCAGTGAACTCGCGACCGGACTGGCCCTGTCGAGCCGCGGCCGCAGCACGTGGACGCCACCGGTGCTGCTGGTCTCCGCGCAGGACGGCCGCGGCATCGACGCGCTGCTCGACGTGCTGTCGGCCCACCGTGAACACCTGCACGTGTCGGGAGAAGCCACCGAGCGGCGTGCGCGCGGACGCGAGGCGCTGGTCAGCAATGCGCTCGAGCGGCGCTACGGCAGCTACGGCGTCGAACGGCTCGGCGGGCGGCCCGCCGTGTGCGCGCGGGTTCGCGAGGCGCCGGAGGTCTCCGGGTTCGCGCTGGTGCTGGCGCTCGGACGCGAGATCGAGGCCGCTCTGGGCCGCGCGGCGTCCGCGGCCGACGACGCGGCACGCCCGTGAGCTCTCCGCGCGCGGCGAGCCCGGGACGGACGCGGCTGCGCTCAGAGATCCGCCCGGCGCGCGTCCTCGCGCTGGCGGCGCGCACGCTGTCCTGCCCGACGGCGCCGTACCGCGAGGGTGCGGTGATCGCCTGGATCCGCTCCTTCGCTGCGGCGCGGCCGGAACTCGTGCTGCGCGCGGATCCACACGGAAACCTCGAGCTGCGGCGCCGCGGCGTACGGGCCTCGCGCACGCCGCTGGTGCTCGCCGCGCACATGGACCACCCGGGGTTCCGCGCGCTGCGCTGCACGCGCAGGGCCGGCGGCTTCGCGATCGACGCCTTGTTCCTCGGCGGTGTGCGGCCGGAGTTCTTCCCGGGCGCGCGGGCGCGCTTCTTCCAGCCGGACGGCGACGGTCGGCTCTCCGGCGACGTCGGTACCGTGTCGGCCCGCGTCGTGTCGGTGCGACCGGATCGCGCCAGCGGCGAGCTGCGAGTCCGGCTGACGGCCCGCGCGGCGGTTCCGGCTGACGCGTTCGGCACCTGGGACCTGCCGCCGTTCCGACGCCACCCGCGGCAACCCGATCTGCTCGCGACGAGAGCCGCCGACGATCTTGCCGGCGTGACGGCGATCCTCGCGCTCTTCGATGCCATCGACGCGATCGATCCGCAGCGCCGGGTCGATGTGCGCGCCTGCTTCACGCGCGCCGAGGAGGTCGGCTTCATCGGCGCGATCGCCGTAGCGCGTGGGCAGCGGCTGCCGCCCGGCGCCCGCATCATCGCGATCGAGGCGAGCCGGGCCTCGCCGCACGCGCCGCAGGGGGGCGGACCGATCCTGCGCGTCGGCGATCGCATCAGCCTCTTCGAAGACGCGCTCACGCGCTGGATCGCACGCGTCGGCGCGGCGCTGGCGGGGCCGACGGGCCGGCGCTTTGCGTGGCAGCGCCGGCTGATGGACGGTGGCGCCTGCGAAGCGACGGCCTACCAGCTCTACGGCTATCGTTGCGCCGCGATGTGTCTGCCGCTCGGCAACTACCACAACATGGGGGACCGTGGCCGCACGCCGCGCATCGTCGCCGAGACGATCCGGCTTTCGGATCTCGTCGGTCTGGTGCGCTTCTTCGAAGGCATGGTCCGGCTCGACGACGACTGCCCGCGCCGCAGCACGACCGACCCGCTGCGCAGGCGCCTCGAGCAGCGTTCCCGCCGCGTTGCGCGTGAGCTGCGCCGGGATCCCTTCGCGTGAGCCGAGCGCGCCCGCTCTTGCGCTCGGTCGCCCTGGCGCTGCTGTTTGCATTCGCCGTCGGCGTCGGCATCGGCACCTGGCTGCGCTGCGAACTGGAGCGCTCCCCGACCTTCATCGGGTAGCGCGTACAGCGGGTCGAGCCCGCTCCCCCCTGAGGCGCACGTCGGGCGGAGCCGGCCTCAGCCGGAACGCCCCTCCCACTCGACATCCGGCAGGCCGGCCCGGCGGTTCTCGAGACGAGCCATCACGAACAACAGATCCGACAGCCGGTTCAGGTAGCGGACGGCCGTCGGCTCGAGGAGCTCCAGGCGACCGAGCGCCACGACGTTGCGCTCGACGCGCCGACACACCGTGCGCGCCACGTGAAACGCCGCGGCCGCAGCCGTCCCACCGGGCAGCACGAATCGCTGGAGAGCCGGCAGCTCTCCCTCGAACGTGTCGATCTTCGCCTCGAGCGCCCCGACCTCGAGGTCGTTCGGCGCGCGGATCCCGGCCGGCGCGCGGTGCCGCTCCTCCGGCGTCGCGAGGTAGGCGCCGAGCGCGAACAGCTCGCGCTGGATCGTCGTCAGCAGCGTGCGCAGATCGTCCTGCGTGGTCGCCGCGGCGGCGACACCGAGGGCAGCATTCAGCTCGTCGACGGCGCCATAGGCGTCGACGCGCGGATGGTCCTTCGGCACGCGCCCTGCACCCAGCAGATCCGTCTCGCCGGCATCCCCGCGACGCGTGTAGACCTTCACGCACGCAGCTCCTCGTCGATCCGACGCTCGATCTCGGGATCGAGCGCGGCCGGGCGTGGGGGGATCGCCGCGGCATGGGTCGTCGCTCCGGCGGCGACCTGCCGGCGCAGGAACACCCAGACGATCGCACCGCCGGCAAACAGCGCGACGATCGGCAGCACGTACGCGGCGATGCCGAAGCCCTGCGCCTTCGGCGCCTGCAGGATCACGTCGCCGAACTGTGCGTAGAGCTCGTCCTCCACGTCCTGCCGGCTGCGTCCGGTCTGCTCTTGCTCGGCGATCCACTCGCGCAGCTCGGTCGCCTGGCCGCTCGGGCAGTCCATCAGCGTCCGGCCCGGGCAGTAGGGACTCATCAGGCCGTTCCACAGCTCCATCGAGTACGGGGCGTCCTCGGCGTGTGCGGTCGGCGCGCCGGCCATCCCGAGCCCGAGCAGACCCACGAGGCCGAGAGCAGCCAGCACGATCTGTCCGCGCACGATCATCTCGAATCTCCTCGGGGCCGCGGCGCCCCTCGCCGGCCGCCGCAACCCACCGCTCCGACGTCCGCGAGCGCCTCGATGAACCTGGAGCCTGCCGCAGTCTCTGCAGCGAGCAAGGCCTCCGTCAAGAAAGGGGTCGGGTTCGTTTCGTCAACTTTTCCCATCGGGAAAAGTTGACGAAACGAACCCGACCCCTTTCTTGACGACCCGTGAGTCGACGACCGGAGACTTCCTCGCGGGGTCCGCGTTCTCGGCCGTCCGCTCAGATGTCCCAGTGCAACTGGTCGTCGGACTGCTCCTGGCAGTCCCGATCCTGCTGGAGCTGGAGCCGCGCCTCGATCTGGACTTTGGAGCAGGCCGGCACCGAGTGGGTCAGCCAGGTATTGCCGCCGATCACACTGCCCCGCCCGATCACGGTCTCGCCGCCGAGGATCGTCGCACCGGCGTACAACGTGACGTCGTCCTCGATCGTCGGGTGGCGTTTGGTGCCGCGCAGCCGCTGTCCGGCGCGCGGCGCCAGCGCGCCGAGGGTCACCCCCTGATAGAGCACGACGCGGTCGCCGATTTCGGCGGTCTCCCCGATCACGACCCCGGTGCCGTGATCGATGAAGAAGCGCCGACCGATTCGCGCCCCGGGATGGATGTCGATGCCGGTCCGCGCGTGGGCCTGCTCGCTGAGGATGCGCGGCAGCAACGGAACGCCGAGCCCATGCAGCTCGTGGGCGATGCGATAGGTCGCGATGGCCCAGATCGACGGGTAGGCGGCCAGGATCTCGGCGTAGCTCCGCGCGGCCGGATCCCCGTCGAACGCGGCCTCGACGTCCTGGGCAAGCAGCGAGCGAACGCCGGCCAGCCGTGCGACGAAGCCGGCGAGAACCGTCTCCGGCTCCACGCCGGGCGGCAGGCTCAGGGTGTGCAGGATGCGCCGCAACCACTGCACGAGTTCCGAGAGTTCGGTCTCGAGCAGCGCGCGATCACGGCGGTAGAGCACGACGCGCAGCATCCGGTCGCCCCAGGCGGCGACGTCGTCGCGTTCGGGGAAACCCTCCGCAGCCGCCTTGGACAAGGCGTCACCGCCGTCGGCCGACAGCGCGCTGATCGCTGCCTCGATCTGTTGCGCGGTCGCGCGGGCGCGGTCCTCCGCGGTCCGAACGGGTCGCCCGGTCGCGTGCGCTCCGGCCGATGCGGCCGATGCGGGCGATGCGGGCGATGCGGCCGACTCCTGCGATCCATCCGAAGCCTGCAAGCCGTCCGACGTCTGCAAGCCGTCCAAGGACGGACCTTCCGGCTCCGGGTGGGCCGGCTCCAAGTCCGTGCGGTTCGGGTTCATGGTTTCTGGTTCATGGTTCTGGTCCATGACTTGGTTCCTGCCAGGGCGCGCCGTTCCAGGGCCGCCAGAGCGTAGCGCGCGCCTGCGCCCCAGGCGCGCCTGCACCCCCAGGCTGGGTGGGCGTTCCGGGCGCAACCGTTGCGCTATCGTGCGCGCCGGCGCGCAGCCCCCGCGTGCCGTGGGCGGGCCGACCTCCCGGGTTCCGCTGTCCCATCGTCCGGGCGACCGTGCGCCGTCCGGTCGAGCGAACCGCGAAGGATCTCTTGGCCACCGTCTACAGCCATTCGCGTCTGTCGAGCTACGAGAACTGTCCCCGGCAGTTCCACTATCGCTACATCGAGAAACGTCCGGTCGAGACCGAGTCGATCGAGGCGTTCGTCGGCAAGCGCGTGCACGAAGTGCTCGAGCGCCTGCACCAGTTCGTCGATCGCGGCCAGGTTCCGTCGCTCGGCAAGGTGGTGGCGCGTTTTCGTGCGGACTGGGAGCGACACTTCGATGCCTCGCGCGTCCTCACCGTGCGCGCGGAGAACCCCCCGGCCTCGTATCTCGAACTCGGCACGCGCTGCCTGTCGAACTACTACCGGCGCCACTATCCGTTCGATCACGGGGAGACCCTCAGCATCGAGGCCCGCGTCGCGTTTCCGCTCGATCCAGCGGGTCGCTACAGGATCCAGGGCTTCGTGGACCGGATCGTCCGCGCGCCGGACGGGGCGGTGGAGATCCACGACTACAAGACCGGCCGCTGGGTTCCCTCGCAGGCGAAGCTCGATAGCGACCGGCAGCTCGCGCTGTACCAGCTGGGTTTCGAGGCCCGGCATGGCCGCGACGCGTCGGTGAGGCTGGTCTGGCACTTCCTGCAGCGCGATCAGGTGCGCGTCTCGACCCGGACTCGCGAGCAGCTGGACACCCTGTGCGGCCAGACCATCGCGCTGATCGACCGCATCGAAGCCGAGCGCGAGTTCGCCCCGAAGCCGAGCGCGCTGTGCAGCTGGTGTGAGCACAACGACGTGTGCCCGGCGATGGCGACGACGACCGCCGCGGCGAAGGCGGGGGCCGCCCCTGTGCCGGCGCCGTCCGCAGCCCTCACGACGGCGACGGCGCCCGTACCACCGGCAGCGACGCGGACGCCGGCATCGACATCGACATCGACATCGTCGCCAGCGCGGGCGCCCGCCCGCGAGCTCGTTCGCAATCCGCGCCCGGGGCCGGCGACCGGCAGCGCCGAAGCGCCGCCGGTCGAGTCCCAACTGCGGCTGCTCTGACGCCACCTTCGGCGTTCCTGCGGCCCGAACGATCGTGTCGCGCACGAGAGCAGCTTCGCTAGCCTGCTGGCCATGACGCTGCGCATCGAACGCATCCCGACGCTCTCGGACAATTACACCTATCTGTTGATCTGTGGGGAAACCGGCGAGGCGGCCATCGTCGATGCGCCCGAAGCCGAACCGGTGATCCGGCGCGTCGACGCCAGCGGCGCCCGGGTGACGAAGATCCTTTCGACGCACCATCACCCGGACCACACGATGGCGAACCCGGAGCTCGCGAAGCGCTACTGCGTCCCGGTCTATGGGCACGTCTCGGATCGCGAGCGCCTGGCCGGTTTCAGCGATGGGCTCGAGGAAGGCGATTCCGTCACCGTGGGACGTCACCTGGCCCGTGTGCTGTTCATTCCGGGCCATACGCGCGGTCACATCGCCTATGTGTTCGAGCAGGACGGCGCGTTGTTCAGCGGCGACACGATGTTCGCCGGCGGCTGCGGACGACTGTTCGAGGGCACACCGGAGATGATGTTCGCGGCCTTCCAGAAGCTCGCGGCGCTGCCGGACGATACCCGGGTGTATTGCGGACACGAGTACACCGAATCGAACCTGGTCTTCGCCGCCCACATCGAGCCGGACCACGTCGCGATCCGCGACCGGCTGGCGCGGGTGCGCGCCAAGCGCGCACACCGGGCCGCGGACTGGCACGACGCGACCCCCGAGGAGATGACGGTGCCGTCGACGCTGGCCGAGGAGCACGCGACGAACCCGTTCCTGCGCGCCGCCGACGCCGCCGAGTTCGGCCGG
Organism: uncultured Pseudomonadota bacterium; assembly: GCA_900696485.1. Lineage (GTDB taxonomy): Bacteria > Myxococcota_A > UBA9160 > UBA9160 > PR03 > CAADGG01. The sequence goes on from CAADGG010000106.1 coordinate 16,020, forward strand.
CGGCGCGCGCTGAAGGACTCGTTCCGGGGCTGAGCAGGTGGCACGACCCGACGCGAGCGCGCCCGTTCTCGCCGCCCGCTCGACGTGTATGCATCGCGTCGCGTTCTACGAAACCGACGCGATGGGCATCGTGCACCATTCCAACTACGTGCGTTTCTTCGAACGAGCCCGGGTGGTCTGGATGGACGAGCACGATCGTCCGTATCGCGAGTACGCCGCGGAAGGGCTGCATTTCGCGACGACGGCGCTCGAACTCCACTACCGCCGCAGCGCCCGCTTCGACGACATCCTGGCGATCACGACGTGGATGGAGTGGGTGAAGCGCGCTTCGTTGCGGATGGCCTACGCAATCCACCGCGACGACGAACTCGTCGCGTATGGCGCCAGCACCCACGCCATGGTCGATCTCGACGGCCGCCCGCGCGGCATCCCGCCGGCGCGCCGCACGGCGCTGCAAGCGACGCTGACCGCGAACTCGGCGGCGCCGGGCTGAGCGGCAGCGGGCCGCGTGTCGCCAGACCGGTGCAACCCGTCAGCTGTGCAGCCGCAGCGCGCGCGGGAGGAGTCGGCGCACCAGGCCGCGCACGCGCTGCTCCGCCCAGTTGCTGGCACGCTGGATCGCATCGAGCGCATCGCCCTGCCCGGACCAGTGCGAACGCACGACGTCCGGGTGGACGTAGTTGAGCAGCCGCGACAGTGTGGCTCCGACGATGAACAGGTCGTCGACGAGTCCGAGCGGACCGAACAGACCCTCTGGGATCAAGTCGATCGGCGACAGCACGTAGCCGATGCCGAGCAGCGCGATCACCTTGCCGCCCGGCGGCACCCGCGGATCGCGCAGCAGACGAAACAGCAACGCGGTCAGATCCGGCAGCAGCAGCAGGCCGTCGCGGATGCCGGAGCGCTCGCCGCCCGGCCGCGGCGCCACGACGGCGGCGCGCAGGCGATCATAGAGACGTCGCTCGCGCGGACTGAGATCGATCGTCACGCTGCCGTCGCTCATCTTGCGATCGCCTTTCCGCCGTCCGCGCAGATCTCGTTGCGGACGCACCCACCCGCCCCGAGCGGGCTCAACCGAGACGAACCCGCTCGGCCCCCTCGACTGGTTGCCAAGACTGCCTCACTCGGCGGACCCGGTCGACGGTCCCGGGCGACGGTCTTGCTCGATGGTCTTGCTCGATGGTCTTGCTCGACGGTCTGGACCTGGGTCACTCCGAACTTCCTCGAGACCGGAGCACTCCGACGAGCGCGAGTCCGTCGGCGTCGGGAAGCCCGACTCCGAGCAGACCCGCCAGCGTCGGCGCCACGTCGATCTGTCGCATCTCCGGAACGCGCAGGCCAGACCGCAGGCCCGCTCCGAAGGCCACGAGCCCGGTGGCCATGCGCTGCTCGCCTGGAGCGTAGCCACCGGCCGCACGCCGTGTCGCCGGAGCGAACAGCGACGTGTCGAAGCCATCGTCGAACACCCAGCCCGGCGCCGCGTCGAGTCCGAACCAGGCCTCCGGGTCGGCGCCGCGCGCCAGCAGCTCCTGGGCCGAGACCACCCGGAAGGCGCCGCTCCTGCGCGCGGACTCGTCGAGCGCGCGGCGCGCGAGCAGGGCATCCTCGGCATCGCGCGCGTAGACGAAGGCCGTGCCGCCGTTCGAGCGCGCCAGCGCGCGCCAGCTGACCACCCGGCGCCCGCGCTCGAGCGTCACGAGGCCCACGTCGGCGAGGCGCGCGTTCGGCAGGATCGCCGTGTGAACCGGCAGCGCGCCGTGGTCGCCGGTCACGACGATCGCCGTGCTCTCGAGCCGGGCGGCCTGGCGCAGGCAGCCGACGAGGCGAGCGACCTGCGCGTCGGCCCCGGCGATCGAACGCTGCGCGGCGACGGAGCCAGGCGCGGCGCTGGCCCGTGCGATGTCGGCCTGGGAAAGCCGCAACAGCAGCAGCCGCGGCGGATCCGGGCCGATCAGCAGCGTGCAGGCGGCCGCGGCGATCGCGGTGTCGCGGGCCGGTCCCGGCGCCGCCGCGGCGGGATCGGTGACCGCAGCCGGCAAGGGCTGTGCGATCGCCGTTCCGGCGGTCGCCGGCCAGTCGAAGCTGGCGACGGCGCCGCCAGCCGCAGCGACCGCCTGCCACAGCGTGCCGCCCTGGACGGCGCTGGCCGGTACGGGGCCCGGCGCTCCGAGACCGCGCTCTCCGATCGACTGCGACTGCCATACCCCGTGCCGGACCGGTCCCCGGCCGGTGACGAGCGACACCAGGGCCGGAAGCGAGAGCGGCGGGAACACCGGCAGCAGCGCCTCGACGGCCAGACCGGCCTCGGCGAGGACGGCGAGCTGGGGCGCCGTCGCGCGCACGCCGGGTGCCGGCAGGAAGTCCGCCGCCACGAGACCCGGGATCGCAATCAACACCACGTGCTCGGGTTGTCTCAAAAGTGTGTCGGCGGCCGGGAGCCCGGCGGCCGGCACGACGGGCCCCGAGACCGCGGGCCCGCGTCCGCTCGCACACGCCGCCAGCAGCGCCGCCGCGACGACGCCCGTGAGGCCGCGTCGCAGCGGCCGCGAAACGCCGTCAGCGAAAGACGCCATGCCGCTCCCGCAGCCCGCGCGCACACAGCGCCGAAATCGCTTCGCGCACGCGATCCACCTTCTCCTGGATCACGGCATCCTCGTCGCCCGGCGCCCCGTCGAAGTGCATCGGCTCCCCGAAATAGATCCGGTACTTGACCGGCAGCGGCAGCAGGCCGAGCGGACCGAGCCACGGAAACGTGAGCGTCACCGGAAACGCCGGCATGCCGAGCGCGCCCGCGAGCCCGCGCAGATTGGCGAGGCCCGGCTGCTGCTCCTCGGAGCCGACGATCCCGATCGGAACCACCGGCACCTGGGCCTCGAGCGCCAGGCGCAGGAAGCCGAGCCCGAAGCGCTGGAGCCGATAGCGCTCCTGGTAGAGCTTGTTCATGCCGCGCACGCCCTCCGGGAAGACCATCACGGCCTCGCCGGCATCGAGCATCTCGCGGCACGTCTCGGGGGTCCCCGCCACGGCGCCGCCGCGCGCCGCGATCTCGCTGACGAAGGGCAGCTGCGGCACCCAGTACTCGGCCATGCCCCGCACGATGCGCGGCGGCTCGGCCTCGAGCAGCACCGCCGTCGCGACCATCGCGGCATCGAACGGAAGCTGGCCGGCATGGTTGGCGACCAGCAGCACGCCGCCCGGCGGGATCCCCTCGATCCCGTGTGTCTCGACCCGAAACCAGTAGCGGTACAACAGCAGGGCCGGCAGGATGCCCTGGCGCACCGTCGCGGGATGCAGACCCCACGGGTCGTAGCCGAACTCGTTGAGCCGCGTGGGGATCTTGCGGATGCGATCATCGAGTTCCGCGAGCAGATCGCGTGTCGAGAGCGGGATCAGCGCGCCCCCGAGATCGGCGAGTGCGCGCTGCCAGCCGGATCTGCGGCTCATCGTCATCCCCTCGACGGCGCCCGCGAGCAACACCGCGACACTGCCATCACCGCCGGACGCTTTGGAAGATCTCTTCGAGTCCGAAGAGCGGCCGGAAGCCGGTCGCCTCGACGAAGCGCTTGCCGGACAGCGTGACCGGGAACTTCACGTAGTCCAAGGCACCCGATGGATAGGGCACGAGGCCCCATGCGAACAGCCGGTCCAGCATCGGGCGGAGCAGCGGCTCCGGCACCGGCCAGGCCGTGCCGCCGCTCTCCCGGATGGCCACCGACAGCGGCGCGGCACCCGGGCCGACGACGTTGAACACGCCCTGCAACCCGTGTTCGAGCGCCAGCGCGATCGCCTCCGAGATGTCCTCCTCGTGGATGAACTGCATCATCGGGTCGAAGCCCATGACGGTCGGAATCCGCCGCTGGCGCAGATACTCGCCGATCATCGAGTGGACGTAGTAGCCGAGCACGTTGACCGGGCGGAGGACCGCGGTGCGGATCTGGGGGTATTTCCAGATGAACGCCGACGCGAGGGTGTCGACCTCGACCAGGTCGCGGATCTCCGGGTAGGAGCGACTTGCGCCGAGCGGCGCATCCTCGTCCATGTAGAACGGGTTCTCGGGGAAGGCCCCGTAGACGTAGCTGCTCGACATCACGACGAGCTTCTGGACCCCGTAGTGGACGCAGTGGTCGAGCAGCTGCTTGGTGCCACGGACGTTCACCTCGTGGCGGACCCGGTCCGGCAGCCGGAAGTGCCGGACGAAGCCCATGTGGACGACGGCGGTCGGCTGCTCGGTGCGGAGCACGTCCTCGAACTTGCGTTTGCGCAGGTCGACATCGTGGACGACGACGCCCTTCGGCCGACCCTCCCAGGGCATCCGGTCCGCTCCGCAGACCTCCCAGGCCTCGAGCAGACGCCGCGCCAGGAGTCGTCCCTGACCGCCGGAGATGCCTGTAATCAGGACTTTTTCCATTGCTGCTCCGGGCGGTTGCGAGAAGACGCTAACCCTCGGGTTCGGGCCCGGCCAGACCCATTCTGCGGCCGGCGTGGTATAACATGGTTCGCCCCGGAGGGAGTCTGCCCGTGGAGCCGACCGCACGCTACGAGGACGTCGAGATCCCGCTCGAGGAGCCCCAGCACGGCCTCACGGCGGTCTCCGGCGTGCTCGGCGTGCCGGAGTGGTGGCCGACCGGTGCGCGGATCGGCGTCGTCATCGCCCACGCTGGCGGGCGCGACCAGAACGACCCGGTCGTCGCGGGTCTGCACCGCGGCCTCACGGAACGCAAGATCCTGGCGCTGCGCTTCAACTTTCCGTTCGCCGAAGCCAAGCGGCCGCGACCGGACCCGGTCGCCGTCCTCGAGCGGACGTTCCGCGCCGCCGTCACGGTCCTCGGACGCGACGCGACGGCCGCGCCGGCGCACCTCTTCATCGGCGGCATCGGCCTCGGTGCGCAGGTGGCCGCGCAGGCGGCGGCGCGGCTGCGCGCAAGCGGCGTCTTCCTGATCGGCTACCCGCTCCACACGCGCGACCGGCCGAACCAGAACGTGAAGGCCGACCCGCTCTATCGGCTGGTCTCGCCGTTGCTCTTCCTCCAGGGCTCGCGAGACCGCTACTGCAACCTCGACGCGCTGCGCAGCACCCTGACGCGCGTCGGGACCGTCAAGGCGCTGCACGTCGTCGAGCATGCCGACGGCCACATGGCCGCCCCGAAGCGCTCCGGCCGCACGCAGGACGAGATCACGCAGGAACTGCTCGGCGCTCTCGACGCATGGTTCCAGCAGGTCGTCCAGTCTTGACCAACGAGTCAAGAAAGGGGTCGGGTTCGATCCGTCAACTTTTCCTTTGGAAAAGTTGACGGATCGAACCCGACCCCTTTCTTGACGGAGGAGCGTGTCCCGTGGCGGAGGATCTGTATTTCGAGCAGATGCCGGTTGGGGAGATGGCGAATTTCGCTTACCTGATCGGCAGCCGTTCGACGCGCGAGGCGCTGCTGGTCGATCCGGCGTGGAGTGTCGATGCGCTGCTCGATCGTGCGGAAACGGACGGTATGCGCGTCACCGGCGCGCTGATCACGCATGCGCATCAGGATCACATCGGAGGCTCGATCTTCGGGATGTCGATCGAGGGGCTCGATCGCCTGATGACGCGTCAGCCGGTGCCGATCCACGTGCACGCCCATGAAGCCGAGAGCGTCCGTCGCGTAACGGGCCTGTCGGCCACGGATCTCGTCTCCCATGAGAGCGGTGATGTCCTCGCACTCGGCGAGCTGCGCGTGCGCCTGCTGCACACGCCAGGCCATACACCGGGCTCGCAGTGCTTCCTCGTCGAAACCGCGGGCGAGCCCGGACGGCTGGTCGCCGGCGACACGCTGTTCCTGAACGGCTGCGGTCGCGTCGATCTTCCCGGCGGCGACCCCGAAGCGCTGTTCCGCAGCCTGCACGGCGTGCTGAAGCAGCTCCCCGACGAGACCGTTCTGTACCCCGGTCACCTGTACGCTGCCGAGCCCTTCGAGGCGCTCGGTCGTCAGAAGTGGACCAACCCCTATCTGCGGGCGGGGAGCATCGAGCAGTTCCTGTCGTTGCTGGGCTACTGACGAACTTTCCCGCAGCGTCCAAATCCTCGATTTGCAGCGGTTTTTCGCGTCGCCAGCGGGTTGCCTCCGCGACCGCCGTCCGTTAGCGTTCGCGCGCTCTCGGCCGAGCCCGGAGCGCTCGGAACCGGTTCGGCACCTTCGCTCTCCTCGTTCCCTTGGAGGCCCCCGGCCCATGAAGATCATGGTCTGCATCAAGCAGGTACCGCACCAGGACGCCCGACTGGACGTCAAGGGCGACGGCACCTGGATCCAGGAAGAAGGCATCAAGTTCGAGATCAATCAGTATGACCAGAACGCCCTCGAGGCGGCGCTGCAGCTGAAGGATGCCAGTGGCGGCGAGGTCGTGGTGGTCTCGGTCGGCCCGGAGCGCGTGACGCAGTCCCTGCGCACCGCGCTCGGGATGGGCGCCGACCGCGCCGTCCACGTGAAGGATCCGGAGGCCGACGGCTCGGACCCGCTCGGCATCGCCAAGATCCTGGCGGCGGTCGCGAAGGCGGAGAGCCCGGACCTGCTCTTCACCGGCTTCATGTCGGATGACGGCAACATCGCCGCCGTGGGCCCCATGCTGGCCGCACTGCTCGACGTGCCGCACACGACCACGGCCGTCTCGCTGAAGCACGAGAACGGCTCGATCCAGGTCGAGCGCGAGCTCGAAGGCGGTGCGCTCGAAGTCGTCGAGTTGAAGACGCCGTGCCTCGTGACGACGCAGACCGGCATGAACCAGGTCCGCTATGCGTCGCTGAAGGGCATCATGGCCGCCAAGAAGAAGACGATCGACGTCAAGACGGTCGCGGATCTCGGTCTCGCCGGTCAGGTCGGCGCGGGCGCCGCCAAGGTCAAGATCGAGAAGCTGTACCTGCCGGCCAAGGGCCAGGGAGCGGAAATCCTGTCCGGATCGGTGGACGAAGTCGTCGGCAAGCTGGTGGGCAAGATCAAGGAGCTGGGGCTCCTCTAGCCCCGCTCGCGCACACAGGAAGCGAGGAAAGTCATGGGTTCGATCCTGGTCGTGGCGGAGATCCAGAAGGGCAAGGTGCGCGAGGCCAGCTACGAGTTGGTCAGTTTCGCGCGCAAGGTGGGCGAGGCGACCGGCCGCGAGGTCAAGAGCCTCGTCCTCGGCCAGGGCGTCTCGGGTCTCGCCGAAGAACTCTCGAAGAAGGGCGGCGGCGAGGTCTTCGCGGCCGACGACGCCGCGCTGGCCAACTACAACGCCGGCGGCCACTTCGCCGCCGTGAAGGCCGCGATCGACGCCGCCGCGCCGGATCTGATCCTGCTGTCGAACACGCCGTCGGGCTGGGACGTCGCGCCCCGGGTGGCCGCCACCCTCGACGCAGCGTTCGTCTCGGACTGCTTCGACATCGAGGTCGACGGCGGCGAGCTGGTCTTCCTGCGCCGCTTCTTCAACGGCAAGCTCGACGCACGACTGCGCCCCGCCGGGCTGCCGATCGTGGCGACGATGCAGCCGGGCGCGACGGCGGCGTTCAGCGCCGCGAGCGAGGGCAAGGTGACGCCCCTGTCGATCACGGTCGGCGAGGGCGGAACGAAGTTCATCGAGGTGAAGGCCGCATCCGCCAAGGGCGTGGACCTCACGAAGGCCGAGATCATCATCTCTGGCGGACGCTCACTCGGCGGGCCGGAGAAGTTCGAGGAGGTGATCAAGCCGCTCGCCGATGCGCTCGGCGGCGCGATGGGGGCTTCGCGCCCGGTCGTCGATGCCGGCTGGCTTCCGCACGCACACCAGGTCGGTTCGTCGGGCCAGGTCGTGTCGCCGAAGCTGTACGTCGCGTGCGGCATCTCCGGCGCGATCCAGCACCTGGTCGGCATGAAGTCGTCGAACTTCATCATCGCGATCAACAAGGATCCTGATGCTCCGATCTTCGAGGTCGCGAACCTCGGCGTCGTCGGCGACCTCTTCGAGGTCGTGCCGAAGCTGACGGAGGCGGTCAAGACCGCCAAGGGCTGACGCGCGCACACGCCTGCGCGCCGGCATTTTCTTCGTTGACAGTCGAGATCCCGAAGAGTACGAAGGGAGAGTCGGCTGCGTCTGCGTCGGCCTCCCCCCTGCGGAATGCGGATTCTGTCGCGGGTCTGCTCGTCGCGCTTGGCGATTCGTAGAGCCTGGTCGAGAATCGACAGCTCTCGCCGGTCCTTTTCGATCCCTGTCGATTCTTGCCGCGGTTCGTCGAGTCTCCTCGAGCCGGCCTGGCCGCGTAGCGTCGTCGCAACGCGGTGCCAACCGTCGGTTTCCTCGGCTGCGAGGGGAAACTCGATCGAAAGGGAATCGTCGGAGAGGCAATCGTCGGAGAGGCAGTCGTCGGGCTGGAGCCGGCGCACGACTAAGCGACGTCCGACCTAACGACGTCCGACCAGGCGGCTTACGACGAGACGGCGCAGGATCCGACGGCGCCGGACCTGACGGCGCCGGACCAGACGGCGCCGGACCAGGAACTGGGGGGGCTCATTTCGCGGCGCATCGCGTTCTTGAACGAGAAAGGCGGGAGTGCCAAGACGACACTCGTCGCCAGCGTGGCCGCTTACTTTGCGCTGCGTCGCGGCCTGCGCGTGCTCGCGATCGACATGGATCCCCAGGGGCAGCTCGGCAAGGTGCTCGGCGTCGATGTGCGGCGCGCGCGACGCACGGCGATCGAACTGCTCGTCGACAGCGTGCTCGGCGACGATGCGGCGCTCGACCGGCCGTCACCGGCAGGCTCCGGCTCCAGCCGGGCAGCCACTGCCGAACTGCCGTGGGCACCCACCCGGATTCCGCACCTCGACATCGTCGTCGCCAACAAGTCGCTGGGCCTCGCCCCCTCGCTGGAGAGCGAAGATCCGGACCCGACCGGACGCATGGCGCGGCGACTCGGGGCCGCACGCGGGCTCGATGCCTTCGACTTCGTCCTGGTCGATGCGCCGCCGTCGTTCGGCATGCTGACGCTCAACGTGCTGCGCGCCGTCGACGAGGTCGTGATCCCGGTGCCGCTGACGTTCCTCGCGCTCGACGGCTGCGCCGAGCTGCTGCGCACGATCGAGAGCGTACGCACGCGCTACCGGCACCCGGCGCTACGGATCACGATGGTGGTGCCGGTGTTCCATCGCCGCACCCGGCTCGCGCGGGAAATTCTCGAATCGCTGCACCAGAATTTTCCGAAGGAGATCGCGCAGACCGTCGTCGGATACCACGTGAAGATCGACGAGGCGCAATCGCGCGGCCTGTCGATCTTCGAGTACGCGCCGAAGGACCGCGGCGCCGATGCGCTCGCGGCCGTCGCGCGGGAACTCGAGGCGCGCGCACCGGTGGGGAGCCCTCGATGAGCCACGACGAGCAATTGCCGGATCCCACGCCGCGCTACGGTGACGGCCCCGAGCGTGACGGCGGCCCTGGGCCTGCCGCCGGCGACGCCGCACTCGGCTCGGATCCGTTCGCCGATCGGGACGGGCCGGATCCGCTCGCCCCGTGGCTCGACGCACTCGATCGAATCACCGCCGGCGAGATCCTGGCGGTGGCGGCGGAATCCGGCGCCACCGCGAAGTCCCGGCAGCCGGCGCGTGCAGACGAATTGGCCGAACGGCGCGAGCCCCGGACCGCCGGTGCGGCCTCCCCTGCCGCACCGGCCATACAGCGACGGCGCCGCCCGCGCGCGAGCCAGCCCACACGGACGGCTCCCCCGCGCGGGCAGGCGCTGCGGCGCGGCGACGAGTCCGAGCTTCCGCCGGAGTTGCGGCTGCTGGCGCGGCTCGTCGGGGACGATCCGGCCCGGCGCCTCGCGGCGGTCGGGGCCGGCATCGATGGCTGGGACCGCTTCGGGCTCTCCCCGAACGCGTTGCAGCAGGCCTTCCCGATCTTCTACGCGCTCTATCGCAGCTACTTCCGCGTCCGCAGTGAAGGGCATCAGAACCTTCCGGCGACGGGGCCGGTGGTGCTGGCCGCCAATCACGGTGGGCTGCTGCCGTTCGACGGCGCGATGGCCGTGATGGACGTGCTGCTGCACAGCGAACCGCCCCGCCTCGCCCGCGCCATCCTCGACCGCTTCGCCGGTGCGCTGCCGTGGGTGAACGTCTTCATGGCTCGCGTGGGCCAGGTCGTCGGGACCCATGAGAACTTCTCTCGCTTGCTCGACGACGGCGAGGCGATCCTGGTGTTTCCGGAGGGAATCGACGGCATCCGCAAGCCGATCACACAGCGCTATCGCTTGCAGGCCTTCCACGTCGGCTTCGTCGAGCACGCGCTGCGGGCGGGTGCGCCGGTCGTACCGATGGCGATCCTCGGCAGTGACGATCAGGCGCCGATCCTGTTCGACGTGAAGCCGCTGGCGCGCTGGCTCGGGTTGCCGGCGGCCCCGATTACACCCACGTTCCCGTGGTTCGGGCCGGTCGGCCTGCTGCCGTACCCGGTCCGTTACCGGATCGTCTACGGCGAGCCGCTGTGCTTCCACGAGCGCTTCGCCGCCAGCGCAGCGGACGATCCCGCCGTGGTGAGCGCGCTGGCCGGACAGGTGCGGCGAGCCATCCAGCGCCTGATCGATGGGAAGCGCTGATGGGCGGAGTCCTGGTCACACACGCCGATCTGCCGCTCGGCCGGCGCATCGTGAAGCTGCTCTGGTACGACCCGGGGACCCCGCGCATCGTCGCGCTCGGCGAGGGCCCGGCGCCGCGCGCCTTCGACAGCTTTCGGATCGGCACCCAGCCCCGCCTCGTCTACGAGCGACTCGACCATGCGCGCCAGCGGTCGGTCGCCGAACTGTTCCGCTCGCGCCGGCTGCGCGAGCTCGAGATCCAGTCCGTCGTGTACGTCCCGCGCCACGGCGCAAGCCCGGAGGGGCGACCGGTGGTGGCGCACGTGCCGACGCGTACCGCCGAAGCCCGGCTGATCCTGCACCAGGCCGTCGAACACCGCGAGATCCGCTCGCTCGTCGCACTCGGCAGCGCGTTCGTCTACCAGCTCACCCCCGGCAACGCGAACCATCTGCTCGAGGACAGTCCGCTCGATCTCGATCCCGCGGTTCCCGCCGCGCTGCGCACCTGGATCGATAGCGACATGCTGTTCCAGGCCGAGGCCGCGGGACGCCGGCTCCGGGTCACCCTGCTGCGGCTTCCGACCGTCGTGGCCTCGGGCGGCTTCGTCTACCTGCACCCGCTGCTGGAAGGGGCCGCGGGGCCGCGCCTGCGCTCCGCGGGCTTCGACCCGCTGTGTCCGGTGATCGCAGACAAGGACGTGGCCCACGCCGTACTGACTGCGCTCGCGAGCCCCGCGGTGGGTGTGTTCAACATCGCAGGCCGGGAGCGGGTGCCGCTCTCGGTGCTCGGTCGCTGGACCGGCCGGCCACTGCTGGCACTGCCGGGGCCGCTGTTGCGCGCGGCCGGCCGCAGTGCGGCGCGTCTCGGCCTCGGAGACCCGTTCGACGCTCCCCTGCTGCGCTTCGGCATGAGCCTCGACACGCGCCGCGCCGCGGCCGAGCTCGGCTTCGCGCCGCGCTACCGGATCGGCCTCGAGCGGGCGGGGGACGGCGCACTGCGCCTCGAGGCCGTCACGGCCTGACCGGGTTGCCGAGAATCGGCCGCTGGCGCAGGCACAGCGACGGGCGGGAGGCGCACACCCGGAGCCGGAATCCGCAGGCCGCCGGTTCGCCTCCACGCGAAGCACCAAAGTCCGTCGGCCGAGGACATCGGCGGAGGGTGTGCGCCTCCCGCCCGGCTCCGAATCCCGTCCGCCAATTCTCGGCAACCCTCTGAGCGCGCGGCGCGCCCGCGCGGATGCACGCAATCGCGAGAAACGACCCGCTCCGCTAGTCTTCGTCGCCGTTTCCGCCCGGGAGTCCCAGTATGGAAGTCGATACCTCACAGTTCCGGAATGGCCTCAAGCTCATCCTCGACGGCCAGCCGTTCACGATGATCTATTTCCAGCACGTGAAACCGGGCAAGGGCGGTGCCTTCGTGCGCACCAAGGTCAAGAACCTGCTCAACGGGAAGGTGCTCGAGCGCAACTTCCGCTCCGGCGAACGCGTCACGCTGGCCGACATCGAAGAGCGCCAGATGCAGTACCTGTATCTCGACGGCGAGAACCTGGTCTTCATGGACCAGGAGAGCTTCGATCAGCTGCCGTTCTCGGCGGAGATCGTCGGCGACGCCCGCAAGTTCCTGAAGGAGAACACGGAGGTCGAGGTGCTGTTCTGGAACGACCGCCCGATCAACGTGGACCTGCCGTCGTTCGTCGAGCTCGAGGTGAGCCAATGTGACCCGGGCGTCAAGGGCGATACGGCCTCCGGCGCCACCAAGCCGGCGACGCTCGAGACCGGCGCCGTGGTGAACGTCCCCCTCTTCATCAAGGAGGGCGACATCCTGCGCATCGACACCCGGATCGAGGAGTACGTCGACCGCGTGCGGTAGAGTGACGCTCCGATGCGGGGCGATCAGCTTTCGAGACAGTGGAAGCTCATCCAGCGGCTGGCGCGCAGCCGCTACGGCGTCGGACTCGACGATCTCGCCGAAGAGCTCGAATGCGTCCGGCGCACGGTCTACCGCGACCTCGAAGCGCTGATGCTGGCCGGCTTCCCGGTCACGTCCGAGAAGCGCGACGGGCGCGTCTACTACGCGTTCGTCGAGACGTTCCGGCTCGGAGACGTCCCGTTCACGCCGGACGAGATCCTGTCGCTCGCGTTCGGCGAGGATCTGCTGCGGACGCTCGAAGGCACCGTCTTCCACGACTCGATCCGCTCGGCCCTCGGCAAGATCCGCAGCGCGCTCGGCCCGCAGGTCAGCGAGTTCCTCGCCCAGCTCGGCGAGTCGTTCCGGGTCCTGCCGGGTCCCCACGAGAACTACGCGGCGATGCGCGACACGATCCGCGTGCTGAACGAGGCGGTCCTCGAACGGCGGACCGTCCGGATGCGCTATCGGACCGGCGGCAGCACGGGTCGCGAGAAGGCCCGCGATCTCGACCCCTACCGGGTCTGGTATCGCGCCGGCGCGCTCTACGTGGTCGGCCACGATCATCTTTCCGGCGAGGTCCGCACCTTCGCCGTCGGCCGGATCCGCGCGCTCGCGGCGACCGAGCGGCGTTTCCGCGTGCCGGAGAGCTTCGATTTCGATGCGCGCGTCGGCGCATCCTTCGGCGTGATCAACGAGCCCCCGATGCGCGTGCGGATCCGCTTCGACCGCCGCTGGGCCGACTGGGTGGCCGAGCGGACCTGGCACGCGACCCAGACGTTGACCCGCCAGCGCGGCGGGGCGCTCGAGCTCACGATGGACGTGGGCGGCGCCGCCGAAGTCCGGAGCTGGGTGCTCTCGTTCGGCTCCGGCGCCGAGGTACTGGAGCCCGCCTCCCTGCGCGCCGACGTCCAGCGCGAGCTGACGAGGGCCGCGGCGCGCTATTGATTAGCGAGGGGGAGCCAGGGGAAAGGATCCACCCATGAAGAGCATCCGGCATCTGCTCGCTCGCAAGGGAAACGCGGTCCAGACCATCGGGCCCGACGCCAGCGTCTTCGAGGCGCTCGAGAGCATGGCGAGACACGACATCGGCGCACTCGTCGTCGTCGACGACGAGGCGGCGGTGATCGGCCTGCTGTCCGAGCGGGACTACGCCCGCAAGGTGATCCTGTACGGACGGATCTCGCGCGACACCCGGGTACGCGACATCATGACCACCGGCGTGCTGTGCGTGACGTCCAAACAGACCGTCGACGCCTGCATGGCGCTCATGACGCGGCATCGGATCCGGCACATCCCGGTGGTGGAGAACGGCCAACTGTCCGGGATCGTCTCGATCGGTGACGTAGTGTCGGCGATCATCGAGAACCAGCAGTTCACGATCGAGCAGCTCGAGCACTACATCACCGGCAGTCGCTGAGACCGTTCCCGCCCCGCTACGCCGGCGCCGCGGGGCGGAGCAGCCGCCCGCGGTGCAGGATCGAGCCGGCCCGCCGACGGGACCGGACCGCTCGCCCGAGTTCGAGCCTTCGGACGCGAAGCCTGGGGGGGTGGATCGCGCTCAGCAGAACGCTCCGCGCGCGCAGCGGCGGCGGACGACGGGTGCACCCGGGGCGAGCTCGATGGCCTCGCCCTCGTGCCGCAACGTCAGAGCCGGTCCTTCCACCAGCCTGTACGTCACCTCTTCGGGACGCAGATCCACCTCGATGCGACTGCCGCGCCAGGTGAGCGGGAAGCGCAAGCGCGCCCAGGCGCCCGGCAGGCGCGGATGGAACTCGAGATCGCCATCGTAGTCGCGCATGCCGCCGAAGCCGTAGACCAGCGCCATCCAGACGCCGCCGGCGGAGGCGATGTGGACGCCGTCCGTGACGTTGCCGCCGAGATCCGCGAGATCGACCAGCACCGCCTCGGCGAAGTACTCCATCGCGCGATCTTCATAGCCGATCTCGGTGGCCACGATGCTCTGCACGCAGCTCGACAGCGAGGAGTCGCGCGTGGTGAGGGGATCGTAGTAGTCGAAACTGCGGCGCTTCTCCTCGGTGCTGAAGTCCTGGCCGAGCAGGAACATCGCCATCACCACGTCCGCCTGCTTCAACACCTGGTGCCGGTAGAGCGTGAGCGGGTGGTAGTGCAGCAGCAGCGGGTAGTCCTCGGCCGGCGTCGCGGCGCAGTCCCAGCGCGGCTTGTCTAGAAAGCTGTCGTCCTGCGGGTGGATGCCGGTCTCTTCGTCCACCGGCAGGTACATGCGCTCGCTCGCGCGCTCCCACTCGAGAGGTTCCGACTCCTGGAGCCCCGTGCGCTCGACCAGGCGCGCGTAGTCGTCGGGGTGGAAGAGGCGGATCAGCTTCACGGTGCGCGTCGCGAGGCGCAGGTTCTGGCGCGCCATCATGTTGGTGAAGAAGTTGTTGTCCACGACCGCGGTGTACTCGTCGGGGCCCGTCACGTTGTAGATGCAGAAGGCGCCGCCCTTGCGGTCGGAGAAGTTCCCGAGCCCGCGCCACATGCGGGCGGTCTCCACCAGTACGTCGACGGCGCCACGGCGCACGAAGTCCTCGTCCAGCGTCGCGAGCGCGTACTTGCGCATCGCGTACGCGATGTCGGCGTTGATGTGGTAGGCGGCCGTTCCCGCCGCGTAGTACGCCGAGGCCTCGTCGCCATTGATCGTTCGCCACGGGTAGAGCGCGCCGGCTTCGTGCAGCTCGCGCGCACGGGCGCGGGCCTTGTCGAGGTGCGACCAGCGCAAGCGCAGCAGGTTCCCGGCCGCGCGCGGGTCGGTGTAGATCACGTAGGGCAGCACGTAGATCTCGCCGTCCCAGAAGTAGTGCCCCTCGTAACCCGGCCCGGTGAGCCCCTTGGCGGGAACGCCGTGTCCCTCGGCGCGCGCCGTCGCCTGGCGCAGATGGAAGAGATTGAAACGGACGGCCTGCTGGAGCTGCGGATCCCCCTCGATCTCGACGTCGCCGCGCTCCCAGAATTCCTCGAAGTGCGTGCGCTGCTCCTCGAAGAGTCGTGGTGTGCCGAGTTCCCTGTTGCGGTCGAGCGTGCGCTCGACACGGTTGCAGAGTTCGTCGACCTCGCAGTCGTCGGCGAAGTGGTAGGCAGCCAACTTGGTGAGCTGCACCGGTTGCCCCGGCTCGACGTCGACGGAGAAGACCACCTCCGCGCGGTTGCCGGTGGTGTGCGTGGATTCCCGCCGAACCCCCTCGGTGACGAGTTCGTGGTCCATGCCGCAGGCCAGCGTCATCCCGCTGCTGTGGGTGCGGTGACACAGCACGACGCGCCGGCCGTGCGCGCGATGCGCCACCGGCTCGAGCACGCGGCCGTCGAAGCCCTCGACCTTGCGCGGATCGGGCTCTGCGCCGTCCAGGTCGAGGTGCCGCGTCAGCATCTCGGACGACAGCGTCAGGTGCGCGGTCTGGTCGAGACAGCGAACGTCGTAGGTCAGCAGCGCAAGGTGGCGGTGCACCATCGAGACCATGCGCCGCGACACGATGGCGATCTGTTTGCCGGCGAGCGTCTCCCAAAGGATCTCGCGATCGAGCGTACCGGTGCGCCAGTCGACACTGCGGCGGAACGAGTGCAGCCGCGCCTTGTGCACTTCGAAGGGCTCGTCATCCACGTAGAGCCGGATGATCTTCGCGTCGGTGGCGTTGACGATGGTCTGGCCGGTCTTCGCGAAGCCGTAGGCCTTCTCGCCGTAGACGATCGGCCAGGTCTCGTAGAAGCCGTTCAGGAAGACGCCGGGCGTCGCGATGGGTGTCGCCTCCTCGAAGTCGCCGCGCATGCCGAGGTAGCCGTTGGCGAGTGCAAAGAGGGTTTCGGTCTGGGACAGCAGCTCCGGCGCGCAGCGAAGTTGGGTCATCCGCCACGGCTCGATCGGGAAGAGATCTTCCGGCGGGCGCACGCGCGGGCGCGGTACGCGGCCGCGAATCTGCCCGGCGATGCCCCGGTCGCGCGCATCGCTCACGGAAGCAGCTCCGCCAGATCGTGGATCACGACATCCGCGCCGTGGGCAGCGAGCTCCCGCTCGTCCTGCTGGCGCGCCACGCCCACCACGAGGCCGAAGCCGCCGGCCCGCCCGGCCTGCACGCCGGCGATCGCGTCCTCGACGACGACCGCGCGCGCCGGTGTCACGCCGAGCTCGCGCGCGGCCTCGAGGAACGAGTCCGGCTGCGGCTTGCCGCGTAGCTTGCGCTGCCGCAGCACGACGCCGTCCACGCGGACCTCGAAGAGATCCGCGATCTGCGCGGCGGCGAGCACCGCCGCGCAGTTCGCGCTCGCCGAGACCACGGCGGTCCGCAGCCCGCCCGCGCGTACCGCGTGCACCAGCGCCACAGAACCGGGATAGACGTCGACGCCGGCAGTACGGATCGCCTCCGAGACCAGTTCGTTCTTGCGGTTGCCGAGCCCGCACACCGTCTCGCGGTCCGGCGGATCTGCGGGGTCGCCCTCCGGCAGTGCGATCTCGCGCGATTTCAAGAAATCGCGAACGCCGTCGTAGCGCGGCTTGCCGTCGACGTAGAGCCGGTAGTCCAGATCGATGTCGAAGGCGCGGAACGGCTCGCCGGCCGCCGCCGCACGCCGCGCCAGGAACGCGTCGAACATCTGCTGCCAGCTCGCCGCGTGCACACGGGCGGTGTCCGTGAGCACACCGTCGAGATCGAAGAGCACCGCGTCGAAGTGATCGGTGGTGAGCGGGGGATGCGAAGCGTTCATGTGGTTCCTTCTAGGTCGGGCGCACGTGCGGGACAGGGACGACAGGGACCGTTGGCAGCTCTGCACGGCTCGGCGGAAGCGCGCTGCGAGCTTGGTTCTTCGGATCTGCAATGGCGATTCGCTCAGCCGCGATTCGCTCAGCCGAGTTCGGCGACGCGGAGCTCGCGACGCTCGACGGCCGAACGCTGGGCGGTCCGCGCGAAAGCCAACGTAGCGCGCGCCTCGCTCGCCCGTTGGCTCGTGGGCCCGTTGGCTCACCCCACGCCGGCGGAGGTTGCCAGAAAGGACCTCGTCGCGCCGCGCATGGCCTCCCTCTCGCCCGTGCCGATCAGCTCGGCGGCGTCCGCACTCGAACGCGAGGACAGGACCGTCGCCGGGCCCCGAGTTCGGGTTCGTTCGCCGCTTTCCAGAGCTCGCCGAATCCCTCCGGCGCACCTCTGGCGGCCTGCGAACGAACCCGAGCTCTCGGAGCCCGGCTCGATCCGGCGTGTGGCCACGCCGCCTGCTAGTCGCGCTTCTCGTGCACGATCTCGAGCGTCTGCATGTCGAGCTCGAGATCGACCGGGTGCCCATCGGGGTGGACGGCGTCCACCTCGAAGCGCCCGTCGTCGACCTCGATGTCCCGGACGTAGCGATAGCCCTTCGCCTCGAGCGACTGCTCGATGCGCTCGACCTCCTCGGGGGTCGCGTCGCGGTCGTCGTCGGCGAAGGCGGCCGGGGCGCCGAGGCCCAGCAGGGCGACGCCGAAGGCCGGGGCGGCGCAAGGGCGCAGGACTCGAAGCATTCGGTTGCGGATCATGGATTTCCTCCTCGATGCGGGCAGCATGCCCGACCTCGTGATCCTCGCGCACCCGGCCGTCGCCCCTCTGAACGAGTCGTTCATGGAAGGTTCAGGAATCGGCGCCTAGGCTTTCTCCTCGTGACTCCGCAGCACTTCGCGTTCGCCGCGGCCCTGCTGGCGGCGCTCTGCCTGGGCCCCGCGGCGCTCGGCGAGCGCGACGCCGACGACGCCGCCCGCGCCCGCGCCGGCGTTCAGGAGGGCCGCTACGTCCCGCTGTCCTCGATCCTCGACTGGCTGGAGGCGCGCTACCACGGCCACGCGATCGAGGTCGAACTCGAGACCGACGACGGCGAGCCGCCGACCTACGAGGTCGAGTGGCTGACGCCGCGGGGCCGCGTCGTCGAGTTCGAGTTCGACGCGCGCACTGGAGAGCTGCTGGAGCGCGAGGGTCGCGGGCTCGAGGACGCCGTGAAGTGAGGGTGCTGGTCGTCGAGGACGAGGAAGAGCTGGCGGCGAAACTCGCTCGCGCGCTCGGCGCGGCCGGCTTCGCCGTCGATCTCGCCCACGACGGAGAGCGTGCCGACTTCCTCGGCCGCAGCGAGCCCTATGACGCCGTCGTACTCGATCTCGGGCTCCCTCGCCGCGACGGCCTCTCGGTGCTGCGCGACTGGCGCGCCGAGGGAGGCGGTGCGCCCGTGCTGATCCTGACGGCCCGCGGGCGCTGGAGTGAGAAACAGGCCGGCTTCGAAGCCGGCGCGGACGACTACCTGGTCAAGCCGTTCGAGCTCGGGGAGGCGGTGCTTCGCGTGCAAGCGCTGGTGCGCCGCAGCCGCGGGCATGCCGCGCCGGAAATCGCCTGCGGCGCGCTCCGGCTCGACACCCATCGCGGCTCGATCTCCCTCGACGGCGAGCCGGTTTCGCTGACGGCGCAGGAGTACCGTCTGGTCGTCTACCTGATGCACCACGCGGAGCGCGTCGTCTCGCGTTCGGAACTCCTCGATCACGTCTACGAGCGCGGCCTCGACCCGGACTCGAACGTGATCGACGTGCTGATCGGTCGTGTGCGGCGCAAGATCGGCGCCGAGCGGATCGAGACCGTACGCGCCCGCGGGTTCCGGCTGCGGCC
>CAADGG010000107.1 GCA_900696485.1 uncultured Pseudomonadota bacterium
CGGCCGTCCTGAGCCCGGTCGGGCTACGCCCTCCCGGCCTCAGGACGGCCGCAGCTCATTCTCATCCTGATTGTCGCGCCAGTCTCAGGTTGATTGTCGCGCCGCAGCGCGGACCGGGACGAGCCGGCTGTACTGGCTGCGGAAGCTGAGCGGCTGACCGTTCGCGGGCTTGCGGTAGTGGTAGAGGTGGCGCTGGTAGCGCTCGAGGATCGGCTTGGTCACTTCGCTCGGCCGCGTGATCCCGCGCTCCTCGCCCCACGCGCAGAAGAGCGTCAGGTAGGACTCGCGGTTGCCCACCGTCGACTCGGAGTAGTTGTGGCTGCGCAGCCACTCGAGGTAGCGCGCGAGCCAGGTGGCCATCCCGTGCGGGTCGGCGGGATCTCCGACGGGCTCGCGCTTCTTCCTCCCTCCGCGGCGTGCCACCTCACCGCGCTCCCGCGCTGCGCGCGGCGGCTAAAGAAGGAGTTACGACTACGGTGACGGCGTTCTTGCGCTCCCCAGTAGTGCTTTCCGGGAGTTCGCTCGCAGTTTCGGGAGAAGCGCTTTCGGCTCCAGGAGTTGCGTCCATTTCGGCGAGGCTCAGGGTGGCATCGAGCGGGTAGCGAGCAGGGCTCAGGGTGGGCTCACAGTCGGGTTCTGGATGCTCACAGTTCGCGTCGTACTCGTGGCTTGCGAGCGCCTCGGCGTCGAGGAGGCCGGTGAGGAAGGCCTCGCCGGCTTCGCCCTGGCCGTCGTAGAGCAGCTCGTAGACGAAGCGCTGGCCGGGGCCGCCGCGGTGCACGAGCAGGTACTCGAGCGCGGTCAGCTTCTCGAGGTGCATGCGCACCGGGAAGTCGCTCCAGCCCGTCGCCTCGCGCACCTCGCGGCGCGTGAAGCGCACATCGCAGCGGTCGAGGCCCTGCGCCTCGGCCTGCTTCGTGACCATCTCGGAGAGGAGCCCCAGGAGCCTCCGCGTCTGCGGCGGCAGCTCGTCGAGCGAGCGGCCGAGCACCTCGTGGGCCAGGCGGTTCGCCGTCGCGACGTCGGCCCGGGTCACCTCGATGTAGCGGACGGCGCGGCCGTGGTGATGAGCCGTCTTGACGGGCCGCTGGTACTGCTGGAGGAGCGCCACGCTGCGGATCAGCGTCAGGTACTTCATGTGGTCGCGGCGCGTCCTCGTCTGGTGGTCGAGGAAGGTGAGGGAGCGGGCGAAGGGGTTGGCGACGAGCAGCGGTCGCAGGAGCCGCTGCGCATCGCGGTGGACCTTCAGCACGTACTCGCGGTCCTGGCGCTCGAGCAGGCCTTCGAGGGTCTGGCGCTCCCGTTGCAGCCGGTGGATTGCGCGCGTCTGCTCGCGGTCCTCGTTCACCGTGAGCACGAGGCAGCGGTTCAGCAGCTCCTCGTCGATCTCGATCGCCGTCGTCGTGAGGAAGATCATCACCGGGCCTTCCACGCGGTACTCGTGGGTGATGAGCCGGCCCGTGGACGGGTCCTTGCCCGTGCTCGCGATCGTCAGCTGCCCCTCGCTCTGCAAGAGCTTGAGCGCGTAGGAAGCGCGCTCGGCGCCTTCTTCTTCCACGATGGCGAGGATCTTGTGGCGCAGATCGGTCTCGCCCATGTAGAAGAGCGACTGGCCCGTCATCGCCGAGTACTGGACGCGCTCCTCCTCGGGCATGAAGGCGAGCACGGCCTCCATCAGCGACGACTTCCCCGCGGCGGAGCTGCTCTGGATCACGACGGCGAGGGGCTCTTCGAGCTTTCGGGAGACGGCGGCCAGGTAGCCCACGAGCTTGTTCGTCTCCTCGCCCACGACGCCGCAGCGGGTGAAGTCGGCGAGGATGCGGTCGAGCAAGCCGGGATCGCGCAGCAGCGCGAGCGCGGCCTCGCGCTCGTCGTCGTCCAGCTCGACCGTCTTCTCCTTGGGCTCCGTGGCCTTCTGGATCTGCTCCTCTTGCAGGGCTTCGAGGCGGAGCAGCACCTGGCCGAGGTCCTTCTTCAGCACGCGTTCCTCGAGGCCGAGCTCGCTGGCGGCCTCGCCGAGGTAGGCCTTGCGGTGCCGCGCCGAGTAGAGGTCGAGCGTGTCGACGTGGAAGCCCTGGCCCTCGCGCGCTACGAGCACGTTCACGCGCAGGGCGTCGAAGCTCGTGTTCTTGGCCAGACCGCGGATGCGCCAGCGGCGATCGCCGAGCGTCATCACGAGCTCTTCGCCGCGCTCTTCCGCGGGAGGCGCCTGGGGCGGCGGGGCGGGTTCCGGAGTGGCAGCTAAAGGAAGAAGCGGCTCTTCGACGGGAGACGGTTCGGGCGGTGTCTCGGCGACGATCTCGGGAGGCGCTTCGGGCTCGTCCTCTTCCAGAGCTTCTTCTTTAGCAGCCGGCATGGGTGTGGCCGTCGTGCTCGGCGCCGACGCCTTCCCCTTGCCCAGCCAGGTCGCCTTGCGGATGAGCAGCTCCAGGCTCTTCGTCGCCGGCGTGAGCTTCAGCGCCGTCTCGTTCGCGTCCATGCCTTTCGGGAAGTGGATGCGGTAGGCGCCGATGCCGCGCTCGGTGAGCTGGCTGGCCAACTTCTCGGCCGCCTTCTCGCCGGCCTCGTCGCGGTCGTGCGCGAGGAGCACGCGCTCCGTGCCGTAGCGCTCGAAGGCCTTCCAGTGGTCGGGCGTCATGCCCTCGGTGCCGTAGGCCGCCGTCACGTTGCGGAAGCCGGCGCACCAGAAGGTGAGCGCATCGAGCAGCGACTCGCAGAGGATGATCTCGCGGCTCGCTTGCAGGGCCTCGATGTTCCACACGCCGCGGTGCGGGCCGGGGAGGTAGAGGTGGAGCGGCGTCCCCGGTCGAAGCCTCGGTGTGATCTTCCGTCCGTAGAGCTCAGCGACGCGACCTTCCTCGTCGAAGACGGGCACGACGAGCGAGCCATTGAGGTGCTCGTGGCCGCTCGACCGGATCACGCCCAGCGCCTGGAGCCGCTCGCGGATCGCGGCGCCTTCCTTGCGGTTCTTGGCGGGCAGGCGATAGCCGAGGGTTCGGTTCGCGAAGCCCAGCTGGAAGCGCTCGACGGCCTCGGCGTGCTGGAGACCTCGGCTCGCGAGGTAGGCCAGGGCCTCGGGGCTCTCCTTCAAGGCGGCGTGGTAGTAGTCCACGACGCGCCGCAGCAGCACCTGGTCGTCCTCGCTCGCGTCGAGCAGGCCCGGGAGCTTCGGCGCCGTCGAACGCTCCGGCGGCTTGCCCTTCGTGAGGCCCTCCGGCGGAAGGTCGGCACGCAGCAGCTCGGCCGCGTGGCGGAAGCTGATGCCCTCGGCCCGCATCACCCAGTCGATCACCGAGCCGCCCGCCTGGCAGGCGCCGAGGCAGTGCCAGAGGTTCTTCCTCGGTGTGATGACGAGGCTCGGCTCGTGGTCGTCGTGGAAGGGGCAGAGGCCCAGCAGGTCGGCGCCGTGGCGCTCGAGCTTCACGCCCCGGGCCTCGGCCAGGCGCTCCAGCGAGACCTCGCGCTTCAGCCGCTCCAGCTCGCCCTTCGGGATGCGTGCCATCGAAACGCCCTCCTCACGAAACCCTGTCAAGACCCCGCCGCAGAAATCTTGCGATTTGTGGCCGTTCGGGGAATAGAGTATTTTGATATACCACGCAATGCAAGACGCTCTTTCCACGAAATCCGCTCGTACCCTTCGGCCCATGGCACGCAGGCCGCGGTCGAAGGCCGAGAAGGACAAGGACCTGGCCCTGGGCCGGCGGATCGCCGCCCTGCGCCGGGAGCGCGGCTACACCCAGACCGAGCTCGCTGACCAGGTCGGAGCGATCCAGGTGGTCGTCTCAAACTACGAGCGGGGGAAGCTGCGGCCGCACCCGGACATGATCGTCCGGCTGGCCAAGGCCCTGCGCGTCTCCACCGATGAGATGCTCGGCGTGAAGCCGGCGGCGAAGAACGGAGCTGCCGTCAGCCGCCGGGTGCTGCGCCGGCTTCAGGCCATCGACGGGCTCCCCAAGCGCGACCAGGACGCGCTCTTCCGCACCATCGACGCCTTCCTCCAGGCGAGAAAGGCGAGCTGATCGAAAGCAGTGGTTGGCGAGGCTACTCGCCGTGGAGCCACTCGTCGGGCGAGAGGTCCGACTCGCCCGCCGCCCACTCCAGCGTGATGCGGATGGCTTCGATAGCGCTGCCCTGGTCCGTCGGGCCGCCTGCGGCCGCGCCCTCGAGCCGCCGGAAGAGATGCGCCTGGGCGCGGAGCTCCTCGCGCTTGCGCCCTCCTTCAGCCGCCGGGCTGTGGCCCGCCGCTTCGAGCATCCACTCGACCACGAGCGGGACCTGCTCGCGCGCCAGCACCACGCCGTACTCCTGGGAGTCCTCGTCGTGGAACTGGTGCACGCGGACGCTGCCGGTCTCGGTCCGCTCGACCTCGACCTCGTTCATCGACTTGCTGGTCATCAGCTCACCCCCTCCGTGCAGGCACCTATTCTACCAAGCTTGCAAGGGGCCCGATGTGGAAAGCCCCTAAGCTTCAGTCAGCCTCGTACCCAGCGAGCAGCTCGTTGATGCTCTTCAGTTCGTCCTGCTTCGACGGGTCGGCGTAGATCTCATCGGCACGGCTCAGGAGAAGGCGATACTCGTCCTGGGTGTCGATCTGCCCCCGACGCAGGATGCGACCGACCTCGGCGCGCAGTCCTTCTGCCTCCTCCGTCAGTCCCCGCCCAAACTGCTCGCGCAGCACCTCGTCGAGCCTCTGCTGATCGGCAGGCGACAGGGCGGTAGCCCACTCGCGAACGTCCCTCGCCACCATCTTCAAGCCGCGAAGATCCCCGCGCTGAAACGCTGCCTCCGTTGCCTGCTCGGCGTGTGCGAAGACGCCCGACGAGGGATCAACCTGGGCCATGAACTGCAGAATTGCGATGCACCAATCGCGGAGCTCCTTCATCTCTGCCTCGCGTTGGCTACTCACGGCTCTCGGCATCGTCTATCAAGCCTCGTCAGTAGCCCGTGTATGGGGCGAGGGGACCAAACGCTGCATTCGATGCTTCGTGGTAGACCCGGCCGAGTGGGTTGTATGGACTCACTCCGCGGATGACGTTCGCCACTCCTGGGCTTCCGACTCCGCCGTAGGCGTCGATTAGCTGTTGCTCGCGCCCGCGAATCGCCGGGTAGCCACCAACACCCTGGATCGCGCGGTCGAGCTTCGGGTCAACGAAACCCAGAGCTCTCATGTGGTGAGATGAATATCGCGTTGCCAAGACCTGCTGTGGAGAACCAAGGCCACTCGCGCGGCCTACGTACGTTTGACCCGTCGCAGGATTACCTAGCGTGTAGGTGATGAAGGTTCTCTCCGTGGCCTGCCGGTAAGCCTCTACGCCTGCGATCGTCGCCCCGGCGGCCAGAAGGGCGGCTTCTCCAACCGGAGTCGGCTCCGCTACCGCGATCGCCGTCGCAGCTGCAAGGAGCCCTCCCGACCCCTCACCACTTTGGGACAACAGCACATCCCGACGCCTTCGCGTCGTACACCTGGGACCTTCCCAGGCGCGATCCAGAGCTTACCACCGGAGCTTCCGGTTGCCTTCCCGGATCGGCTCGTTCGAAGCCCAGACGCGAGTTTTCGCTTACGGAGCCCGTCGCCGAGGCGGGGGTTCTTCCTTTAGCCGTGGCGCCGCCGGCAGCTAAAGGAAGAACGGTCTGGGGTCGATGTTGCAAAGTATAGACAAGAGTATATACTTCGGGTCATGTCGCATCGAGCCAAGCTTTTCCAGAACGGCGGGAGCCAGGCGGTTCGCCTTCCCAAGGACTGCCGCTTCGAGGACCAAGACGAGGTGCTGGTGCACCGCGAGGGCGACCGCGTGGTCCTCGAGCCTGCAGACGAGTGGTCGGAGGCGTTCCTGGCCTGCCTCGGCCAGTGGAAGGAGCCGATCGAGCGACCGAAGCAGGAGCCGCTCTCGAAGGTCCGGGATCCGTTCGCTTGAAGTTTCTGCTCGACACCGACAGCGTGAGCTATGCGCTGCGGGGAGAGGGAGGCGTCGCCGAGCAGATCCAGGCCCACCAGCCCTCGGAGCTGGGCCTGAGCGCGGTTACGCTGGCTGAGCTTCGGTTCGGCGCCGAGCGGCGCCGTTCCCGCCGCTTGCACCGCCTGATCGATGCCTTCGTGGGCGACGTTGCCGTGGTTCCCTTTGATGACGAGGCTGCAGATCGGTTCGGGAAGGTGGCCGCCGCGCTGATGTCGAAGGGGACGCCGATCGGCGCACTCGACACGATGATTGCGGCGCACGCGCTGCGGCTCGGTCTGACCCTCGTCACGCACAACCTGAAGCACTTCCGGCGCGTGCGCGGGCTCAAGGTCGCGGACTGGGTTTAGCCGCGCCGAAGCGGTCTTCTCCGGGCCGCGCGGAGCGCGGCCCTCTTCCTCTTCTCTTCGTTCCGGGGGAGCCCCCCATTGGGGGGCGGACGGGACGGCCGGCGCAGCCTTCGCATAGCAACCAGGTTGTTCGTGGCACGAGGTCCGGAGGCGGGCGCTCTTCGTCGGAGGTACAGCGTTCGCGCCGGCACAGCCGAGCCCGGCCCAAGTTGTCATAACCTTTGGTTATGACAAGGCCGACCGTCAGGGAGGCCCAAGGAGGGGGCCGGCCAGGGCAAGGTCGGATAAAGCGCTTTATCGGACAGGGCAAGCAAGGGACGTGACCGGCCCGCGCCACACACTTCCGTTTAGCCGCAGCCGCTCGCAGGGCCGGGCGCGGCCCTTGCTCGCCCGGCTTGCCCGGTGGGGCGCCGCAGGCGCACCAGGCCGGCCCCCTCCGCCGCTTGGGCCGGGCGTCGCAGCGGGCAACGCGTCCGTGCCTCCTCGAGCCCACCTCCGGGCCGCACTCCGCATGGCAACCCCGGTCGTTCGTGAGCGCCGGCCGGGCGGGCCGGGGGGCACAAGAGACTTGAGCGGCGCAGCCGCTCCTACTCTCTTTCTTCCTGCGCCTCGGCTTCCAAGGTCGCGAGCAGCGCTTCGGGCGTCGCGTCGTCGTCGTCGATCACGACCGTCGCGCTGCGCTCGTTCCTGGCCGTCGGATGCGTCGCGCGGTGGATCTCCTGGAGCTTGCGGATCGACACCTGCGTGTAGATCTGCGTCGTCTCGAGCTTCGCGTGGCCGAGCATCTGCTGGATGAAGCGGATGTCGGCGCCGCCTTCGAGCATCAGCGTCGCCATCGTGTGCCGGAAGAGGTGGCAGGCCCCGCGCTTGC
>CAADGG010000108.1 GCA_900696485.1 uncultured Pseudomonadota bacterium
CTCTCGAACGCGACTTCGAAGCCCGATCGAGTGGAAACAAGCGGTGATTCCGCGCGATCGGTGCGACGAAACTCCTTCGAATCGCTGGATCCGCACCCGCGGACGGCGATTTTCCGCAGCCTGCTAGTGTGTGGGGTGTGAGGGACGCAGGGACGTTGACGGGGCGGCAGCGGCGGGAGCTGCGGGGTCGGGCGCAGCGGATCGAGCCGAGCGTGTTCGTGGGTGATGCGGGAGTCACCGACGGCGTATTGCGCGCACTCGACGAGGCGCTGCGCAGCCACGAGCTGGTGAAGGTCCGGATGCGCCAGCCGGCGGACAAGAAGGCGATGGCGGCGACGCTCGGGAGCGCGACGGGGGCGACTCTGCTGGGTTTGGTCGGGCATACCGTGCTGCTCTACCGCGCGAATCTCGAGACGCCCGAGCCCGAGCGGCCGCTATGAAACCGATCGACCTGCGCAGCGACACCGTCACGCGTCCGACGCCGGCGATGCGCGAGGCCATGGCGCACGCGGAAGTCGGCGACGACGTCTACGGGGAGGACCCGACCGTGAACCGGCTCGAAGCCGCCGCCGCGGCGCGGGTTGGCAAGGAGGCCGCCGTCTTCGTGCCGTCGGGCACGATGGCGAACCAGATCGCGATCCGCCTGCACACGCACCATGGGGAGGTCGTGCTCGCGAGCCAGGGCGCCCACGTGCTGCGCTACGAAGGAGGAGCAGCTTCCGCGTTGGCAGGCGTCCAGATCACGACGATCGGCACGGCCGGATGTTTCGACGCGGACGCCGTCCGGGCGGCGTACGTGCCGGCGAGCAACGTCCACCTCGCTCCGACGACGCTGCTCGTCGCGGAGGACACGCACAATGGCGCCGGCGGGCGCATCTTCCCGCTCGCCATGTTGCAGGGCGCCGTCGGCGCGGCCCAGGATCTCGGCATGCGCACGCATCTGGACGGCGCGCGGCTCTTCGATGCGGAGGTGGCGAGCGGAGTGCCGGCCGCCCGCATCGCCGAGCGGTTCGACACCGTGGCGTTCTGCTTCTCGAAGGGTCTCGGCGCTCCGGTCGGCTCCGTGCTGTGCGGAGACGAAGCGACCATCCTGCGTGCGCGCCGGCTGCGCAAGATGCTCGGCGGCGGCATGCGGCAGGCCGGCGTGCTGGCCGCCGCCGCCCTCTATGCGCTGGAGCATCACGTCGACCGCCTCGCCGAGGATCACATCCGGGCCCGCCGCCTGGCCGAGGGCATCGAGAAGCTCGGCCTGCCGGTGCATCCCGCGCCCGAGACCAACATGGTGATGTTCGACGTCGCCGACACGATGGGCTTCTTGCGCGCGACCCGGGCCCGCGAGCTGTGGATCAACCCGACCGGGCCGGGCCGTTTCCGCGCCGTGACGCACCTCGACGTCGGGTCCGCCGATGTCGACGAAGCGCTCGCCCGCCTGGAGGAGGCCCTCACGGAGCTGAGGGCTTGACGCTGAACCCCGGCTGTGGGACGTTCCGCTCCATGCAGAAACCGGCGCGGATCGACGGTTGCCAGCCTCGGGGCGAAGCCCACGGGCCGCGCCGTGGTGACCGAGCCGGCTGGTGGTGGCTTCCTCGCGCTTGAGGTGGCCGTCGTTCGTGTTCGTGTAGGAGAACCAGGCCGCCTCCCGAGGCGGCCTTTTCAATTCCCCTCCGCACCGCCAGGACGCGTTCGGACGGGACGGGCGCCCGGGACGGACGGAGAGGAGAGTCCCGATGACCGAGTCCCCGAGCTATCGGACGCGTGGCGGGGTCCTCGTCCACCGCACCGTCGAGTCGATCGACGGCGGACGGGAGATCGAGGCGCTGACCCGCGCGCTCGACGAGCGGCGCGGCGCGCTGTTCGCGTCGAGTTACGAGTACCCCGGCCGCTACACGCGTTGGGACATGGGCTTCTGCGATCCGCCGCTCCGGGTCGAGGCGCGTGGTCGCCGGCTTTGCATCGAGGCCCTGAACGAGCGTGGCCGGGTGCCGCTCGCCGCCATCGGGCGCGCGCTCGAGGCGCTTCCGGAGCTCGCCGGCCGGGAGGCCGGCGAGACGCTGCTTCGCTGCCAGCTTCGGGAGCCGGAGGGGCGTTTCCCGGAGGAGCAGCGCAGCAAGCAGCCTTCCGTGTTCACGGTGCTGCGCGCGCTCGTGGATCTCTTCGGCGCGGACGAGGACGCCCACCTGGGTCTCTACGGCGCCTTCGGATACGACCTCGCGTTCCAGTTCGAGCCGCTCCGGTTGCGGCTCGAACGGCCGGAACGCCAGCGCGACATGGTCCTGTTCTTGCCCGACGAGCTGATCCTCGTCGACCACCGGCGCGAGCTGGCGACGCGGCGCCGCTACGAGTTCGAGATCGACGGGCGCACCACGGCCGGCCTCGCGCGCGGTGGGCCGCGAGAGCCCTTTGCCCTGGCGCCGGACGGCGCGGCGCCGCGACCGTGCGACCACGGGCCGGGCGAGTACGCCGCCGCCGTCCGGACCGCTCGCGAGTCGTTCCGGCGCGGGGATCTCTTCGAGGTCGTGTTGTCGCAGACCTTCCGCGAACCGGCTTCTGTGTCTCCGGCGGAGATCTTCCGCCGGCTGCGGATCCGCAATCCATCGCCGTACGGCTTCCTGATCCATCTTGGCGATGCCGAGTACCTGGTCGGCGCGTCGCCCGAGATGTTCGTGCGGGTCGAGGGGCGCCGCGTCGAGACCTGTCCGATCGCCGGCACCATCCGTCGCGGCGAGGATGCGATCGAAGATGCCGAGCAGATCAAGACGCTGCTCACGTCCACGAAGGAAGAGTCCGAGTTGACGATGTGCACGGACGTCGATCGCAACGACAAGTCGCGGATCTGCGTGCCGGGATCCGTGCGCGTCATCGGCCGGCGGCAGATCGAGCTCTACTCGCGGCTGATCCACACCGTCGACCATGTCGAGGGCACGTTGCGGGAGGGTTTCGCCGCCCTCGATGCGTTCCTGTGTCATACCTGGGCCGTGACGGTGACGGGCGCGCCGAAGGCCTGGGCGATGCAATTCATCGAAGACCACGAGCGATCGGCGCGGGCCTGGTACGGCGGCGCCGTCGGGCTGATCGGCTTCGACGGCAACTTGAACACCGGTCTCACGCTCCGGACGATCCGCGTCCTCGACGGCATGACCGAGGTCCGTGCCGGTGCGACGTTGCTCTACGATTCGGATCCGGAGGCCGAGGAGGAGGAGACGCACGTGAAGGCGTCGGCGCTGCTCGATGCGATCCGCCGGCCGGCAGAGGTCGCACGCGAGGCGCCGCGGACGGTTCAGACGCAGGTCGGCGCCGGGAAACGGATCCTGCTGATCGACCATCAGGACTCGTTCGTGCACACGCTCGCGAACTACCTCCGGCAGACGGGCGCCGAGGTCGTGACCTGGCGGAGCGGATTTCCCGAAGCGGAACTCGATGCGTTGCAGCCGGATCTGGTCGTCCTCTCGCCGGGCCCCGGCTCGCCGGCGGATTTCGACGTGTCGGGGACGCTGGCGATGCTGCGCGGCCGCGGGTTCCCGGTCTTCGGGGTCTGTCTCGGGCTGCAGGGTCTCGTCGAGCATCTCGGCGGCCAGCTCGACGTGCTCGACGTGCCGGTGCACGGGAAGCCGTCGTGGATCGAGGTGCGCGGCGGCGCACTCTTCGAAGGCCTGCCGAAGCGATTCCGCGCCGGCCGCTACCACTCGCTGTATGCGCGTCGCGACGCGCTGCCGCGCGGACTCCGCATCAGTGCGGAAAGCGAGGATGGCGTCATCATGGCGGTCGAACACGAGTGCGAGCCGCTTGCCGCCGTGCAGTTCCATCCGGAATCGATCCTGACGCCGGGAGGACTGGGGCTGCGGCTGCTGGCCAACGCGGTGACGAAGCTCGTGCGGGGAGCCCGCGATCAGGCGAGCGCAGACCGCAACGCCGCACCGATCTGATCGACGGCGCGCTTGCCAGCGTCGATCAGATCGAGAAGCGACGCGACGCCGTGGATCTGTCCGTCGTAGCGCGTGCAGGTCGTCGGGACGCCGGCCAGACGCAGCCGCTCGGCATAGGCTTCTCCCTCGTCGCGGAGCGGGTCGTATTCGGCGGTGATCACCGTCGCGGGCGGGAGCCCGGCGAGATCCTCGGCGTGCAGCGGCGCCACGTAGCCGTCGCTGCGCAGCGCCGGGTCCGCGACGTACTGGTCCCAGAACCAGCGCATGTCGTCCCGTGTCAGGAAATAGCCGTCGCCGTTCTCGCGGTAGGAGGGCCGGTCGAAGTCGTGGTCGACGACCGGATAGAGAAGGGCCTGATGGCGCAGCGTGGGCCCGGCGCGATCGCGCGCCATCAGCGCGACGACGGCGGCGAGATTGCCCCCCGCGCTGTCGCCGGCG
This sequence comes from uncultured Pseudomonadota bacterium, assembly GCA_900696485.1. Taxonomy (GTDB): domain Bacteria; phylum Myxococcota_A; class UBA9160; order UBA9160; family PR03; genus CAADGG01. The sequence continues at coordinate 4,362 of CAADGG010000108.1, forward strand.
ATGGCGACACGCGTGGCGTCGATGCCGAATTCGGAGCCGTGCTCGGCGAGGTGGCACGCGACGGCGTAGCCGTCCTCCGGCGCAGCCGGCCAGGGATGTTCGGGTGCGAGTCGATAGTCGACGGAGACGACGCGGGCGCCGCTGCGATTGGCGAGCGCCTTGCAGAGATTCTCGTGCGTGTCGGGACTGCCGATCACCCAACCGCCGCCGTGAAAGTAGACGAGACCCGGAGCCGGGGGCGGACTGCCCGCCGGTCCGTAGAGACGCACCGGGATCGTGCGGCCGCCATCGCTCGGGACGTGGAGGTTCTCGATCCGGTCCACCGCCTCGCCGGGGATCGGCACGCGCAGGAGTTCGAAAGCCGCTCGGGCCTCCGTCGGGGTCATCTCGTGAAGGGACGGTCCGCCCCGGGCGCCGAGCTGGTCGAGGAGGAAGCGGGCCTGGGGATCGAGCGGCATGGGAGGTCCTTTTTCGGTACGGCGCCCCCGGCCGACGCCCGGGGGCCGCGGGGGCACGGGGTAGCTAGCCGACCACAGCCATCTGGCGCGACTGCGCCAGCAGGACGCCATCACGGCTCCACACCCCGCCGTCTTCCTCGACGAAGCCGCCGGCGGCGAGCCGCGAGTGGAACACGGCGAGACACCAGTCCTCCGCCCGGGCCTTGGCGAGCGGAAGCTCGGTCCGAAAGTGGATCGTAAGGTCCACCGTCGGAACCGGGCCGATGGCCTCGTGGCTGGGCGCCCACGAGAAACATGCCGGCGGCCACGCATCGGTGTAGGCCGCGATGAGCAGGGCGTCCGCGATGCGGGGCTCTTCGAGGCGGATCCAGCCGCCGCACAGCGCCTCCGCACCGCCGCTGCCGGGTGGAGAACCGACCGCCCAGCGATACTCGTAGCGGTCGTGCATCGGGATGCCGCTGGGAAACGACGGGCAGGAATCCGGCGGGGCCGCGGTCGGCATCCGCGCGTGATCGAAGCCCGCCCCCCGGCGCGGGGTCGAGAACGCGCCGAGGGCGAGCGCCAGCAGGCGGTCGCCTTGGATCATGCGCGCCGAGACGGTCGTCAGCGAGCGTCCGATGCGTTCGACCCGCGTATCGATGCGGACGGCCCCTTCGGCGGGCGGCGCCGTGTAGTGCACCGTGAGCGAGCGTGGCGCCCGCTCGGCGGGGACCTCCGCGGCGAGGGCTCGCAGCAGCAGCGCCGCGACATAGCCGCCGTTCGGTCCTCGGACGACCCACCAGCCGCGATCGATTCGCGCCTCGTGAACACCAGGACCGGCCACGGACGGGTCGACGGCACGGACGGCGGTCGCACGATCGAAATGGGTCGGCATGGCCGCCGAAGATCGCCCCCCGCCGCGCCCGTCGCAACGCGCGTCAAGAAAGGGGTCGGGTTGGATCGGTCAACTTTTCCCCAACGGGGAAAAGTTGACCGATCCAACCCGACCCCTTTCTTGACGCGGGGAGCGTCGCGTTTCTGTGTTGCCGGGGGCCGGTGTGAGTCCGGTCGTCGTGGCTCCGCGAAAGCGGCCCCGAGGGGCTGCCGTCCTGGACGGCGGACGTCGGGGAGGGTTCTGCGGGGCGGTCTCTACAGCTGCTCCGGGTACTTGCCGATCGCAGACAGGCCCGAGCGTGAGGATTCCGGCTGTGGCCCATGACGTCTCGAACCGCAAGGTCCTGATCCTGCACGACGGGGAACTCGCGGACCTGCGGGCGCTGGTCGAATCGCTCGGTGCGCAGGTGATCGAAGTCGGCGGCAGTGGCGAGGCCGAGACGGATTTCGACGTCGTGCTCGCGACGCCGCGCCGGTTGCGCGAGATCTCGCGCTCGTCCGCGCGACCCGAAGCGGTCCGGATCGCGGTGCTCGAGCGCGATGCGCGGACGCTGCGCGCGCTGTGTCGGCGGACCGGCGTCGATCTCGTCGTGCTGCGCCCCGTGCATCCGACCGCCGTGCGGCTGTTGCTGCTCCATGCTCTCTACCGCGGGCCCGATCGCCGGGTCCGTCGCGTGGCCGTCGGGGTCCCGGTGCGGTTCCGGAGCGGCTTCCGTTCGCACGGGGCGCTGCTCGCGGACCTCTCGACGCGGGGCTGCCAACTGGTCGGTTGTCGACCGCGGATGCCTGGGAAACACCTGAAGGTGTCGATCCCGGATCCCGCAGTCCCGGGGCGCTCCTTCGTCGTGGCCGGGCAGGTCGTACGGCTGGTCCGCGGCCTCGACCCGGGCTTCGCCGTCGAATTTCTCGACGTCGGAGCGCGCACGCGCGAGCAGCTCCAGGCGGCAATCGCTTCGTATGCCGAAGGGCCGGCGCCGTGCCACAGCCGCGACGTCGCGACGGCCTGGCGCCGCTTCGCGCCACCGCCGACGCCGGCCGGGCCTCCCGACGAGCAGCCTTCGACTCCGGAGGCGTCCGCGTGGGAAGCGAGCTCGGAGGCGGACTTCGCCGCCGCGCAGGAGCCGCACGCCGAACGCGCGTCGCCATCGGACTCCGTGGCGCACGAGGGACCGGCTCCCGATGCGGAGCGGACGGCCGCGGAGATCCTCGCGGACGATCGGCGTCGTCATCCCCGTCATCGATACGACGGACGGCGCATCGTCGCGCTCGATGAGGAGGCCGCTCGTGTCCTGGTGGGGCACGATCTCTCGCTCGACGGCATGCGCGTGGTTCCGAACCCCGCGTTGCGCGTCGGCCAGCAGCTTCGCGTGGCGCTCTACGGGAGCCCCGGGGAGACCCCGTTGGTCATCGAGACCGAGGTGATGCGCGACGACGGGGAGCGCGGCCTCGTGCTGCGCTTCGAGTCCGGCGATGAGGGCGCCCGGCGCTATCTGGCGAAGATGCTCGACTCGCTCCCGGTGCTGGACGGCGGCAGGGAATCGGCACCGGGTCTCGTAGTCTCCGAGATTCTCGACGGCCCCGAGGGTTAGTGCCGCCGGCATCCGACGGGCAAGCGCGACGGCGACTCAACTCGGGCCCCCCGGTGCGCCGATGAGGCCGGACGGGGGGCAGGACGAAGATGCCCATCGAGCGAAGTGTCCTCGTGATGGACGGCGGCGGCGCCCCGCGGTCGGCGCTTGCCCATCGCCTGCGTCGGATCGGCTACCGGACGCTCCGCGCCAAGAGCCCGGAGGACGGCTTTCGGCTCGTCGAGGAGCACCGTCATCTGATCGGTGTCGCACTGATCCCGCCGGATCTCGCCGTCATCGATCTGCCGGCGGCGCTCACGGCCCTTGCTGCGAGTGCCCCCAACGGCCAGCTCAGCTACATCGTCAGCGGCCAGCCGCCGGGTCCGGAACCGCTCGACGAGCTGCGCGCGGCCGGGGTCCGGCTGGCGCTCTGGGAGCCGTACGACGATGCGCGTCTGCGCTTCCAGGTCAATCGGGCGCTGGCGCTGGACGAAGCCGCCAGCCTGCCGCGTCGGGAGACGCGCGCTCCCGTGGAGCTGGCCGCGCAGGTCTTCCAGGCCGGCCGGCAGAAGCCCGCCCGCGTCTACACCCTCTCCTCGGGCGGCGTCTATCTCGAAACTCCGCGCCCGACGATGCGGGGCGCGCGGGTCGAAGTCGAGTTGACGATCGGCGCGGGTCCCGTGCGCGCCGCGGGCGTCGTGGTCTACACCAACGTGCCGGGCAATCTCCACCGCAGCAATCTGCCGGTCGGCATGGGCATTCGCTTCAGCGACGTCCCGGAGCCCTCGTGTGCGGCGTTGCGCCGACTCGTCGCCGAAGCCTCGCTCTCCCTCTCGCTCTGACACCGGCGTTCGTGTTTCCGGCTGCGCGGCGGCGAGATCAGCGGTCCGCGTCCGGGAACACCCGGCGCGAGCCGAATACGTCCCATTGTGCGAAGACGCCCTCGACGACGTACGGATCGCTGGCCGCGAAGTGACGGGCCCGCTGCAGGGAATCGGCTTCGAAGACGATCACGCTGCCACACGGCTCTCCGGTGTCGTCGAGCAGCGGCCCGGCGTAGACGACGCGACCGGCATCGGCCAGCGGTTGCAGGTTGCGCAGATGGGCGTCGCGATGCCGCAGGCGGCGCGCGCCGCTGTCCGGTCCGTCGCGACCGACCAGTACGAAGAGAGCCATGGTGGGGATTCCTTCCGGATGCCGAACGTCTACGGCAGCAACAACACCTTGCCCGTCGTCGAGCGACCTTCCAGCGCGCGGTGCGCGGCGGCCGCCTCGCGCAGTGGGAACCGGGCGCCGATCCGGACCCGGAGCCAACCGGCCGCGATGGCGTCGAGCACCGCCCCCGCCCGCCGCTCGAGTTCCTCGCGGGTGGCGACGAAGTGTGCGAGGGATGGCCGCGTGACGACCAGGGAGCCGCCGGCATTGAGGCGCTGCAAGTCGAGCGGCGGCACCGGACCGCTCGCCTGACCGAACAGCGCAAGGAGCCCGCGCGGGCGCAACGACGCCAGGCTGCCGTCGAAGGTCGTGCGACCGACGCCGTCGTACACGACGTCGACGCCTCGGCCGCCGGTCGCATCCCGCGCGACCGCGGTGAAATCCTCGTGCGAGTAGAGCGCCACGCGCTGGGCGCCGGCCTCGGCGGCGAGCGCCGCCTTCTGCTCGGTCGAACACGTGGCGACCACCGTCACGCCGGCGCGTCGCAGCATCTGCACGAGCAGCAGACCAGTGCCGCCCGAGGCCGCGTGCACGAGCGCAACGTCGCCCGGTTTCGGATCGCGCAGCGCGTGCGCCAGGTAGTGCGCGGTCATGCCTTGCAGCATCGCGGCGGCCGCGAGTTCGTCCGCGACGGCGTCGGGGAGGCGGACCAGCGCCGCGGCCGCCGCGACGACGACCTCGGCGTACGAGCCCGGCACGGAGGCCCAGGCGACCCGGTCGCCCGGCGCGAGCGTCGAGACCTCCGGGCCGACTGCTTCGACGACGCCCGCGCCCTCGAGTCCGGCGACGAACGGGAGCGGGCGCGGATACGCCCCGGTCCGGAAGTAGATGTCGATGAAGTTCACACCGGCGGCGGCGACCCGGAGCCGCACTTGTCCGGGACCCGGAGCGCCCGGGTCGTGCTCGACGACGCGCAGCACGTCGGGGCCTCCGGTGCGCTCGATCGCGATCGCTTTCGGCATGGTGGGAGGAGTATGGCGTGTCGACCGCTCGAGAGTGACCGCCCCGCGGGGTCACGAGCCAAGCCCGGCGCCTCAACGCTTCGGTCGGATCTGCCGATCCGCGGAAGCGTGAGGGGGGCACGGCCGGGATGAGCGATGCCATCGCGTTGCCGCCGATCTCGGTGGCAGCGGCTGAGCTCGGAGCTGCATTCACACGGGCGGGCGCCGTCGGTGTCCTGCTCGTCGATGCCAGCGGTCTCGATGTGCTCGAGCGCCAGTACGGCCACGCCGCGTATGGCCGCGCGCTCACGGCCTTCGCCGCGGAGGTCGGCGCGGCCTGTCGCGAGTTCGCCGGCGGGCCGGTGTCGCTCGCGCGCGGAGATCTGGGTCGCGGGGAGATCCTGGCGCTGCTGACGCCCGACGGACCCGGCGCCGATCTCTTCGGGCACATCCTGCCGGCCCTCGAGCGCGCCGTCCTCGCCCGCGTCGCACGGCTCGGTCCTCGAGTCGGATACCCGTACCTGCGCCGGCTCCCGCCCGTCGCGGTCGGACAGGCCTACGGGCTGCGCAATCCGATCCTGTCCGAAGCGACACAGATCCGAGATACCGTCGACGCGGCACGGGCAGATGCGGACCTGAATCGACTCGTCGTGAGTCGCCACCGGCGGCGCGAGCTGCTGGACGTATTGGTCCGGGGGCTCGTCCATTCCGTCTACGAGCCGATCGTGGATGCACAGGGTCTCACCGTCTTCGGCTACGAGGCTCTCGTGCGCGGCCCGGAAGGGACGAGTCTCGCCTCGCCGTTGACGTTGTTCGAGATCGCTGCCGAGGAAGGAGTGTTGTTCCAGCTCGACTGCCTGTGCCGGACGGCGGCGTTGGCCGGGGCAGTGGATTTCCCGAGCGGCGCGAAGCTGTTCCTGAACATCCGCCCGTCCTCGTTCCACGATCCCAGCTTCCAACCCGACGCGCTGATCCGGACGCTGGCGCACTGTCGACTCGGTCCCCAGGACGTCGTCTTCGAGATCTCGGAGCAGGAATCGATCGAGAACTACGAGATCTTCCGCGAAGCCCGCGACGGGTACGGAAAGCTCGGTTTCCAGTTCGCGCTCGACGACACCGGCGCCGGCTATGCGAGTCTCGAAGCGGTCGCCGAACTGGCGCCGGAATTCATCAAGGTCGATCGCGCCTTCGTGCGCGGGATCGACGAAGATCCCGTACGCCAGACGATCCTGCGCGCGCTGCAGACGCTGGCGAGCGGCATCGGGGCGCAGATCATCGGCGAAGGTCTCGACACCCTCGAGGAGCTGCGGACCCTCGGCAGCCTCGGGATCCCTTTCGGACAGGGCTGGCTGTTCGGGAAGCCGGCGCCGCTGAACTCGGACCCGTAACGGGCGGCTGGACGGAAGAGGGGCGGGGGACAACCCTTGGTCGCGGTGGTTCTTTACATGCAGTCTTGACTGTTTGTTATCTCGTCTCTACCGTTTCGCCGATGCCGGTCCCTGCCGAGCCCCAGAGCCAGAGCGCCTCGCGACTCCGGCGCACCCAGGAGGAGCGCAGTACGGAAACCCGGGCTCGCCTGCTCGACGCGACGATCGAGTCGCTGATCGACGTCGGCTATGCCCACACGACGACGACGGCGGTCTGCGCGCGCGCCGGGCTCTCGCGCGGAGCGCAGGTGCACCATTTTCCGAAGAAGCAGGATCTCGTCGTCTCGGCCGTCGCGCACCTGGCCACACGGCGCGCAGACGAGCTGCGAGGCCGGGCCGCCGAGCTGCCGGCCGCCGCGAGTGCGGAGCATCGTCTCGGCTCGCTGCTCTCGCTGGCCCGCGAGGCCCTCTCGGGTCCGCTGTTCCTCGCCGCCCTCGAGCTGTGGGTGGCTTCCCGGACCGATGTCGAGCTGCACCGGGCGCTCGTCCGGTTCGAGCGCGCGGCCGGCCGGGGGCTCGTCGATCTGTGGCGGGACGTAGCCGGCCCGCTGGCCGACGCCGCCCGCTTCGACGCCGTTCTCGAGCTGACCATGCACCTCGCGCGCGGGCTGGCGCTCCAACAGTTGCTACGGCGGGATGACACCGCGCGCATGCGCGCCTTCGAGTTGTGGCGCGAGCTCGCGATCGCCGCGCTGCTCCACCCGTCCGGAGCCGTTCCCGAACCCGTTTCCCAACCCCCTGAGGAGGATTCCTAGCCATGTCTCGCAAAGTCTATGTAGTCGGTGTCGGCATGACCAAGTTCGAGAAGCCCGGTAGCAAGCAATGGGACTATCCCGACATGGCCAAGGAGGCCGGTCAGAAGGCGCTCGCCGACGCCGGGGTTCCGTACGATGCCGTCGAGCAGGTGGCAGTCGGCTACTGCTACGGCGATTCGACGGCCGGAGAGCGCGCGATCTACGAGATCGGCCTGTCCGGCGTGCCGATCTACAACGTCAACAACAACTGCTCCACCGGGTCGACGGCGCTGTTCCTGGCCAAGCAGCTCGTCGAGGGCGGCCTCGTCGACTGCGCGATGGCGCTCGGCTTCGAGAAGATGGAGAAGGGCTCCCTCGGCATCAAGTACACCGATCGCACCGTGCCGATGGACAAGCACATGAAGCTGATGGTCGAGCTGCGTGGCTTCGCCAAGGCGCCGGCCGCGCCGCAGATGTTCGGCAATGCCGGCCGCGAGCACATGGAGAAGTACGGCACCAAGCCGGAGACCTTCGCCAGGATCGGCTGGAAGAACCACAAGCACTCGGTGAACAATCCGTACTCGCAGTTCCAGGACGAGTACAGCCTCGAGGACATCCTCGCGGCACCGATGGTTTTCGATCCGCTGACGAAGCTCCAGTGCTGCCCGACGTCGGACGGCGCCGGCGCGGCGATCCTCGCCAGCGAGGCGTTCGTGAAGAAGCACGGTCTCGAGGCCCAGGCCGTCGAGATCGCCGGAATGGCGATGGCCACCGATCTGCCGAGCACGTTCGACGAGAAGAGCTGCATCAAGATGGTCGGCTTCGACATGTCGCAGCAGGCCGCGCGCAAGGCCTACGAGCAGGCCGGGCTCGGACCGGAGGACGCGCAGGTGGTGGAACTCCACGACTGCTTCAGCGCCAACGAGCTGATCACGTACGAAGCGCTCGGTCTGGCGCCGGAGGGCAAGGGCGCCGAGCTCGTGCTGAGCGGCGCCACCACCTACGGGGGCCGCTGGGTCGTGAATCCGTCCGGAGGCCTCATCAGCAAGGGCCATCCGCTCGGCGCCACCGGTCTCGCGCAGTGCGCGGAACTGAACTGGCAACTGCGCGGCCTCGCCGAGAAGCGTCAGGTGGCCGGCGCGACGGCGGCCATCCAGCACAACATCGGCCTCGGCGGTGCGGCCGTCGTGGCGGTGTACCGGAAGCCGGGGGCGTAGCCCCCCTTCCGGTTACGCGGCCCGATCGTGCGGCCCGGGGGCGAGTTCGCCTCCGGGCCGCCTTTCGTTCCCGATCGACCGCGGGCTCCGGAGCGACGGCCTCGATCCCGCCGCGCCCGGAGGCGTCACGGAGCCGGCGGGGCCGGCTTGACGAAGCGCAGTGTCATCCGGTCGCTCTCGCCGATCGCCTCGTACTTCGCGCGGTCCACTTCCCCGAGCCGGAAGCTCGGCGGCAGCGTCCAAACGCCCTTCGGATGGTCCTTGGTGTCGCGCGGATTGGCGTTGATCTCGGAGCGCGCGTCGAGTCGGAAGCCCGCCCGTTGCGCCGCCTCGATCACATACGCCTCCGGCACGTAGCCGTTCTCGGCGGAGGCGAGCGCATCGGCGCCGTCGGGGGCGCGGTGCTGGACCACGCCGAGCACGCCGCCCGGCTTCAGCACGCGGAACGCTTCGCGGTACACCTGATCGTGGTAGCCCCCTCGGATCCAGCCGTGGTTGTTGCGGAACGTGAGGATCCGGTCGAAGCGGTCCTTCGCGCCGAGGTCGAAGCGGTCCGGCGGCTCGATCTCGATCACCTCGATCGCGCCGAAGCGGGCCGGATCCGCAGCCAGCCGGTCCGCCAGCACGCGTGCGTAGCGATGCTGCGCCTGGTCCTGCGGACCGGTCGGGTCGTAGTTGGTGATCGCGAGGCTGCCGTCGCCGGTGAGGAACACGGCGAGGATCTCGGTGTACCAGCCGCCGCCCGGCCACAGCTCCAGCACCTGCATGTCGGGCTCGACGCCGAAGAACTGCAGCGTCTGCAGCGGGTGGCGGGCGGCATCCCGCGCGCGGCTCTCGCTCGAGCGGTCCGGCGACGCGATGGCGCGTTGCAGTCGCTCGGTGGCCGATTCGGATGGGGCCGCGGAGGCCGCTGGCCCGAGCACGAGCGCGAGCGACGCGAGGATCCACGCGAGAGCCGGCCGGGCCGGGCAGGGAAGGGAGCGCCAGGAGATCGACACGGGGTTCCTTTCGAGTCGTGGGGCAAGTGAGAAGAATCGGGGCCCACGAGGCTGCGCGACTCGCCGCGGCGGTGCAACTCCTCGTGCGCCGAGCCGATCGGGGGGGGCGGCGTCGCCCTCGAACCGGCGGCATGCTGGCCCCACCGGCGCCCGCGTGCGGACCCCGCCCGCACGCGGCCGGGACGAGCCTCTTGCCGACCCTTCTCGTACCTTGCCGAGCGGCGCGCGGGTCGGCTCGCAGCAGGCGCCGGACGCTTTCTCCGTGCGGGGGCGCGAAGCCGGCGCGCACGCTGTGCAGCGACGAGCGGAGGCACGAGGTGAGCGACGGCTGGCAGCGGGGTGAGCAGGATCTCGAACGTGCTGCCGCGGAGTTGGCGGGCCGGTTGCCTCCGGCTCTCGCGCCACTCGCACGGCTGGCGTTCGATTACCGCTGGTCCTGGTGGCCGGGCGGGCCGGAGATCTTCCAGGCCATCGATCCGAGACGCTGGCAACTGTGCGGCGGCAATCCGGTGCGCTTGCTCGAGGAGACTCCAACCGCGACGCTCGCCCGCGCAGCGGGAGACTCCGCGCTGTTGGCGCGGGCGACGGCCGTCGTCGAGGCCATCGCCGCCGAGCGCGCGCGTCCCTTCGCGCCGGGGCCCGTAGCCGCGGATCGCCCCGTCGCCTTCCTGTGTGCCGAATATGGGATCCACGGCTCGCTCCCGATCTACGCCGGCGGCCTCGGGGTGCTGGCCGGCGATCTGCTGAAGGAGGCCTCCGACCGCGCATTGCCGCTGGTCGCCGTGGGGCTGTTGTACCGGCAGGGCTCGTTCCACCAGCGTCTCGATCCGAGCGGTTGGCAACACGAATACTGGATCGAGACCGACGCCGAGCGCCTGCCGGCCGCCCGCGTCACCGGCAGCGACGGCCGGCCGCTCCGGATCTCCGTCTCGCTGTGCGGGCGCCGCGTGGCGGCGCAGATCTGGCGTCTCGAGATCGGCCGGATTCCGCTGTTCCTGCTCGACAGCGACGTGCCGGAGAACACCCGTGTCGATCGCTGGATCACGTCGCGTCTGTACGTCGGCGATCGCGAGACGCGGCTCGCGCAGTATGCGCTGCTCGGCATCGGCGGGATCCGGGCGCTGCGCGCGCTCGGCATCGATCCCGGCGTGATCCATCTGAACGAGGGTCACGCGGCGCTGGCTCCGCTCGAGCTGGCGCGCGAGCAGATGGCCGCCGGCGTCGACTTCGCGACGGCCTGGGCCGAAGCCCGCAGGCGGACCGTCTTCACGACCCACACGCCGGTCGCGGCGGGGAACGACAGCTACGAGCCGGAGCTCGTGCTGTCGGTCCTCGGTGACTTCGCGGCGGAGTTGTCATTCGCCCCCGAACCGTTCCTCGCACTGGGTCGCGTCCATCCCGAAGATCCGCACGAACCGTTCGGCATCACCGTGCTCGGCCTGCACGCGAGCCGCGCCGCGAACGGCGTCTCGCGTCGACACGGAGAAGTATCCCGTAGGATGTGGGCGCCCCTGTGGCCCGATCGGCCGCTGGAGGAGGTGCCGATCGGGCACGTGACCAACGGCGTGCACGTGCCCAGCTGGATGGCGCCGCCCATGCGCGAGCTCCTCGATCGCTACCTCGGTCCGGAGTGGCCAGACCGGGCGACCGAAGCTTCCACGTGGGATGCCGTCGATGCGATTCCCGACGCCGAGCTGTGGGCAGTCCGCCAGACGCTGCGGCGCGAGATGGTGCGCTGGGTCCAGCAGCGCAGCGTCGATGATCGTCTGGCCCGCGGCGCCGTGCCGCGGCAGTACGCCGAAGCGGCAGCCCTCGGGTTCTCGCCCGAGACCCTGACGGTCGGGTTCGCGCGCCGCATCGCCACCTACAAGCGGCTCTACCTGCTGCTGCGAGAGCCAGAACGAGCGCTCCCATTGCTCGACGGGTCCACTCCGTTGCAGCTCGTGATCGCCGGCAAGGCGCATCCGCAGGACGAGGAAGCCAAGCGCCTGGTGCAGCGGCTGTTCCCGGTGGCCGTAGCCCGGCAGGTGGCCTCCCGCGTCGCCTACCTCGAGGATTACGACCTCGCGATGGCCGCCCGCCTCGTCGCCGGCTGCGATGTCTGGGTGAACCTGCCGCGCCCCCCCCTCGAGGCCAGCGGGACCAGCGGCATGAAGGCCGTGCTGAACGGCGGCCTGCATCTCTCCGTTCTGGACGGCTGGTGGGAAGAGGCTTGCGACGGCCAGAACGGCTGGGGCATCGCCAGCGATCCGTTGTTGGAGGCGGACCTGCAGGACACGCGCGACGCCAGCAGCTTGTACTCCCTGCTCGAACGCGAGATCGTTCCGGCCTTCTACGATCGCGATGCGGCCGGTGTGCCGCGCGCCTGGGTCGAGCGCATCAAACGTTCGCTGCGCAGCCTCGGCCCACGCTTCCATGCCGGTCGGATGCTGGAAGACTACCGGGATACGATCTACCCGGACCGCTGAACGGCGGGTCGGCGTTCGTCCGCACCAACGACTCCCGCTGGCTCTCCAACAGACACCGCTCGGCGCCGGGGATCCGGACGCCTGATCGGACCCGCCTGCTCGCACGGCCGGGCCGCGGGACGGCTCGCGGTCCTCTCTTGCGCGCTACGATGCTCCGACGAGATCGCCATGCACTCCGCCCCCCCCGACCCGCGGCGCGCCGGGGCCGACGACCCGGAACTCGCGGGCTCCCCGGCCCCGGACCGATCGGCTCCGGACCGATCGGCTCCGGACGGCAGCCCGCTGCTGGCAGTGCGTCTTGCGCTGCCCGTTGCGTCAGTCGCGGCGCTGCGGCGGCATCCGCTGCTCGGCGCCCTTGCCGGAGGCGGCCGCGTCGCACGCAGCACGGTCGAGCGGAGCTATTGGGACACGCCGGATCTCGCGCTGGGGAACGCCGGACTGGCGCTGCATCTGCGGCGTGCCGGACGCCACAGCGTCCAGACGCTCGAGACGAGCGCCGGCCTCGGCCTCGCGGCGGCGGTCTCGCGGGAGTTCGAGTCCCTGGTCTCCGGGATGCAGCCCGATCCGGCGCTGGTTCCGGATCTCGCGCTGCGCGCGCGGTTGCGCGCCTGTGTCGCGGATCGGCCGCTGGCGCCGATCTTCGAGCTCCGCCTCGAACGCACGCGGCGGCTGCTGCACGAAGACGGCAGCACCCTGCGTTTCGATCTCGAGGTCGGCGAGATCCACGGGGCCTTCGGTGCGCTTCCGATCTGCGAGATCGAGGTCACCGGACGCGGGAAGGATCCCAGCCATCCGGTGCGCCTGGCCCTCGAGTTGCTCGAGGATCTGCCGCTGCGACCGCTCAGCCGCACGCTCGCGATCCGCGGCTACGAGTGGATGAGCGGCCGCGGACCCGCGACGCACAAGGCGCAGCCGGTCACGGTGTCCGAGGGCGCTTCGCTCGAGGAGCTGTTCGCTGCGGTGGCGGCCAACGGTCTGGCGCAGATCGTCGAGAACGAGCCGGCTGCCTCGCTGGGAATCGACCCCGAAGGCGTGCATCAGCTGCGTGTCGGCGCCCGACGGCTGCGCTCGGCGCTCGCGTTTTTCGGCTCGGCGCTCCCGGAGCGACAGCATGCGTGGTTGCGCGAGGAGCTGCGCTGGCTGACCGGAGAGCTTGGTCCCGTCCGCGATCTCGACGTCTTCAGCACCGAGGGGATCGACCCGATGCTCGCGCTGCGGCCGGAGGACGCCGGGCTCGCGGCATTGCGTGAGGCGGCGCAGGAGGCTCGCGACGCGGCGCAGCGCCGTGCGACTGCGGCATTGGCCGCACCGCGCTGGCCGCGACTGGTGCTGGAGACGGCGGCGTGGATCGCGCGTCGCGCCTGGCGCGAACAGGCGCTCACCGCACAGTCCGCGAAGCTCTTCCTGCCGGCGCCGCTGTTCGTCGCACCGTTGCTCGAACGGCGCCACGAGCGGGTCCGCCGGCTGGGGCGTCGGCTCGCGGAGGCATCGACCGAAGAACGCCATCGTCTGCGGATCCGGCTCAAGAAGCTGCGTTATGCGGCGGAGTTCACGGCATGCCTCTATCCCGAGAGAAAGGCGGCGCGCTATGCCCAGCGCCTGGCGCGCCTGCAGGATGCGCTCGGCCACCTCAACGACGTCGCGAACGCAGAGCAGCAGCTCGACACGCTGCTGGAGCGGCTCGGAGACGACACCTCACTCGACGCGTCGCGCGCAGCTGGCTTCGTCGCCGGTTGGGTCGCGCATTCCGCGCATCGAGAGCGGACACGGCTTCCGAGGCTCTGGCAGCGCTTCGAGGCCGCCGGCCGCTTCTGGCGCTGAGTCGCCCGAGGGGGACCGCGGGCGCGGCGTTCGCTAGCTTGCGTCGCCATGAAGATCGGACTCGTCGGCTTTCCGGGCGCCGGCAAGAGCACGGTGTTCGGCGCACTCACCGGGCTCGATCCAGCGGCCGGCGCGGGCACTGCGGACAAGGCGCGCATCGGCGTCGTCAAGGTGAGGGATCCCCGCGTCGACGCGCTCGCCGGGTTGTTCCAGCCCAAGAAGAAGACGTACGCCGAGGTCACGTTCACCGATCTCGCCGCCGGCCACGCGTCCGGCGTCGATCGCGGTGCGCTCAATGCGATGCGCAACCTCGACGCGCTGTGCCAGGTGGTGCGCGCGTTCCCGGACCTCGCGGGAGAGTCCGGAGAGCCGCTGCGCGAGATCGATGGGCTGATCACCGAGACGATCCTCGCGGACCTCGAGCTGGTGGAGCAGCGGCCCACGCGGATCGCGAAGGAGCGCGGTCCCGCCAAGGAACGCGAGATGCCGCTGCTCGAGCGGCTGCGGGAAGCGCTGGAATCCGAGCGGCCACTGCGCAACGTCGAGCTGGCGCCCGAGGAGCGGCGCACGCTGTCCGGCTATTCCTTCCTGACCTTGAAGCCGTTGCTGCTGGTGTTGAACGTGGCCGAGGACGAGGTCGCGGCCCCCGCCCCGTCGGACGTCGAAGCGGCGGCGAAGGAACGCGGTCTCGGGCTGGTGGTGCTCTCGGCGAAGGTCGAGATGGACATCGCGCAGATGCCGGAGGCGGAGCAGGCGGAGTTCCTGAGCGCGCTCGGGCTCGCCGAGCCGGCGAGCCACCGCTTCGTGCGCGGCGCCTACGAGCTGATCGACCTGATCTCGATGCTGACGGCCGGTCCCGACGAATGTCGCGCCTGGCCGATCCCGCGCGGCACTCCTGCGCCGAAGGCGGCGGGCAAGATTCACTCCGATCTCGAGCGCGGTTTCATCCGCGCCGAGGTGGTGCCGTGGCAGGATCTCGTCGAGCTCGGCAGCGAAGCCCGCTGCCGCGAGGTCGGCAAGCTGCGCGTCGAGGGCAAGAGCTACGTGATCCAGGATGGGGATGTCGTGCACTTCCGGTTCAACGTCTGAGTCTCCGACCGCCGAGCACGGATTGATGCGATCCGATCCGGCCTTCTTCGTGACCGGTGGGGCCCACGGCATCGGCGCCGCCTTCGTCCGGCTCGCGGTAGCGCGCGGTGCGCGCGTGGCGATCGGCGACGTGGATCTGCCGGCTGCCCACGCGGTCGCGGCGGAGTTCGGGGAACGCGTGGCGGTCCTGGAACTCGACGTGCGAGATGCGGCCGCGTGGGGGCGGGCGCTCGAGGCCGCCTGGCGCAGGTTCGGCGCCGTCGACGTGCTGGTCAACAATGCCGGCCTGCTGCATGGCGGAACCCTGCTCGAACAACCGGAGGACCAGCTCCGGGAGATGCTGGAGGTGAACCTCTTGGGTGTTGCCAACGGCATGCGCGCGTACGTTCCTCGAGCGATCTCCCGGGGCGAGGGACACGTCGTCAACGTGGCGAGTCTCGCCGGCTACGTGGCCCTGCCCGGCCAGGCGTTCTATTCGGCGACCAAGCACGCCGTCCGTGCACTGCACCAGGCCTTCTCGATGGAGCTGGAGACCCAGGCCGTCACGTTCACGCTCGTCTGCCCCGGCGCCGTCGAGACGCGCATGCTGCGCCAGCAGATTCCGGTCGATTCGAACGCGGTCGCTTTCGCGGGCCGCGTGCTGGATCCGGACGAGGTGGCCGCGGCGATCTGGAGCGCCGCGACGCGGCGACCGCGCGAGATCCTGCTACCCCCGGCCGACGGTTTCGGCGGCAAGCTGCTCGGCATCTTCCCGGCGGCGTTGGCCTTGGTCATGCGCCGGGCGCGGCGCGTCGGGCTGACCGCGTTGCGAGCGCGCCGCCGTCGCTGATCGGTGGCACCGGGCCGTCCGCATCCCGGCGTCAGCGGACCGGCGGTCGGTAGGCGCGTACCCAGAAGCCGGACTCGAGCGTGACCTCCCGGTCCAGATCGTCGAACTCGGCCGAGAGATCGGCGCGCAGCGCGTCCGTCGCTTCCGCCAACTGGGCGTCGGTCATCCGCCACGTGACCGACCAGGTGCGGGATGCGATGAGATCGATCAGCGCGCTCGGCCGCATCCGTCGCTCGAAGCCGATGCGCTCGGCGTCGACCGGACGCCAGCCCTCGTCCTCGAGGAAGCTCTCGATCTGGGCTCGCGGAACGCCGACGTTCTCGACTCCGAGCTGCCGGTCTGCGCGCTCCCGCCAGCGCGTCCACGCGGCGCCTCGTGCCGGATCGTCGAATCCGTGCAGCAGGCGTCCGCCCGGGCGCAGCACACGCGCGAGCTCGTGAAGCACGGTGCGCCATCCGGGGATCAGGTGGAAGACGTGCACGGCGACGGCCGCGTCGACACTGTCGTCGGCATACGGGAGCTGCGTCGCGTCGGCACGCGCCGGCGCCACCGGCAGCGAGCCGCGCTTCTCCAGCAGCTTCGCCAGCATCGGTGCCGAGAGATCGACCCCGAGCACGGATCCGACCCGCCGGGCCAGCGGCAGCGCGATGCGTCCGGTGCCGACGCCGATCTCGAGCACGCGGCTCGTGGGTTGGAGCCGGCCCGTTGCGACGATGGCGTCGGCCACGGCGTCCTCGATCCCGGGCGGGAACCCACGCGTCGCATCGTAGTAGTCGGCGGCCCGGTCGAACGGCACCGAGCGCGACTGCCGCCCATCGGTCTCTTCGCGAAGCGCCATGGCGGTCAGTGTATCCGCTAGCATCCGCTCGCACCGGTCGAGGAGGAACTCATGCGCGCTGCCGTCATGCGCGACAAGCGGATCGTCGCCGATACCGTCGCGGATCCGGTGCCGGGATCCGGAGAGGTCCTGGTGAAGACCCTCGCCTGCGGGATCTGCGGCTCGGATCTGCATGCGCTGCATCATGCCGAGGAGATGATCGCGGCGGCCCAGGACAGTGGCGCTCCATTCGTGCCGAACCTGCTGGCAGACGTCGTCCTCGGGCACGAGTATTGCGCCGAGATCCTCGAGTTCGGTCCCAACACCACCCGGCGCATCCCGGCCGGGCGACGCGTTGTGTCGATCCCGATCCTGTTTCGGGGCGCCCGCCTCCAGGCGGTCGGCTATTCCGACCAGGTGCCGGGCGGCTACGCCGAGCGCATGGTGCTCTCGGAACCGATGCTGCTCGAGGTGCCGAACGGCCTCGCGACGGAACACGCGGCGACCACCGAGCCGATGGCGGTCGGGGTGCACGCGGTCGCCAGGAGTCAGGTGACGGCGCGCGACGTGCCGCTGGTGGTGGGCTGCGGGCCGGTCGGGCTCGCAGTGATCGCCGGACTCCGGCTGCAAGGCGCCGAGAAGATCGTCGCTGCCGACTACTCCCAGCGCCGTCGTTCGTTGGCGACGCATTTCGGTGCGACGACGGTGGTCGATCCCCGCGAGCGCCCGGCGATCGATGCCTGGCGCGAAGTCGCCGGTGCGAAGACGGCGCTGATCTTCGAGTGCGTGGGGGTGCCCGGTCTGATCGGCTCGCTGATGCGCGAGGCGCCCCCGCAGGCGCGGATCGTGGTGGCGGGCGTCTGCATGGAGATCGACTCCTTCCGTCCGATGCTCGGGATCAACAAGGAGCTGAACCTCCAGTTCGTGCTCGGCTATACGCCGGACGAGTTCGCGAGGACGCTGCGCGCGCTCGCGGAGGGCGAGATCGACGTGGCGCCGATGATCACCGGCCGGACCGACATCGACGGCGTTGCCGCAGCGTTCGAGACGCTCGGCCGCCCGGAGGAGCACGCGAAGATCCTGGTAGAGCCCTGGCGATAGCCGGATGGCACGCGAGCCACGCGTGCGACACATGCGACGCGTGCGACACGTGAAACCGGTGCAACTGGCTTCTGATCCGTTCGCTGCGGATCCATTGGCTGCTGATCACCGATCGAGAGCGGAGCCGATGCCCGAGCTTCCCGAAGTCGAGGTGACACGCCGGAGGATCGCGCCGCTGCTGCTCGGGCGGTCGATCCGCACGGTCGCGACGACCTCTCCGAGTTACTTCTTCCTGACGCCGCCGGTGCGCCTGCGGCGCGCCCTTGCCGGCCGGCGGGCGGAGGCGCTCGAGCGTCGCGGCAAGTACCTGATCGCGCCGCTCGATGACGGCAGCCGCCTGGTCCTGCATCTGGGCATGACGGGACAGCTCTTCTCCAGCGCCGTCACCAGCCCGCGGCTGCTGCGCGCTGCGGCGCGTGGGGGGCTGGCGCCGGAAGCGCAGCACGGCTTCGCACCCGATGAACACACGCATCTGCGCCTGGGTTTCGACGACGCCGGTCCAGAGGTCTGGATGCGGGACGCCCGCAAGTTCGGCAAGGTCCTGTGGCTCGCGCCGGGCGCGTCGGATCCGCGCCTCGACCGGCTCGGCCCGGACGCGCTGACGGCGAGTGGAGCACAGCTCTTCGCGGCCTCGCGCCGGCGCCGCATCGCGATCAAGAGCCTGCTGCTCGATCAGGCCGTGCTGGCCGGGGTCGGGAACATCTATGCCGACGAAGCGCTGCACGGGGCGGGCGTCCGGCCGTCCCGGGCGGCGGCACGGGTGACGCGCGTCGAGTGCGAGCGCCTCGCGGCCGCCCTGCGTCGCGTGCTGTTGCGTTCGATCGAGACGGGTGGTTCGTCGATCCGTGACTACATCGGGCCGGACGGGATCGACGGCGCGTATCAGGACGAGCGCCGGGTCTACGGCCGGACCGGTGAGCCCTGTCTCGTCTGCGCGACGCCGCTGCGGCGCCGCGTGATCGGCGCGCGCAGCAGCCACTTCTGTCCGCGGTGCCAGCGATGAGCGCGGCGATCCGGGGCGGCTCGTGATGAACCTGGCCGAACTGCGGAGATCCGTGGCGCTCGTCGACGCGACGTGGCGCGGCGCCCGTGTCGAGCGCGTCGTGCAGCCGGACGAGCGTCGCGTGGTCCTGACCCTGCACCGGGCGGGCCGGGACGACGTCCATCTGTTGCTGTGCGCCGAGCCGACGACGGCACGGCTGTCCTGTCTCGCGACGAAAGCGGCGGCGCCGCCGTCGCCGCCGGGCTTCGCGCAACTGCTGCGCGCGCGTCTGATCGGAACGCGCCTGGTCGAGGCGACGCTGCTCGGGGAGGATCGACAGGCGCTGCTGCGTTTCGACGGCGGCCTCGGCGCGCACGGCCTGCTGCTGGCGCTGTTGGGTCCGCGCAGCAATGTCTTCCTGCTCGATGCCGAGCAGCGCGTCGTCGGGGCGCTGCGGCCGCTGGCCGAGACGAGGCGGGATCTCGCGCTCGGTGCGCCCTGGCAGCCGCCGCCGAGTGCGCCCCCGCCGGCGCGCGCAGACGCCTTCGCGGCCGTTCCCGACGACGCGTTCTTTGCCGCCGTCGAAGCGCTGGCGGTGAGCCGCGAGCAGCGCGGCGCGGCCGGAACGCTGCGCCAGCGGGTCGAGCGGGCACTGCGGCGTGCCGCGCAGTCGCTCGGGAAGAAGCAGGCGCTGCTGGCCGCCGACGCCGGCGGGACGGCCGAGGCCGAACTGCTGCGCCGCGAGGGAGAGCTGCTGAAGAGTGTCGTCGGCGGACTGAAGCCGGGCGCACGCGAGGCGCGCGCCCGCGACTTCTCGACCGGCGAAGAGGTCGTGCTCGCGCTCGATCCGACGCTGTCGCCGCGCAAGAATCTCGACGAGCGCTTCCGGCGTGCGCGCAAGGCGGAGCGACGCGCCGAACGCGCGCTGCGCGAGCGCGGCGACGTCGACGCGCGGGCGGAGGCGCTCGCCGGGCTCCAGCGAGAGTTCACCGCCCTTCCGGCCGAGGACGACGGGGCAGCGCTGCGAAGCTTCGCGGAGCGGCCCGACGTCGCGCGGCTGCTCGGACGCTTCGCTCCCGAGCCGGCGACCGGGGCGGCGCCGGGCTCCCCGTCCGCAGGCGCCACGCCCGCGGGCCTGGCGTCGGTGCGGCCGCCGCGCGTCTGGCGCCTCGGCAAGCATGAGCTCCCGCCGCGCCTCGCCCCGCGCGTCTACACCAGCGGCGACGGCCTCGAGATCTGGGTCGGTCGTAGTGACGAGGGCAACGATCTGCTCTCGACGCGCCTCGCTCGCGGCAACGACCTGTTCTTCCATCTCGATGCGTCGCCCGGTAGCCATGTCGTGTTGCGGACACAAGGACGTGGCGATCCGCCGTCCGAATCCGTGCTCGACGCCTGTGAGCTGGCGGTCCATTTCTCGAAGACCCGCAAGGCTCCGAGCGCCGACGTGCTGGTGGCGCCGATCAAGAACGTGCGCAAACCGAAGGGAGCGAAGCCCGGCCTCGTGTTCGTCAGCGGCGGCCGCCACGTCCGGCTGCGTCGCGATCCGAAGCGCCTCGAACGTCTGCTCGCCGGCCGGGATCCCTCGTGAGCGACGCCGGCGGCAGGCCAGGACGGGACTTGACCCTCGGGGAGCGCAGCGTCTAGCTTCGTGCAGAGACACGCAGACCGGACGCCGCCCCGGTTCCCCGGACACGGTTCCCGGAGGTCGTCCGCACGGAAGGGAGGAACGCGATGAGACGCGCGATCGCGGGCACGAGGAAGACGGCTTCGAGCCACACGAGACGTGCGGATCCTGCCGGTCGCAGGGGAGCGGTCGTGGGCGCCGCGGCCGTCGCGTCGGCATCCGCCCTGCTGCTGGGTTTTGCGCTGACCGTCGCGCCGGCCAGCGAAGCGGCCACGCGCGAGGAGCTGCAGACGCGGGCGAAGGCGCTCCTCGCCGTGCTGCCGGAAGCGGCTCCGAATCCCGAGAATCCGTTCACGCCCGAGAAGATCGATCTCGGTCGCATGCTCTACTACGAGACGCGAATGTCGATCAACAACAAGCTCTCGTGCAACTCCTGCCACGACCTCCTGCGCTATGGCGTCGACAACGAGCCGACCTCACCCGGACACGAAGGCAAGCGGGGCAATCGAAACTCTCCGACGGTCTACAACGCCGCCCTCCATGTGTCGCAATTCTGGGACGGCCGCGCCGGGGACGTCGAGGAACAGGCGAAGGGTCCCGTGTTGAATCCGGTCGAGATGGGCATGCCGGACGCCGACTACGTCGTCAAGGTCCTGCGCGGCATCGACGGCTACGCGCCGCTGTTCGCGGCGGCCTTCCCGGCCGACGACGATCCGATCAACTACGACAACGTCGCCCGGGCGATCGGCGCCTTCGAGCGCAAGCTGATGACTCCGTCGCGCTTCGACGACTTCCTCGGCGGCCAGCTCGATGCGCTGAGCGATGCCGAAGTGGCGGGCCTCGAGACGTTCCTCGATAGCGGCTGCACCAGCTGCCACATGGGGGCGCCGGTCGGCGGGCTGATCTACCAGAAGCTCGGCCTGATCCACTCGTACGAGACTGCGGATCTCGGCCGCTACGAGGTGTCGCAGAACGAAGCGGACAAGGCGGTCTTCAAGGTGCCGTCGCTGCGCAACATCGAGAAGACAGGGCCCTATTTTCACGACGGCAGCGTCGGCACGCTCGCCGAAACCGTCGATCTCATGGCCTGGCACCAACTCGGCCGGAAGCTCTCGGACGACGACGTCCAGTCGATCGTCACGTTCCTCGGCAGCCTCACCGGCCGCATCGACGAGGAGTTCGTCGCGAAGCCGGTGCTCCCCGAGTAGGCCCGGAGCGACCGCCCTCGGTGGCCGCCCATGGCGGATGACGGAGGCGCAGCCGTCAAGAAAGGGGCCGGGTTCGTTCGTCAACTTTTCCGAACGGAAAAGTTGACGAACGAACCCGGCCCCTTTCTTGACGGCCGCGCTGGATTCGGATTCGGATCTCCGGTCGGCCCGTCAGAACGTGTAGCGGAGCGTCAGAAAGAGCTCGTCTCGTTCGCGCAGCGGAGACAGCCCGTTCTCGACCGGGTCCTTGTCGGCCAACTCGCCGGTCCGGTTCAGGCCGGCGCGGACCTCCGAGATCGGCGCGTCGGTCAGCTCGACGCGCCCGAAGAACAGGCTCGAGCCGACCGTCGCCGAGAAGTTCTCCGTGAAGCGATAAGAGACCTGCGGCAACAGACCGCCCGAGCGCGACCGGAAGTCGTACACCGTCGTGAATGCGATCAGCAGGCGGTCCTGGTGATAGCCAGTGAGGGCCGTCAGCGTCGCCAGGACATTGAGAGGCCCGTTCGTGGTGAAACCATCCTCGTGTCCCTCGATGTACTGGAAGAACCACTGGGAGTTGAAAAAGACCGTGCGGTTGGGGTTCAGGAAGTTGATGAAGGTCGGCCGGTCCACCGAGACCGTGAGATTGAAGGTGTCGGACCGGCTCACGCCTTCGGGTTCGTCGTTGTCGAGGAACGGCTGCCCCTCCACCCAGGTCATCTCGACGCCCCAGTTGGTCTTGGTGCGGTCCTCGGCGACGTCGAAGGCGAAGCCGAGGATGTTGCGTTTCTCGTAGCGCAACACGAACTCTCCACTCGAATGCCACGCGAAGTCGCGCCGGCCGTAGACGCCGTTGCCACCGGCGCGGACGGACTTGCGGGACGTGCCGGCGGCGGTCAGGAACCCCTGGACCGTCTGGCAGAGCTGGGGACTCAGGACACCGCAGGCGACCGGCGTGACGCCGTCCACCGCCGCGGCGTCGACGCCGGGCCGGAGCATTCCGGCGTTCGGTCCGCCCTGGATGACGCCGAAGCCGTTCGGATCCCGGGCCGAGAACTCGACCAGGGACGGCAAGTTCGGATCGACCGGATCGCTGCGCGCGGCGATGATCATCAGCAGGTTCCACGAGACCGCCGCCAGCTCGGTCCGGAACGGATCGCCGGTGAGAGGGTGGGCGACGTTGGCCCCGGCGCAGAGCGGCGATCCGGTGTCGTGCGTGCAACCGTCGACAGTGGGATCGTAGAAAGGATCCGGAACCCCCTGCTCATCGACGACGCCGCGGGCGCCGGGGAGCCGGACCAGGCGCCCGTCGACGAAGCGCGTCGCCACCGGTCCGGATCCGATCGCGGAGGCGAACGCCAGCGTGCCGGGCTGTGGCCCGACATCGCTCCGGTGTGTGAAGACGCTCCCGGTGGTTCCGTCGAAGCCCGGCCAGGCTTGCAGCAGGACCGATGCCTCGGCATTCAGCAGGTCGATGCCGTCGTCGTCGCAGTCCGAGTACCAGAACGGCCCGCAGCCGAGCAGGGCCTCCTGTTGCGGCGTCAGGAACTGCCCCAAGGCCTGCGTCGAGCCGGCGAACGGTCCGACGCCACCATCGCTGAACGGCCCCGTTGCGTCGCCGGGCTGCAAGTGGAGCCTGGCGAGGCTGTTGCGCAGCACGATCGAGGGGGGCATGAAGCCGGTGGCCGCGGCATTGTCGAAGGCGGCGCGGCTGGCGGCCAGCAGGCCCGAGGCGCCCTGTGCAACCGTGCTGAAGATCGGCGCCGGCCCCTCCTTGCCGTTGAAGGAGCCGAAGCCGGCCAGCGCCCCGTCCGTATCGATTCCCGCCGCCCCGACGGTGAGCGCGTTCGAGAAGGCGAACAACGTCTGGTTCGCCGGATGATTGGCGATCACGTCGCGCAGGGTTTCCGGCGTCGGGATCAGTTCCCCCGACAGATAGCCTCTTCGCCGGGCGATCTCGGTCTCGTTTCGAGACAGGATGTCCGGAGTCCCGTCTCCGTCGACGTCATCGGGGATGCCGTTGTGATCCCAGTCGCGGGCGCGAAGCGGGTTCCCGGTGGCATCGAGCAGCACGGTGGCCTCGCCGCGACCCAGGCAGTCGCCCTCCACCCGTGAGTCGCCCGTGGTGCAGCTCCCGCGGGCGTCGGCCCGGCGCGGCATGCCGGTGAAGGGATCGACGTTGCGTTCGAAGCTCGAGATCCGCTCCGGAGACGGAAAGTCGTCGAAGCCGTAGAAGTCGGAGATCTGGAAGCTGAAGCGTCGGTAGCGGAACTCGACCCGGGCGCCGAATTCGACCCCGGAGAGATCGTCGAAGGAGGTCGACGGCCGGTCGACGCCGGCCAGCCCCGCGCCGAACAGGCCGTGCGCGAAGTATCCGAACGTGAGATTGCAGACGAGGTCGAAGGCGAACGGCTCGCCGCAGCGGCCGAGGTCCGCACCCTCGAAGTTGTCGAGGTTCGCCGCCAGTTCGAGACGGACGTCTTCGAGCTTCCCGATGTTGTAGAACGACCAACTGCCGCGTGCGGCCCACAGCGCGATCCGCGATTCCTCGAGGGTGGGAAGCGACGAGAGCGCGAGATCCTGCGGATTGAACTGATCGGTGTTGCGAAACAGCTCCGTCTTGCCCCAGACGATCGACTGCTTTCCGAGCCGCAACCACAGCCGTCCGCCCGCCGCCTCGAGATCGAGGTAGGCTTCCTTCAGCTCCTTCTCGTCGCTCTGGCTCGCGCCGCGATTGAAGGCGAGCTCGGTCTGACTGAAGTTCTGGTCGATCGAGTCGAGATCTCGTTGCAGTGCCCGGCGCAGCCCGGCGCTGGGATAGAACAGCCCCTGGGCCTCGCCGCGCGGGGCGGGATCCTCGACGCCGAAGAACGGCGCCGGCCGGAACGGCAGTGCGCCTCGGCCACGCGGCACGAGCGTGTCGATCGGACTCGCCGCGTTCGCGTTGTCCGGATCGTCGGCCGTGCCCGGAATGCGATCGACGCCGGCGAGGATCGGATTGAAGTCGCGGAAGCTCCAGGGGTTCGGGTTCTTCCGCAACGCGCCGATCGGCTCGATCCGGCACTTCGGCGTCCAAGGACCCAGGATCCGCGTGAGCTCGCCGCCCTCTCCTCCCTTCAGTTGCTGCACGCCGAAGCGGCAATCCTCCAGCAGGCGAGCGAGATGGAACGGGGCCGGATCGTCACCGGTGGAGCCGAGCAGCGGCTCGAAGGTCCCGTTCGGACCGTCGCTGTTGCCGAACAGACTGACCAGCCCGGGGAGCGAGGACAGGCGCAGCGGCCGGCGGAGGTTGTTCTGCGGCTCGTTCCGGTCCTCGAGCGAGAAGTTCTCCCGGTCGAGGGCGGCAAAGCGGCGCTGGTCGCCGTTCTCGAGCGATCCGGTGAAGCCCGCGTTGCGTCCATCGATCAGGCGACGCGGGAACCAGCGGGCTTCGTTGCCGAAGGTCTCGACCCCGGAACTCAGTTGGCAGGCATGGGTCCAGACGCAGTCGTAGCGGCCTTCGATCCGGGCGAAGAACTCGACGATCTCGAGCGGGCCGAGGCCATCCGGGGCCAGGTCGGCTTCGATCTCGAGATTCAATACGTGATACCACTGCGCCAGCGCGATGCCGTTGCCGGGATCGAGGTTGCGCCCGACGGCACGAACCTGCTGCTCGTAGAATCCGTGCACCTGCAGTCGGCCATCGAAGAAATCGAAGGCCGAGGCAGGAACCGGCAGGCCCCAGAGAGCCGTCGTCGCGAGCAGGACCGCGCCCCAGCAAGCGATCGACGACGAAGTCCCCTTGGCGCGTGCGTGCATCCCCACCCCCGGACGAAGCCGGGGCGCATCATGGCAGCATCGGCGGCGGGAGTACAACGAGAAAAACTGACTCGAAGCGGCACTTCGTTCAGTCGGAGTCGGGCGGCGCCTCGTAGCGGACAGCGACCACCGTATAGGTCGCGGATCCCTTCGGGCGTTCGAACGTGAACGACTCGCCGACGGAGCGCCGCAGCAGTGCGCGGCCGAGCGGAGAGTCCGTGCTGATCCGTCCGCGCGCGGCATCGAACTCGTCGGGTCCGACGATCTGGAATTGCGAGACGACACCGTCTTCGTCTTGCAGCCCGACGAAGGCGCCGAAGTAGACGCGATCCGATGGGGCGCTGCGTGGCGGGACGACGGTGAGTTCATCGAGGCGCTTGGAGAGGAACTCGATCCGGCGATCGATCTCGCGGAGACGTTTCTTGCCGTAGATGTACTCCGCGTTCTCGGACCGGTCGCCCTGGGCCGCTGCGTCCGCCACTTCGCGCGTCACGCGCGGGCGTTCGTCGCGCCAGAGCCTCTCGAGCTCGAGGCGCAGCCGCTCGTAGCCCGCGGGCGTGATGTAACGCCTGTCCGTCGGCATGCCGCCACGATGACCCCGGCCCCGGGAGCCGTCAACGCGGGACGCCGTTCGTGGATCCCGGCCTCGGCTCCGGGCCGGAAAGCGACGGGCCGCGCGCTCTTGGCGGCGGGGTCATCCTCGAGTACAAACTCGGATCCCTCTCCTGGAGACGTGCTTGCTGCACCCGGTCGTCGCCCAGGAACTCCGCCTGCTCGAGGACGTTCGACTCGCTCTCGCCGAGGAACCCGTCCGCGACGATGCCGCCGAGGATTCCCTCGTCCGGGAACTCGAGCGGGTCCGCGCGCTGCTGCTCTCGGGTGAGGAACGGAAGGATCGCCAGGCCCTCCTCGAGCAGTGGGATCGCGGCAGTGCGCTGCTGCGGCAGTTGCGGACTTCGCGAGCGACGCCGATCGTCGATCGCTCCTCGCCCTATTTCGCGCACCTGCGGCTGCGCGAGGCCGGCAAGGAGCGAGATGTCTGCCTCGGCCGCGCGACCTGTATCCGCCGCGGCATCCGCATCGTGGATTGGAGGAACGCGCCGATCTCGCGGATCTTCTATCGCTATCGCCAGGGTGAGCCGTACGAGGAGGAACTGGCGGGGCGCCTCGTGCGCGGCGACGTCGCGGTGAGACGGACGGTGTCGATCCGGGCCGGTGCCCTCGAACGGATCGATGCGCCGGAGGGGAGCTGGGTCCGCCGGCGCGCGGCCCGCGAGCTCGATCCGACGCAGGAGCGGTGGATCCAGCTCGCCGACCAGCAGCCGCGACTGTCGGGCGGCGCCGGAAGCGCGCTGCGCGCAAGCAGTCGGATCGGAGACCGGGGCCGCCGGCTCGGCACGGACCCGGGTGGTGCCGAGCAACGCGCCGATCGGCGGCTGCCGGAGATCGCTGCGCTGCTCGATCCCGCGCAGTTCGAGCTGATCACGCGGCCGGGTTCCGGCTGCGTCATCGTGCGTGGCAGTGCCGGCTCGGGGAAGACGACGGTGGCGCTCCACCGGATCGCGTATCTCGCCTACGACGAACCGCGGATCGACTCCGCGGAAACCGTCTTCCTGACCCTGTCCCCGGCGCTGTGCGACTACGTGAGTACGTTGCTCCCGAGCCTCGGCGTCGGCCGGGTGGAGGTCGAGACCTTTCCGGCGTGGGCTGCCCGGCAGCGCCGAACGCTCTTCCCGGGACTTCCCGATACCCATCGCATCGACACGCCGAGTTCGGTCCGGAGGATGAAGCTCCATCCGCGGATCGGCCACGTTCTCGAAGCCCACGTCGCGCGCGTGCCGGGACCTCCCACGCCGGCGCAGGCGCTCGATGACTGGGCCAGTGCTCTGACGGATCTCGAGCTTCTCGGCAGGATCCTGACCCCGGCGATCTCGGCGTCCGAGCTGCGCGCCGCCGTCGACTGGTGCAAGGCACGTCACGAGGAGATCCTCGTCGGGCCGAGTGACGACGAGACCACAGTCGAGCTCGATCCGGAGGACGACGCACTCCTGTTGCGCGCGTGGCAACTGCGCGTCGGACCGATTCCCGCCCCCGAGTCCCGTGCGAATCTCCGGCCGCTCCGCTATCGCCACGTGGCGATCGACGAGGCCCAGGATTGGTCGCCCGTCGAGCTCCGGGTCATCGCCGACTGCCTCGGCGAGCCACCGAGCCTGACGCTGGCCGGCGACGCACACCAGCGGATCGCGAATCCGTTCGCGGCCGACTCCTGGGCGCAGACCGCGCGCGATCTGGGGCTGCCGTCGGCGGACGTCGAGACGCTGCGAACCAGCTACCGATCGACCCAGGAGATCATGGAGTTCGGGCGCGCCGTCCTCGGTCCATTGTGGGACGAAGAGGATGCCGCGACGGCGACCCGCTCCGGCCCTCCCGTCGAGGTGTTCGGCTTCAGCGACGTCGGGGCGTGTGTGGCCTTCCTGGCCGATGCGCTGCGGCAGCTCGTCCACGACGAGCCGCTCGCGTCGGTGGCCGTGCTCGCTCCGGATGCGCAACAGGCGGCGATCTATGCCGATGGTCTCGACGCGTTCGAGGTCCCTCGCCTGCGTCGGGTCGGGTCGGGTCGCTTCGCCTTCACGCCGGGTATCGAGATCGCCGAGATCGAGCAAGCCAAGGGCCTCGAGTTCGACTACGTCGTCCTGGTCGCCGTCTCGGCGGCGAACTTCCCGGCGTCGTCGCACGCGCGGCGCCTGCTCCACGTCGGGGTGACCCGCGCCATCCATCAGCTCTGGGTGACGCACGATGGGCCCGCGTCGTCGCTGCTGGCCGGTTTGTCACCCGCGGGGAATTCGGCTGACTCCGGATCGGGGCCGGTCCATCCGATCCGCTAGTGTCCCGTGTCGCAGGTCCACCGTCGGATCGTCGGGTCCTGTCCGTTGTCTCGCTGTGCACCGGGTCCGCAGACGCGGCCGCCTGCCGGCAGGCTTCTGAGACAAGGCCCGAGCATCCCACGTCACGGGATCGAGCGTTTGCGGCAGAGGGGGGTGCCTGGTGACGAAACACGACTCCCAAGCGAGCCGGTCGCGGCGTCGAAGCCTGGTGAGGAGCCGACACGTCGGAGGACTCGCCGCCGTCGCGTGGCTCGCGATGCTGGCGGCGCCGGCGACGGTGGCGGGTGGGGATCTCTCGGACCTGGTGAAACGCGCGGTCCAGGACCAACGGCAGGAGGCCGATCGGGCCGCCGCCCCGCGTCCCGGTCGCGAAGAGGTCGGGCGGAACTGGGATGCCTTCCTGACCGTCATCATCAAGCGGGCAGGTCGCGACGCGCCGCCCGGCGCACTGCGGGACGAACTGCTGGCCGTGTTGATCGACGAACGGCATCAGGTCGTCACGCTGCTGACGGATGTCTCGATCGATGCGCCGGAGCTGATGAGCACGATGTTCGAAACGTCGTGGGAGCAGCTCTCGCCGCTCCTCCAACGCATCGCGGTGCAGCTTCCGCCCGACCTGGCGCGTCGCTACCACCAGTTCGTCGAGGCGGGAGAGTTGATGCGGGCCGCCGAGCGCCTCGGCGTCGCCCGAGAGCTGGCGGGCTCTCCTGAGAGCCTGCGGGCGTTGGCCCAGATCCTGGTCGGGAGCGACGGGATCGATCCGCTCCGATACGACACGGAAGTGGATCCGGAGCTGCGCCGGATCTTCGGCTTCGGAGAGCCGCTCGAGCCGCCGGCCACGAGCCCCCTGCTCGGTCCGGACGCACGTCCCCCGGGTGCGCACCGGCCGTTATCTGCCGATCCCTTGTCGGCGCTTGCGAACTGGCTGTTCCCGGTCGCCTGGGCTTCGCCGGCGCCGACCGAGCGACTCGCCCTGGTCGCTCGGCTCAACAACTGGATTCCCGGCCAGCGGCAAGAGGTCCGCGAGTACGTGCCGCTGGTCCACGACATGCTGCGCCTCACCGCCGCGGAGGCCGTCGGGGCCGACATCGAGAACGGCGACGTCGCGGCCGCTCGCGTCTACCCGGATCTGCTGATCGCGACGGCGTGGCAGGAGAGCTGTTGGCGTCAGTTCGTGCGCCGTGACGACGGCATCGAGCCGCTCGTGGGGCCGGCCGGCTCGGTCGGGCTGATGCAGATCAACGGCAAGGTCTGGCGTGGCCTCTACGATCCCGCCGGGCTCGAAGGCGACATCGGGTACAACGGCCGTGCGGGTGCCGAGATCCTCCACCACTACCTGCGCGATTTCGCGCTGCGCAGCGGCGAGCACCATGCACCGGGCGGCGTCGACAATCTCGCAAGAGCCGCCTACGCGGCCTACAACGGCGGGCCGGGCCACCTCGCGCGCTACCGCAAGGCGAAGACCTCCGCCCATCTCCGGGCCGTCGATCGGGCGTTCTGGAGCAAGTATCAGGCCGTCCAGGCCAGGGAAGAGGGCTCGATGTTGAGCTGCTTCCCGACGGCGCGCTGAGCGTCCGAGTCCCCGGGGCCGCAGCCCCCGGTGCGGCACCCGGCCGTCGCGCGAGACCGTGGGGTTCGGGCGATCGACCAGCCGCGGCCCTCGCCGCGCTAGACGGCCGCTCGCGCGCGAGCGCTGCGCAGTCTGCGCAGCCCCGCCAGCGCGCCGAGGCTGGCCAGCAGCGCGAGGCTGTCAGCGGGTTCCGGCGCCACGACCGTGCCGCTCGACTGCAAGATCGTGAACGCGAGCGGGAGCCCACCCGCGGAGCCGACCCCCCCGAGGAAGAACTCGAACTGGCCGGTCAGGCTTGCAGGTGTGGTCTCTACGGTCTCGAGTCCCGTGATCGTGAACTTGAACTTGTCGATCGGGGAGGGCTCGGGTTCGAGCTGAATCGGAATCTGCGGACCGGACAGGTCGATCGGGGGCGGTGGATCGACGAGACTACACGCATTGGCGCCGGGATCTCCCGTGCAACCCGCGATCCCCGACTCCGGCGCTCCTTCGATGGCCAGCGCAGCACCCGGTTCGAACGTGAACAGGTCGCCGGCGAAGCCGCCCACCGGATTCAGCGCCGTCGCCGTTTCCGGATCGCCCAACGCATTGGTGAACGTGAACTCGGTGCCGTCCGGGATCTGGAGCAGATCCACGTTGCCCGGCAGCAGGGTGAGCGTCATCGTGAAGCCCGACGTCGGGGCGTCCTCGATCGGTCCGGCCGTCAGCAGGCGCAGATCGACGAGCGTCCCGGTGTCCAGGATGTCATCGGTGTCCGTGTCGACGAACTCGAAGGTCATCTGCCCTTCGAAACCGCCGACATCGAACAGCAAGTTCCCTCCCAGCGCGCTGATCGGACTGATCTCTTCGATGTCGAAGCGCACGAATACGGCTGCCGCCGGCGCCGCGCCGAAGAGCTGGAGACCGAGAATCCCTGCGACCAGAACGAGCACTTTGTGCATCCGGCACTCTCCCTTGACGCGATCCGAAAGGGATCCCCTTCTGGATACGAGTCCGCGGCTTGCGGTCGCCCCGTCGTTTCGGTGACTGCTCGCAGGTTCGGGGCGCGCAAGACAGTCGAGCCGAAGGGATGACGGAGTGGCGCGATCTGGAATCCACTCGCCGGCTCCCCGCGAGCCAGCGAGCACGATACTGCACCGGATCGCGGTTTTTGCAAGGATTCGCGGACTGCGGCAGCGAGCCGTCCGTGCGAGATTTCCGATACGGGCCGGCCCTGGATCGAGTCGGACGGAGGGGGGGACGCACCCGGTGCGCTCCCGTGCCATCCTGACGGCTCCTTCCCTCCGGCCGGAGCGGGTTCGTGCGGGCCATCGTTCAGGCATTCCTGGCGGCTGCTCTGTTCGGAGCCGCAACTCCTGCCAGCAAGTGGCTGCTCGGTGAGCTTTCGCCGCAGGCGCTCGCGGGTCTGCTCTATCTCGGGGCGGCCGGCGCGACCGCGCCGTCGCTGCTGCGAAGGTCCGCCCACGGCACGGGCCGCCGCAGCGTTGCCGATCGATTGCGCCTTCTCGGGGCGGTCGGACTCGGCGGGATGGCCGGTCCGGTGCTGTTGCTCGAGGGCCTGCGCCTCGCATCGGCCGGCTCGGTGGCGTTGTGGCTGAATCTCGAGATGGCGTTCACGGCGGCGCTGGGAGCTTGGTGGTTCCGCGACTCGCTCGGACCCCGCGGCTGGCTCGGAACGGCCGGCGTGGTCGGCGCCGGGGTCGTGGTCGCGTGGGGCGAGGGTGGCTCGGGCGTCTGGCCGGCCGGACTCGTCGCCGCGGCTTGTGGCTGCTGGGCGATCGACAATCACCTGACGGCGCGGATCGAGGGGATCACGCCCGCCCGCGCCGCGTTCTGGAAGGGCGCCGTCGCTGGCGGGACGAACCTCGCGATCGCGCTCGCCGTCGCGCCGGTGACGGCCGGGGCGGCCACGATCGGCTCCGCACTCGGCATTGGCGCGCTCGCCTACGGGGCGAGCGTCGTGCTCTACGTCTCCGCGGCGCAGCAGCTCGGGGCGACGCGGGCGCAGGCAGCGTTCGCGTCGGCGCCGTTCCTCGGTGCCGGTCTCGCGTGGGCGGTGCTCGGGGAGCCGATCGGGATCGCGCAGGTCCTCGGCGCCGCGTTGCTGGCCGGCTCGCTGCTGCTGCTGCGCGCGCGCCATGGTCACCAGCACGCCCACGCCGCCGTCGAGCACGTCCATGCGCACCGTCACGACGACGACCATCACCGGCACGAGCATCCCGGCGTGCGCACCGGCGCCGCCCACACCCACTGGCACCGCCACGAGCCGATCGTCCACGCCCATCCGCACTGGCCAGATCTCCATCATCGCCATGCCCACAGCGCCCAGGGGGAGCCGGCGACCGACTGACGGGCATGGCGCTCGGCCGGAGCGCGCCGCCGGTCGTCTTTCGGGGCCGCGCCGCGCCGTGACTGGCGAGCGGCGCCCCCGGTCGCGAGACTGCCGGGCCCCGACGGGCACCGGGCCGGCTCCGCGCCGCCCACGTTCGTCCGTCGCTCGCTGCTGGAGGATCCGCCTTGCTCGAATGGTCCGAGTCCCAACTGATGATTCGCGATGCGGTCCGCAAGTTCGTCGAGGCCGAGATCAAACCGCAGCTCGAGCAGTTCGAGCACGGCGACACGCCGCCGTATGACGTGCTGCGCAAGCTGATCCGGACCTTCGGCATGGACGAGATGGCGCGGCAGCGCTTCCAGCACCAGATCGAGAAGGACCGCGAGACGGCGGCGGCCCGGGAACGCGGCGAGTCGCCGGCGAAGGAAGTGCGGAAGTCGCGTTCGGACGGTGGCGATTCGGCCGCGATGCAGATCCTTCCGATCATCGAGCTGTGTCGCTTCTGTCCCGGCATGGTGACGGCGATGGGCGTCTCGATGGGACTCACGGCCGCGTCGATCATGGGCAAGGGAACGATCGCGCAGAAGGAGCGCTGGGCCCTCGACCTGCTGACGATGGACAAGATCGGCGCCTGGGCCATCACCGAGCCCGGCTCCGGATCCGATGCCTTCGGGAGCATGAAGGCGACGGCCCGTCGCGATGGCGACGAGTACGTGCTGAACGGAAACAAGACCTTCATCACCAACGGTCCCTATGCCGACACGATCGTGTTCATCTGCAAGCTCGACGAGCCCGGCGTCGAGCCGAAGGACCGCAAGATCCTGTACTTCGTGCTGGACAAGGGCATGCCGGGGCTCGAGCAGTCCAAGCCGATGCGAAAGATGGGCATGCACAGCTCGCCGACCGGAGAGCTCTTTCTCAGTGACGTCCGCGCGGGCCGGGACCGGCTGCTCGGGGAGACCGAGGGGCGTGCGGCGTCGGCCGGCAAGAGCGGCGCGAAGGACACGTTCTCGATGGAGCGTTCCGGTGTCGCGGCGATGTCGCTCGGCATCATCGAGCGCTGCCTCGAGCTCTCGATCGACTATGCCAGGACGCGCATCGCCTGGGGCCAGCCGATCGGCGAGTACCAGTTGATCCAGCTCAAGCTGGCGAAGATGGAAGTCGCGCGGATGAACGTGCAGAACATGGTGTTCCGTCACATCGAGAGCGTGTCCGAAGGGCGCGGCATGACCTTCGCCGAGGCGTCGGCGATGAAGCTGTACTCCGCCCAGGCGGCGACGGAGGTGGCCCTCGAGGCCGTGCAGCTCTTCGGCGGCAACGGCTACATGAGCGAATACCAGGTGGAGCAGCTCGCCCGCGACGCCAAGGTGCTGCAGATCTACGCCGGCACTGACGAAATGCAGGTGCGAGCGATCGCGCGGGCGCTGCTGGCGGGCTGAGTCGCCGCGCCGGGAGCGCTCGGACTTGGACCCGGGCTCGGGCTCGGACGTGGGATGAGGCCGCCCCGGGATGTCTCCCCGCTCGGATTCCCGGCGCTGGGCTACCCTCCGCGCCCCGAAGCCGCCGCGTCGTGCGACGTCGGGTCCCGGAGCCGGACGCTTCAGCCGGATCGGCCGGAGACGATGAGATCGAGATGCCGGATCGACCGAGCCCGCGAGTGAGGATGCGCCGCATGCGCGGCGCCGAGGATCCCTATGCCGAACGGCGCACGGCGCTCTCGGCCGCAACGCCATACCTCGGGCTCGTCCGGGCGCCGCAACACCCGGCGCCGCGCGCGACGCCCGGTCCGGAGTTCGTGGCGTCGACGTACAACGTGCATCGCTGGACGGCCCGCGGCGGCCGCGGCGAGCCGGACCCCGAGCGCGCCGCATTCGTGATCTCGGAGCTCGGCGCCGACGTGCTGGCGCTGCAAGAGGTGATCCGCCCGTTCGCCGGCGAGGATCCGCTGGTGCGCCTCGCCGATCAGCTCCATCTGTATCTCGCGTTCGTCACGACCCGCATCCACCGGCTCGGTGAGCTGGGCAACGCCATCCTCTCGCGCTGGCCCATCACCAGCGCCTCGCTGCTCGATCTCAACTTCTCGCGTCTCGAGCGGCGTACGGCGGTGGCGGCGCAGCTCGCCACCGAGGCCGGACCGATCTCGCTGGTGGCGACGCATCTCGCTCTCGTGGATCGGACACGCCATCGTCAGGTCCGGCATCTGCTCGATCACCCGCAGCTTCAGGGGCCCGTCGTGCTGCTCGGCGACATGAACGTGTGGCGTACCAACGACAAGGCCGTGCGCGCGCTCGAAGCAGGACTGCCGACCCACCCCGAGATCGCGTGGCCGGCGAGCTTCCCGGCGGCTCGTCCGGTGCTCGCCCTGGACCGCATCTACGCGCGGGGCGCGAAGTTGCTGGAGGTGCGCTCGCACCAGACCCCGGCGTCGCGGCGCGCATCGGACCACCTGCCGGTGATCGCGCGGATCAAGCTGCTCTGACCCCGGCCGCTCACTCGGACGTCGCGTCGGGTTTCGGCTCCTCGTCGGTCTGCCAGCGGGTGCGCACGACGTCTCCGCGCACACGCCAGCCCTCCTGCCCGTAGAGCAGCGGAAACGCGAAGAACAGGCGATCCACCTCGACGTCGACGAGCAGGTCGCCGCGACCCCGTCGCAGCGCCTCCTCGATCGCCTCCTCGAGCGTCGGGGGGTCGGTGCGCGTGGGGATCCACAGGAAGGTCTGCGACAGCAGGACGACCTCGACGTCCGGCGTTCGCGGCGCGCCGTCGATCTGGAAGCCGAGGGCCGGTACGCCGTGCGTCGAGAGCGCGTCGAAGCGGCCATGGGGCATCATCCGCAGCGCGCAGCCGGAGAGCGTGAGGGCCGCGGCGGTCGCGAGCAGGACGGCATTCGACGCCCGCACGGCTACGGCCTGCCCGTCAGGTCGACGACGTCGCCGCGCACCTGCACCGTCGAGACACCGACCAGGAACCACCAGTCGATGGTCCGCACGCGGACCCTCGTCATCACGTCGCCGCCCCCGTCGAGCAGGGCTTCTTCGACCGCGCGCTCGAGCCGCGGCGACTCGGCGGTGGGCAGGAACAGCACCGAGGTGATGCGCGTGTCGCTGCCGGTGACTTCGCGGTGGACCGAGATTTCCGCCAGATCGACGTCGCGCAGGTCGAACTGCACGGGCCTCGTCGCGGCGATCAGCAGCGTCCCCTGGTTCGTCGCGCAGCCGCCGAGGGCCAGCGCGAGAACGAAGACCGGGACGGTGAGCGAGAGGCAACGCGACACGAGCGGCATTGTACTCATTCAGGGTTGGATCGCGTAGCGGACCTGCACGGTCACCGAGAGATCCAGTTCACCGCTCGCGATCGGCACCGCTTCGGCCGCCGCCATCCGGGCCATTCGCGGCATCGGTTCGGGCCCGGTGCCGCCGCCCTCGACGAGCTCGAGCAGAGATCCGAGCCGGACGCCGGCGCTCGCGGCGTACAGTTCGGCCTTGCGCCGAGCGTCGGCGAGCGCGCGTTTCCGGGCTTCGTCGAGCAGCGGCACGGGATCGCCGATCGCGAACTCGATGCCCCCGATCTCGTTGGCTCCGGCGCCGACCAGCGCGTCGAGTACCGCCCCGATCCGCTCGAGGTCGCGGACGCGGACGGTGACCTGGTTAGCGACCCGGTAGCCGGTGATGCGAGGTCGGGTCCGGGGTGCGCCCGTCGTGTCGGCGTAGACGGGCTGCACGGAGAAGCGCTCGGTGCGAACGTCCTGCTTCGCGATCTCCGCTTCCTGCAGGGCGTCGAAGACACGTTGCATCGCGGTGTTGTTCTGGCGCACGGCCTCCGCGGCGGTCGCGGCTTCGCTGACGGCACCGGCCGAGACGTGCCCGGTATCGGGCGCCGACGAGACGAGCCCCGTGCCGGTGACGACCAGCGAAGGGGCGTCGGCCGCACGCGCCTCGGTTCCGGCCAGGCCGGCGAGCGCGAACAACCCCAGAACGAGCAGGCGGCGGGGCCAAGGCGCGGAGCGGCCGCGGATCGCTCGAGACATGTTCGGAACCTCCGTCGAGTCCTTCCTCGGGTTCGCGCCATCCGCGGCGAACCGCCGAACCGCCGAATTGCCAAATCGGTGCAACCGTAGCGGCTCCACTCGGTTGCGCTCCATTCGTTGCGAAGTGTCCCGAGAGTGGCGACCATCGCCCGGCATGATCCGCTCGACCGTCGCCCTCCGCTCGACCGTCACCCTGGGGCTCGCCGCATGCGGCTTCGTGGTGCTGCTCGTGGGCTGTGCGCCTTTCGCCGCCACGCAGGCCTACCGGCGCGGGACGGCGGCGCTCGAGCGGGGGGAGACCGAGCGCGCGATCGTCGAACTCGAGCGTGCCGCCGCGCTGGTCCCCGACTCGTCCGCGGTCTACAACCATCTCGGGATCGCGTACGAAGCGTCGCAGCGCCCCGACGATGCGCTGCGCGCCTATCAACGCGCCGTCGCCCTGAGCTGCGAGAACGAGGCCGCCCAGCGCAATCTCCGCGCCGTCCGCGCACGCCCCGCGCCGGCCGAGCCGTGAACGGAGCCGGCCGGCTGCGGCGTGCGCGACGCCGAGCCGGCCGAGGCGCCCCCGGCCACGGGCGCGGTCGGGGGCGTGCCGGCGTCCCGGCCTCGGTCCCGAGAAATCCACAGCGCGCTGCTCTATTCTTCTCGCCATGTCGCACGAAGTCGAGCGCGAGGCGCTGATCCGCTACCTCGAAGAGAACCACTTCAAGCGGACCAAGCAGCGCGAGGCGATCCTCGATGTGTTCCTGGACGTGACCGGGCACATCTCCGGGGAAGAGCTGTTCCGGCGGGTCCGTGAGCGGCATCCCCACATCGGCTACACGACCGTCTACCGGACCATGAAGATCTTCTGTGAGGCCGGCCTGGCGGCGGAGCGCAGCTTCGAGGACGGCGTCACGCGCTTCGAGGTCCCGCACGAGCATCACGATCACCTCGTCTGCGTCCGCTGCGGCCGCATCATCGAGTTCGAGTGTCGGATGATCGAATCGGCGCAGGACCGGATCGCGCTCGAGTACGGGTTCCGGCTGTTGCGGCACCGCCACGAGCTGTACGGCCACTGCACGAACTGTCGCGGAGCGTGACGACGGCGACGTCCTCGCGCCGCGGCGCCGTGCTCCGCACGACGACCAGCGAGCGCGGCGACCGCGTCCTCGAACTCGAGGGCCGACTCGATGCATCGTCCACGGCGCGGCTCTGGCGCGACGCGATGGCGGCCGCAAGGGCCGCCGGGGACCGGCCGCTGATCGTCGAGGCGGGCG
Source organism: uncultured Pseudomonadota bacterium (assembly GCA_900696485.1). Classification (GTDB taxonomy): domain Bacteria; phylum Myxococcota_A; class UBA9160; order UBA9160; family PR03; genus CAADGG01. Next base: position 41,582 of record CAADGG010000108.1, read on the forward strand.
CCGTCGACTACTGCGACGGGGCGGGGGCCGCCCTGCTGGCGGCGATCGAGGAGGCGGCGGAGCAGGGCGGCGGGCGCTTCGAGCTGCGCGGTCTGCGCGAGGATCTGCGCGAGCTGGTGGCGCTCGTGGCGCCGTCGAGGCAGGAGGTTGCGCCGCCGCCGCCCCCTCCCTCGTTCATCGTGCGGCTCGGCCGCAGCGGGATCCAGACGGGTCGAGATCTTCACCGCCTGGTGTCGTTCACCGGTGAGGCCGTGATCGCGCTGGCGAGCGTGATTCGCCATCCCCGTCGGCTCCGGATGCGAGACACCGTCGCGATCGCGGAACGCGCCGGGCTCGGCGCCATGCCGATCGTCGTCGGGGTCGGCTTCTTGCTCGGGCTGATCCTGGCCTTCCAGGGGGCGATCCCGATGAAGCGCTTCGCCGCGGAGATCTTCGTTGCGGATCTGCTGGGCCTGTCCATGTTGCGGGAGCTCGGGCCGTTGATGGCGGCGATCCTGCTGACGGCGCGATCGGGCTCGGCCTTCGCCGCGGAGATCGGCACGATGAAGGTCAACGAGGAGATCGACGCGCTGACGACGATGGGCCTCGAGCCGGTCCGCTTCCTGGTCGTTCCCCGCGTCCTCGCCGCGATGGCGGTGGTCCCGGCGCTGGCGACGGCGACGAGCCTGTCCGGGCTGCTCGGCGGGCTCCTGGTGTATCGCTCGCTGGGGTTTCCGACCGTCACCTTCATCAATCGGATCGTCGACATGGTCGAGCCGTTCGACGTCATCGGGGGCCTCCTCAAGGCGATGGTGTTCGGGATTCTCGTGGCCGGTGTCGGCTGTCTGCGCGGGATCGAGACCGGACACGGCGCCCAGGCGGTGGGGCTCTCGACCACCAGTGCGGTGGTCAGCGGAATCGTGGCGATCGCCGTCGCCGACGGCCTCTTCGCCGCCATGTTCTACGTTCTCGGGATCTGAGAGGGTGATGTCGAAGCGGATCGAGCAGGAGCCGATCATCCGGGTCGAGGACGTGGTCGCCGGCTACGGTGACGTCACGATCTTCGAGAACGTCTCGTTCGAGGTCCTGCGGGGCGAAGTGTTCGTGATCCTCGGCGGCTCTGGTTGCGGCAAGAGCACGCTGCTGAAGAACATGATCGGGCTCTATCGGCCCTTCTCCGGACACGTCGAGATCGACGGCGAGGACATCGTTTCCGCGGAGGGGGCGGCACGTCTGCGGATCCTGCGCAAGATCGGAGTCATGTACCAGCAAGGCGCCCTGTTCGGATCGATGACCCTGCTCGAGAACATCGAACTCCCGATGGAGGAATTCACCGACCTGCCGCGGGAAGCGATGCATCGAATCGCCAGCAGCAAGCTCAAGCTGGTCCAGCTCGAGGGAACGGAGCATCGTTTTCCCGCCGAGATCAGCGGCGGGATGCGCAAGCGGGCCGCCATGGCGCGCGCGATGGCGCTCGATCCCGAGATCCTGTTTCTCGACGAGCCGTCAGCGGGGCTCGATCCGATCACGTCGGCAGAGCTCGACGACACCATCTCGAGACTGGCGCGCACGCTCGGAATCACCTTCGTGATCGTCACCCACGAGCTGGCGAGCATCTACAAGATCGCAGACCGCGTGATCATGCTGGACAAGGAGAAGAAGGGCATCGTTGCGACCGGCACTCCGGTCGAGCTGCGCGATCATTGCGAGATCGCGTGGGTGCGGCGGTTCTTTCGCCGCGAGACCGCGTCCGGAGAGGTGGCGGCATGAACGAGGCGCACTACTTCCGCGTCGGCCTCTTCGTGTTGGCCGGCATCCTGCTCTCGGCGGCGACGGTGATCTTCGTCGGCAGCGGGAGACTCTTCGATCGCCCGATCGTCATCGAGACGGTCTTCGAGGAATCCGTGCAGGGGCTCGAGGTCGGCGCTCCGGTCAAGCTGCGGGGCGTGCGGCTCGGCAGTGTCCGCTGGATCGGCTTCGTCGGGGACCGGTACCAGCTCGCCCCGGTCGACTCGAAGGATCGCAACCGCGTGCTGGTGCGGATGGAGATCTCCCAGCCAGGCCGCGAGATTGGACGGGACGAGCGGTTGCGACGGATCGAGAGGATGACCGAACACGGACTGCGGCTGCGCCTGACACCGCTCGGCATCACGGGCGTCTCCTTCATCGAGGCGGACTTCGTCGATCCCGAGCGGTTCTCGATCCCGTCGATCAGTTGGAAGCCGGAGGTGCCCTACGTCCCGTCGGCGCCCAGCACGATCTCCCAGATCACCAGCGCCGCCGAGCGGCTGATGACGCGGATCGATGCCCTCGACGTCGAGGGGTTGCTGACGAATCTCGATGACCTGCTGGTGAACGTCAATGCCGCCGTGGAGACGACGGATGTCGACAGCGTCCAGCAATCGGTGTCGAGGCTGGTCACGGACCTCGAGAAGACCAGCACCGCGCTGCGCTCCGGCATCGAGAGCCTCCAGACGGGCCCCCTCGGCGACGAGCTTCGTACGAGCCTGCGCGAGACCACGTCGCTGCTGGTCCAGACGCAGCACCTGCTGGGGCGCAGTGGTGAGGATCTCGTCGCAACGCTCGAGAATCTGCGCGCGGCGTCCCGAAGCCTGCGCGAGGCCAGCGAGATGGCGCGAAGCTATCCCTCCTTCCTGCTCTTCGGCGAGACGCCGACGAGCACGCTGGAGCCCGCGGAATGAAGTCTCTCGGCGCGGTAGCCCTCGTCTTCGCATCGGCGCTCGCGCTCGGCTGCGTCGGCGCCGCGCTCGAGCGGCCGGCGCCACCGCAGATCCGATTCCTGCTCGCGGCGACGCCTTCCGCGTCCCACGAGGCGACCCTGCCGGCCTCGCTGTGGGTCGATCGCGTGCGCGTTTCGCCGATGTTCAGCGGCACCAGCTTCGTCTACCGGACCGGCGACAGCATCTACGGCAGCGATTTCCTGCACGAGTTCTTCGCACCTCCCGGGGACGTGCTGCGCGAAGCCATGATCGAGTGGCTGCGCGCATCGGAAAGCTTCGCCTCCGTCGAACGCAGCCTGGACTCGGATCCCGAATATCGCTTGGAGAGCGACGTCGATCGGTTCTATGCGGACCTGCGCGATCCGTCGGAGCCGCGGGTCGTGCTGGAGGGCCGCTTTCGACTCCTCGATCTTCGCGGTGTGCGGCCGGCGCGACGGCTCGATCTCCCGCTGGCGGAACAGGAGCCGGCGGCCGACCGCTCCCCGCAGGCGCTGGTGGCGGCGTGGAACCGATTGCTCAGCCGCATGCTCGAACGGCTCGATCGGGAGCTTCGGAGCGTCGTCGCGAGTCCCTCGAGTCGCTGACGCTCCGGCCCGTCGCGGGCCGGTTTCTCACCCAGCCGAAGAAGGGACCCTCACGGATGCCGACGTCGCAGCGACTGACGGAACTCCCGGCGTGGCGTGCGCTCGAGCGGCATCGGGACGCGACGCAAGGGCGCCGCCTGTGCGCGCGATTCGCAGGGGATCCGCACCGCGCCGAGCGCTTCTCCACCGAAGTGGCGGGGTTCTTCGCGGACTGGTCCAGGCATCGAGTCGATGAGGAGACGATGCGGCTGCTGGCGGAGCTGGCCGAAGCGAGGGGCCTACCGGCTCGCATGGCGGCGATGTTCGCCGGCGAACGGATCAACACCAGTGAGGATCGTGCCGTGCTGCACGTGGCGTTGCGGGCGCCGGCCGGCGAACGCATGCTCGTGGATGGCCGGAATGTGGTGCCCGGCGTCCACGAAGTCCTCGACCGGATGGCGGAGTTCTGCACTCGCGTGCGGGAGGGCTCGTGGACCGGACACACGGGGCGGCCGATCCGGACCGTCGTCAATCTCGGGATCGGTGGTTCGGATCTCGGGCCGGCGATGGCCACCCAGGCGCTGCGCGCGTACGCGACGCGCGCCATCGAGTTCCGCTTCGTGTCGAACGTGGACCCGACGGACTTCGCCGAAGCGACACGAGAACTCGATCCGGCCGAGACGCTCTTCCTCGTGTGCTCGAAGACCTTCACGACGCTCGAAACCCTTACGAACGCGCGGGCTGCCCGGGCCTGGTGTCTGGCGGCGCTGAAGGAGGAGGCGGCGGTGGCGCGTCACTTCGTCGCCGTCAGCACCAATGCCGAGGCCGTAGCAGAGTTCGGCATCGACACGGCCAACATGTTCGGGTTCTGGGATTGGGTGGGGGGACGCTACTCGGTGAGCTCGGCGGTCGGCCTCTCGCTGATGCTGGCGATCGGCCCGGGCCGGTTCCGGGAGTTCCTGGCCGGCATGCGAGCGATGGACGAGCACTTTCGCAGCGCTCCGCTGCAGCACAACCTGCCGGTGGTGCTCGCCCTGCTCGGGGTGTGGTACACGGATTTTCTCGGCGCACAGAGCCACGCCGTGCTGCCTTACGAGCAGTATCTGCGCCGATTCCCGGCGTATCTCCAACAACTCGAGATGGAGAGCAACGGCAAGAGCGTGCAACACGACGGCCGGCCGGTCGAGGTCGATACCGGGCCGAGCGTCTGGGGCGAGCCCGGCACCGACAGCCAGCATGCGTTCTTCCAGCTCCTGCACCAGGGGACGCATCTCGTGCCGTGTGATTTCATCGCCTTCGCACGATCCTGCAACGAACGCGGGCAGCAGCACGAGCTCCTGCTCGCGAACCTGTTGGCGCAGGCGGAGGCGCTCGCCTTCGGCAAGACCCCCGACGAGGTCGCCGCCGAGGGGGTCCCGCCCGGGTTGGTTCCGCATCGCAGCTTCCCAGGCGATCGCCCCAGCACCATCCTGCTCGGCGAGCAGCTCACGCCCTTCAGCCTGGGCGTGCTGATTGCCCTCTACGAGCACAAGGTCTTCACGCAGGGCGTGCTGTGGAACATCGACTCCTTCGATCAATGGGGTGTCGAGCTGGGCAAGCAGCTCGCCCCCAGGATCGCGTCGGAACTGTGCGCTCCGGAGGATCCGCCGCTCTCGCACGATGACTCCACGAACGGACTCATCCGCCGGATCCGGAGACAGCGACGATCATGAGTTCCATCCAGGCCGAACGGTACGCCGCGAGCGCCGGCGTTCGGAGTTCCGGCCCGGCTCCGATCGGCCCGCCTGCACGGAGTGGGGCTGTGTCAATCCTCGACGACGATGGCGTTCGGCAGCTCGTCGATGCCGCGCTCGGTGGACCGCGGTGCGTGCTGCGCCAGGATCTCCCCGCAGCGGCGGACGGCGGCTTCGAGCCCGTCGACCCCACGGCCCGCGCGCAGGCCGGCCGTCACGAGGTCCACGACCTGCCCCCAGGTCTCGCCGGGACCGAGGACCCGGTCGATCCCCTCGTCGGCGAGCACGACCACGCGGCGCTCGAGCAGGGTGACGAAGAGCAGGATTCCCGTCCGCCCGCGGGTTCGCGTCAGCCCTTGCTCGCGGAAGCACCTGCGTGCACGCCCCTGGACGCGGGCTTCGATGAGATCGGCCGGCAATAGCTGCCGGCGGACCGCCGGAAGCCGCGTCATGCCATATGCGACGCAGAATGCGGTCGCCTGGATCGCCAGCAGCGCCCACCACGGAGCGCCGGGCACGAACAGACTGGTTCCGACGAGGGCGGCTGCAGCCGCGACGACTCCGAGTCGCCAGCCCACACGGTGGTCGTCCTCGCAAGCCGACACGACCGCGACGACGATCTCGCCCACCGTGTGCCGCTCGCTTTCCAGCACCACGGCTTCGAGGTGCTGGCGCGCGGCCGGGTCGATCAGCTCGCTCGCTCGCACCGTCACCAGCTCCCCGACGCGCCGCCGCCGCCGAAGCGGCCGCCACCGCCGCCGAAGCCGCCCCGACCGCCACGCCAGCCGCCGAGGCCGCCGAGCCCGCCCGGGCGGCCGGGACTTGTGATCGGTCCGAACCACCCGAGCAGCGCGCCGAGTGCGAGCCCCAGCAGGGTCCACGACAGCATGCCGAGGAACAGATGGGCGAGCCCGGCCGCGACGCCGCCCGCGACGAGGGCTGCGAGTGGCCGCCGCTTCGTCGCGGAACGGAACGGGAGGGCGGCGAACATCCCGAGGACGCTCGAAAAGAGCACCAGCGCGACGGGATCGTCTCCGCCCGGCCGATCCCGACGCTCGGGCCGCGTGAGCGCGGACACCTCCTCGCCCCGAGCCGCCTGCATCAGGGCCGTGGTCGCCGCGTCGATTCCGCCCTCGAAGTCGCCCGCGCGGAAGCGCGGGAACAGCACGTCCTCGAGCACGCGTTTGGCGACGATGTCCGGCACGGCCCCCTCGAGCCCGTAGCCGACCTCGATCCGTGCGCGCCGGTCGCGCGCCGCCACCAGCAACAGGATCCCATTGTCGGCGTCCGCGCGACCGAGCTTCCAGGCTTCGACCGCGCGCAACGAGAACGATTCGATCGCTTCGCCTTCGAGTGACGGGATCGTGAGCACGGCGATCTGGTGCGAGGTCTCACGTTCGAAGGCGGCGAGTCGCTGCTCGAGAGAACGCTGCGCATCCGGCGGGAGCAGGTCCGCCAGATCCGTCACGCGCGCGCGCAACGGCGGAACGGCGGATTCGGCGTTCGCGCCCGACCCCAGCAGGAGGAGTGCGACGAGGACGCTTGCGGCCGCCTGCACCACGCGCGCGGCCGGGATGCCGCGCGATCGCGTTCGGCTCAGAACTGCACCTCGGGCGGCGTCTCGGCGCCCGGACGCGCCGCAAAAGTAGGGCGGACCTCGGCGCCGAGCAGGAACCGTGCGGTCAGGTTGGTCGGGAAGAAGCGCACGAGCTTGTTGTACTCCGCGACCGCCTCGATGTACCGCCCGCGCGCGACGGCGATCCGGTTCTCCGTGCCCTCGAGCTGCGCCTGCAGGTCGCGGAAGTTCGCGTTGGCCTTCAGCTCCGGATAGCGCTCTACGGTCACGAGAAGTCGTGAGAGCGCACTCGAGAGTTCGCCCTGCGCCGCCTCGAATCGACCGAAGGCTGCCGGGTCATCGACCAGCTCCGGGGTTGCCTGGATGGAGGTCGCGCGGGCCCTCGCAGCGACGACCGCCTCGAGGGTCTCGCGTTCGAAGTCGGCGGCGCCCTTCACGGTCGCCACCAGGTTCGGCACCAGGTCGGCACGTCGCTGGTACTGGTTTGCGACCTCGGACCACTGTTTCTGGACGTCCTCGTCGGCGCCCTGGATGCGGTTATAGCCGCAGCCGGAGGTCAGCACGACGAGCGCGATCGTCATGGCGACACGAACGCAGGCCTGCATCGTTTCCCTCCCTCGAGAGCCATCCGATCTTAGCCCTCAAGAGCGTTCCACAAGGCGCCGATGGCCGCCCCATGCGGGATCTCGATTTCACCTGTCCGATCTGCAGCGCCCACGTTCCGGTCGCCGGCGACGAGAAGCCGGGCGACGAGGTCTCGTGCACGTACTGCGGGGCGCCGTGTCGGATCGCCGGCAAGCTCGATGACGAGGCCGCGTGGGGGCTGGAAGAGGACTTCTGACGGGGCGCGGCGGCGCTGCCGGACTCGTGCGCCCGGACCCGGTCAGGCGGGGAGCGGGCCTGGCCAGTGCGGCAGGCGCCCTTGCGCCGCCCACCCGGCCAGCGGCGGTGCGTCGCGATCCCGCGGAGAGAGCGTCGGCTCCGTGATCGGCCAGCGGATCCCGATCCGAGGGTCGTTCCACGCGATCGCGATCTCGTGCTCCGGCGCATAGACCTCGGAGCATTTGTATTCGACCTCGGCGCTCTCGCTGAGGACACAGAATCCGTGGGCGAAGCCGGCCGGCACGTACAGCTGTCGGAAGTTGTCTGCGGAGAGCTCGAAGCCGACCCAGCCGCCGTAGGTCGGCGACCCGCGGCGCACGTCGACCGCCACGTCGAAGATCGCTCCGGCGACGCAGCGCAAGAGCTTGGCCATCGGCTTGGGCGCGAGCTGGGCGTGCAAACCCCGGAGCGTTCCGCGCACGGAGCGCGAGTGGTTGTCCTGGACGAACGACACGTCGATTCCGTGCTCCCGATAGCGGGATTCCCGCCAGCTCTCGAGAAAGAAACCGCGGGCATCACGGTGGACGACCGGTTCGATCACGAGAACGCCGCTCAGATCCGTGCTGATCGCCTTCACCGCTGCGAACGCTCGCGCACCAGACGCAGCAGGTACTCGCCGTAGCTCGACTTGCTGAGTTCGTGTCCGAGCTTTTCGAGTTGGTCGCGGTCGATCCAGCCGCGGCGATAGGCGATCTCCTCGGGGCACGCGACCATCAGTCCCTGGCGCTCCTGCACGGCGTGGATGTAGCCCGAGGCCTGCAGCAGCGATTCGTGGGTGCCGGTATCCAGCCACGCCGTCCCCCGCCCCAGGAGTTCCACCGCGAGCTGGCCCCGTTGCAGGTAGGCGAGGTTCACGTCGGTGATCTCGAGCTCGCCGCGTGGCGACGGCTCGAGCGAATCCGCGATCTCGACGACCTGCCGGTCGTAGAAGTAGAGACCCACGACCGCATAATGCGATCGCGGCGCCCGCGGCTTCTCCTCGATTCCCGTCGCGCGCCCATCGGAATCGAACTCGACGACACCGTAACGTTGCGGATCCTGGACCCAGTAGCCGAATACGGTGGCGCCGGACTCGATCTGGGCCGCGCGCTGCAGCGTCATCGACAGACCCTGGCCATGAAAGATGTTGTCGCCGAGTGCGAGGGCCACGGGTTCGTCGGCGATGAAGTTGCGCCCGATGCGGAACGCCTGGGCGATGCCGTCCGGTCGTGGCTGGGCCGCATACTGGATCGAGAGGCCGAGCGAGGAGCCGTCTCCGAGCAGCCGCTCGAAGAGCGGAAGATCCGCGGGCGTGCTGATCAGCAACAGCTCGCGGATCCCCGCCAGCATCAGCGTGCTGAGCGGGTAGTAGACCATCGGCTTGTCGTACACCGGCAGCAGCTGCTTGCTGATGCCGCGCGTGATCGGATGGAGCCTCGTACCGGAGCCGCCGGCGAGGAGGATTCCTTTCATGGCCTGGCGCCTCCGCCCCCCGAACGTATCAGACCACCCGCAGCAAAGCCGTCAAGAAAGGGGCCGGGTTCGATCCGTCAACTTTTCCAACGGAAAAGTTGACGGATCGAACCCGGCCCCTTTCTTGACGTGCTAGCGGATGGCAATCGGGCAGTTGCGGAAGTTGCCGATGAGGTTCACGGAACCGGACTCGAGCATGTGCGCGACAGTCGCGATCACCTCGCGTTCGTTGTCGGCGACCTGGCTGACGGCCCAGACCAGCTCCCAGAGCGTGACATCCAGCGAATCCGGATGGCCCGTCGGGCTCGTGACCGGAATCGTGATTGCAGCAGCCATCGTTGTTTCCCCCCCTTCGCTTCGATGAGAGCAGGAACCGTGCCAGCCGTTGCCGACCCGGGTCGGCACTTGGATGTCTCGCAGAATCAACGGGTTACCGGCGGCCTCCGCGCGCGCTTGCGGGCGCGCCAGGCAGGCTGGTGACGGATTCCGGACGCCAGGTGTTGGAATGCCCACACGACGGGTGGGTCCCGGCTCACCGCGAGCCCCAAGGGGCATGTGCAGACCTTGTGCGCGCCGGGGGAGCCGCCGGACGGTGCGGACGTCTCGCCAACCGGGACGCGGGGGGACGGGAGCCAGGCCCGGAGGATGGGGAGAGACCGACGCGCGGATCCCGGCTCAGGGGGGCTTTGCCTCCGACCGATCCGGTCCGGTGATGGATTCGGGAATTGCGGTTGGTTTTGCGCTGTTCGTCTTGTCGAGCCTGATCGTCGGTGCACGACTTCTCTTGCTGGCCCGGCGGACCGGGGAGGTGCCCGAACTGGCGATCGGCGTCGCATTGGTCGCGGGTGGAGGGCTCAGCTTCCCGCTGCTGATCGGCGCTCTGCTGGTCGGGGATCGTTCCTCTCCGGTCGCCACGTTCGCCATCATCGTCGGGACCTTCTGCGGCCACCTCGGCGCCGCCTCGTTGGCGCTCGCGGTGCGACACATCTTCCGGCCCACGGAGCCATGGGCCCGCGTCCTCCAACTCGGGCTCACCGGAGTCCTGGTGATGGCACTCGCGGCGCGTGCGAGCGACCCCGCGGAGATTCCGCTGCCCGGCTACGTATTCTGGCCGGGGATGCTCGGGAGTCTGAGCATCTACGCATGGAGCGCCGCCGAGTCGTTCCGTCTCTGGTCGCTGATGCGGCGCCGCGTCGCGCTGGGTCTGGCGAATCCCGCACTCGCCCGGCGCTTCCTGCTGTGGGGGATCGCCGCCGCGGCCGCCTGCGGGATCTTCACGTCCACGCTGATCAATCGAAGCCTCGATCCCGCCCACATGCACCCGACCCTGCTGCTGCTGCAGACCCTTTTCGGCGTGACGGCGGCTGTCGGCATCTGGCTCGCGTTCTTCCCGATGCGCCGGCGCAAGGTCTCACCGGGACATCCGGCGCCGCACTCGCTGTGAGCGCGTCTGGGCGCCAACGCGCGAGGACGCGTGCCGAAAGACGGCCGGCGACGAGCCAACAGGGACCGCCGCGTCCTCCCGTGCCCGCCGCCGCCGTGCTCGCCGCGATCCGCCGGCGAGCACGGCGACGCCGGCCGCCAGCAACGAGAGGGTCGCCGGCTCCGGGACCACTCGCACCGAGAACACCGCAGACACCGGTTCGTGGTCCGAGAGCTGGACACCCTCGCTGTCGACCCAGTCTGCGGGGACCGCATGGCTGAGCACCGTCAGCTCGACATCGCTGCCGCTGCGGTAGAAGATCTTGTCGACGCGCTCGCAGTTCGCGTCGGCGAAATCGACGGCACAACCTTCCTCCAGAGGCAGCCCTGGCTCCGGGACTACACCTCCACGCGTCAGCTCGAGCCAGACGTCTGCGACGCCGGTCGTCGCGACGAACTCCGGCAGGATGTCGCCGGCGCGCGTATAGCGGCTGTTGGTGTCGCCGAGCACGATGACGGCACGCCCCTCCGAGGTGGCGAGGAGGAAGTCGGCGATCTGGCGGAGGTTGGACCGTCGCGCGGCAAGACTGCCTTCGGCTCCGCCCGCGTCGGCGTGCAGGTTGTAGACGTCGACGAAGACGCCGGGCTCGACTTCGTGACGGGCGAAACTGAAGCCCTTCGGCGCGAGGCAATCGCTGCCGTTGTCGAGGAGGCCGAAGCATTCGTTCCACGTGACGCGCGTGAAATCGTGAAACGGATGGAACGAGAAGGTATTGAGGCCGTCCCCGAGCTGTGGAGCCTCCAGGCCGAACTGCGCGGCGAGATCGAGCGTCGCCTGCACGTCCGTCGTGTCCTTCACGGAACGGTAGGGATGGTCGATCTCCGCGGTCAGGTCCTCGTGGAACCCGAAGTCCTCCTGGACCGCCACCAGATCGAAGGCGTCGAGCCGCGGGCTGATCTGGGCGTTGTTGACCTCCGGGCTCGATCCCGACAGCCCGAGCGGCAGCCCCGCGACGTTGTAGGTGAGGACAGAGAAGGTGCCGGCGACCGCCGTGCCGGGAGCCCCGGTGGACAACGCCAGGGCCAGGACGAGCGATCGGATTCCGAGCCCGCCTCGGGACCCGCAGATGACGAGCATGGGTGACCTCCGGAGCATCTGTCGTGAGCGTTCTGCGCGGCCGTGGAGGACCAGCGCGAGACAAGGGCGGCGGGTTCTCGCCCTCCCCGTGTGTAGAGTGGCCGGCCAGGGTCGACTCGTGTCGCCTCGAGGCCTGGTCGCGAATCCGCTGCTCCTCACGCCGCTTCTGCGCCGTCGCGCGCTTCCAGCACCACCGGACGCGATCCCGGCTACCGCCGGCGCCTGAACCGCGGGGCGGGTCGGAGCCGGGGTTTCCCGGTCATCTGTTTCGAGGTGCCGGGTGCGGATCCGCCGTTCGGACCGCGCGGCCGCAGCCGCCGCGAATCGGACCGGGCGCCGTCTCGGTCGCGTCCGCTCGGACCGGATTGCTCAGGTACGCTCGGCGGGCTCGCTCGGCGCCGCCCGGGCCGAGCCTCGGCAGCGCTCCCGGAACGCCGTGGGTCCGAGGATCCGGGCGCCGCGATGGCGGGCGCGGTCCGCGAGCTGGCGATCCGCCGTGACGACGACCACGCGCGCCGGATCCGGAGCTCGCCGGACCGCCGCGAGCAGCCAATCGTCGGCCGATGCGGCGAAGACCACCCGGGGCCCCGCCGGCTCGCCGTCTTCGGGTTCGTCGGCCGGCCGCTGTCCGTCGAATACGACGACGATCTCGGCGCCCGGAGCGTCGAGCCCGCAGACCAGGTCGACGACCCGGCCGCGCGCCGCCGGACCCCACCAGTCCTTCCGATCGCGTCCGCGTAGCACGGCGGCGTGGAGCACGTTGAAGCCGTCGACCAGCCAGGCGATGGGCTCGTCCGCGGCCGGCGGCGTCGGTGTGGCTTCAGTCGCTCCGGTCATGACGGCGCCAGGATACGCAGATCCGGGCGCTTCGGCCGCTCGGGTGGCGACGCCGCCCCCCAACGCGAACGATCCGGCTCCGAGGGCCACGAAGGCGGCGATCACCGCGGCCGTTCCGAGGGCTTCACGTACGAATCGGTGCATCTTGCGACCTCCTGGCTCGCGGACTCTGGAGCAGGCCTGTGACGGAAGCGGTCACGAGCCCAGACGCGGATCGGGGGGCCAGCAAGTGCTCTGCTTGCAGCGCTCCGCCCGGTTGCCTACCACCGGGCCCGTATGACAGACCCGAACGCTACGACGACCGGGACCGGCTCGTCCCGTGATGCCGTCCTCTCCGTCGGCCTGGTGCAGATGTGCTGCTCCGCGGACGCCGACGAGAACCTGGCGAAGGCGCTGGCCGGCATCGAAGACGCCGCGGCGCGCGGGGCCCGGCTCGTCGTGCTGCAGGAGCTGTTTCGCACGCCGTACTTCTGCCAGGCCGAGGAGCAGACCCGCTTCGACCTGGCCGAGTCGATTCCGGGACCGACCACCGAAGCCGTCGCGAAGGTGGCGGCGGCGTGCCGCGTCAGCGTCGTGGCGTCGGTGTTCGAGCGCCGGGCGCCAGGGCTCTATCACAACACCGCCGTCGTGCTGGACGCCGATGGCACGATCGCCGGCCTCTATCGCAAGATGCACATCCCGGACGACCCGCTGTACTTCGAGAAGTTCTACTTCACGCCGGGCGACCTCGGCTTCCGCGCCATCGAGACACGCGTCGGCCGGATCGGCACACTCGTGTGTTGGGATCAGTGGTTCCCGGAGGCCGCCCGGCTGACGGCGCTGGCCGGCGCCCAGGTGCTCACGATTCCGACGGCGATCGGCTGGGAGACCGGCGTGCGGCCGGAATGGGAGACCGCCGAGCACGACGCCTGGGAGACGGCGCAGCGCGCGCACGCGATCGCCAACGGCGTCTTCGTCGTGGCGACCAATCGCGTCGGCGTCGAGGAGCGCCTCACGTTCTGGGGCCAATCCTTCGTCGCCGATCCCTTCGGCCGCATCCTGGCCCGCGCGTCGGCGGATCGCGAGGAGACGCTCGTCGTCGACTGCGACCTGTCGCAGATCGAGGAAGTCCGCCGCGGCTGGCCGTTCCTGCGCGACCGCCGCATCGACGCCTATGGCGATCTCCTCCAGCGCTTCGGCTCCTGACGCCATGGCCACGCCGGCCGCGCAGGGCTACCGCTGGCCCGCCGAGTGGGAGCCGCACCGGGCGACGTGGTTGTCCTGGCCGCACAACCTCGAGACGTGGCCGGACAACCTGGCTGCCGTGCGCGCCAGTTTCGCCGCGCTGGTGGCCGCGCTGGCGCCGCGCGAGACGGTCGAGATCGGGGTGGCCGACGACGCCATGGAGGACGTCGCGCGCACGGGGATCCGGCGGGCGGGCTGGGATCCCGACCACAACGTCCGATTCCATCGTTGGCCGACCACGGATGCGTGGTGTCGCGACCACGGCCCGATCTTCGTCGTCCGCCCCGACGGCGCCCGCGCGTTGCTGGACTTCCGCTTCGACAACTGGGGTCGCAAGTATCCCGGCTGGGAGCTGGATGACGCCGTTCCGCGCCACATCGAGAAGGTGCTCGGGCTGCCGTGCTTCGCGAGCGACGTCGTTCTCGAAGGCGGCGCCATCGATGGTGACGGGCAGGGGACCGTGCTGACGACGGAAGCCTGTCTGCTGAACGCGAATCGCGGCCCGGGCCGGACCCGCGAACGCATGGAGCAGTTGCTGGCCGATCAGCTCGGCGCCCGGCGCGTGCTGTGGCTCGGCGACGGCATCGACGGGGACGACACCGACGGCCACGTGGACGACATCGCACGCTTCGTCGCGCCGGGTGTCGTCGTCGCCGCGCTCTGCGAGGATCCCGCTGACCCGAACCACGCGCCGCTCGCCGAGAACCTGCGACGCCTGCGGGCGATGCGGGATGCGCGCGACGCCGCGCTGACCATCGTGCCGCTGCCGATGCCGGAGCGTCTCGAGCGAGCGGGCCAGCGCAGTCCGGCGAGCCACGCGAACTTCTATCTGGCCAACGGCGTTGTGCTGGTGCCGACCTTCGGCGGAGCGAGCGACGCGACGGCGCTGGCGATCCTCGGTGAGCTGTGTCCGGCGCGCGACGTGATCGGAATTCCGTGTGCCGATCTGGTGTCCGGCTTCGGCGCGCTGCATTGTGTGACGCAGCAAGAGCCGATCGGAGCCTCGACCCGCGCGCCGTCGGAAGGACGCGAGCCGGATGCGTCCGTCTGATCGCATGAGAGCGTTCTGCAGGCGCTCGAAAGGCTGCCGAACACGGCGGATTCCGGGACGCGGATCCTTTGCTTTCAGACCGGGATCGGCTATTCCTCGCCTGTTCCCGAACACCCCAATGGGAGGCGACGAACGGCCGTGATGGAATCATTCCGGCACGATGTGATCGTCGTCGGCGGAGGCGGCGCCGGGCTGCGCGCCGCGATCGCCGCCGTCGAGGCAGACCCGAAGGTCACCGTGGCGCTCGTCTCCAAGGTGTATCCGATGCGCAGCCACACGGTTTCGGCGGAAGGCGGCGCTGCGGCCTACGTCGAAGGCAAGGGCGACAGCCTCGAGAAGCACGCCTACGACACCGTGAAGGGCTCGGACTTCCTCGCCGCTCAAGACAGCGTCGACTACTTCGTCGAGCAGGCGCCCCTCGAGCTGACGCGCCTCGAACATTGGGGCTGCCCGTGGAGCCGCAACGACGACGGCACCGTCGCGACGCGGCCCTTCGGTGGCATGGCGGTCCCGCGCACCTGGTTCGCGGCCGACAAGGTCGGCTTCCACATGCTGCACAGCCTGTTCCAGCATTCACTGCGTTTCGATCGCATCGTCCGCTACGACGAGCACTTCGTGACGAAGCTCCTCGTCGACGACGGCGCCGTGAAGGGCGTCGCCGCGCTCGACATCCGGTCCGGTGCGATGCGGATGTTCCAGGGCCGCGCAGTGATCCTCGCGACCGGTGGCGCCGGCAAGTGTTTCCCGTTCACGACGAACGGCAACATCAAGACCGGCGACGGCATGTCGCTGGCGTACCGCGCCGGCGTCGGGCTCAAGGACATGGAGTTCGTCCAGTACCACCCGACGGGCCTGCCGGGCACCGGGATCCTGATCACCGAGGCCTCGCGTGGCGAGGGCGGCTACGTCCTCAACGCCGAAGGGGAACGCTTCCTGGTGACGCGCGACTACGGGGTCGGCCAGAAGGCGGAACTCGGACCGCGCGACATGATCTCGCGCGCCGAGATCCTCGAGATCGAGGCCGGGCGCGGCATCAAGGGCCCGTACGGAGAGTTCGTCCAGCTCGATCTCCGCCACCTCGGCGAAGCGAAGATCATGGCCAAGCTGCCCTTCGTCCGGGAGCTGTCGAAGATCTACGCCGGCGTCGATCCGGTCCACGAGCCGATCCCGATCCGCCCCGTGCTGCACTACATGATGGGGGGCGTCGATACGGATGTTCGCGGGGCCACGCCGCTGCCGGGTCTCTACGCGGCCGGCGAAGTCGCCTGCGTGTCGATGAACGGCGCCAACCGACTCGGCTCGAACTCGCTGACGGAGTGCCTGGTCTTCGGCGCGCGCGCCGGCCGGGAAGCCGTGGCGTACGGACGTGGTGCGTCGGACGGCCAGGAAGCTCGGCTGCGGGCTGCGGCGGAAGAAGAGGGCGCGCGCATCGATGCGCTGCGGGGTCGCAAGCGCGGCAGTGAGAAGATCGCCGCGCTACGCAGTGAGATGCAGACTGCGATGGAGAGCGGCTGCGGCGTCTATCGCAAGCAGGAGTCGATGCAGCAGGCCGTCTCGGATCTCGCCCGGATCAAGAGCCGCTACGACGACATCGCGCTCGAGGACGCCAGCAAGGTGTTCAACACGGAGATCCTCGCGGCGCTCGAGCTCGGCGCGATGCTCGACGTGGCGCAGGCGATCGCCGTGTCGGCCGCGCACCGGACGGAGTCCCGAGGCGCGCATGCGTGCCGCGACTTCCCGCAGCGGAACGACCGGGATTTCCTCTACCACTCCATGGTGTTCCACGAGGAGTCCGGACCTCGGCTCGACAAGAAGTCCGTCACGATCACGCGATTCCAGCCCGAGGAGCGCAAGTACTGATGGCCCCCGAAACCGGCGAGATGCGCAAGCGGACCTTCGTCGTGACCCGTTTCGATCCCGACAAGGATCAGGTCCCGAAGACCCAGACCTACGAGGTGGCCTGCCGTCCGGACTGGAAGGTCCTCGACGCGCTGAACCACATCAAGGACGAGATCGACCCGACACTCTCGCACCGCTGGTCCTGCCGGATGGCGGTGTGCGGCAGTTGCGGCATGAACGTCAACGGCGAGCCGAAGCTCACCTGCAAGACGCAGCTCGCGGACTACGGCGAGGTCGTCGAGGTCGAGCCGCTCGCGAACTTCCCGATCGTCCGCGATCTCGTGATCGAGATGGACGGGTTCATGGAGAAGTTCAAGTCCGTGAAGCCGTGGGTGATCGTCGCCAAGGAGAAGGCGGCGGAGGAGGGCCCGAACCGGCAATCGCCGGAGGAGCTGTCGGCCTTCAAGCAGTTCAGCATGTGCATCAACTGCATGCTCTGCTACGCGGCGTGCCCGGTCGTCGCGAAGGAGCCGCACTTCCTCGGGCCGGCGGCGATCGCGCTCGGACACCGCTACAACATGGACTCGCGCGACGAGGGGGCCGCCGAGCGCAACGAGGTCTTCCGCGGCGAGGGAACGGTGTTCCACTGCTCGTACGCCAACGAGTGCACCGAAGTCTGCCCGAAGAACGTCGATCCGGCCGCCGCGATCAACCAGGCGAAGCTGAATGCCGTGGTCGATTGGGCGGCTTCGTTCGTCGTCAAGAGGAACGGCTAGATGGCACGCGCATCCCATCCGCAGGCGATGACTCCGCACCGGCCCGGCTCGACGCGTACGGCGCCGCCGCAGGTGCCGGATACGTTCTGGTCGCAGCCGCGGATGCGGACCTACCTGCTCTTCGACGCGACCGGAATTCCGTACCTGGTGCTCGGCCTGATCGTGTTGCGCGTCGCGGTCGCGCTCGGGCGGGGCCCCGAGGCGTGGCAGGAGCTGATGCGGGATTTCTCGAACCCGCTGTATCTGGTGTTTCACGCGATCGCGCTGATCTCGGTGATCTTCGTCGGCGTGCGGTTCTTCCGGCTGTTCCCGAAGGCGCAACCGGCCCGGCTCGGGCCGATCAAGCCGCCGCCGCGGCCGGTGATCCATGCGGGTCTGTACGCCGCGTGGATCGCGGTGACGCTGGCGTTGCTCGTCGTGCTCGGAGGGCTCTGGCCGTGAAGACGCTGCTGCTCCGCCTCGAACCGGTCATCTGGTTGCTGTTCGGCGCTGGCATCCTGCTCGGGACGCTGCTGTTGCCCGGCTATCTGCTCGCAGTGACGCTGGGCGCACCGCTCGGCCTGCTGCCGGATGGCGCGATGTCGTACGAGCGCGCCTACACCCTGGCATCCCACCCGATCGGACGCGTGCTGTTGCTGGCGCTGATCGCGCTGCCGCTGTGGAAGGGCGCCCATCACGTGCGCGCGCTGCTCGCCGACTGGCTCGGCCATGGTCCGGACCCGGTGATCGGCTCGCTGCTCTACGCGATCGCCGCGGCCGGCAGCCTCGCGGGGATCTACGCCGTCCTGACGCTCTGACCGGGCCGCCGAAGGTCGCGGTCGACGGCTCGGCCCTGCCCGCCTCCGGGTCCGGGCCCCATCTGAGTCGGGGCCCGATCGACCGATCGCCGGCCTTCCGCCGACGCGCCGCCTTGACGCGTCCCAAACCGTGTTTACTTCTGATTGCGTCCGTCGTTCTCGCCTGCCCCCGGGGTCGGCGAAGCCGAACGATGAGAACAGGAGGACACGAATCATGGCTTTCCCCAGTATTTTCCGCGGACACCCGATCAGCGCGTTCGACGAGGCCGGCGATCCGGTCGGACCCTTGGAGCGAGCCCTCGAGAATCTGTGGCGCGGTTCCGGGGCGCCGACGTCAGCGACGCCCGCCGGCCACTTCGCCCCGCGCATCGATGTCGTCGAGCGCGCGGCCGAGTATCTCGTGACGGCCGAGCTGCCGGGCCTCGAGGAGAAGGACTTCCAGCTCGAGGTGCACGGCAACGTGATGATCTTGACGGGAGAGAAGCGCACCGAGCACGAGGAAGAGCGCAAGGGCTGGCGCTGGAGCGAGCGCTCCTACGGCAACTTCCGGCGCTCGATCCAGCTCCCCGTCGAGGTGGCTTCGGACAAGGCGTCGGCGGCGTTCAAGAACGGCGTGCTGACCGTGACGCTGCCGAAGGCGGAACACGCGCGAGTGCGACAGATTCCGGTGACGTCCTAGCGATCCGGCGGACCTCGCCGGCTGCCGGACACGATGGGGGATCGGGGAGGCGTTCTCCCCGATCCCCCGCTTCGTTCGTGGTGGGGCCGCTCACCGAGCAGCCCCGTGATCAGTAGCCGTAGTACCGGAAGCCGCGCAGCGTCTGCACGATCACGTTGGCGAGGAGGCGCGCGGCGATGTCGTGATGATCGGTCAGATGGCCGTGGAAGTGCCGGCGGCTCGAGAACCCATACCCGCACGGGGCGCAGTAGAACGGGCTGCTGTGCATGACGACGGGCCGGCGATAGCGCGGCGCGTAGAATCGGTCGGCGTCGGAGTGCCCGCGGTACCGGTGCCCACGATACAGGGTATGGAATCGCGCAGAGTCATGACGGCCCCGGTACGGCACGTGGGCATGGTGAGATCTCCGCTTGTCCCGGTGATGGCGCCGGGCATGGTGATGCCGCTCGTGGCGATCCCCGTCCCGGCGCCGGACATCGTGGTGGCGGCCGTCCCGATGGCCACGCGCTTCCTGCTGCCGGTGACTCTGGTACTCGTGGCGACCGCGATGGTCGTCCCGGGCCTCGGCCGCCAACGGCGTGGCCGAGAGCAGCCCGACCGCGGCGAGCGCCGGGAGAGCACTGCGACTGGCGATCCGCAACATGGGATTCTCCTCGAAGGTCGCGGAACTCCGGCGACTCACCGCACGCGCGGTGGCTGCCAACGAAACTCCGGCCCTCGAACGACTCCGACGGGCCACCCGACAGACGATTCGCAGCCGGCGATGACGGCGACATGACACATCTCGCCCTCGGGGAGGATGCGAGCCGGAGGCCGGTCGGCTCAGAGGGTTGCCGAGAATCGGCCGCTGGCACAGGCACACCGACGGGCGGGAGGCGCACACCCGGAGCCGTAATCCGCAGGCCGCCGGTTCGCCTCCACGCGAAGCGCCAAAGCCCGTCGGCCGAGGACATCGGCGGAGGGTGTGCGCCTCCCGCCCGGCTCCGAATCCCGTCCGCCGATTCTCGGCAACCCTCTCAGTCGGCGTCGAGCAGCAACGTGGCCAGATGCCGGCGATGGTGGATGGCGTCGCCGAGCATCGGCCGACTCCACAGCGCGCGCCGGAAGTAGAAGTGCACGTCGCAGTCCCACGTGAAGCCGTAGCCGCCGTGGATCTGGACCCCTTTGCGTACGGCGCTCGCGTAGACGTCTCCGGCCAGCGCCTTGGCCATCCGCGCATGAACCTCCGCGGCCGGGGAGCCGGCATCGAGCGCCGCCGCAGCACCGCAAGCGAGACTGCGCGCCAGCTCGACACCGCACATCATGTCGACGATCGGATGTTTCACGGCCTGGAAGAAGCCGATCGGCCGGTCGAACTGCTTGCGGTCGATCGCATAGTCGCGCACGAGCAGCAGCACGGACTCGGCGCCGCCCACCTGCTCGGCGGCCAGGGCGGCACAGCCGCGCACCTGCGTTGCGGCGAGCGCGGCGCCGCCGGGGCCATCGAGCCGCGCCTCCGGCCCGACGCGCACGCCGTCGAACCCGATCCGCGCCGTCGGCCGGGTCGGATCGATCGAGACCTCGTCTTCGATCGAGACGCCGCTCGTCGGCAACTCGATCGCGAACAGCGCCGTGTGGCCGGACGGCTCGCGGAAGGCCGCGACGACGAGGCTGGCATCGGCGCCGCCGACGACGTGGGTCTTGCGTCCGCGCAGCACGTAGCCGCCGTCGACGGGGTCGGCGCTGGCCGTCAGCGTGTCGGCGTCGAAGCCGCCGCCGGACTCGACGAGCGCCAGCGTGGCGACCCGCTCGCCAGCGGCGATCGCCGGCAGCCACTGCGCCTGCTGCGACTCACTGCCGGCCTGTTCGAGCGCGATGCCGGCGAGCAGCGAGCCGAGGAACGGACCGGGGACCAGACGCCGGCCCATCTCTTCCATCAGGATCTCGAGGTGCAGCCAGCCGAGTCCCGCTCCGCCGAACCGCTCCGGGAGCACCAGCCCGAGCCAGCCGAGTTCGGCGATCTCTTTCCACAGGCCGTGGTCGAAGCGGTGGCCGGCGTCGAGCATCCGGCGCAGCGTCGCCATCGGCAGGCGCTCACCGAGGAACCGGCGCGCTTCGCCGCGCAGCAGCGCGTGCTCTTCGGTGAACCCGAAATCGGTCGGAACGTCGAGACGCATCGGGGCCCTCACTTGGTCTTCGGGAGGCCGAGCACGCGCTCCCCGATGATGTTGCGCTGAATCTCGCTGGTGCCGCCGCCGACGGTCATCCCGAACGAGTTCATGTACATGCGCGGCCACTCGGCCTTGTCCGGAGCGCTGGCATCGCCGAGCCAGAGACCGGCGTCGGGTCCCAGCACCTCGCAGGCCAGCTCGGTGATCCGCTGACCGAACTCCGAATACACCAGCTTGTTCATCAGCCGCGTCGCCAGCGGGCGGTCGTCCATGTTGAGTCCCGGCACCCGTGCGCGCTGCGCGGTGAGCCGCAGCGCCTCCTCGTCGATCCACCCCTGAGCGATGCGATCGCGCAGGACGGGATCCTCGGCGGCGGATCGGCCGTCGCGACGCATGCGTCGCGCCAGCGACGTGACTGCGCGCACCGACTCTCCGGTGGGCGCCGTCGAGCCACCGCCGGAACCTTCCGCGGCGCCGCGCTCGAAGGTCAGCGTCGTCATCGCGATCTGCCAGCCCTGGCCGAGCTGGCCGAGCAGAGCGTCCTTCGGCATCGGCGCGGCGTCGAAGATCACCTGGTTGAAGCCGCCTTCGCCGGTCATCTTGACGAGCGGCTGCACCGTCACGCCGGGGGCCTCCATCGGGAACAGGAAGTACGAGATGCCCGCGTATTTGTGTGCGGCAGGATCCGTGCGCGCCAGCAGGATCATCCACTTCGCGACGTGGGCGAGCGTCGTCCAGACCTTGTGGCCGGCGACGACCCATCCGTCTCCACTCGGTGTCGCCGACGTCTGAAGGCTCGCCAGGTCGGAGCCGGCGCCCGGTTCGCTGAAGCCCTGGCACCAGATCTCCTCCCCGCTGAGGATCGGCTTCAGGAAGCGCTGTTTCTGCTCCTCGGTGCCGTAGGCGAGGATCGTCGGCCCGGCCCATTGCAGACCGATCACGTTCACCAGGAACGGGGCGCCGGCGCGGTTCAGCTCCTGCGACACGATGCGCTGGCGCTTGTGCGGATCCGCGTGGCCGCCGTACTCGGCCGGCCAGTCGAGGCCGAGGTAGCCCGCCTCGTAGACCTTGCGCTGCCAGTCGCGCAGGAACTCGAACTGCCGGTCCGACTCCACCTCGAGAAAGCTCTGCGGCAACTTGAAGCCGGGATCGGAGGGCCGGTTCGCCGCGATCCACGCGCGGACCTCGCGTCGGAACTCGGCGTTCTCCTTCGATTCGGTGGCCTCTTCCGGGCGGCTCATGGCGTCTCCTGGGACGGTTCGGGATTGACTCGCGAGTCGAACGGCGGGCCAGTATAGGCTAGTTTTTTCTGCGGCCCGACCGAGCGGTCGGGTCGCATCGATCGTGCGGGAGAAGTGATGAATTTCGGCTTCACGGACGAGCAGGAGCTGTTGCGCCAGGAGGTCCGCAAAGTCCTCGATGCCCAGGCGCCGATGGCGGAGGTCCGACGGCTCGCCGAGACGCCCGAGGGATTTTCTCGCGAACTGTGGAAGCAGATGGGCGAACTCGGCTGGCTCGGCCTCACGATTCCGGAGGCACATGGCGGCGCCGGGCTCGGCTGGGTGGACCTGGTCGTGCTGCTCGAGGAAGCCGGGCGCTCGCTCCTGCCGTCGCCGCTGATCGCGACGACACTGGCCGCCGCGACGATCGCCGACGCCGGCAGCGCGCTGCAGCAGGCGCGCTGGCTCCCGCGGCTCGCGGACGGCACGGCGATCGGCAGCGTCGCGGTGCTCGAAGCCGGCGATCGCCTCGACCCGGCCGGGATCCAGATGCGCGGCGCCCCGGTCGGTGACGGCTGGCAGCTTGGCGGCGAGAAGCGCGCGGTGCTCGATGGTGCCGCGGCGGATCTGCTGGTCGTCGCGTTCCGCACCGGCGACGGGGCGGAGGACATCGCGCTCGCCCTCGTCGAGCGTGGCGCTGCGGGTCTGCGCATCGAGAGCACCCCCAGCCTCGACGCGACCCAGCGCGTCGCGCGCGTGCACTTCGACGCGGTCGCCGTCCTACCGGACGCCGTGCTCGGGACGCCCGGCCGGGCGGCCCCGGTCCTCGCGCGTCTGCTCGACCGCGGCGCCGTCGCCGTCACGGCCGAAGCGGTCGGCGCTGCCGAGCAAGCCGTGCGCCTCACCGTCGAATACGCGAAGCAGCGCGTGCAGTTCGGCTCGCCGATCGGACGCTTCCAGGGAGTCAAGCATCCGCTCGCCGAGATGTACGTCGATGTCGAGAGCTTCCGGTCTCTCCTGTACTACGCCGCCTGGTGTCTCGACGAAGGGGATGCCGAGACCACGCGTGCGGTTTCGATGGCCAAGGCGTACGCGAGCGAAGCGTTCTCGCGCATCGGCATCGACGGCGTGCAGCTCCACGGCGGCGTCGGATACACGTGGGAGTACGACATCCAGCTGTACCTGAAGCGATCGAAATGGGTCCGCCCGACCTTCGGCGACGCCGACTTCCACTACGACCGGATCGCCCGGATCCGGACGGAAGCCGCCTGATGGACTTCCACCTGACCCCGGACGAGCAGGCGTTCCGCGACGAAGTCCGCGCGTTCCTCGATGAGCTGCTGCCGCCCGGCCGCCATCCGAGCGATCCGGAGTTCCTGTCGACGTGGCAACGCCGTGTGCGCGAGAAGCGCTGGGTCGGCTTCTCGTGGCCGCGCGAGGTTGGCGGCGGCGGTGGCTCGATCATGCAGCAGGTGATCCTCAAGGAGGAGATGGCGAAGCGCCGGGCACCGGCGCTCGGGACCTGTTTCATGGGTCTCGCGTGGGTCGGCCCCGCGATCATCGAGTACGGGACCGAGGCGCAGAAGCAGCGCTTCATTCCGGACATCCTCGACGGCAAGGTCCAATGGTGCACCGGCTATTCCGAGCCCGGATCCGGCTCGGATCTGGCGTCGCTGCAGTGTCGCGCCGTGCGCGACGGGGACCACTACGTCGTGAGCGGCCAGAAGATCTGGACGTCGATCGCGATGTGGTCGCAGTGGATGATCCTGCTGGTCCGTAGCGATCCCGCCGCGCAGGGCAAGCACGACGGCATCACCTGTCTGCTCGTCGAGATGGACTCGCCCGGTCTCACCGTACGCCCGATCCGCAACATGTCCGGCACGTCGATCTTCGCCGAAGTGTTCCTCGATGACGTGCGAGTGCCGATCGAGCAGCGACTCGGCGCCGAAGGGGAGGGCTGGAAGGTCACCGTCTCCGCGCTCGCGCACGAGCGCTCGTCGATCGCCGAAGTCGAGGGCCTGCTGCGCAAGCTCGACGAACTCGTGGAGCTGGCCCGTGCGTCGACGAAGAACGGTCGTCCGGCGCTCGACGACGACGGGATCCGCCGCCGCATCGCGCGCTTCGAAACGCGGATCGCGGCGATGCGGATGAACGGCATGCGCTTCCTGACCAAGCAACTGAAGGGCGAGCCGCTCGGGGCCGACACGTCGATCAACAAGCTGCATCGTGCCGCGCTCGAGATCGAGATGGGAGATCTCGCGCTCGAGATCCAGGGCAGCGACGGGGCGCTGGAAAAGGAGATCGACGGCGGCCGCTGGCAGCGCTTCGCGCTCTCGTGGCCGGAGGTCGTGATCGGCGGCGGGACGCCGAACATCCAGCGCAACATCATTGCGGAGCGAGTGCTCGGGCTGCCGAAGGACTGACGCGGATCCGGCGAAGATCATGACGACGGGGTGGCGTCCCGGCGCCTTCCAGCCCGCAGTTCCTCGCCGTGCAGCTCGGCCACCTCGTGATCGGTGCCGAAGCGCCCGCGCTCGTCGCGCACGACACGCGCCATCGCACAGTCCGGGTCGTGCGTGAAGAAGAGGCGCACGTCGCGCGCCAGCATGTCCTCGAGGAAGACCTGCTTCTCGTCGACGAGGCGCTCCGGAAACCGGTCGTAGCCCATCGTGATCGGCAGATGGACCCAGGGGCGGCCCGGAATCAGATCCGCACAGAACACCACGCCGCCGGTGTGGCGGCCGCCGGCTTCGGCGCGACCGAGGAGTTCCGCCAGCATCAGTCCCGGCGTGTGGCCGTCGCTGCGGTGGAAGCGCACCGCGTCGCCGAGCGCCTCGCAGCGCTCGCCGTGGATCCGCTCGACCCGACCGGTCTGCTCGAGCAGCGGAAGCAGTTCCGGGATGAAGCTCGCACGGTCTCGGGGGTGCGGCGCCGCGGCCCGTGCCCAGGCCTCGGCGCCGATCACGAAGCGGGCGTTGGGGAACAGCAGGCGTGGCGGCTCCCCGAGGGCCCACGGCGCGAGCAGCCCCCCCGCGTGATCGAAGTGCAGATGGCTCAGCACGACGACGTCGATCTCCTCGTGGCGGAAGCCGGCGTCGTGCAGCGCATCGAGCAGGAGGTGGCGATCCTCCGACACACCGTATCGCGCACGGAGCGTCGGCTCGAAGAACGCGCCGACCCCCGTCTCGAACAGGACGGTTCTACCGTTCAGCGGACTGGCCAGCAGCGCCCGACAAGCCAACGGCACGCGATTGTCCGCGTCGGGCGGCAACCACCGGGACCACATCATCTTCGGAACGTTGCCGAACATGGCCCC
Source organism: uncultured Pseudomonadota bacterium (assembly GCA_900696485.1). Taxonomy (GTDB): domain Bacteria; phylum Myxococcota_A; class UBA9160; order UBA9160; family PR03; genus CAADGG01. The sequence continues at coordinate 66,957 of CAADGG010000108.1, forward strand.
CCCATCGAGGCGCTGGGAGTTTCCCGATAGCGACCAGAGCTTCATCTCTCATCCCTCCCTGTCGACTCGGGGGCCGCGGAATGCAGCGGCGGCATCCTCCCGCGCACGGAGCCCGCCACGCAGACCAGCCTACCGTGACCGAGAGCGCGCGAAACGGCTGGGTGAGGACGGACCCCGGGCGACGACGAGAGCGATGCGCGCGCTGCGATTCCGGCCATCCGGGCCGCGCCGGGGATCGCAGTACCTGGTACACAGTGTACGGAAGTTCTCGAGCTGGTTGTGGCTCGGACACCAGCGGGCAGAGCACCGGAGAGGAGTCATCATGAGTGCGGAGAAGAATCGCGAACGCATCGACCGCATCGAGACGCTGCTGCGCGATCGGGTCGGAGCCGTGCGCGTCGAGGTCGTCGACGAGAGTTCGCTGCATGCCGGGCATGCCGGGGCACGCAGCGGGGCGGGGCACTTCCGGGTACACGTCACGTCGCCGCGCTTCGCCGGCTTGTCGCGCGTGGAGGCGCAGCGCCTCGTCTACCAGGCATTGGGCGACCTGATGGGTCCGGAGATCCATGCGCTCGCGCTGCATTGCGAGGCGCCGGAGTCGCAGTGACACCACGTCAGGTGACGAAGCGGTCGATCCATTCCTGCAGCGGGACGTGGAAGCCGGCGGCATTGCGGTGGCCGCCACCGCCGTAACGTGCGGCGATCTTGGCGACGTCGAAGTCGCCGATCGAGTACAGCGAGCAGTCGACCCGGCGGCCGGTGACGCGGTAGACAGCGCCGGCCGGGTAGCCGTGGCTCTTGCGCAGCGCCAGCTCGTGTCCGATCAGCGCGCGGTGATACAGCGCGTTGACCGCAGCGAGGCGCAGGCCGCCGAGCGTGATCGCGTGGGCCTGGTGCAGCGCGCGCTCCACCTCGACGCGCTGGGCGCGCGCGATCGAGCGGCCTTCGTCGACGAGTTCTTCGATGGGGCGCTCGGCGAGCTGCGTCCACACGTCGAAGCGGCGCGGATAGGAGTACAGCGCCGCATTCACCGCGTCCGAGTCCGGCAACGCCCAGCGCCACAGGTCCTGGTCCTGCACGTAGCCGAGCAGCGGCGGGAGAGGCTCGCCGCGGTGGAAGTGCTCCCACGCCAGCACGGCGCCGGAGCGCGTGAGATCGAAGTGCACACGATGTCCACGCGCAGCCAGGGAGGGTCCCAGCTCCGGGTCCGCTTCGAAGCGTTCGAGCGCCGTGACGTGGTGGTCGAGCACGATGATCTGGCCCGCATGATCGGCGAGCTGTCGCAGCGCCGGATTGGCCGGCGCGTTGTCCACGAACACCACCAGCGCGCCGGCCAGCTCCGGGCCGCGCACCACGTCGTCGTGGCCTCGGGCGCGATACTCTCCCGCGTCGCCCCAGGCCTTCCAGACCGCCCATGCGGCGCCGAAGCCATCGGGGCAGCCGGCGTGATAGAAGCAGACGCGTCGCACAACGGGTGAGGGTAACCGGCGGGTCCAGGAGGCGCCGCGATGGCGGTCGAACGGGAGATACGCTTCCTCGTGACGGACGGCGAGCCGCCTGCCGGTGGTCGGCGCATCGTCCAGGTCTATCTGCTGCGCGGGCGCACGACGGTGCGTATCCGGCTCGATGGGGAGCGGGGCTCCCGGCTCACGGTGAAATGGCCGGCGCCGGAGGGGCGCCACGAGTTCGAGTGGCCGTTGCCCGAGGCGCTGGCGCGCGCCGCCGTGCGGCTCCCGCTGCCGCTCGTCGACAAGACGCGCCGCTGCGAGGGACGGCTCGAGGTGGATCGCCTGACATGGCCTCCCGGCAGCGCCCTGATCGAACTCGAACTGGCGGCGGGCGAAGGGCCGGATCTGCGCGATCCCGCCGGACGGCAGGCCTGCATGGCCGTCCATCGCCCGCCGTGGGTGCGCGCCTGGCGCGACGTCACCGACGATCCGGCCTACACGAACGCGCAGCTTGCGCGTCGGCGCCGGCGGAAGTCCTAGACCGACCCGGTGCGCGCGCGGGTCGCCTCGACCGGCTCCGACGCCGAGATCAGTTCAACGCGAGCTGCGAGTTCGCCGCCACCAGATCGGCGAGGATCTCGAGCGCCTCCTCGAGCTGCGGCGTCGGTTCCTCCTTCTCGCCGCGCAGCTTGGGTGCATCGGCCGGAACGAGGATCGCTGCATCTCCGGTGAGCGGCGCCGGATCTCCGGTCGAGAGGCCGTCCGCGTCGTTCTTGGATGGCTTCTCGATCAGATCGGCGACCTTGACGACGCCGCGATTCCGGCGCTGCTTGTCGATCTCCTTGCGGACCTCGGCAAAGCGCTCGCTCGCGGCGGTGCGCGCCTCGGACCGCCGCCGCAGCTGCTCGACCGTCGCGGCGTCGACGGAGGCGTAGCCGCCGGACACGTCGACCCCGGCGGCGCCGTCGGCGCCGAAGCGATCGATCGATCGCGGCGGCAGCGAGTACGGCTGGTACACCTCACCGAAATCTGGCACCTGCGTCAGGGACGGCAGCAGGATGTCCGCATTCACGCCGCTCTGCTGGGTCGACTCGCCCCCCGGACGGAAGAACATCGCCGTCGTGAGCTTCAGCGCGCCGAGGCCCGCCGGCAGCGGGGCGACGGTCTGGACACTGCCTTTCCCGAACGTGTGATCGTCGCCGACGACGATGCCACGCCGGTAGTCCTGCACGGCGCCGGCGAGGATCTCGGCGGCCGAGGCCGTGACGCGCGACGTCAGGACGACGAGCGGCCCGGCGAACAGGATCGAACCGTCCGGGTCCTCGAGCACCTGGTTCTGTTTGCCGGAGTCCCCGACCGCCACCACGCCGCCGCGCTTCAGGAAGAACCCGGTGACCCGCACCGCGTATTCGAGCAATCCCCCTCCGTTGCGGGACAGATCCAGCAGCAGACCGTCGGCCTTCTCGCGCTTGACCAGATCGAGGAGTCGAGCCACGTCCTCGGTGGCCTGCCGGGCGTCGGGTTCCTTGTCGCCATAGAAGGACGGGAGATCGATCACCGCGAGCCGGAGCTTGCGGCCGTCGCGCTCCAGCGTCTTGAACTCGAGCTTCGCCGCCTGCTCCTCGAGGTTGATCTTGTCGCGCAGCAGGCGGACCGTGAAGCGCTCCGTTTCGGTCCCTTGGCGCAGCACGCCCAGCCGGACCGCCGTTCCCTTCTTGCCGCGGATCATCCGGACGACGTCACGCAAATCCATGTCGATGACGTCGACCATCTCGCCGGTCTCCTGACCGACCGAGAGCAGCTTGTCCTTCGGTTGCAGGGCGCCCGACAGATCGGCGGCTCCTCCCGGCACCACTTCCTCGACGATCGTGTAGCCATCGCGGGACGAGAGCACCGCACCGATGCCTTCGAGCGACAGCCCCATGTGGATCCGGAAATCCTCGAGATTGTCCGGCGACAGATAAGCGGAGTGAGGGTCGAGCGCGCCGGCAAAGGCGCCGAGGAAACGGGCGTAGACTTCGTCCGGAGACATTTCCTCGGCGCGCTTGGTGATCAGCTCGTAGCGATGGATCAGCTTCTCTTTGGCATCCGCGAGTGTCTCCTCGTTGCTGATGTAATTCGACATCTGGAAATGGATCAGCTTCTCGTAGAGCGCCTCGCGCTCGGCCTTGGTCTTCGGAAAGCCGCGTTTGTCCGGATCGAGCACCAGCTCGGCGGTTTCGTCGATCGCGTAGTCGTCATCCGACACGAACTGGCGGACGAACTCCTCCATTTCCCGGTAGCGTTCGATGCTGGTCCGGTGCATCGTCTCGAGGATCCCGCAATCGTCTCGGGACAGCGCCGGAAACAGCGCCTCGGTCTTCTGGCGCAGCTCGACGGCTTCCTTCTCGAGAAACAGCGACCGAGAGGAGTCGAGCATCCGGAGATGGGACTCGGCCGTGCGCTCGCGCAGCTCGTCGGTCATCGAGCGGTACAGCACGTGGTTCTGGAGGTACGTGGCCATCAGCCGCGGCAGGTCTCCGCAGGCGAGCGCGCCTTCCGAGTCCGCCCCGACGAGCGCCGGAGCCCGCGCGCTCGCCGGAGCGGAGGAGGCGCTGAGCCAGCCAGCGACGACCAGTAGCAAGAGCGAGACGAGGGCGGACTGGAGTCGGATCGGGGGGAAGCGAAGCATGCCCGCCAGATTAGCTCAGGCCAGGCGCCTACGAAGCGCAATCCCCGGGGGTGCAGCGGTGATGCCGGCCCCTCACGGCGGCGCGGCGCTACGGTTGCCGCGATGAAGCCGTCCGTCGCGACGTCCCGCGCCCTGCGCCTGCCGAAGCTCGTCGAGACGGACCCGCGCGCCGGAAAGCTGCTGCGCGGTCTCGACCGGCACGCGGAGCGGCTGTGGCGTGAGAGTGAACTCTTCGTCCCGACGGCACGGCTCGACGCGGAACTCTCGGCCGTGCTCCAGAGCGCGCGCAGCGGTGGCCACGTCGTGCGCGGTCTCGAGGCCGCCCAGGCGACGCTCGCCGCCGAGGAACGCGGTCTGACGATCGCCGACCGCCGCAGCGACGGAGCACGGGGCGCGCGCGTCTCGCGTCTCGTGCTGCTCGCCAGCGATGGCGCCGAGCGCTTCTACCGCCAAGTCGATGCGTTGCTCCGCCGTCACCGCGGGCGGGTCCTGGCCGTGCGTCTCGATGTCGCGGCCGATTCGCTCGGAGCCCTGCTGTTCGGGCCGAGCCGGCTCGCGCGGCTGCTGCTGATCGAGCGCAAGGACGCGGTCGCGGCGGCGCTGCTGGCGATCGCCGACCAGTGGCAGCGCGAGGGGCCGTCGTGATCCCCCTCGGCTCGGATCTGAAACCGTCACACGATGCGATGGGAGGCGTCCTGATGCAGACCGCTTTCCGACCGGGGGTCTACGCGGCGCTGGCCGTGGCGGGCCTGATCGGCACCTGGTGTTTCGATCTGCAGCTCCTGGCAGGCGCGGGGGCTCGTTCCTAGC
>CAADGG010000109.1 GCA_900696485.1 uncultured Pseudomonadota bacterium
GCCCGGCCCCTTGGTCGACGCGTCATTCTTTCGCGTCGACTCCGGACGCGGCGGCAGGAACGGCGGCCGGAAGCGGACTGCGCCGCGGGAGCGGGGCTCGCCGCGGGGTCGGTGCTTCGCCCTCGAGCGCGGCGGTCAGCACCTCCTCCATGTGCGACGCCGCAATGAACTCGAGCTGGCGGCGCGCCTCGCGCGGGATCTCGTCGAGATCGGGCAGATTGCGCTCCGGCACGATCACCCGGCTCACCCCCGCGCGCAACGCCGCGAGCGCCTTCTCCCGCACGCCCCCCACCGGCAGCACGCGACCACGCAACGTCACTTCCCCGGTCATCGCCACATCGGCCCGGACCGGGCGTCCGATGGCGAGCGACACCAACGCGGTCGCGAGCGTGATGCCGGCCGACGGTCCGTCCTTCGGGATCCCGCCGGCGGGGACGTGCACGTGCACCTGGCGACGCGCGAGCGCCGCGTCATCGATGCCGGCACGGGCGAGGTAGGCGCGCGCCCAGGTCAGCGCCGCCTGTCCGGATTCCTTCATGACGTCACCGAGCTGGCCGGTCAACACCAGGCCCTGGCCCGGTGTCGTCTCCACCTCGACACGCAACATCTCACCACCGTGCTCCGTCCACGCAAGGCCGTTGGCGACGCCGATCTCACCGGCGCCCTGCAGCTCCTCTGCGAGATAGCGCGGAGCCCCGAGCAGACTCGGCAGCAAGCGCGCGCTCACACGGACGCGGCGCTCATCTCCTTCGGCCGCACGACGCGCGATCTTCCGGCAGATCGCCGCGACCTGGCGCTCGAGATTGCGCACGCCGGCTTCGGCGGTATAGCCGGACACCAAGCGTCCGATCGCACTGCTCGCCCACTGGATGCGATCCGGCGGCAGACCATGCTCCACCATCTGACGGGGAATCAGGAAGGAACCGGCGATCCCCGCCTTTTCCTCCGGCGTGTAGCCCGCCAGCCGGATCACCTCCATCCGGTCGCGCAGCGGCCCGGGGATCGGATCGATCAGGTTCGCGGTCGTGATCCACATCACGCGCGAGAGATCGAAGGGCGTGTTCAGGTAGTGATCGCTGAACTTCGCGTTCTGTTCGGGGTCCAGCACCTCGAGCAGCGCCGAAGCCGGGTCACCCCGGAAATCGTTGCCGAGCTTGTCGATCTCATCGAGCATGAACACCGGGTTGCGGGTGCCGGCCTGGCGCAGCCCCTGCAGGATGCGACCCGGCAACGCGCCGACGTAGGTGCGCCGGTGGCCGCGAATCTCGGCCTCGTCGCGCACGCCCCCGAGTGACACCCGCACGAACTCCCGTCCCATGGCCCGCGCGATCGAGCGCCCGAGCGACGTCTTGCCGACGCCGGGCGGCCCGACCAGACAGAGGATGGGACCCTGCGCATCGGGCCGGAGCTTGCGCACGCCCAGGTGCTCGAGGATCCGATCCTTGATGCGCTCGAGGTGTGCGTGGTCGGCATCGAGGATGTTGCGCGCCTCGTGCAGGTCGATCCGATCCGGCGACGAGACGGCCCACGGCAGCTCCACCATCCAGTCGAGGAAACCACGCAGGACCTGCGCCTCGGGACCCTCGGGGTGCATGCGTTCGAGCCGCTGGAGCTGCCGGAACGCCTCGGTCTCCGCCTCCTCCGGCAGCTGCGCGGCGCGTAGCTTCTCCCGGTACTCCTCGATCTCCTCGAAGCGTGGATCCCCGTCTCCGAGTTCGGCCTGGATCGCGCGCAACTGCTCGCGCAGGAACTGTTCTCGGTGGCCGCGCGTCAGTTCTTCCTTGGCCTGCGACTGGATCTCCGCCTGCACGGCAGAGACCTCGAGTTCGCGACGCAGCAATGCATCCACACGACGCAGCCGCGCCAGCGGATCACAGATCTCGAGGACTTCCTGGGCATGCGCGAGACGCAGCTTCAGATTCGAGGCGACCAGGTCGGCAAGCCGCCCCGGCTCCTGGACGTTCTGGGCGACGGCGAGAACTTCGGGCGGCAGGTTCTTCAGCGCCAGCAGTTCTTCCACGCGCGAACGGACCGCGCGCATCACCGCTTCGATCTCTACGGACCACGCGGGCTCGCGATCGGCGTCGAGCGACTGCACGCGGGCACGAATCGCACAGCTCTCTTCCGTCTCGGAGTACGACTCGACGCGAGTGCGGGCGAGCCCCTGCACCAATGCCTTCACGCGACCGTCGGGAAGCCGCATCGAACGCATCACCATGGCGACGGTTCCGAAGCGGTGGAGATCGTCGGGGTCCGGCTCCTCGAGGTCGACGTCCCGCTGTGCCACGAGCAGCACGAAGCGGTCGGCCGCCAGCGCATCGTCGACGGCCCGGACCGAACGATCGCGGCCGAGAAACAGCGGCAGCGCCATGTACGGAAAGACCACGAATTGGCGCAGCGGAACGACCGGCAACTCGTCGGGCAGATCGATGGGATCGTGGGACTCTTGCATGCTCCCCCATCGTCCCGAAGGCATGCGCGCTTGAGCGCCGTCAAGAAAGGGGTCGGGTTGGATTCGTCAACTTTTCCCTTCGGGAAAAGTTGACGAATCCAACCCGACCCCTTTCTTGACGGCTATTCGGAACGGTCCTCGGAGCGGTGGACGGGGCGCACGAGGCCCTCCTGCGCGACGGACGCGACGAGGCGGCCGTCGCGGGCGAAGATGCTCCCGCGGGCGAAGCCGCGCGCGCCGCTGGCAGCCGGGCTGTCCTGGACGTAGAGCAGCCATTCATCGACGCGGACCGGCCGATGGAACCACAACGCGTGATCGATGCTCGCCACCATCAGCGGCCCGAGCGCACCGCGGCGGCCGTGCGGCAGGACCACGTTGTCGAGCAGCGTCATGTCCGACATGTACGTGAGCAGCTGCAGATGCTGACTCGGATCCTCGCCGATCCGGCACGGGATGCGGAACCACACGAGGTTGATCCCGTGGCGCGCTCCGCCTCCGAAGTACGTCGGCAGATCGACGTGCCGCGTGTCGACGGCGCGCTTCTGAGACACCCAGTGCCGATCGGCCTCGGGAATGGCGTCGGCGTACCGCTCGACCAGCTCTTCACGGGTCGGCAAGGACTCGGGATCGGGCGCGTCCGGCATCGCCATCTGATGCTCGTAGCCACGCTCGTCGATCTGGAACGAGATCGATGCGTCGAAGATCGCCTTGCCGCGCTGCAGGGCGGTCACGTGGCGGGTCGAGAACGATCGCCCATCGCGCAGCCGGGTAACCGTGTAGATCACCGGCACGGTCGGGTCGCCCGCGCGCAGGAAGTAGCCGTGCAGCGAATGGGCGCGCCGCTCGTCTCGGACGGTGCGGCTCGCCGCCACCAACGACTGGGCCGCCACCTGTCCGCCGAAGATCCGGCCCGGGCGACCGCTCTCGTTCCGCCCGCGATAGAGGTCGACATCGATCTCCTCGACATCGAGCAGATGCAGCAGGTGATCGATCAATCGGCGGTCGGCGTCGCTGTTCATGACCAGCGGACGGAGCACGCAGTGCGCGAGCGGGTGAGGGCCAAGGAAACCTCCGATTCTGCGATTCGACCGTCCGATCCGATCTTCGTGCTGGATCGTGCTATTCGATCGAAACCATCTGGCCGCTTCGGATGCCGACCAGGAACGGCCGTTTCGCGGCATTGCCGTCGTTCGCGAACGATGTGGGACCCGAGACTCCCGGGTAGCGGGTCGTCGTCCGCAACGCATCGCGCAGCGCGCTGCGCTCGGTCGCGCCGCGGGAGAGCTGCCACGCCACCAGGTTGACGGCGTCGAACCCCTGGGCCGCGAAGACGCTTCCCTCCCGGCCGAACCCGCTGCGATAGCGGCGTGCAAAGTCCTGCACGAGCGGCGCCGGGTGCGAGGGATCGAAGGACGACGTGAAGAAGAAGCCCTCCATGCGTGTCCCGCCCTGGCGCAGGAGCTCCGCGTGGGACCAGGCACTGGGTCCGAACAGCACGACGCGTTCGACTCCCTCACGCACCAGTTGCGGGAGCAGCAGGCCGATCGTGTCCGGCGCGTCCGGAACGAACAGCGCGTCGAAATCCACGATGGGTGGCAATGCGTCTGGCTCCGGATCGCTCCAGGCGAAGCCGCGTCCCGACAGCGGGATCGCGGCGCGACCGGGTGCCGGCTCGCCGGCCGCCGCCGAACGATCCGGCGCCGGATCGTTCGCGGCTTCGATCAGGCCCGCGTCGCGTTGCTGCAGACGGGCGCGCTGCTCGGCGTCGAGCAGGGTCCAGCCGACGAGCTGCCGGATCGGGCCACTGAGATCGCGGCTTCCCGGCACGTAGCCGGCGACGCCGACGACCCGCGCGCCGCGCGCTTCGATCGCCTGCCACAGCAGCGCCTCGAACTCCCGGCCGTAGTCGTCCTTGGGATAGAGGATCGCGATGCGCTGCAGCCCGAGGTCGCGCACGACATGGTCGGCCAGCACCTCCGCCTCCGCGTCACGCGTCAGCGCCAGGCGAAAGACCTCCGGGCCGCTTCTCGCCACGGCCTCGTGTCGCGTGAGCGCGAGCAGGGGCACGCCGGTCTCGACGGCTGCCTCCGCCGCCGCGTGCACCTCCTCACTCAGCAGCGGGCCGATCACGGCGCGGACCTCCGGCTGCGCGGCCAGCGCGCGCACGGCCGCCGCCGCCCCGTCCGGCGTCCCCCCCGTGTCTCGCACGAGCACGCGCAGCCCGCCTCCCGGCGCGGGCGCCGGCGCGGAGCGTGAGCCCGCGGCCGGCGACCCCGGAGGTGCCGATCCCGACGAACCGTCAGGCGGCCCGAACAGGCCCGCAGCGAGAAGGATGCCGGTCAGGGTCTCTTCGGCGACCGCCGCGAACGGGCCGCTCAGCGGCAGCGCCACGCCGATCGCGCCGGAGAGCTGATGCGGATCCGGCAGTGCGAACTGGCCGTCCAACTCACCGAGCATCGGGGGGACCGCGACGCGCGATTCGGGGGCTGCACGGCCGCCGAGCGCGGCGGACAGCCGCTCGCGGCGTGCAGCGTCCTCCGCCACCAGCGGGGCGCGCTCGGCGCGCGCGAGGGCTCGCCGCGCGAGGCCACTGTCATGCTCCTGCAGCGCCCGCTCCCCGATCGCGATCCAGAGCAGGGCGGCCGAGTCCCGCTGGCCGAGCCGCTCGACGATCTGCAGCAGCGTCTCGGTCGAGAGTTCGTCGAGCGCGCGGGCCAGGCGGGCGTCGATCTCCGCCGTCTGGCCGGCCGGGGTGTCGTCGCGCAGTCGGCCGAGCGCCTCCACCTCGATCACGGGATCCCCGAGGCTCCGCGCGAGGTCGGCGATCAGACGGGCCGCCCGCGGCCGCTCGTCGTCGCGCAGCAGACCGAGACGAACCCGCTGCGCTTCCCGCCACGCCGTCTTCTCGTCACCGCGCTCCCGGGCCAGCTCGGCGAGTTCGAGGCGCACGGCATCGACGCGATCGCCCCGCGGCTGACGCACCAGCGCGTCGCGCAATGGGCGCTCGGCGGCGGCCGGGTTCTCGTCGGAGCGCTCGAGGCGGGCGAGCGCCAGCGCCGCGTCATCGAACAGAGGGCTTCCCGGATGACTGCGCAAGAACGCGACGAGACGGCCGCGACCGATCTCGGGGCTTTCTTCGGCTCCGCGCAGGGCGGCATCGAGTGCCCGGCGATCCGCCGCGGCCCCGCCCCGGGCCCCGGGCAGCACGGCGCATCCGAGCGCCCACGGTCCGAGCAGCCACAGGACGACGACGGCACGACGCCGCATCAGCTGAGGACGTCGCGCAGCTTGTCGAGGAAGCCCTTGGTCACTGGAGACACCTCGGCTCCACTCTCCTCGGCGAACTGCTCGAGCAGCTCCCGCTGGCGCTGGGTCAGCTTCGTCGGAACCTCGACGAAGATCTGCACCAGCACGTCGCCGCGCGAGCGGGCGCCGAGGCCCGGCAGGCCTTCGCCAGCCAACCGGAGGACGCGGCCGGACTGCGTCCCTTCCGGGATCCGCATCGTCACCCGACCTTCGAGCGTCGGCACCTCGATCTCGGCGCCGAGCGCGGCCTGCACGAACTGCACCGGTACCTGGCAATGCAGATCCGGACCATCGCGTGTGAAGAAGGGATCCGGACGCACGGCGACGTCGACGTAGAGATCGCCGGGCGGACCGCCTTCGAGACCGGCTTCGCCCTCCCCGGCCAGTCGCAGGCGGGTGCCGTGCTCGACACCGGCGGGGATCCGCACCGACAGCGTCTGCTGGCTCTCGACGCGGCCCTGGCCGCGACACGACGGACAGCGCTCGCGCACCACCTCGCCGGCGCCGCCGCAGGCATCGCACGGCCGGCTGATCCGGAAGAAGCCCTGCTGGAACATCAGCTGGCCGGTTCCGCGACAGCGGCCGCACGTCTCGGGCTGGGTTCCGGCGCGAGCCCCCGAACCGCTGCAGCTGCCACAGGGCCGCATCTTCGGGATCGACAGCTTCGCATCCTTGCCGGTGAGCACTTCGCGCAGCTCGAGGTCGAGCTGATAACGAAGATCCGCGCCGCGCCGCCCGCGGCCGCGCCGGCGCGCCCCGCCGCCGCCACGCGTTCCGAACAGGTCCCCGAACAGATCGTTCAGCACATCGCCGAACGCTCCCATGTCGCCGAAATCGGAGAAGCCCGGCCCCCCGCCGGCCGCGACGCCCTCGTGACCGAAGCGGTCGTAGGCACGCCGTTTTTCGGGGTCCGCCAGCACGGCGTACGCCTCCGACGCCTCCTTGAACTTCTCCTCGGCCTCGGGGTCGTCGGGATTGCGATCAGGGTGGTACTGGAGCGCCAGCTTCCGGTAGGCCTTCTTCAGACCGTCCGCGTCCGCGGAGCGATCGACGCCCAGCACCTCGTAATAGTCTCGTTTGGCCAACGACCGCCCCCGCTGGGAAAATCGACGGCAAGCCTAGGCACTCGAGAGCGACGCGCAACGGGTGGCGGGGTCCGCTTGCCGGGCGGCGTCAGGACGATGCGGCGTCCCCGCCCAGCACCGAGTAGAGCTTCTCGGTCATCTTGTACGAGAGCGCCGTGAGGTCTTCGACCGCGAGCTGCAGCGCACCCGGGTCCTCGCCGCCGAGTGCGGCACGGACCCGCACGAGCGCGGTCTCGAGTTCCTCCCGCTCGTCGCCCGTCACATGCTCCCCGTAGTCGGCGAGCGTCGACTCCGTGGAGTAGACGAGGCCGTCGGCGCGGTTGCGCAGATCGGCCAGCTCGCGACGCCGTTGGTCCGCGCTCTTGTTGGCCTCGGCTTCGCGGCACAGCTTCTGGATCTGCTCCTCGCTGAGCCCGCTGCCCGCCGCGACGCGGATCTCCTGGCTGCGGCCCGTCCCGAGATCCTTGGCCGACACCTTGACGACGCCGTCGGTATCGATGTCGAAGGTCACGTCGATCTGTGGCACGCCACGCGGTGCCGACGGAATGCCGAGCAACTCGAAGCGACCGAGAGTCTGGTTGTCGGCCGCCATCTCCCGCTCGCCCTGCAACACGTGCACGCGCACGACACCCTGGTTGTCCTCGGTGGTCGAGAATACCTGGCTCTTGCGGGTCGGAATCGTGGTGTTGCGATCGATGATGCGCGTGAATACACCGCCCTGCGTCTCGACGCCGAGCGAGAGCGGCGTCACATCGAGCAGCAGGACATCCGACACCTCACCCTTCAGTACACCGCCCTGGATCGCCGCGCCGGCCGCCACCACTTCGTCCGGATTGACGCCTCGGTGCGGCGGCTTGCCGAAGATCTCAGCGACCTTCTCCTGGACTCGCGGCATCCGCGTCATGCCGCCCACCAGGATCACGTGATCGATCTCGTGCTTGGACAACCCGGCGTCGGACAGTGCCATCTCGCTGGGCGCCACCAGCCGCTCGACCAGGTCCGCGACCAGGGCCTCGAGCCGTTCGCGCGTCATCGTGATGTTCAGGTGCTTCGGACCCGAAGCGTCGGCCCCGATGAAGGGCAGATTGATCTCGGTGGTCGGCGTCGACGACAACTCGCACTTCGCGCGCTCCCCCGCTTCCTTCAGCCGCTGCAGCGCCATCTTGTCCGGGCGCAGATCGATGCCCGCCTGCTCCTCGAAGCTCTGGATCAGCCACTCGACGATCCGCTCGTCGAAGTCCTCTCCGCCGAGGAAGGTGTCGCCGTTGGTGCTCTTCACCTCGAAAACACCATCGCCGAGTTCGAGCACCGATACGTCGAAGGTGCCGCCGCCGAGGTCGAAAACGGCGATGCGCTGATGCCCGGCATCCTTGTCGAGGCCGTAGGCCAGCGCGGCCGCCGTCGGCTCGTTGAGGATCCGCAGCACGTTCAGGCCGGCGATCCGGCCGGCCTCCTTGGTCGCCTGCCGCTGGGCATCGTTGAAGTAGGCCGGGACGGTGATCACGGCATCCGTGACGGGCTCGCCGAGGTAGTCGGACGCCGTCTCGCGCATCTTCGCGAGCACCAGCGCCGAGATCTCCTGCGGCGGCGCGAGATTCTCGCCCACCCTCACCCAGGCGTCGCCGTTGTCAGCCGCCTCGATGCCGAACGGCGCGATGCTCCGGAAGCGACCGACTTCCGGCGAGTCGGACTTGCGCCCGATCAAGCGCTTCGAGGCATAGACCGTACGCTCGGGATTGGTGACGGCCTGGCGCTTGGCGATCTGTCCGACCAGCTTCTCGCCGGAATCCGTGAAGGCGACCATCGAGGGCGTCGTGCGGGCGCCCTCCGCGTTGGCGACGATCTGCGGCGCCTCGCCGTCCATCAGGGCGACACACGAGTTGGTCGTCCCGAGATCGATCCCGATGACTTTGCCCAACGCTCGGGGCCCCTCTGGGCTTCCGGGGACCCCACTGCGCGGTCCCGTCAGCCGTCGTTCGCTTGGTTTCCGGTGTCCGCTCCATCGGGCAGCTTCGAGACCACGACGCGGGCCGGACGCAGCAATCGGGCCCGCAGCTGATAGCCCCGCTGGAACACTTCCACGACCGTACCCGGCGGCTGCGAGCCATCGGGTACCTGTGCCATCGCCTCGTGCAACGCGGGATCGAAAGGCTGGCCCAGCGCCTCGATCGGAGTCACACCGTGCTTGGCGAGCACGCTAAGGAGCTCACGCAACACGAGCTCGACCCCCTCGAGAAGCCCGGACGTCGCCTCCTTCCCACTCTTGCGAGCGTGATCGACGGCACGTTCCAGGTTATCGACCGAAGGCAACAGGTCCTTGACGAGATTCTGATGCCCGAAGTGATGGGCCTCCTCCCGCTCCTTCAGCGCGCGCTTGCGGAAGTTGTCGAGATCGGCCGCAAGTCGCAGGATCCTGTCCCCGGCCTCCGCCAACTCCTGCTCGAGCGCAGCGATGCGGGCTTCGTGGGCCCCGGAGGTCGCCGCGTCCGGGTCGTCGCCGGCCTCCTCCGCGCGCCGTTGCGCCGCCCGCTCCTCGATCGACCGGGCCGCTTCGCGCATGGCCTCCTCGAGCTCCGGACTGGTTTCGAGGCCCGCCGCCTGCGAGTCGTCCTCCGGATCCCACGACTTCTCGTCACTCATGTCGATAGCTTCCTCGTCACGAGTTCAGAGAGATAGCCGACCAAACCCATCACGCGCGCATAGTCCATCCGCCGCGGGCCGATCACCCCGAGCACGCCGGACGCTCCGCCGCTCCCATACGGTGCGGCGACCAGCGCGAGCTGGCGCAGACCAGGCTCCCCCAGCTCCTCTCCCAGCGCAAACGTCACGCCCCCGGCCCCGAGCACGCGTTCGACCAGTTGCAACAACGCCTGGCGCGTCTCGATCGCGGCCAGCAGCTCCTTGACGCGCCCGGCATCCTGGAACTCCGGCTGGTCGAGCAACGCGAGCCACGTCGCGATGACGAGATCCCCCGGCGGGCTGCTCCCCCCCTCGCCAGGTCCGTCCTCGCCGGGCAGGGCCCGCAGTGCGAGCCGCTGGGCCCGTTCGAGCACGCCCTCCGCCCGCGAGCGCAGCGACGCGACCTCGCGGGCGAGCCGGTCGCGCGTCTCGGTGAGGGTGCAGCCGGCGAACCGCTCGTTCAGCACGGCCGCCAAGCCATCGAGCTCCCGCTGGCCGCCGGAAGCCTCGTCCTCGACCACGCGGCGCAGCATCTCGCCGCTCTCCGCGACCACCAGCGCCAGCACCCGGCTCGCCGACAGTCGCACCAGCGACAGGTGGCGCAGCACCAGCTCCTCGGCTCGCGGCACGACGACGAAGCCGAGCTGCCGGGTCCGCTCGGAGAGGAGTCTCGAGGCGACCCGGATCAGCGCGGCAGGATCCGGCTCCTCGATCCCGGCGGCCAGGTCACGTCGCTCGAACTCATCGACCCCGCGTGGCGAGACGCCATCCACGAACACCCGCAAGCCGAGCGCGGTCGGCATCCGGCCAGCCGACGCGTGCGGCTTCTCGAGCAAGCCGAGTTCCGCCAGCTCCGCCATCGTGTTGCGAATCGACGCCGCGGAGAGCGGAATCGAGAGCACCTCGCTGAGGCTGCGCGAGCCGACCGGAGCGGCATCGCCGACATAGCGCGCGATCAGCGCACGCAGCACCAACGCCTGGCGCCCCGTCAGCGCGGGAAATCGGCTCGCAGGACTTTCGGTCATGGCTCGAGGGTCCAACGCAACCCCCTGGAATTCCGATCGGAGTTGGCCCGATCGGAGTTAGCCAACGAGCGGGGATCGCGCCAGCCGCAGCCGTCGCCGCGTGCCGTCACACGAAGCAGGCGAACACCGCATTCGACAGCAGAATGCCGCGTGGCGTGAGACGCAGATCGCCGGCAGACGTCTCCGAGAGCAGGCCGGCGCCGGCGAGTTCATCGATCGCCTCCGGCCAGAACGAGCGTGGCGGCGCCCCGAACTCGCTCCGAAAACGCGCGGCATCGAGGCCGGCGGCGCTGCGCAGCGACAGGAACGCGGCCTCGCCACGCGCGCTGGCGGCATCGAGCACGTCCGGCGCCCCGGCGTCAGCGGGTGCGCCGGCGGCGATGCGCGCGAGATAGGCCTCGAGCGAGCGCAGGTTTTCGCGTCGCAAGCCATGCGGCGCAGCGGACGACGGCGGCTCGTACGAACACGCGCCGACGCCGATCGCCAGCACGGCACGGCGCTCCCAGTACCGGCGATTGTGTCGCGCGGTCCGGCCCGGCCGCGCGAAGCTCGAGATCTCGTAACGCGGCAGGCCGGCGGCCGCGAGCCGGGCGGCGAGTTGCTCGAGCATCTGCGTCGCCTCCTCCTCGTCCGCGAGCGCGAGCTGCCCGCGCCGGGCGGCGAGCGCGAACGGCGTCCCCGGCTCGATCGTCAGCTGGTAGGCAGAGACGTGCTCCGGCGCGAACGCGAGCGCCTCGTCGAGATCGCGCTCGAGATCCGCGAGCCGCTGACCCGGCGCCGCGGTGATCAGGTCCAGCGAGAGGTTGTCGAAGCCGGCCGCGCGCGCAGCGGTGAGCGTCGCCCGGCTCTCCGCGGTGCGGTGGGCCCGTCCGAGTCGTTTCAGGGTGGCGTCGGAGAACGACTGCACACCGATCGACAGGCGGTTCACGCCGGCGGCCCGAAAGGCCGGCAGCCGGGTCCGCTCGGTCGTGCCGGGGTTGACTTCAAGCGTCACCTCGACCTCGCCGCCGGGCGGAAACTGCGCGCGGACGGCCGCGACGAGCCGCCCGATCGACGCCGGTGTCAGCAGCGACGGCGTGCCGCCGCCGAAATACAGCGACGCGAGCGGCCGCCCCCCTCCGCCTGCGTCCGCGCGCGCGAAGGCCGGCGCGCGCCGCTCGAGTTCACACAGCAGCGCGTCGACGTAGGCCTGCTCGCGGGCCGGCGGCAGCGTGCGCGCCGCCACCACGGCAAATTCGCAGTACGGGCACACGCGCGCGCAGAACGGCACGTGCACGTAGACGCCGAGATCGCCGGTGTCCATGCAGGCGGGAGCGTAGGCCCCGGGCCCCGCCGAGGCCCGGAGCCGGTCGGCTATGCTCCGGCGCCTTGGACGCCTCCCCCGCCCCGCCGCCGCGCTCGATCCGCCGCGAGGTCCTGCCGAACGGCCTGGTCCTGCTGCTGGACGAGTCGCATCTGGCCGCCGTCGCCGAGGTGCAGATCTGGGCCCGCGTCGGCTCCGCAGACGAATCCCCCGGGGAGGCCGGCCTCGCCCATTTCCATGAGCACATGCTCTTCAAAGGCACCGAGGGCCGCGGCGTGGCCGAGGTGGCCGGCGCCATCGAAGGGGCCGGCGGCCGGGTCAATGCCTACACGAGCTACGACACCACCGTCTATCATGCGACGGTGCCGTCGGCGGGGCTCGGCCTTGCGCTCGACGTGCTGGCGGACATGGTGCGCGGCTCGGTCTTCGACGCCGAGGAGCTGCAGCGCGAGATCGCCGTCGTACTCGAAGAGATCCAGCGCTCCGACGACTCGCCGGCCCACGTGTGCGCGGAGGCGCTGTTCGCCGCCGCCTATCGCAGACACCCGTACCGGCGGCCGATCCTCGGCTCGCGGGAGAGCGTCGCGAGCTTCGATCGCGAGCGCGTCACCGCGTTCTATCGGCGCTGGTACGCGCCGGACAACCTGCTCGTCGTGGCCAGCGGCGACTTCGACGCCGACGCGTTCACGGCCTCGGTCCGCAGTCTGTTCGGCGACGCCGTGCCGGCCGTCGCGCGCCGAACGCGGGCGGCCGAACCGGGTCAGCAGACTCCGCGCGCCGCGCTGCTGCGGCGTCCCTTCGAGCGCGCCTGTTTCGAGATCGCCTGGCCCGCCGTCCCTCTCGCGCATCCGGATACGCCCCATCTCGACCTGCTGGCCTTCGTGCTCGGCGAGGGAGACAGCAGCCGGCTCGTGCGCCGCGTGAAGGAGGCCGCGGGCGTCGTCGATCGCATCGACGCGTCCTGCTACACGCCGGTCGACCGGGGGCTGTTCGAGATTTCTGCGGATCTCGATGGGGAGCAGGTGCCGGATGCGATCGCCGCGATCGCTCGCGAAGTCGAGATGATCCGTCACGCCCCGGTGTCCGACGAAGAGATCGAGAAAGCGCGCGCCAACTTTCTGGCCAGCGAGCACTTCGAGCGCGAGAGCGTCTCCGGACGCACGCGCAAACTCGGCACCTTCGAGGCGATCGCCGGCGATTGGCGCGGTGACGAGGCGTATCTGGACGCCGTGCGCCGCGCGACGCCCCAGGATCTGCTGCGCGTGGCGCGCGCCCATCTCGATGCGCGGCGCGTCACGGTGGCGGCCGTGCTGCCCGAGGACGCCCCGTCGGCGCTCGACGAGAAGTCGCTGCTGGCCGCCGCGGGGCGCGGGGCCGAGCGCATCGCCACGGTCGCCGTCCCGGACCACCTCGAGCGGGCCGACCCGCCTGCCGCGACCGTGCCCCTCGTCCAGGTGAAGGCCCCGCCGAAGCAGACCCGCGCGCGCCTGCCCGCAATCGAGAGCTACCAGCTCGGAAGCGGTGCGGTCCTGCACGTCGAGCCGCGGCACGACGTTCCGGTGCTGGCACTACGAGGCGCGTTCCATGGCGGCCTGCTCGGGGAGGATGCCGATCGCGTCGGTCTCACCCCGATGCTGACCTCCATGTGGCTGCGCGGCACGCGCCGCCGCGGGGCCGCCGAGCTGGCCCATGCGATCGAATCGATCGCCTGCGACATCGACGGCTTTGCCGGTCGCAGCGGCTTCGGTCTGTCGATGGAGGCGACCAGCGATCGCTTCGGCGCAGCGCTCGATCTGTTCGCCGAAGTGCTGCTCGAGCCGGCCTTTCGCGAGGACGAGTTGGAACGCGAACGCCGCGACACGCTGGCGGCCCTGGCCCGACGGGAAGACCGGCTCGGCGCTCGCGCCTTCGACCTGTTCACCGCCACACTCTGGCAGACCCATCCCTACCGATGGCCGGTGCTCGGCACGCCCGCCACGGTGGCGTCCTTCGCGCGCCGTGATCTGCTGACCCAGCAGGCGCGCTGGGTGCGCGGTCCCAATCTGGTGCTGGCGCTCTCCGGTGACGTCGATCCCGACACAGCCGCGGAACACCTCTCGATCCGACTCGCCGGCCTCGACGCGACCCCCTGTCCGCGTCCGAACCCGCCGGCGGAGCCGGCGCCCGCCGCGCCGCGCTTCGCGGAGCTGCGCAAGGACCGTGCCCAGGCTCATCTGGTTCTCGGCTTTCGCGGCCTCACGGTGAACGACCCGGACCGCTTCGGACTCGACGTGATCACGCAGCTACTGGCCGGCCAGGGTGGCCGGTTGTTCCTCGAGCTGCGCGACCGCCGGGGATTGGCCTACTCGGTGAGCGCGGTGAACGTCGAAGGGGCCGCTCCTGGTTTCTTTGCCGTCACGATCGGCACCTCGCCGGAGAAGCTCGACGACGCCCGCCGCGGCATTCTCGACGAGTTCGAGACGCTGGTCGCCGCGCCGCCCCGGGCCGACGAACTCGAACGCGCCCGTCGCTATCTGATCGGGAACTTCGAGATCGATCGCCAGCACGGCGCCGTGCGCGCCGCCCACATGGCGATCGACGCGTTGCACGGGCTCGGTGCGGATGCCCAACGCCACTATGCCGATCACATCGCCGCCGTCAGCGCCGACGACGTGGTGCGCGTCGCGCGTCGGGTCATCGACCTCTCGGCCCCGGTCGAGGCCTTGATCCGGCCCTGATCCGGAACGGCTCACCGGGCCGCCGGGAAGCGCGGATGGCGGAGGCACCCCGTCAAGAAAGGGGCCGGGTTCGCTCGTCAACTTTTCCGGACGGAAAAGTTGACGAGCGAACCCGGCCCCTTTCTTGACGGGGTGCGCCTTCAGCGCGGCTCCTCGGCGGCCCCGCCGAACAGCAGGTCGAGCAGTCCGCGCTCGTCGGGCGGAACGAACGCGCAGACGTGATCGCCGGCCCGGATGTCCGTGCTGCCCTTCGGCACCAGCACGTTGCGATCGCGCACGATCAGCGTGATCAGGCAGCCCTCCGGCAGCGAGAGGTCGCGGACCTGGCCGCCGACGGCCACCGAGGCCGGTGCGACGAAGTACCAGACGAAATCTCCGGGGAACTCGCGAAGCGAGACCAGCTCGATGCTGGCCGCCGGCGACGGGGGCTGCGCATCCGCCAGACCGAGCCGACGCGCCAGCCACGCCACCGTCGCGCCCGGCACGAAGCTGCTGACCAGCACCGCGAAGAAGACCATGTGGAAGACCTCTTCGGCGCCGGTCACGCCGCGCACGACCGGATACACGCCGAGGATGATCGGCACGGCGCCCCGCAACCCCACCCACGACACGAACCACAGCTCCCGACGCGGCACGCGAAGCGGCGCCAATACCGTGAAGACGGCGAGCGGACGCGCAACGAAGGCGAGCGCGGCGGCGAGTGCGACGCCGGCGCCCATTGCCGACACCAGGTTCGACGGCGCCACGAGCAGGCCGAGGATCGTGAACATCACGATCTGTGACAGCCAGGCCAGCGCGTCGTGCACGCGGCGCACGCCGGCGCGATACGGCATCGGTCCGGCGGCCAGCACGAGACCGGTGGCATAGACGGCGAGGAATCCACTGCCGCCGAACAGTGTCGACACGCCGAAGGACAGGAACGCGACGGCCACCGTCAAGACCGGGTACAGACCGGCGGCGGGCAGCGGCAGCGCGCGCAGCAGCTCGCGCGCGCCGAAGCCGAACGCCACGCCTGCCGCCGCACCGACCGCGAACTGCCGGGCGAAGAGCAGCGCGACGCTACCGCCGTCCAGCGGCGTGCCGAGCGCGAACTCCGTCGCCACCACGGTGAGGAACACGGCCATCGGGTCGTTGAGGCCCGATTCCACCTCGAGCGTCGCGCCGGTCGACTCGCGCAGCCGGACGCCGCTGCTGCGCAGCACCGAGAACACCGCAGCCGCGTCGGTCGAAGAGACCACCGCCCCGACCAGCAACGCGACCGGCACGGACAGGCCGAGCAGCAGGCCGATGCCGGCCACCACGGCGGCGGTCACCACGACCGACACGGTGGCCAGCAGCCCGGCCGCCAGCGCCGCCTTGCGCAGCACCACACGCGACGTGTTGAGGCCGCCGTCGAACAGGATCAGCACCAGCGCGACGGTGCCGAGCCGATACGCGAGCGCGTAGTCGTCGAACGGGATCCGGCCGATTCCCTCGACTCCGGCCAGCATGCCGAGGCCGAGGAACAGCACCAGCGCCGGGACGCCGAGACGGTTCGAGATCGGACTGGCCAGACCGGCCAGCACCAGCAGCAGGCCGATGGCAGCCAGCAGGACGGCGGTGGTGCCCGGCTCTCCCATCCGCCCTGGTGCCTCCAGTCCCGGTGTCGTGGGTTACTGGCGGCGAGCCTTCTCGATCTTCACCGGTTCCGCCGGGACGTTCTGGTGTCCGCCACGCGTGGTGGTCTTCACCGCGGCGATCTTGTCCACCACGTCCATGCCGCTCGTCACGCGGCCGAAGACCGCGTAACCATAGTCGCGCCCGCTGTGATCCAGGAAGTCGTTGTCCTTCAGATTGATGAAGAACTGCGAGGTGGCGCTGTCGACGACGTTGGTGCGCGCCATCGCGAGCGTGCCGCGCCGATTGCGCAGGCCGTTCTTCGCCTCGTTCTCGATCGGGGCCTTCGTCGGCTTCTGGCTCATCGACGGATCGAAGCCCCCTCCCTGAATCATGAAGTCCGGGATCACGCGGTGGAAGATCGTGCCGTCATAGTGACCGGAATCGACGTAGGCGAGGAAGTTTGCGGCACTGATCGGTGCCTTCTCGGCGTCGAGTTCGATCTCGATCGAGCCGAGCGATGTCTCGAGGACGACCACGGGCTTTCCTTTCTGCTTGGCAGCGCACGGATTGGCAGAGCATGGATTGGCAGCCCCTGGAGGGGCGTCGGGAGCAGCGGCCGGCTGGGCATGTGCGGCGCCGGCCCCCAGAGCCACCGCGACTCCCAGCGAGAGCGCGGCGGTCAGCCAGTGGAGGGTGGAGCTACGGGCGCGAGACGGCAGCGCGCGGCAACGAGACATCGGGAACCTCCGGAGAGTCGGAGCCTCGATGCTAACCGGAGCGATACACCGACGCCAAGGCGACACGGGGGGATCATGCGTAGACTACGCCGCGCCATGGCATCCTGGATCCGCTGCGCCGCTCCCTGCCTCGTGTGGCTCTGCTTCCTCAGCACCGCGCGCGCGGAGCCCCCGTCGGTCAGTTCGACGCTCGAGAGCGAGTGGGCGATCGAGACGGGTTCGGGCCGCGCGCAGAAGCTTGCAACACGGCTCCAGGCACGGCTCGACCAGACGCTGCCCGCCGGCTATCGCATCACCGCGATCGGCAGACTGCACGTCGACGCATACGACCGGCTCGCACCCGGCGGCCCGGAACAGGCGGAGCTCTGGTCGCCGACGCGGACGCTCGAGTTCGGCGACCGTGTCGATCTCGAGCTGCGCGAGCTGTACGTCGAGGGTCGTGCGGGTCCCGTCTGGCTACGGCTCGGCAAACAGCAGGTGGTGTGGGGCCAGGCCGACGGTCTCAAGGTCCTCGACGTCGTCAATCCGCAGACCTTTCGCGAATTCATCCTGCCCGACTTCGAGGACTCGCGGATCCCGCTGTGGATGGCGAACGTCGAGGTCCCCGTCGGCCCGACGACCCTGCAGCTCCTGTGGATCCCGGATCCGACCACCCACGATCTCCCGCGTCCCGGCGCCGCCTTCGCCTTCACCGCCCCGCGCCTCGTCGGCCCGCGCGCCCCGGCGGGGGTCGACGTACAACTGCGCGCCGCAGACCGGCCGGATGCCTTTCGCGGCTCGGATCTCGGGACGCGCCTGGCCTGGCGCGCGGGCGACTGGGATCTCACGGCCAACTATCTGTGGCACTACGAGGACGTCCCGGTGCTGCGCCGTTCGCTGGCATTTCCCGGCGGCGTGCCGACCGTAACCGTCGAGCCGGACTTCGAACGCTCCCACGTGATCGGCGCGACGGCCAGCAATACCTTCGGCGAACTCACGCTGCGGCTCGAAGCGTCCTACACGGTTCCGCGTTGGCTGCCCAGCGAGGACCCCGAGGACCGCGATGGGGCGGTGCGCAGTGACGATCTCTCCGGCGTCCTCGGCCTCGACTGGTGGGGCTTCCGGGACACCCTCCTGTCGCTGCAGATCTTCCCGAGCCTGCTGGTCGACGACCAGCCGGGCGTGCTGCGCGATCGCCTCGACACCAGCGTGACGTTCCTCGCGCGGCGCAGCTTCCAGAACGAACGCCTGGTGACCCAGGCGATCTGGCTGCACAACCTCAACGACCAGGACGGCATGCTGCGCCCGCAGATCCGCTACGAACTGCGCCAGGGCCTGTGGACGTGGATCGGCGCCGATTGGTTCTACGGCACGCGCGACGGCGTGTTCGGCGAGTTCGACCAACGGGACCGGATCGTGCTCGGCTTCGAGTGGAGTCTGCCCACCCTGTAGCGCGGTCGCCGGTCGCGGGTGGCGCAGCCGGCGGTCGCCGGGGCCTCGGCCACTCGTCAGTAGCCCTTTGCCAACCCATCGCTGCGCGGATCGCTGCCGCCGAGGTGCCAGCCGGTCTCTGGGTCGATGACGATCGCCTGGGCGCTCGACCAGTTGCGCTCCGACACCACGACATGATGGCCGCGGCGGCGCAGCGCGTCCCGCACGTCGACCGGGATCGCTCGCTCGATGCGCAGTTCGTCGGGCTCCCACTGGTGGTGGAAGCGCGGCGCCGCCACCGCTTCGGACACGTCCATGCCATGGTCGAAGACGTTCAAGATCGTCAGCAACGTCGTGCTGATGATGCGCGGCCCGCCCGGGCTGCCCGTCACCATCCGCACGCGGCCGTCCTCGAGCAGGATCGTCGGCGTCATGCTCGACAGCGGTCGCTTGCCGGGGGCCACCGCATTCTGGCCGCGGGTATCCAGCAGGCCGAAGGCGTTCGGCCGGTTCCGGTCGATCGAGAAGTCGTCCATCTCGTCGTTCAGCACGACACCGGTGCCGGACGCCGTGAGCCCGGAGCCGTACAGCAGGTTCACCGTCTGCGTGACGGCGACGGCATTGCCGGCCGCATCGGTGACCGAGAAGTGCGAGGTCCCGCCGGACGGCGGCGGCCACGGGCCGAGGCCAGGCCCCGAGACGCGGATCGCCACCTCGTCCCGTCCCCACGTCCACGGCGCTCGGCGCCAGCGCGGCGGCAGCAGCCGCCCGCGCAGGCGCGCCGCGTAGTCCTCGTCGAGCAGTTGCGCGACCGGCACGTCGACGAAGTCCGTGTCGCCCAGATAGGCCGCGCGGTCGGCGAACGCGAGCTTCATCGCCTCGGCGACGCGGTGGATCGTCGCCGAGGAGCCGGCGCCGAGCGCCGCGAGATCGAAGCCTTCGAGAATGTTCAGCATCTGGATCAGCGCGATGCCGCCGGACGATGGCGGCGGAAACGACCGCACCGTGCGGCCGCGGTAGCGCCCGCTGACCGGCTCGCGCAGCTTCGGCTGGTAGGCCGCGAGGTCCTCGGCGCGCAGGATGCCGCCGTGGCGCTGGACCTCGTCGGCGATCGCCGTCGCGATCGGGCCGCGGTAGAAGGCGTCCGCACCGTCGCGGGCGATCGCCCGCAGCGTGCGCGCGAGGTCCTTCTGGACCAGTCGCCAGCCCGGCGTCGCCGGTGTGCCGGGCGGCGGCGTCTGGATCGCCGCGGTCTCCGGGAAGCGCTCGGCGAGTCCCATGCCGCGCCAGATCTCGATGATCCGCGCGTGCCGCAGGCCGATCGGGAAGCCGTCTTCCGCCAACGCGATCGCCGGCGCCAGAACGTCGGCGAGCGGCCGCGTGCCCCAGCGCTGCTGCGCGAGCACCAGGCCGGCCACCAGACCCGGCGTCGCCACCGCCAGCGGACCACTGCGCGATGCGTCGTCCGGGACCCCGGGCTCGAGGAACATCCGCGCGTGCGCAGCCGCCGGGGCCGTCTCGCGCGCGTCGAGTGCGATCGTCTCGCCGCTGGCCAGATGGATCAACAGCAGCCCGCCGCCGCCGATGCCGGAGTGGTACGGCTCCGTCACGCCGAGCGCGAAGGAGGTGGCGACCGCGGCGTCGACGGCGTTGCCGCCGGCCGTCAGCAACGCCAGGCCGGCCTCCGTCGCATGGCGCTCGGCACTGACGACCATGCCGCGCGTCCCGATCGCCGGCGCCGGCGCCGCCGCCAGCGCACGCTCGGCCGTGAACGCCGCGAGACCGAACGCGAGCGTGACGAGGGCGATGCCGGCGGCCCGGCCGATCGCGACGCCGAGGCCCCAGCGCCTCCGGAGGCTGCTCCCGATGCGACGCTCCATTGCCGGCGCACCGTATCACAGGCTACGGCACCGGCATCCGGATCCTGGCCTCCGGCTTTCCGGCCTCGGGAGTCCGAGCCTTTGGTTTCGAAGCTGTCGGAGACGCGCGGGCGGAGACGGGCCGGCCCAGAACCCAGTCGGGCTCTCGGTCCGGCTGAATAGAACGAAGCCTCGAGACGTCGACGAAAGCGACAGGACGCCAATTCTCTTCGGAGCCGAAACGCGTGGCTCGCCCCTGCTCGGTCGCGCGTCACCCGGCCACCCGAAGTGCTCCGAGCCCGAACGGGAAGGCCCCCTCCTGACCCGACGGCTCGGAGCCGGCGCCCTGTCCATCGCGCGCGCGTCTCCTACCCTGCCGGCCGATGCGTATCGCCCTCGCCGCCGTCGCCGCCCTCGCCGCGATCACCGTGCTGCCGCCGTGGCTCGCACCGCGGCTCGGCTTCGCCCCCGAGGTCACGACGCTGCCCCGCGCCGGCCGCGCGGTGCCGATCGGGGACCAGCGCGAGCTGCACGTCGTCGAGCACGGCGCCGGCTCGCCGGTCGTGCTGGTGCATGGGCTGCCGTCGAACATCGGCGACTGGGGCGACGTTCCGGTGCGGCTCGCGGCTCGCGGCCATCACGTCGTCGTCTACGACCGGATCGGCTACGGCGGATCGAGCGCTGCGCCGGTCCGCGGCGATGCGTACACCTTCGCGTCGAGCGCACGCGATCTTGTGGCGCTGCTCGATGCGCTCGCGCTGCCGCGGGCCGCCCTCGTCGGCTGGTCCTATGGCGGCGGCGTCGTCCAGGTCCTGGCGCGTAGGGCGCCCGAGCGGGTGTCGCAGATGGTCCTGCTCGCCGCCGTCGGCCCGACGTTCGACGACGTCCCGCGCAGCACCCTCGACCGCGTGCTCCACTCACCCGCGGCGCTGCCACTGCTGCGCTGGGTCGCCGCGATCCCGCCGCTGTCGCGCGCGGCCATGCGCTCGACGCTCGCCGGCCTGTTCTCCGATCCCGCGGCGATTCCGCCGGGTTTAATCGAACGCTCCCGCGCGCAGCTCGCGCTGCCCGGCACACTGGAGGCGTTCGTCGCGGAGTCGGTGCAGATGGACTCCGCCTCGCTGGCGCCGGAGCGGATCTCCGCGCCGACGTTGGTCGTGAGCGGCAGCGACGACCGCAGCGTTCCGATCGCGGTGGCGGAGGATCTGGCGCGCCGAATCCCGGGCGCCGAACTGGTGCGCGTCGAGGGCGGCAGTCACATGCTGCCGATCACGCACGCGGAACTCCTGGCCGAGACGCTGCACGAATGGCTGGAGCGGACCCGATGAGCACACCGAGCGCGCGCATCCATCACCCGGGATCGGCGGTCCTGATCGGCATCGCGCTGCTGCTCGGCTGCGGCGCCGAGACGCCGCCGACGACCGAGACGGCCGCCGCCGCGGCCGCGACCGCCGAGGAGCTCGAGCCGGAGCCGGCTCCGGGAAGCCTGCCGGTCGCCGTCCTCCACGTGCGGGACTTCGGCGAGATCCGCATCGAGCTGCTCCCGCACCGGGCGCCGAAAACGGTCGCCAATTTCGAGAAGCTCGCCGGCGAGGGCTTCTACGACGGCACGACGTTCCACCGCGTGATTCCGGAGTTCATGATCCAGGGCGGCGATCCCAACACCCGGGATCGCGATCCGCGCAACGATGGCCAGGGCGGGCCGGGCTACACGATTCCCGACGAGTTCGGCGGCGCGCCGCACCGCCGCGGGGTGCTGTCGATGGCGAATACCGGCCGTCCCGATTCGGGTGGCAGCCAGTTCTTCGTGCTGGTCGCCGATGCGCCCCATCTCGACGGCCGGCACAGCGTGTTCGGGCGTGTCGTCGACGGCATGGACGTCGTCGACCGGATCGTCGCGGTGGAGCGCGACCAGTACGGCCGCTGGGGCCCCCCGGATCGGCCGCGCGAAGACGTCGTGATCGAAACGGTTCGCATCGAGAGGCCGGATTCCGGCGCGACGGAGCGTCCGCCGGCCGGCGTAAAGGAGACACCTTGAAGCTCGGCCTCTACGGCATCAACGTCGGCCCCTGCGCGCAACCCGAAGCCGCTGCGCGCGTCGCGCGCGCGGCCGAGGCAGCGGGCTTCGAGTCGGTCTGGACGGCGGAGCACGTCGTGCTGCCGGACCCGCAGGCGCCGCCGTCGCCGATCCCGGCGGCGACGCCGCTGCTCGATCCCGCCGTCGCGCTCGCCTTTCTCGCCGCGCACACGCAGCGCCTGCGCCTCGCGACCGGCATCATCATCCTGCCGCAACGCAATCCGGTGGTGCTGGCCAAGGAGCTGGCCAGCCTGGACGTGCTGTCGGGCGGACGGCTGATCGCCGGCTTCGGCGTCGGCTACCTGAAAGCCGAGTTCGACGCGATCGGAGCGCCCTTTGCCCGCCGCGCCGAGCGCATGGAGGAATGCCTCGACGTGCTGCTGGCGCTGTGGACGCAGCCGCATCCGCAGCACGACGGTCCGAGCTTCCGCTTTGCCGGCATCGATGCGCACCCGCGGCCGGTCCAGCAGCCGCATCCACCGATCGTCCTCGGCGCCACCACGCCGCCCGCCTTCCGCCGAACCGTCCGGCGCGCCGACGGCTGGTATGGCTTCGCGATGGACGTCGACACGACCTCGCGCTGTCTTGCCGGCCTCGAACAGGCGGCGCGGCGCGTCGAACGCCCCGCTGGACTCGGCGCGCTGGAGCTCACCGTCACGCCGCCGCCCGGCTTGCCGGACGCCGACACGATCCGGCGCTACGAAGACCTCGGCGTCACGCGACTCGTGCTGCTCCCGCTGGTCCGCAGCGCCGACGAGCTGGTCGATTTCGTCGGCCGGGCGGGCGCCGCGGCGCCAGGGGGAGCGTCGTAGCGAGAGGACTTCGGAGACCGGACACTAGATCGCGATCTTCGTCCAGGCGCCGCTGCGGAACCGCCACGCGAGCGCGAAGGCCAGCGCGAGGACGAAGACGAACTCCGCATACCAGGCGCCGATGACCCCGGCTTCCCAGACGAAGGCGAACAGCCACACCAGCGGCAGGCGCAGCGCCCACGCGAGCAGCGTCTGCACGAAGAACGGCCAGCGCGTGTCACCGGCGCCGCGCAGCGCTCCGCCGACGACGATCTGCAGCGCATCGACGAGCTGGAATGCCGCGCCGAGCGCGAGCAGCGGTCCGGCGAGCGCCAGCACGTCGGCATCGCGGGTGAACAGGCCGATCAGCGCACGCGGCGCGAGCAGGAACAGCGCGGCGATGCCGAGCGCCAGCGCGACGGCCAGCTTCAGCGCCGAGACGAGGCTGCGCAGCGCCGCGTCGAGCGAACCGGCGCCCTTGTAGCGGCCGACCAGCGTCGTCGCGGCCAGTCCGATACCGATCGCCTGCATGAACGACAGCGAGAGCAGCGCGATCATCGCCTGCGTCGCCGCCATCGACGCCTCGCCCATCCGGGCGACCAGCGTCGTGAAGATCGCGAACGCACTCATGTCGAGCACCCACTGGCCGCCGATCGGCGCGCCGGTGCGCAGGAAGCGCCGGATCCGCGCGCCGCTCGGCGCCACCGGTCGTCCGCCGAAGCGGCGCACCAGCGCCGGCCGCGCGAACGCGATCGCCAGCGCGACGGCGCCCACCCATTCCGCAATCGACGTCGCCACCGCCGCGCCGGCGATGCCCCACCCCGGCAGGCCGAGGCGCCCGAGCACCAGGCCGTAGTCGAGCACGATGTTGACACCGTTCGCGATCAGCGTGGCGATCAGCGGCGTGCGCGTATCGCCGAGCCCGCGGAAGAACGCCGCCAGCACCAGCCAGATCGCCAGGCCGACGAAGCCGAGCGGTCGCATGGCGATGTACGACAGCGCGTACTCGCGCAACGAATCGGGGGCGCCGACGGATCGGAACAGCGGTCCGGCCAGCGCCGCGAACACGAACAGACCGAGTGCCGTCGCCGGGACCAGCGCGTACAGACCCTGCCATGCCCAGCCGCCGCAGGCCTCTTCGTCGCCGGCCCCATGGGCCTGCGACACGAAGGTCTGGACGCCGGTCGCCGACCCGCTGAAGACGCTGAACACGGTCCACAGCCAGATGCCGGCGAAGCCGAGCGCGCCGAGCTGGGCGGCGCCGAGCTGGCCGACGAAGATCGAGTCGACGACGTGCATCGTCGTCTGCGACATCTGCGCGAGGACGAGCGGCCAGGCCAGATGCGCGACCTCGCGGACGCCTCCCGCGCGCCGCGGCACGCGCGGCGGGAGCGCCAACGGTCGCGAAGAAGTCGACGAAGCAGTCATGAAGAAGCTCCAGGGCGAAACGCCGGAGGCCGCGAACGCTTTCGCATCCGCGGCCTCCGGAGCGGCCCGTGGGGCTTCGCTCAGGTCATGGTCGGATGCGAGGAACCGGGAGGACCCGTCCGAGACGGACCCGCATCGGTCGCATGCCAGCGACCGTGGGGTGAACGCCCGGGGTACGGGTGCCGGAAGGGTTTGCGGGGAAGAGTTTCATCAGGCGCGGTTGTACCACAGGCGTCGCGGCCCGGGCAAGGGAACCGTGCGGGCATCGCCGGGGCGGGCGCGGACCGCCTCAGGCGAGGCGTTCGAACCGGACCGGCAGCCCGTCCCGGGGCTTCGAGATCGGCGCCTGCTGGACCGGCATCCGGTAGCCGGGCTCGACGCTCCAGCGGTAGCGGAGCACGAGCTGGTGCAGGATCGCCTTCACCTGCAGCTCGGCGAAGCGCAGGCCGAGGCAGTGATGCGGGCCGCCGCCGAACGGGATCCAGCAGTGCGTGTGGCGCTCGTCCTCGGCGCGCTCCGGGCGGAAGCGCTCGGGATCCCAGGCCGTCGGCGCCGACCACCATTCCGGCAGATGGTGGGTGTGGATCGGCGCGATCACGACCATCGCGCCGGCCGGGATGCGCTGGCCCTCGAACGCGAAGTCCGCGGTGGCGACGCGCGGGATCACCGGCAGCGGCGGATAGCGGCGCAACGTCTCCTTCATCGCCCAGCCGAGCACGACGGGCCGCGCGAGATCCTCGAACGCGAGCCACGGCGTGCCGATGGCCCGTGCCTCCTCGCGGATCCGCTCCTGCCACGCAGGGTGTCGCGCAAGCTCGTAGGTCAACGACGTGAGTGTGCTGGTCGTGGTGTCGTGCGCCGCCATCATCAGGAAGCTCATGTGGTCGACGACGTCGCGGTCGGAGAACCGCTCGCCGGTCTCGGTCTTCGCCCGACACAGCCGGCTGAACATGTCGAGGCCGTCTTCGCTGCGCTTCCTTGCCAGCAGCTCGCGGAACGTGCGGACCAGGACCTTGCGTCCCTCGAGGCCGCGATGGAACTCGAGGCCCGGCAGCGGCAGCCGGATCCGCGACATCGACGCCGCCACCAGATCCTCGAACACGCGGTTCATGCGCGTCGTCTCCGGACCGAGATCGATGCCGACGAAGATCGACGCCGCCAGATCGAGCGTCAGCTCCTTGAAGAGCGGAAACGCCAGGCGGCGGCCGTCGGCGTCGCCCCAATCCACGATGCCCGCCTCGATCATCGGATTCATGCGCTCGCCGTAGCTGCGCAGCGCCGGGCGCTTGAAGGCCTCGTGCATGATCTTGCGATGGTGCTTGTGCTCTTCGCCGTCGCGCAGCAGCAGACCGTTCGGAAAGATCCTGCCCATGATCGCGGTCCACGGCCGGCGCGCGGAGAAGATCTGCTCGCGGTCCAGCAGCACCAGCCGGTTCGCGTCGGGGCCGAACAGATTGACCATCCGGAACGAGCCGACCCGGTGCATGACGGCGTTGCCGTACCGCTCGTGCATGCGCTGCAACGGGCCCAGCATGTCGACGCGCTCGCCGCCGCGCAGCACGCGCCGCAGCAGCGTCGTGACCCCCGAATGGGGCACCTCACGCAGCGCTTCCGAAACGGCGGCCGGCGACATCGAGTTCCTCCGTGGCTAGCCTAACCGAGAGCCCGGGGGCGCAACGCGAAGCGATCGCAGAGCCACGAGCGGCGCCGGGCCCCGGGTCCGCGCGGCGAGGTCCGCGCGGCGAGGCCCGCGCGGCGAGGCCCGCGCGGCGAGGAGATGGCGGCATGACAGAGACCCCGAGCGCGAGCCTCCCGACGCTGCCGTTCGGCCGGACCGGCCACGCGAGCTCGCGGCTGGTGTTCGGCGCCGCCGCGCTGGCGCGCGTCTCCCAGGCGGACGCCGACCAGGCGCTCGCGCAGATCCGGGCCGCCGGCGTCAACCACATCGACACCGCCGCCTCGTACGGCGATTCCGAGCGGCGGCTCGCGCCGTTCCTGCGCCGACATCGGCAGGACGTCTTCCTCGCCACGAAGACCGGCGAACGCAGCCATGCCGCCGCCCGCGAACAGATCCGCCGCTCGCTCGAACGGATGGGTGTGGACCGGATCGATCTGATCCAGCTCCACAATCTGGTGCAGGAAGCGGACTGGCAGCAGGCGTTCGCGGAGGACGGAGCGCTGCGCGCGTGCGTCGAGGCGCGCGACGAAGGGCTCGTGCGCGCGATCGGCGTCACCGGCCACGGCACGCGCGTCGCGGCGATGCACCGGCGCAGTCTCGAGCGCTTCGACTTCGATTCGGTGCTACTGCCGATGAATCCCTCGCTGCTGCGCGACGCGCGCTATGCGGAAGAGTTCGAGCAGCTCCTCGCGATCTGTGCCGAGCGCCGCGTCGCCGTCCAGACGATCAAGAGCCTCGCGCGGCGCCGCTGGCCCGACGGCGCCGCGCCGACCCACGACACCTGGTACGAGCCGCTCACCGACGCCGCGGAGATCGAAGGCGCCGTGCACTGGGCGCTCGCACGCCCGGGCGTCTTCGTCGACACAGCGGGTGATCTGCGGCTACTCAGCGCGATGCTGCGCGCCGCGGCGAGCTTCCCGGCCGGCGCGCCGCCCGCGCGCAGCGCCGCGAACGCCGACCCGGCCTGGGCACGACAGACGGCGCCGCTCTTCGTGCGCGGCTTCACGCCGAGCGCCTGAGGAGCCGGGAACCGCTGCCGAGCCCCGCGCGCCGAACCGCCTTGGGACGGTTCCGCAGATCGGCTAGAGTTCCCCTCGCGTGGCCCGGTAGCTCAGTTGGTAGAGCACCGCACTGAAAATGCGGGTGTCGCCAGTTCGATTCTGGCCTGGGCCACCATCTTTCCCTGCCGGGTCGCGCAGTTAGGACCGCGCGCCTCTCACCCGTTGCGCCGCAATGCGTTGCCCATCGTTGCCCGCGCAGGGTAGCCGGCCGCTGCAACCCCCGACAAGAGCTCATGCGGCTCGGGCGCAACCCCGGCCACGATCAGGGGGGGCGCCGCCAGGCTCGCTGGCCGAGCGCAGCCTATCGTGCGCTATGC
The DNA here is from genome assembly GCA_900696485.1 of uncultured Pseudomonadota bacterium. Taxonomy (GTDB): domain Bacteria; phylum Myxococcota_A; class UBA9160; order UBA9160; family PR03; genus CAADGG01. The sequence goes on from CAADGG010000109.1 coordinate 27,525, forward strand.
GGAGGTTCCGACCCGTCATGAACCAAGACGTTCTCGAGCATCTCGTCAAAGCCGTCGAGGCACTCGCGAAGGCCGTCAGTGAGTTGACCCAACAGGTGAACACCGCAAACGGCCACAATCTCGCGAATCGCGCGAAGACCGAGGCACTGCGCGCCAAGCGCGCCCTGGGATAAGCCAAGCTCCCTTCGGACTCCCGCTTCGTCTCCTATACGCTCCCTCCGACCTCCTCGGGTCGCTTCGGAAAGGCCGAGAGATCGAGCGTGCGCAGTCTCTGGCGAAAGGTGCGATCCAACCGCGCGAGTGCACCCGCAAGCCAGCGATGCTGGTTCGGCCAGTCCTCCTCGTCTGTGGGATCCACGTTCTCTTTGTAGAGAGCAATCCGTGAGCCGATCCGCTCTGGGAGCTCTTGCCAGCTCAGGGGTTCGCCCATCGCGGATTCGATCGCCGCTTTCTCGCTCCGCAGGAGAGCAAAATACTGTTTCGCGTTGCTTCCCCGCATGAAGAGTTCGGCTCCGATCCTGTTCTCGACCGTATTGACGCTCGCCGCCATGTGAAAGTCGCGCCGCCCTATCCCGACCGTCATCCAGTGCTGCGGTCGCGGCGTCTGCATCCGCAGACCGCACGGGTGCGCCTCGACCCAATCGCAGAGGCCCCGCCAGTAGCGGAGCTGCTGGGCCTTGGTTTCGGTGACGCCTTCCTCATCGAGCTGGCGCGTCGCGCGGCTCACTGATTTCGTCCAGTCGTTCGGCTTCGAGATGACGTTGAAACGCGGAGCCGCGGGCGATCCGCCAATTCGCCAGAGCTCCACCTCGAGTCCGAAGAACCGGAACCTGGAGTCCGTGATCTCATTGAGCCAATCGAGCGTCGCGCGGTGCTCCTCCGTGAACCTTGCGGCCACCCAGACGATCGTCACCGCCTGCAGGCCCGCCGCATAGGTCAAGAGCTGCCCGAGATGCTCGTGATCGGTGCGCTCGAGCTGGTTCTCGATCAGGACCCAGTTGTCCGCTCCGACGTCCTTGCAGAGAATGTCCGCGCGAAACGGGCCCACGTCTCGCTCCTGGGCTTCGAGCTCGAGCTCCATCTGAATCGTGTCTGCGAGGACCGCCAGGTTCTCCGGGCGTGCCAGCCACGGCGTGAAGTCACTCGCCTCGCTCGTCCAGATCTCGCGAAGATCCACCTTCTCGAGGCGCCCCAGCTGCTCCTCTCTCATGCGGCTGCCCCCTCGTTGTGCTCAGCCTTGTTGGCCGGCAGGGTAGCCGGGCAAGGCTTGGACAGCAGCCTTCCGGCGTCATCTTCCTCGCCCGGACATCTCGACTCTCAGCGCCATGCCTTGACGGGGCGCGCGGTCCGGTCAACGGGCGGCCCGCTCCATTCGCGCCCAGGCGCTCCCGTGTTGCCTGTTTCCCTTCGGTGACCGGCCCGCCTCTCCGCCCCGTCGATCTGGCAGGCGAAGTCGAGAAACCCAAAGCAATGGAGGAAGAACATGACAACCAGCAAGCGCAACTACCCAGGGACGCGCACCTACACGGTGCTGCTCGCCGAGGACGTTCCACACTATGGCAGCATCGAGATCATCGCGACGAGCGATCGAGAGGCGCTCGAGACCGCCCGCACCCTGGAGCACAGCGAAATCTGTCTCCAACCTGACCGGGAGAACCCGGTCTGCCGCCGGATCGTCCACGTCGAGGCCGAAGACGGCTCAATCCTTGCGGAAGGCGTTGCCCTCGATAGATACGTCCTTCACCACGAAACCGAAGTGCGGGCCAAGCTCTGCGCCATGGCGCCCGTGCTGCAAACCGCCCTCGAGCTCATCGCTTTAACCCCACTCTGGGGCGAACGCGTAGAGAATCCCGCGCTTCGCGAGGAGTTCATCGCGTCCGGCGAGTACGACGCCGCGCGAGACGAGTTCGAGCCCTCGGCCGACACGGAGAGCACCTACCTTCGAGACGTTGTCGAGGCGGCACGAGGTGCCCTCGCCAGCAGAGCCGGCCCGGAGCTGGCCGGATCCTAATTCCCGATCGTCAACGATCCTTCGACGCCGTCGCGATCAACTCCTATTGTGACAGCTCCCTCTGTCGACATTCCGACCCTGAGCTCGCCGCATGAGACGCTCATCGACAACTCGCCTTCGGACGAAACACAGAGTTCGGAACCGGCCTCGCACGCATCCTTTTCGTCGCCAACCTTCCCTGCCCCGCCGACCGCCTCAATCCCCGAAGGTGGCCCGGGCGGGCCGCCCGGCGGTTTGCCTCCCTGCGGCTGCAGGGATTTGGCGACCGCCAGGAACTCCTTTGGATCGTGAATCCGGACCGCAACCTCCGTCGCCGCGAGGACAGCAAGCCGGTCGGACGCAGCGATCGGCATCGCGCGCTCCCGCACAACCCACTCGATCTCCGTAAGCTTCTCGGGATTCGGACTGAGCAAAAAGCTGCAATCATGCGCGTAAAACACACTGCGCGGGACCAGCAGCGTGACGATCGCTGCACGATCACCAGTGATCGTCGCTCGCCTCACGACAACACGATTCACAGTGAACTCGCACAGACCCGCCGTTTCGAGCATCACGACCTCGGCGGCGCCCGTTCTCGCGCCAAGTAGCAGACACGAAGCGACCAACCAGTAGACCACCTTCATCGCTTGCTTCTCCGCCCTCCTCGGTCACGAATGAGGGCAATCCGGCGTACACGAATCATGTCGCAAATCAGAGGGGCGCGTTGAGGCCCTCGACAAAGCCCTCGACAATGACAGAGAAAATCACGAGCCACAGGGAAATTACGAACGGTAAGATTAGGAGTAGCAAAGCAATTTTGAGCATCGAGTTGAGCATCACGTACCCAGCGCTGCGCCGATCACTTCTTGCAGCGCATCGTCGAACGCGGCCATCGCCTCCGCGTCGCTGCTGGCGGGGCGATCGTAGTCCCAGGCGTGATCGCGGGCGGCTTCAAGGATCGCCTCACCGTGCCGCTCGAGAATCTCCTGAAAGAGCGCGCGGCCGAGGTTTGAGTCGTCAAGCGCCACGCCGCCGAGCGCTGCGCTCAGCTCTGCCTTGAAGCGCTGAAACGAAACCCGCATGTCCTTGGGCACCCGGAAGCGAAGCGTCGCCGTCTTGGGTGCAGCCCCTGCCCCGTTTCCTGCCGTCCTCGGTTGAGCGGGCTTGGGTTTCGCGCTCGCGCGGGTCGGGCGTGCCGGTGGAGAACCCGCTGTCCTCAGCCGCGGGGCGGCTTTCGCAACGGGTGCGGCTTTTGCTTCTGCCGGTTCTGGTTCCGCGGCCGGCTCTGCCGTCGCGGCTGTCAGGGCGGCGGCAAGACGCGCGTCGCCGAAAATGTCGATGCTGTTTGGAACCTCTGAACGCTTAGGCATAGGCAACCTCCCTCACCTCTCGGTTTTTCTCTGCGCTCCGCAGGCGCTCATAGCCTGCGACGCGCGCTTCCACTTCCCGGGCCCAGGCCCGGAACTGCTCGGTGACCGGATGATCCGGCTCCGTATCAAACACTGTCTTCCCGAGATGGGCGGCTGTATCAACTGCGGCGAAGCGGCCGATCGTGGCAGTGAATTTGAGCGCCTCGCCGCGTTTGCCGCGCAGCTTGGCGCCGATCTGCTCTTCCCAGCCCTTGGCGAGATTGCGCCTCCGATCCATCGCACAGACCACCACGCCCAGGAGCTCAAGGCCGGGGTTGCGCCCGGGCCGCCTGACATTGGCCAGGTCCTCAAGCGCATCGCCAAGACCCGCGAGACCCATCGTCTCCGCCATGACGGACAGGATGAAATAATCCGCCGCCATGTAGGCGCCCCGCGTCGAGGTCGAGGCCGAGGGGCCCGTATCCAGAATCACGTAGTCATAGCGGCCGTTGGCCTTGAGAACGGCGAGCGGCGACTTCAGGCAGTCATTCGCGTTGAAGAAACGGTCCTCCTGCCCCAGTTTGGAATCCAGCATTGCGAGCGTCCGGCCCGCCGGCAGAAAATCAGCCCCCTCGCCCAGACCCGGCACCGTCTCACCGCGCATCACGGCATCCAGCGGTCGCGCGTCGCCGGCCAGTACCTCCGCGGTTGTCGCTTTGCCGGCGACGTCAACCTTCAGAAGTTTCGTGGCACCGCAATTCTCATCCAGGTCCCAGAGCAGGCAGCGCCGTCCCTGGCGCGCCAGCGCAACGGCGAGATGGACTGCGTTGGTCGTTTTGCCGACGCCGCCCTTTTGCATGCCGATCCCGATTACCTTTGTTGAAGCTGGTTGCGTGTCTCCCATGCGCCCTCTCCTTCCCCTTGATCCTCTCCATTTCGATTAGAACACCGGAGCGTGTCGCTGACAAGACCCAATCGCACATGCGCACATGAACGCATCCGCACAAGGGCGCGTGCGTCCGTCAACCCACCCGCGCGAACACGCGCTCGCGCATGTGCCCGCACGCCGGGTGGCCCGAGAACCCTCGGGCGCAATGGCTGCCGCGCCGCCTCGCCACGTCGCGCGCGGGTGATCGGGCGCATGCGCAACGCGGTCCGTGGACGCGGACGCTCGAGCGCGGATGAGCGCGTGAGCGCATCAGCTCGTGCGCCGACCCAGATGCCAGAACGCTGCCGCTGGAAGTCAGCGGCGCGCCCACGGGTGAGGGGGTGCATACGCGCGTGCGCTCACGCGCCCATACGCTCGCAGGACTTGAGCGCGCTTGCGCCCAAGGGCTTGTTCTCGCCCGATTCTTCGTGCAGGCTGGTCTCCGGGTGATTCTTCTTTGGAAGAGCCGCCCATTGTTCAACGAGGGGGGAGAACAAAGACCAGAAATGAGAAAACCCGCCGAAGCGGCGGGCCTTCCAAAATCCCGAATCACGGGCACTCGAAACCTGAACAGTTCGAGCTTCCCACGGTTCGAAGAGCTTTGCAAGCATTTTCTTGCCACAGGATTGTGTTGCTCAATTGGAGGGTCTCTCTTCGCGGGCTTCGACCCCGTCATCTGAGGAAGGGAGACCTCTATGAAACCATCTAACTGTTTGATGCCTTTGGGTTCGGTCGGCGTGCTTGCCATGGCGACGGCCCGATTTACACCACAACGCTACTGGCACCCGGAACCGACACCGACCGGGCGCTATGTCAAATGGCTGTCGATGGATCCGGTCGAGGATCCGCGCCTTGGCCATGGGGCCGCGCGGCTCCTGCAGGTGATCCGCTCGCTTGCCGGGCGCACGACCTGGCTTGAAACCACGCAGGCGGCACTGGCGCGCCGGCTTCACAGGAGTGCGCGGCAGATCCGTCGCTACCTGAGAGAGCTCGAGCGCTTCGGCTACATCCGCTCGCAGAAGCGCTTCAGCCGGCGGACGCGCATGATCGCAGGGCTGTTTCTCTATCTGACCGGGCGAACGTTGCCGCCGTTCAAGGACAGACGGCCGATGAAGGCCCGAATTCCGGATAGGACAGATCGGACCGACTCTAAGGTAGAAACAGATACAAGGAGAGAAGAGAGCCGATATTTAGCACTGCCTGAACCCCTCGCACGAGAGCTCGTTCGCCTCGGCCAGGCACTCGAAGCGCGACGCTCACAGGAAGAGGGGGCATCACCATAGGAGCTGGAACGCCCAAGCGAGCTCTCGACCACTGTCCATGCAGCGTCGAGGCCGCTATTGCCTTCAGGTGGTGCAAGGGGAAAGGGCGGCGAACTCGTTCCTAGCCAGCAGGAGCGGAGAGGCCGCGTCCTGCGGAAAGCCGTCAAGTCCTTGATGTTTCACGTGAAACGACCGGCGCCGGGTCACTCGAGCCCGTTGATCCGCGTCAGCCAGGCGACGAACTCGTCGGGTGAGCGTCCGGTGTCATAGGCGACCCGGGCGTAGTCCTTCGCGAACAGGATCTGACAGTCGAGCCGGAAGCGGATTGCGAGTTGGTCATCGACCTCGGCGATGTAGTCCTGGAGTTCGAGCTCTCGGCAGGTGTTGGCTTTCATGGGGTTCTCCTTCTCTTGTTCCGCCGCGCCAATCGCGGTCGTTCTTGAGAAGGTCAGAAGCGGGAAGGGGCCGCGGCTGATCGCGCTTTTCGGAGGCGGCCTTCAGGAGGAACCGAAACAGCAACAATCGGGGCGGAGCAGAGCGGACCCGCCGCGCTCAGGATCTGTGGCCTTTAGAACGGCACTGGTTGCCGCGGGGCTGGAGGAGGAGGGGTGCATGTAGATGGGCCCGCTCGACGAGTTCAGATCGCCGAGAACCCCTTCTTTCGGGATCTCGCGAGTCGCTGAGTCGTCAACGGACCGGCCCTTCGGATCTTCGCAGCTTTGAGGGAAGCGCAGGTCGTCCCCGACACTGTGTTGCGACGTCCCACGATCGTACGACAGGTCAGTATCGCGATTTCCACTTGACGTCGCGTGATCATTCTGATTTGAATAACGAATGAGTTCGCCTTTGCCTTCACCGAGGACGGAGCGCCGCGTATGAGCACGCCCATTTCGGTACCCCCAATGGATCCTCAGATCACCTTCTATCAGCTGCAACTACTGACCTCGGTGCTTGAACAGCACCTCGCGACCTCGCAAGAGCTCTGGCGGCTCCACACATTCACGAGCTGGGCTGTGCTCTTGCTGTTCGGGATCGTCGCGGTCGCGTGCGTTGGAATTCTTTGGGAACTCCGTCGGAACCGAAAAGACGCGTAAACGGCGCATCGGATTCATTGCACAGGAATGGGCCCTTCCTGAATCTTGATAGCGGTCGCGGGGTTCGCGAGGCCACTCGAGCTCGTAACCTCAGTCCAGCCGTGGTGGCGAGGGCATCGCAAGAGAGACCTACTCGGCGCCTCCGGCCTCGCCCAGCACCGACCTTGCTGATCTCGACTTCTCGCTGTCAGAAACTGGGGCAATCGGGCAGGGCTTGATTTCAAGCCCGCCGTTCACGGGGCGAGGCGGTCTCCTAGCTGAAGAGGCTGAGCCCGCCCGCCTATACGCTTGTGCGTATAAGTAATAAATATACGGCTTTTAGTATATTGACAGATATCCGCTATAGCGTATAATAGTAGTGAAAGAGGTCCCCGGCCGTGAATCAGATCGCTCGCACACCCAAGCAGCTCGGCGACGCCATCAGGCGGCAGCGGCGCGCCCTTGGCCTGTCACAGACGGCTCTTGGGACCAAGACCAAGCTGCGGCAGGCAACGATCTCAGGCCTTGAGAACGGCGAGCCCGGCACGCAGCTGCGGACCCTGGTCGACGTGATGGCCGCACTCGGCCTCGAGCTCGTGGTCCGGGAGCGCTCCAAGGGCAGTGAGAACATCGCGGAGCTCTTCTGATGCCCCGCAAGCGGACCCGAATCCCGCTCAACGTCTACCTCAACAGCCGCCTGGTCGGGCGGCTGCGACGTCAGGCGAGTGGGGCCACGGATTTTCAATACGACCCGGACTGGCTTGCCTGGGAGCACGCGATTCCGGTTTCTCTCTCCCTTCCGCTCCGGGAAGATCGCTACACGGGCGAGCGCGTTCTCGCCGTGCTCGACAATCTCCTTCCCGACAACGAGCCGATCCGCCGTCGCATCGCCGAGCGGCTCCAGGCCGGCGGCTATGACGCCTACAGCCTCTTGGCTAAGACGGGGCGCGACTGCGCTGGGGCTCTCCAGTTCCTGCCGGAGGGGGAGGAGCCCGGAGCTCCGGGTGTCGTCAAAGCGAGCCCCGTCGACGATGCGGCGATCGCGAGGAAGCTCGGCGATCTCGCCACGTCGCCGCTTGGTATCGAAGCGGATGAGGATTTTCGCATCTCGATTGCTGGCGCGCAGGAGAAGACGGCGCTCCTGTTCCGGAAGGGGAAATGGCAGGTCCCGCACGGAACGACGCCGACCACGCACATCCTGAAGCCACAGATCGGCAAGCTCCGGAACGGGATCGATCTCTCACAGAGCGTCGAGAACGAGTTCCTCTGCATGAGGTTGGCCGTGGCCTTCGGCTTGCCGACCGCGAAGGTCGAGATCGCCGACTTCGCAGGGACCCGCGCTCTTGTGGTTGAACGCTTCGACCGGCAATGGACGGAGGACGGGCGTCTCCTGCGGCTGCCGCAGGAAGATTGCTGTCAGGCTTTATCGGTCTCGCCTACGCGCAAGTACGAGAACGAGGGCGGCCCCGGCATACAGCAGGTTCTCGATCTTCTCAGGGCGAGCGATGACCCGGAAACCGATCGGCGGATGTTCCTCAAGGCGCAGATCCTGTTCTGGCTGCTGGGAGCCACCGATGGCCACGCCAAGAACTTCAGCGTGTTTCTGCGGCCGGGAGGACGGTTTGTCCTGGCGCCGCTCTACGACGTCATGTCAGCTCAGCCGGCTTTGGACGCGAAACAGCTTTCCAGGAACAAGATGAAGCTCGCGATGGTCGTGGGGAAGAACCGCCACGACGTGATCGATCGGATCCTGCCGCGACATTTCATCCAGACCGCGGAGAAGGGGGGTCTCGTCGGAGGCGAGGTCGAGGCCATTCTCGCCGAGCTCGCGGAGGCGGGCGAGGGGGCAATCGACCGCGTACGCCGCGCGCTGCCGAAGGGTTTTCCGGAAGTGCTGACGGAGAGCATTGTTGGAGGGCTGCGGAAGAGGCTCAAGACCGCCGCGGACACGACGTCGTCCAATCGCAAGGTGTAGACCATGGAGATCTCGCAGATCACCCGTCGCGACATTGTTGATGCCATCCTGGTGGAAGGCGTCAATTGGTGCGGGCGCCTGGAGGAGCCCGAGTTCCTCTCCCGGCTATTCGAGTTGTCGAGCCTGCCTTCGACAGATGGGCGGTTCCGTGATGCCGCCGGCGATATCTGGCAGCACCGCATCAACAACCACGACTGGGAAGACCACTGGGTCTTCCACGATCCCCGTTTCAACCTTCTCGACGGAGATGATGAGACCTTCTTGCGATTCCTCTGCGAGACCATCCATCCGGTCGTACGGCCCGACGTCACCGAAGCAGAGCGCCTCTGTCAGCTCTACAATGAGTTCCTAAGAAACGATGGCTTCCAGATCGTTGAGAAAACGCGCATCTCTGGCAAGCCTGTCTTCACCGCACGCCGCGTCGGCATCCTCTCCACTCCCGGGATCACCGTGGCGAAGGAGGCGTTCTCCGGCGCGGATGCTGGCTACGTCGCGCAGCAGATTACGCGCATGGAGGCCGCCGTTCAGAACGATCCCGGTCTTGCAATTGGCACAGCGAAGGAGCTCGTAGAGACCTGCTGCCGCACCATCCTCGTTGAGCGTGGCATTGAGGTTCCCCGCAATCCGGACCTAGCGCAGCTCGTAAAGCTGACGGGCAAGGAGCTCGAACTGACACCCGGAGACATTCCCGAGCAGGCCAAGGCGGCCGAAACGATCAAGCGGCTCCTCAGCAATCTGGCGACCATTACGCAGGGCATCGCAGAGCTGCGGAACCAATATGGCACCGGCCACGGAAAGGAGGCGACGTCTCGCGGCCTCACGTCACGCCACGCAAAGCTTGCGGTCGGCGCCGCTTCAACCCTGGCGATCTTTCTTGTTGAAACCCATCGTCAACGCCCCAAGCCGTAGGTGAGACGGTGAGGGGGGGAGCTCCTGATAGTCCCCCTCGGTGAGACGAGGTAGAGGATGACACCCGAGCTACAGCGCGCGCTGCGCGCTCATCCGCGCCTTCGAAAGCGACTTCGCGAGCGAACGGAGGCGCTCTTGCTCGCGGTTGAGGAAGGGCGAGGGGAGGCCATTGTCCGCGCCGCCGCCGAATGGGCCGAGGCGGAGAAGGCCAGCGCCGCCGATCTGGCGAAGAGAGAGAGGAAGCCTCCGCAGCACCGCGTCACCTTCTTGATCGAGGAGGCGCACTATCGGGACTTCTGCAGCACGGCGGCCGAGCACCAGTTGACGCCTTCGGAAGTTGCGCGGCGCTACTGCATCAGCGGGATCACGTTCTCGCACGTCCTGTGGCATGCGATGCGGCAAGGGAAGCTCAGCGACGTGATCGTGATCTCGCCGGCGCGAGGCTTGAACCTTGCGCAGCTCGCGCTGCCGAGGTTCGGCCGCGAGCTATGAGGGCCGCAGCCGCCTGTTGTGGGTTATCTGGAATCGGCGCCCGCGGTTGGACGCGGAACGCCGTTACTCATGAGCCCCCGCTCGAGGTTCGCGAAGCGCTCATTCACCCAGCCTCTCGTGTATTCAAGCCCGCTCGACGGCCGCTTGCCACTTTGAACGGCATCGATCGCCTCGAGGAGGTCCGCTCCGAGAGAAATGCACCAGTCACTCGCATACCTTGCCTCTTCCAGCGGAAGATACTCGCGTGAGCGCTGCTCGATCTGAACATCGCAGACGAGGTGCCAGCGCTTCTGCAGCTCTCGGAACTCGGAAAGGAACTCCTTCGCTTCGGGGCAGGGGTTCTCGACCTCTGGCCAACGGTGAAGCGCCTGCAGCGCCCGTTCGCGGCGCGCTTGCTGGATCCGGTCCTCTTCGAGGTGCTCACCGCAGAGCCCTCCCGCTTCTGCAGGCTTTTCGCATCGAAACTTCCCGCATCGCGTGATCTTCCGCCGTGCCATATGCGCCTCCTCGCTTCCTCTAGAGAAGCTGCGCCAATCGCCTCAACCTACGGAGGATCTCAGCCTCCGGGAGGAAAACGAACTCATCGTCACGAAACGCTTCAAGCACCTCGTAGAGCCGGCGAAGGGGCACCACTTTGCCTCGAGCTGATCAATGATCCAGAGGACCCCGCGAACCTCGACTCCGTTCTCTTCCGCGACTCGGCGGAGGGCTCCGTCGCCGGTCAGAAGAACGCAGTCGTCGATATCCTCCGCCAGCGCGAGCGCAAAGCAGTCGTTCAACTGCGGGTGCCGGTTCTCATTGAAGTGCCGGGCAGCGCGTGCGACCGACTCTCCCGGAAGCTCGCGGATTTCGAGGCCGGCGGCGGAAGCACCAAGAGAACCCGTATCCATATAAAAATTTAACTAATTTTCAATCTCTATAATAAATTACATATTGACAGACGTAGGAGTGATATGCTTTACTTTATTGGGACAAGATACTGATATAGGATTCCATATGAAACCCACTCGCCTCCACAAGCTCCCGGATGCTCTCCGCAAGGAGCTTCACCAGGCTCGCCTCAGCAGAGGCTGGAGCCAGCTTGAGCTCGGCCGCCGCGTCGGACTGCCCCAAATGCACGTCTCGGCAATCGAGACCGGCAGGACCGTGCCCCGTTTCGACACGCTGCTCGAGCTCGTGCGTGTGCTTGATCGCGACCTCGTCCTGGTACCCCGCGCTCTCGTGCCTGCGGTTAATGCTCTTGTCCGCGACTACCGCCGCCAGGAGGGGAAGGCGGATGATGTCGGCGAGGAGACATCGCTCTACGCAGACGACGGCTCTGAGACGCCAAGAGGGACCATGTGATGGCTGATCTTGACAAGGTCAGAGCGCTCGAAGTCTCTCTCGAGGGCAAGCGGATCGGGGTCATCAACCGTCTTGCGGGCGATCGCGTGCTCTTTGCCTTCGAACCGGAGTATGTCGACGATCCCACCCGTCCGACGCTCAGCCTTTCGTTCAAGGGCCAGGGGGGCACGGTCGTGACGTCCACGCGCTCCTATCCCGCCCGCGTTCCGCCCTTCTTTGCCAACCTGCTCCCTGAAGGGCACCTCCGGACCTATCTCGCGGCCCATGCCGGCGTCAAACCGGAGCGGGAGTTCTTCCTGCTCGCGGCCCTCGGCGCTGATCTTCCCGGCGGAGTTGTCGTAACGCCGCTTGACGAAGAGGGGAGGCCGATCGCGCCTGGCGAGGAGATCGAAGACGAAGGTCAGGCGCGAGCCGAAGACCCCGTGCTTCGCTTCTCCCTCGCCGGGGTTCAGCTCAAGCTCTCGGCGATGCTTGAGGCAACAGGCGGACTGACCATTCCGGCCGGAGGTCTCGGCGGGGAGTGGATCGTCAAGCTTCCCTCTGCCCAATTCCCCTCCGTTCCGGAGAACGAGTTCGTCATGCTGGAGCTTGCGCGCGCGGTCGGCATCTCGGTACCGCCGACACGGCTCGTTCCCATTGAGAACATCAAGGGTCTTCCCGCCGACATGGGACCTCTCACCGGCAACGCTCTCGCTGTGGAACGCTTCGACCGCCGGCCCGGCGGCAGGCGGGTTCACATGGAGGATTTCGCGCAGGTCTTCGGGATGTTTCCGGACCTGAAGTACGAGAAGCGCAGCTACGCCAACATCGCAGGGGTGCTCTGGGCTGAGACGGGCGAGGAGGGGACCTACGAGTTTGTGCGTCGCCTCGTGTTCTCAGTCCTCATTGGCAACGGCGACATGCACCTCAAGAACTGGTCGTTGCTCTATCTGGACAGCCGGACGCCCGTCCTCTCGCCGGCGTACGACTTCGTCTCCACTCTGCCGTACCTGCCCAACGACCAGCTCGCCCTGAGCTTTGGCGACAGCAAACGGCTGGACGGCATCACGAGAGATCAGGTCCGACGGCTTGCAGAGAAAGCCGGGCTCGCGGTCACCCCGCTCTCTGAGATCGTTGCGGAAACAGTCGACCGCACGCGCGAAGTGTGGAGGGGGCTCCCGGAGCGCGACTTGCTCCCTCACGATCTTCGGAAAACAATCGACGCTCACCTTGAACGTACCGCGACCTCAATCGAGGGATGAGTCTGCAGAGGATTTGAATCAATGATTGAGAAGGTCGCTGTCCGCAACTACCGCCTGTTTCGCACCCTTGACCTTGCCTTCTCGCCTGGCATGAACATCCTCGTAGGCGCGAACGACACCGGCAAATCAACGCTCATCGAAGCGATCACGCTTGCCCTCACTGGACGCCTTCACGCCCGCCCTTTGATTCAGGAACTCTCTCCGTATCTCATCAATTTGAACGCCACTCGCGACTATGTCGCAAAACTGCAAGCCGGCACGTCGCCGCCTCCCACTCCGCCGGAGCTCATTGTCGAAGTCTTCCTACGCGGCTCCAACGAGACCGAGATCCTCCGCGGAACGAACAACCTTGCGGGCGAGGATGCCTGCGGCCTGCGGCTCCAGGCGACGCTTTCACCCGACTTCTACGCGGAGTACCAGGCGTTTGTGGCAGAGCCGGCGAACGTCAAGCTCGTCCCTACCGAGTACTATAGGGTCGACTGGGTCGGGTTCTCGGGCAACGCCGTTACCGCCCGAAGCGTTCCAGCAGCGGCCTCCGTCATCGACTCGACCGCCATGCGCCTCCAGCCTGGCGTTGACTTTCATCTTCAGCAGATCATCCGCACTCACCTCGAACCCAGAGAGCGCGTTGAGCTGTCACGCCAGTATCGCAGCCTTCGTGAGGAGTTCAGCGAGAAGCCGGCCGTCAAGAAGATCAATAAGCGACTCGAAGGAGACAGCGCTGACCTAAGCGACAGACACCTCAGCCTCTCGATCGATCTCTCGCAACGCAATACGTGGGAAAGCGGCCTGGTCGCTCACCTCGATGAGATCCCGTTTCCATTCATCGGTAAGGGAGAGCAGAACACCCTCAAGACTCTTCTGGCGATCGATCGCAGGACCGAAGACGTACACATCGTGCTCATCGAGGAGCCCGAGATCCACCTCTCCTTCGCCTCCCTCCGTCGCCTGCTCCCTCGCATCGAGGCAGCCTGCGGAGACAAACAGGTTATCGTCGCGACGCACAGCACCTATGTTCTCAACAAGCTCGGCCTGCAAAACCTGGTGCTTCTCGGCGAAGGCGGTAGTACCACTCGGATCACGGATGTTCCTGCCGATACCGTTGAGTACTTCAAGAAGCTGGCCGGCTTCGACACGCTCAGGCTTGTTCTCGCCGCGGGAGCGATCCTCGTCGAGGGACCCTCGGACGAGCTGGTCGTACAGCGTGCCTACCGCGACACGCGCGGCAAGCTCCCGATCGACGACGGCATCGACGTGATCAGCGTTGGCCTCTCGCACAAGCGCTTCCTTGATCTAGCCGTTCGGCTCAACCGGCGGGCGTGGGTCGTGACCGACAACGACGGCAAGACGCTTGAGCAGATTCGGGAGAGGTTCGCGCCGTACCTCGATAGCCCCGTGGTGTCCCTTCATGTAGGCGCTGACCCGAGCGTGAAGACTCTCGAGGCTCAGATCGTGGCCGCAAACGACCTGGCCACGCTCAACCGCGTGCTCGTGCGCGACTATCAGTCCGCGGAGGAGGCACTCGCCAGCATGCTCTCGGACAAGACGGGGACGGCCTTGTCCATCTTCGAATCCGAGCATTCCATCACGATGCCAGCCTACATCCAGAGTGTCGTCCATGAGCAATAGCATTGCGATCCTCGCTGCTGCCGGATCCCGAAAAACCGAGCACATCGTGGAGTCGGCCCTCGCGACCGACGGACGGGTCCTCATCGCAACCTATACAAACGAAAATCGCTGTCAGATCGTCCGCCGCATCGAGCAAAAGGTGGGAGCCATGCCACCAAACATTACGGTCATGGGGTGGTTTTCCTTCCTGATCGCGCAATGCGCGAAACCATACCAGCGCGCGCTTACGAAGGAGCCGTTGTTGATCCGAGGCCTGAATTTCAAGGGGCAGCGCAACCGCTTCACAAAGAAGGAGGAGGCGCGCCGGTACTTTCTCGATGCCCAGGCTGACTTTTTTCGCGACGCGGTCTCGGACTTTGTTGTCTGCCTGAACAATAAGACCAGTGGCGCAGTGATCGGGCGGCTGGAGCGGGTGTTTACTCACATCTTTGTGGATGAGGTGCAGGATCTCGCCGGCTACGATCTGGACGTGCTCGAGTTGCTGATCCGCTCAAAGATTGCCCTCACGGTGGTCGGTGATCCCCGGCAGTGTACCCTGACCACGAACACCGGCGCGCGGCACAAGAAGTACCGCGGCGCCGCGCTCGCGGATTGGCTGTCCGAAAGGGCGGATGTCTGCCGCCTCGAGACCCGGACAGAGAGCTACCGTTGCAACCAAGCCCTGTGCGACTTCGCCGACGCGATCTTTCCCGCGATGCCGCGAACCACTTCCGTTGGGGTTCCAGCCACTGACCACGACGGTGTTTTCGAGATCAAGCCTGCCGAGGTACATGCCTACGTCGCCCGCTATTCCCCGGTTGATGTACTTCGCCATGACCGCACCGTCGACACTATGGGGCTTCCCGCCGTGAACATCGGCATCGCCAAGGGAAGCACCCTCGACCGCGTCCTCATCTTTCCCACGAAGCCCATGCTCGCCTATCTCAAGGATCGCAATCCGGCGAAGCTCAAGGCTCCCGAGCGCCTCTACGTGGCTGTGACGCGTGCTCGATTCAGCGTTGCGTTCGTGGTGCCGCCTGTGAGATGAAGCGGGACGGTTTCTCACCCGAGACCCCGCCGAAAGGCGGGTCC
The DNA here is from genome assembly GCA_900696485.1 of uncultured Pseudomonadota bacterium. Classification (GTDB taxonomy): domain Bacteria; phylum Myxococcota_A; class UBA9160; order UBA9160; family PR03; genus CAADGG01. Next base: position 42,788 of record CAADGG010000109.1, read on the forward strand.
GTCGGTAGAACCGTCCACGGGCGTTCCAGAGCGTCAAAGCGTCCGTCGAGCGCCCTTGTTCGCCGCACCGAATTCCGGAGTCTTTGCTTTCCAGAATGGCGCCCCATTTCCCATAAGAAATATTATCACATTACTGCGTCACTCTGGCGACAAAGCCTGCCGTCCGCTCCCGGAAACATGAACTGGATCTCCGATCTTCTCGCTTGCTACGCTCGATCTCATGCGAGAGATAGCCAGCTTCGAAGAAGTCGTCGCTCAGTTCATCACCGCCGTCACGGACGTCGCCAAAGCGGGAGGCGGCTTCGCGACACACCAGGAAGTGGCCGAGCGCCTCTGGCACCGGCTGCAACAACTCCCCGAGGCCGAACGCGACCGGCTGCACCAGCGCGTCTGGTCAGACATGCTCGAGGGTTTCGTCAAGGCGCAGCTGGGCGACGTAGTCCGCGAGGTTCTGCCGAGCTGAGACTACCGATCCAGCTCTGCCCCGAAGCGCTGGGCCGCGTGGCGGGCGCCCTGTCCTTGCTCCCGCCAAGCCAGCCCGTAGACGTAATCTTTTCATCGCCCTGTCGAGGACGTCGAGGCTGCTCTCGTTGAGTCGGCGATTACAGAGACGACGATCTCCAGAGGCACCGGGCGCTCACGTGTGTCTGCTGTACTAGTCCCGCTCGCCTGCGGAGCGCGGCGCGTACCGCGCCATCACGTGGTCGAGCTGCTTCACGTTTTCTACGGCCTCGACCACAAGCGCCCCAAGGTCATCCTCGGAGTAGCCCGCCAGAATCCCTAGTCTTCGGACGCCATCAAGCGCCTCTAGGAACTCCACATTCGCCTCCTGGGAAGCAGTCAGCGCGAGCCGCACATCGATGGGACAGCTGCCAGGCATGGCAGCTGATTGCAGAACCCTGCTGAATCTCGCGACTTCCTCGATCTCGCGTACGTCCGGTAGCGTAAGAACCTGTCCGACCCATCCTATCCCGCGCAATCCGCTCGCGCTGCAACCCTCCTCAATGTCCCTCTTGAGTTTTCGAACGCAGGCGCGTTCCGGGTCGAGCGTATCTTGGACCTTGTTGGAGGCCGTCCTCAGAGTGCCCTTTACAGCCTCTTCCGAGCAGCCGAAAACGGCAGCAGCCAGCACAAGGATCACACCTGCGGACGCGCAACGGGTCATCGGGGGTCCTCCAGCAGCACCCCCGCCCGGCCACTATACACCGCCGTGATTCACAGGTGGCAAGAATCTGCACCACCCGGCCTCGCCTCCTGCGCCTAGAACCGTCTGCGAACGCAGGGCGGAGGGCTCTTCCAGATCGCTTCTCCGCCGGCAGTTTGCTCCGCCATCTGCCCCTTCTCTGCTCTGTCCTCCGAGTCCTGCGCCTGCGTCCCTTCTTCTCTCGGGTCCTAGCACTCGCGCCTTGCCGTCAACCGGTTTCTCGGTTCCCCCTGAAGGTCTCCCCCAACAGACAGGTTGACGGCTACGGCCTCTTACGAGCGCTTCCCGTCCTCCTCGAAAGGGCCGCGATGGCGCGGCTCTCCAAACAGAGAGAAGGAGCTACAGAGATGGCCAAGAGCAAGCACCAGACGGCGGAGAAGGCCGCCCAGAACGTAAAGACCCCCGACTTCATCGCCTACGCGGTGATCGACCGCAACGGCGGCGAGGGCAAGGCCCGGTGGCGCGAGATCGGCAGCGCCTGGGTCCACAGCGACGGCAACGGCATCCAGGTGCGTCTGGACGCCTTCCCCGTCGACGGCACGGTGACGCTGCGCGTACCTCTGCCGCCCAAGAGCGACGCTTAGGCTTCGCTCACTGCGCGCCCGGGAGCTCCAACTCCCGGGCGTTCTGCTGTCTACTGCTCGACCAGCACGTGGTAGTACATGTAGATATGCGGCGTCGTCGCGGCTTCCACGCACAGAAGCGTTACGCCCGCGACGGAGAAATCGAGGCCCGCTGCGCCCGCAGCACCATGCGCGTCACGGTCGAGCGGATGCCGGACACGCATATTGAACCAGATTTGTCGGGTTCAGAAGTTGGATCTTCTCCGTACCGATGAAGGCGCCAACGGAGGGCGCGCAGATGCACGCGCAGCGGCGTGGATTTGCGCTCAGGTCAGGCGGGCCCAAAAGAAACAGTCGCGACTTGCTGAGGCCATCCCGGCCGGGCCGAGCACGCAGAAACCACGCACAAAGCCACTCGCGGGATTGCCGTCATCCGCCTTGCGGTCGATCTCGAGCGTCTGGGCCGGGGTGACAACATACTCGCCGGCAACCGCCGTGCCCTCGGGAATGATGGAACAGGCAAGAAATTGAAAGAAGTTTCCTGCCTCGATTGCCTGCTGACCGCAGTCGAGCGGCGAGAAGCTGCCGTGTCCAACCATCCCCGTCATGTCGTCGCGAAAGACAAGTGAAAGGCCGTTCATTCCCGCCGCCGCGCTCCGCCCGCCTGCGCCATGTTGGAGGTGAAGTCCGCCAACAAACGGAGAGGCCGGATGGGTGACGCCCCAGGCGAGGTCGTCGAGAGGATGCGCGCCGCCGTCAATGCCCGCGATGAGATCCGCCAGCGCAAGGTGCTTCCAAGACATGGTCGTCTCGAGGGATTTGGGGTGGTCCACGCCAGCCTCGCTCATGAGAATGCCAGTGCTCCACTCGCTCGCACCGCTCTGGCTGTAGACGGAAGGTCCCTGGCCTATGAGGCCGTCGCCGTTGCCCTGCATGCAGTGCGCCTGCTCGTCGCAACCCGGAAGCCGGGTTCGAGCGGTTGACATGTCGCCCGGGAACTGACCGTACTTGTCCCGAAACGTGACAACGGCGGCAGTTGTCTCATGAATAATCTTGACAGTGCGGGTAACGCGCGCCTTGTTCACAAGCTCCTCGCCCTTGAGGATGCCGCCGATCAGGATGCCGATCATCGTGATCGCGATGGCCAGTTCGACCAGCGTGAAGCCGCGGGCGGTAGATGGGGCGCAACCCTCTCTCATACACTCCTCCAGTCTACAGTGTGACCGAATATAGTTTCGAAACGGTTAAGGCGGGTAGTCGCATCGTCATCTTTCTACCGCTCCACGAGCACGTGGTAGTACATGTAGAGGTCCGGGTTCACGGCCAGGGAATCAACGCATATAAACGGCTCACCGACACAGCCCGCGCACAAGGCGGCATCCACTGGGATCGCCACCCCGCTTGCCAGCGCCGCCGCACCGAGCGCGCCCATATCCGGTGGATCGGCCGGAAGGCCAAGGCCCCGATTGATCTCCCGGCAAATTTCCTGTGTCAACCAGGGAACAAACATCACCACATCGTCAGCCGCCGTGCCGACACCTTCTATGTTGCCGTCGGGAAAGTAGCGGTACTCGTCTGTCAGAGCGCCGCTTGTCTGAATGCTGGCAGGAATGGTCTGGAAGATGGCACCGCCTCCGGATGAATCGAAGACAGCGTCTGTTCCGCCCGCGGCTGATGAGAAATCAAGATCCGCGGCGTTGGTTCCCAGCAGCACCATGCGCGTCACGGTCGAGCGGATGCCGGAGGCATACTGAACCACGGTTGCAGCGTTGAGAAGTGCAGTCTCGCGGCTGATATCGCCGCCACCCCGCCCCGATCGCGACACTGCATAGGACAGTGCCGCGAAGAGCGCGACCGCGATCAGGATCAAGAAGAGCGCGTTGCCGCTCGATTTTGGATATGGGTCTCTCACCGATCCAGCATAGGCAGGTATTCGGTCGCAGATCAAGCGGGTTCTGGAGCGCGCGGAGCTGCTGCAACGCCAAGCGCGGGAAGGTCGTCTCGCGTGTGAGGGTTCAGGACCTGGACGACCTCAACGGCTTCCGCCTCTTCCTGCAACTCATAGAGCGCCTCCGTTTCCGTAATTTCCCGCACATGCCGGCGCTCCTCCGCATGGAGCTCCGCGAACAGGTGGTGCAGGTTGCGGCCCTTGAGGTGAAAGGTCCACTGCGTGGCGTGGATGATGATCGCGGAGGCGTCGGGTGACTCGATGCCGCTGATGAGGTTGTAGGCGAGGCTGTAGCGGGCACCCGTCTTCGTCTCGATCAAAAGCTTCCGGCTGCTCAGCTCCTTGAAGGCCCTCAGGATCGGATCACCCAGATCCGTCTCCTCTGAGGAGTCGAGAAAGCCCGGCTTCAGTTTCGGCTGGGGCCGCCCTTCGCGTCTAAAGAACTCTTTCGGGTCCACGGTTCCGCCTCCGCTCCTGGTGCTGCTGCATCTCTTGTCCCGCCGCCACGACGGCCAGCGTGTCGCGCTGTCGGGCCTGTTCGCGCCCACGGGACCGCCAGATCTGTTCAGCGCGTTTCAGCGCTCTGACCTGTTCCATGTTCTCCCGGCGCTTGCCGCCGGCGAGCTCGGTTGCGGAGAGTCGCGTGGCGCTCTCCCGCACTTCCTCGCGGAGCTGGGCCTTGTCGGTCGTGAAGATCTTCACGCGGGACTTTCCGCGGGAGACGCTCACATAGAACTGCTCATAGGATGAAGCCGGTCCGAAGGAGCCGTCGCCCTGTGCGATCAGAACCTCATCCTCGGAGCGGCCCTGGGCCGCCGGCGAGGTCACGACATAGCCGTGGGTCAGGTTCCCGTAGTCGCGGTCAAGAATCTTCCGGTGTTTGATCTTGCCGGTCTCGTCGCGATGAACGAGCCGGAGATGGCCCGAGGGCGTGAAGCCTTCGAGCTCGTAAACCTCGCCGTTTCGGACGTCGTGATGCCGGCCGCTGGCACGGCGCGACCTTGCCGTGCCGTTGCGGGTGAGACGGATCCTGTCGCCCCTGGCGAGCTGGATCTCATCTTTGCGGAAGAGGTCGAACTTCTGTGCCTGCTCGAGCGGGAGGTAGGTTTCACCACCTCCGCCGCTCACCTTGACGCCGAAATCGTCCCGGCCCAGAACCTGGACCCGGTCACCCTTTTTGAAGCGTCCCTTGATACCGGCGTGAAACTGCACGACCTGGCCGGATTCGTAATTGAGCGCGTCCCGGCGCTCCGCTTCTGTCAGGCGGAGGCTCGTCTGCCGGGTGATTGTGTGGTCACTGGCGGAGAGTTTGCCGGCGTCCCGGAGCTTGCTCCGGATCGCCGTCGTCACCCGATCTCCTTCCGCATGGGTGGGAGATGCGATCAGCGTTTCGCCTTTGGCCTTTCCCGTCTCCCGCCAGGTGACGCTTTCGAGATACTGCTCTGCGAGCGCCTCCGGGAGATCGTTGTTCCCGACCTCGACCACGGCGCCGAGCTTCTCGAGCTTCTCGAAGCCCTCATCGACTGCGCCCCGGCTAATCGCTTCGACCGCATCCCGATAGCCCGCATGCGTCTGCCGACGGACCGTGCGGAGCTCATGAGCGGGGAGACCCGCCTCCTCCTCGAGGAGGCGGAGCGCATCGCCGCGGGGCACGGGGCTGTGCTGGCCCGTGTCGCCCGACAGAATTACACGGGCGCGTTTCTCCTCTGCCAGGCGAAGGATCCGGGCCATGTCCCTAGCGCCCAGGAGACCCGCTTCATCGATCCAGAGAACCTGGCCCTCGAGTGCCTCCTGCGCCTTCTCATTCGCAAGGAGGGCCTGGACGGTCCGGGCATTCTCGAAGCCCTCCTTCTCCCGGAGGACGGAGACGGCGGCCATAGACGAGGGTGCCGCCACGAAGACCTTCTTTCCGGTGGACTCAATCCCCCGGATGGTCTCCCGCATCAGCGTCGTCTTTCCGGTTCCGGCCTTGCCACGCAGCAGGATCACCCGGTCCTTCGAGGCCCAGATGCCCTCTGCCGCCCGGGCCTGCTCGGGGTTGGAGCGGACCTTGGGATCCTCGATCCCTTTTGAGGAGGAGAGCGCCCGGCAGCGTCCCCGGCCTGCCTTCGCGATCCCGAGGAGGGCCTTCTCCTCCCGGAGGACCTCGCGGGACGTGACCCAGACCCGGCCGTCGATCTCGCGCGCGAGGATGGCGCCCGAACGCCGTTCGGACGCGTAGGCGGCGCGAAGTTCGCCCTCCGTCACGAAGCCGACCCCGTGGCGAAGCGCGTGGGCCAGAAGCTTCGATTCCTTCACCACGGACTCACGCTCGAAAGCAAGCTGGGTTGCATGGTCAAGGCAGCTTGCGGCGGAAGGCCCTTCCTGCAGGCGGCCCTGCCGGGCGTTCCGGTTGAAAGTGGCGCACCGGAGTTGGGACCATTCCTCGGCGTCGAGCCGCTCACCCCACTCGGCCCGCTGGGAGGTCTTGTCCTCCCCCTCGCGTTTTCGCTCGCGGGTCGTGGCGCCGAGAGCATCCTTGGCGTCCGGATTGGTGATCCCCTTTTCCCGGGCGAGCGCCTCGATCTGGTGCGTCCGCCGGGAGAACTTCTCGAGGGTCTCGCGCTCGAAACCCTTGAGCTCCCAGCCCTGGCGGCTTCGCTCGACCTCGAAACCAAGAGCCCGGACTTTCCCCGCCAGCCGGTTGTGAAACAGCGCCTGGTAATAGTCCTTGGCGCCCACCATCTCGCCGAATTGACCCGCCTTCCAGCGGTTCTCTTCCGCGTCCCAGGTGAGATTGAAGGTGAAACAGTGGCGGTGAAGCTGCGGGTCCGACAGGCCCTCAACCGGCCTTGACGTGAAATGCGTGAATCCCGCCCAGGCCATATTGCCGGTGATGCGGTCCTCGTTCTTTCCGTCCTTCCGGACGCGGGACCGCATGTCGGATTCCAGATCCTGCATCGTCTCCTCAACCGCCTCTTCAAAGGCGGCGAGGATCTCCCGGTCATCCGTCAGGGCCTGGTAGAGGGAAAGCGACTTTGGGCAGGAAAACGAAATGTCGTAGGCGACGCGGCGATCCTCTTTCTGGGCCGCGGTCAGCCTTTCGCCGGTCTCGGGATGGAGATTGTCGCAGAGAGCGCCGAAGGTTTCGCGCGTGACCTCGCCCGAGAGCCCCAGCCGCTCGGCCGCCTTGCCGCCCCAGAGACCGACAACCTCGCTTCCCTCGGTGTAATAGTCCTCTCGCGACAGCCCTTGCGTGAAATACGCCTTCGCGCCCGCCGCATCTCTGCTCGCATGAAACCGCAGCATCCAGCTCCGCTCTCTGTTCTCATCTTTGCGACGCCGGCTCCCCCACGCCCTTTCACCTTTAAGTGTAACATTGACTTGACTTTTCCCGGAAGCATTTTCGATAATGCTGGGCGCGATGCATACACGCGCATGCGTGAGCGCCTGCGAAGCTGTGCAGGCCGTAGCTGACACAGAAACCGGCAGGCGACCCCTGCATTTCCCTGGAAGTGCATTTTTGTTGACAGACCTGTCCCCTGACGGCAGAGCCGTCAGGTGGCGCGGCGCGCGCGATGCCCGCGGCGTCCGGAGGTCGCTGGCCTAGCTCCGAGCTTCCCATGCCCCCCGCTGCTGCTGTACATGCCGCTGGCTCCGATCCCGTCCTCGAGCGGACGCTTCTCGCCTTCACGGGCGAGAACGGCTTCACCGTCCGCCAGGCCATGGAAGGCGTCCAGATCTTCGGCGCCACCGGATCCGGCAAGACCACGGGCAGCGGCGCCGCCCTCGCCCGGGCCTTTCTCGCGGCCGGCTTCGGCGGCCTGGTCCTGACCGCAAAGCCCGACGAGGCAGATCGCTGGCGGGCCTATTGCCGGGAGGCGGGCCGGCTGGATGACCTGCTGCTCTTCGAGCCCGGATCGCCGCTCGCTTTCAACTTCCTTGAATACGAGCGCAGGCGCCCGGGCGCTGGCGCCGGCCTCACCGAGAATATTGTCCGGCTCTTCATGACGGTGCTCGAGGTGGGCGGCTCGGGTCAGAATTTCGGAGGCGGGGACGCCTATTGGGGGAACGCGCTTCGCCAGCTCCTCCGGAATGCCGTCGATCTCGTCCGCCTCGCAGACCAGCCGCTTTCCTTGAAAGCCATTGACGAGATCATCGCAAGCGCGCCCCAGAGCCCGCACGAGCTCCGCGACGAAGAGGCCTGCGAAGCCTGGAAACGGGATTCCCTTTGCTTTGCCTATCTCGCCTCCGCTCAGGAGAAAGCCGGCGAGACTCAGGACTTCGCAATTACGTACAGCTATTGGGTCAAGCAGTTCCCCTATCTCGCCGACCGCACCCGCTCCATTATTGTGAGCTCATTTACGAGTCTCGCGGATGCGTTTCTCCGGGGTCCCCTCTACCCCCTTCTCTGCGATCGCCTCACGGTCATCCCCGAGCACACGCATACGGGAAAGGTTCTGCTCCTCAATCTTCCCGTGAAGGAGTTCGGCGAGGTCGGGCGCTTCGCCCAGACCCTCCTCAAATACTGCTGGCAGCGGGCGACCGAACAAAGGGACGTCGCGCAGTATCCGAACCCGGTCTTCCTCTGGGCCGATGAAGCGCACTTCTTTGTCACCTCTCATGATGCGGAGTTTCAGTCGACCGCAAGAAGTGCGCGCGCCGCGACCGTCTACCTCACCCAGAATCTCTCGAACTACTACGCGGCAGTCGGCGGCGATCCAACCGGAAGAGCCAAGGTCGATTCCCTGCTTGGCAATCTCCAGACCAAGATCTTTCACGCCAATGGCGACGCCGTCACCAATCTCTGGGGCGCGGAGCTGATCTCAAAGACCTGGCAGAGGCGGCAGACCCTGAGCTTTCAGGAGACGACGCGCGCCGGGATGAGTTCGAGCGACAGCCTGGAGTTTCAGCTTCAGCCAATTTCGTTCACCCGCCTTGCCAAAGGGGGGCCTGAGAACGACTTCGCCGTCGATGCGGTCGTCTTTCAGGCGGGACGTCAATGGCAGGGCACCGACAGGAACTATCTCGAGCATGCCTTCAAGCAGCACTGACCAGCATCCGGACCACGATCGGAGCCAACCCCTTTTCACCCTTGCGGTGCTGGGAACCCAAGCCGCCCCGCCTCTCTTCTACCCCTATCTCAGGCGCTATTTCGGGCAGCGCTTCTGGAGCCTAAAGCGTCTCGCTTTTCTCACCGCGATCTGCTTCGGCGCGATTCTGATGCGTGTCTATTTCCGGTCGCTCACTTTCATAGTCGTCGAGCGCCTGCCCGCGAATCCGCACAGGTGGTCGCCCGCCTATGAGAGCGACAACTGGGTTGGCGAGCGATTCATTCTCTCGTTTCTCGTCTTCTGGTTCGCGGCGACGGCACTCGCAATCGGGCATCGGATTCTCGCCTGGCGGCGGAGCAGCCAGGCCGGCTTCCCGTATATCGAGAGCCAGCATCCCGGCTATTCCAGGCTCTGGTTTCTGGTCCGTCTCCCCGCCCTGCAGCGTCTTGGGTTTCTCCAGTCCTACAACGGCGCCGAGGCCTTCCTCGAGCCTCCCTTCCTCTTCGTCGTTGGCTACGCCCTGAGCTTCGTCCTCCCGGAGTTCGGCGCGTTTGTTGTGCTTGGGTCCCTTCTGCTCTTCTGGAACGAATTCTCCGTCTGGCGTGCGTACCACCACCGGGATCTTGACGCGAAGGATGCGGTCGTCTCTGGCCTGGAGCACGAGCTCCGCATGCGGGAGGCGTTGGGCCAGATCGAGCAGGACATGGCAGAGGAGAAGCCCTTGGCCCGCCCTTCCCCGCCGCCTCCGAACGCGCCTCGGCAAGTGCCCGCCTCGAAATCCGAGCTCTCGCCCGCTCATCGCGCCATGCTGGATCCGCCGGAGCACTAGGGCGCGTGCGAGATGCCTCATTTTCAACAGGATCAACCGAAAGGAGACGCCGTGCCCATTCCCCCCGAGGTTCCCCTGCAGACCCTGACCATTCCGGAGCTCGAAGCGCTCCTTGCAGCCGCCGAGACGCGGCTTCAGAAACTCCGCGAGGAGGAGCGGCGCGCTGCGCTCGCGAAGCTCGACCAGATGGCGGCCGGGCTTGGTCTCAGCCGGTCCGATCTCGCCGCGCACTTCGGGAAGAACGGCAAGGCGAAGAAGCCCGCTCGCCCCGCCGCGCGTTTCCGGAACCCCTCCAACCCGAGGCAGACCTGGACGGGCAACGGGCGGCGGCCGGCTTGGGTCGAAGAGCACCTTGGAGGCGGGGGCTCGCTCGAGGAGCTGGCGATCTAGCGGCGTGCCGCCTTGGGCCTCGCGACCATCATCGCCAGTGCACCGACGCCGAGCAGGAGCGCCTCCCCCGGTGCCGGAGCCGGGATCGCCTTCGGATCGAACATCATGAGGGTCTGGGCGAAGCCTGAACCCTCAAGCGTGAAGACGAGCCCCTCCTCGGTCATGGCCGGATCCTGGTACTGACTGGAAAGCTTGACGTCGCCACCTTGCGGCTGCCCGATCCTGATCTCCTCTTCGCCGGTCATGAATCCCTCGCCCTCCCGGACGATCACCCGCACTGCGCCGTCCGGGCGCGCGAATAGCAGAGCGTCGAAGCGCGTTGCATTCAGGCCTTCACTGAGCACCGCCTGAAAGGCCACCTCATCTGCGTCATTGATGGCGAAGGGTGCCAAGGCCGGATTCCCTCCAGGCGAGACAGTCTTGAGTTCGTGATAGCGCCATTCACCGAACGGTCCGCCGCCGAGCGCGGGCAGGCGCTCGGCATTCGTCACAGCCACGGGCAGCCCTTCGCGCGCAAGGAGGCGCCGGTCGTTGGGTCCGCGGGCGAGCCAGAGGGATGTTCCGAGAGGACCACTTCCCAACTGCTCAAGCTCGGACGTGAAAGCCAGATGCCCGTAGCTGTTGGCATGAAAGGCGAAGTCGAAGCACTGAATGCCCCCAGTTCCTCGCTGAAAAACCGTCCCCGGCCCGGCGCCGGGCGCCTCTCCTTCCTCAATCGCAATCAGGCTCGGGAACCCGCTCGCGTCCGGCGCGAAGAGCGCGCACCCGCCGCTACCCTCAAGTTGCGGGGAATAGACGAACCCCTCGAACGCCACGCTTTCACCTGGCAAGAGGTAGAAGGGGAGGATGAGATTCTTGAGCTCGACGTCCGAAGGCAGGCCAAGCGGCGGGTCCTGGTCGCTTGTCCCAGGTGCTACCCAGATGTCTCCCGCACGGTCCGAGAGGAAGATCGGGAACTGCCCTTGGTTGAACGCGATGATTCCGTCATCGTTGATCTCGGCTGGTACACGCTGGAGCGGAACGCCCCCGTCGGGCCTGGCCATTCCCTGGCGCACACGGAGCATCGGCGCACCGTCTGCGTCCGGCCCATAGATCACGCCGCTGTCGTCATTGGTAACGCCACCGAATCCGGCAGCGAGATTGCCCGAGAACGCCACCTCGCCCAGGCTATTCGCAGCCAAGCTCGTAAAGCGGCTGAACTTTGCGCCGGCCGGAAATCCCGCAGGACTCCCTGGCTCCGGAACAGAGGCATTCGTGATCGCTTCTAGATGCAGTGCTCCAAGTCGATCCGCGAAGATTCCGTCCGGGCCACCAGTGAGCTCGGAGAGGTGGGCTTGCGTCGCAAACCGAGTTGAGTCGCGGCCCATGACATGGGTCTTCACATACGCGTCCCAGTCGATCGTCGCACCCGGGACGTCAGGTGCGGCCGTGTCGTCCGCAAAAAGAAGCGTCACGCCTCCGTCGCTGCTCTTGTAGAGGGCCGTGATCTCGGTCAGGACCGTGTTGGGAACGTGACCTGATGCAACGAACACCACCTGATCGTCCGCCATCCTCGGATCCCGCAGGATATTGACGGGACCCGGCAGGCCCGGGAGGTCGTCCCCCTGCCGCACGACGATGCTGAGCTCATCCGGGAGCGGGTCGATCGCGCCTGCGGGTGACGCCGCCTGTGAAACCGCGAAGAGACCAACCAGCACGACTCGCACCATCCCGTCCCTCCTGAGTCTTCAGGTTCTTCGCCAAGACTGCATCGCCAGGCCCACGCCCGGCAATGTATATGCGAAAATCGCATATCGCCACGGGCCGCGACCCTACGCCGCGTGCCGACCCCGCACACCCGCAAGCCCGCTTACCGGAAGTTCCTGACGCGCCTCCGCCAGGCGCGGCGCGAGGCTGGCATGACGCAGGTCGAAGCGGCGAAAGCCCTCCGAAAACCTCAGAGTTTCATCTCGCGGGCTGAGAGCGGCGATCGCCGCGTGGACGTGATCGAGCTTCAGCAGCTCGCCCGCCTCTACCGGAAGCCCATTCGGTTTTTCTTCGACTGAAGACGGCGGCCGCTCTGGCGCCGCCGTGTGCTCCTCCCCGCACTCGCGTTTCATCCGCTTAGTCTGATCCACGGAAGGAGCGACGGGTTGGTCCCAGCTCCGGTCTTCGTGTCTCTCCCCGGGTTGCACTCAGTCTCGCGTTCCCTAGCTCCGCCGCGTCCTAGTGCCGTCAAGGCCAGGCACTTCGTGGCGCTCTGCGCGCCTTGACGTCGGCCGCGGCTCCGCTCTCCGGGCCGCGTTCGTGCAACCCCTCAAAGGAGAGACCCAATGAAGACCTATCAGAACTTCGCAACCACCCTTGAGCAGCTCCTCGCCGGCGATGCGGCCGTCCGGATCCACGTCGAGGGCTACATGCCTCTCGTCATCGAGCGGATCGGTGACTCGGGCGACGGGCGTCCGATGATCGCCCTCTCGCACACCGCCGTTCAGAACGGCGATCTCATGCGGGATCCCGAGCTCGTCTTCGAGATCTTCGAGCATCCGGCCAGCGACGCCGGCGGCGCACGCCGCATGACCCGCGCCGCGTGGAGCAAGAAGCCGCAGGACTACCGGAGCATGATCGACGACGTGCCGCATCTCCTCGAGCTCGACGCGTCAACGGGTGCCACCGTCCTGGCACCGGTCACGATCGTCGATCGCTCCGCCGAGCCGATCACCTTCCGAAACGACTTCGTTGGTGTCCTGCAGGACGTCTACGACTATGACGAACACGGCCGCCGTGCGCGGTTCCGCCCGGCTCTCAAGCGCGAGCTCAAGTCCTTCGCCCGCACCTGGTTCCGAAACCTCAAGGCGCAGGGCTTCCTCGGTCTTGAGGCGCGCCGCGAAGTTCTCGCCTGAAGAGCGCGCAACTGAAAAAGCCCGCTGCCGGCGGGCGATTGCGCTGGGCTGTTCACCTGTCTCTAGTTTACAACGTCACATTGTCACATTATTGTCACATTATAGTGTCGCCTCTTATCAACAACGGCCGTTTGCAATGGAACACGAGCTCACCTTGATTTCAACTATCGCTGCCGGCGCCGGTCTCGCGCTGTTGCTTGGCCTTGCCGCTGAGAGGCTGAAGATTCCGGCGCTCGTCGGCTACCTCGTCGCTGGCGTGCTCCTTGGCCCCGCGACGCCCGGCTTTGTCGCTGATATGGAAATCGCCGCGCAGCTGTCCGATCTCGGCGTCATGCTGCTGATGTTCGGCGTGGGGCTTCACTTCTCCCTCAAGGACCTGCTTGCCGTCAAACGCATCGCGGTGCTCGGCGCGTTGGTGCAGATGGCGATCGCGACGCTGCTTGGAGCTGCGCTCGCTTCATGGTGGGGTTGGAGCCTTTCTTCAGCGGTGATTTTCGGTCTCTCCCTGTCTTGCGCGAGCACGGTTGTGCTCGTGAAGGCCCTCCAAGCGCGCGATCAACTTCAAAGCGTCAATGGGCGCATTGCGCTCGGCTGGTTGGTGGTCGAGGACCTCGCAACCGTGCTGGCCCTCGTCCTGTTGCCGCCGCTGGCCGCCTTGTCGGGAGCGGCAAGCGGAAACGCTGGGAGCGTGGCGGCGCTGTCCTCAACCGTCAGCATGACCGTAATTGAGATCTCGGTCTTTATCGGCGTCATGCTGATGGCAGGTCGGTATGCCCTGCCCTGGCTCCTGTGGCAGGTCTCGCGCACGGGGTCGCGAGAGCTGTTTACGCTCGCGGTCGTTGCCGCCGCTGTCAGCATCGCTTACGCGGCCTCCGAGCTGTTCAGCGTGTCCTTCGCGCTGGGCGCCTTCTTCGCCGGGATGATGATGCGCGAGTCCGAATACGGTCACAGAGCCGCTGCGGAGGCTCTCCCGTTCCAGGACGCGTTTTCTGTTCTGTTCTTTGTTGCCGTCGGCATGCTGTTCGACCCCTTGATATTGGTTGAGGAACCGCTCCGCGTCATGGCTGTCGTCGGCATCATTGTGATCGCGAAGTCGCTCGCCGCCGGAACGCTCGTTCTTGCGCTCCGCTATCCCCTCAATACCGCGCTCACCGTGTCGGTCAGCCTCGCCCAGATAGGGGAGTTCTCGTTCATTCTCGCCGGCTTGGGACGCTCCCTCGATCTTCTACCGGCAGAGGGCATGAGTCTGGTTCTGGCCGGCGCGATCATCTCGATCGCTCTCAATCCCTTTCTGTTCTCCTCTGTCGCGCCGATCTCGCGCTGGATCGTCGCTCGCTCCGTTCTCGCCCGCCGCTTCGAGCGGCGCAGAGACCCCTTCGCGCGCCTCCCCTCGACCGACGAAGTCAAGCAACTCAAGGCGCACGTCGTCCTTGTGGGGGTCGGCTGCGTCGGCGCGCCCATCGCAGAAACCTTGCTCCACCGGGGAATCCCCTATGTGGTCGTCGAGCAGAACCGTGAGCTGGTCAAGAGTTTGCGAAGCAGAGGCGTCCAGGCAGTTGTGGGAAGCGCGGCAGAACCATCGATTCTCTCTCAGGCGCGAACGGCCAGAGCGGCCATGATCATACTCGCGATTCCGGATTCCGTGATCGTCCGTCAGATCATCGGCGAGGCGCGCAAGCTCAACCCACACATCGAAATCGTCGTGCGCTGTCACAATGCCGAGGAAGCCGCATTTCTCCGTGCCGAGGAGAAGGGCGGCGTCTTCTTCTTCGGCGAGGAAGAGCTCGCAAAGAGCATGGCGCGCCACGTCCTGCGCTACTTCAACCGCTGAACCGCTTCCTAGATAGCCACCGGCCCGCGCTGACGGCGTGTTGCCGGCTTCTTTCTTCCCTCTTGCTTCGATGTCTTCTGCCTCTCCCTGTCTCTCGTCCTCGGCCGCACTTTGCAGCGGGTCTGCGTCACAGGCCCGCGCCCTTCGCCGAGCCTTCGGTCACATCCCTTGCCTTGACCTCTCGCGCCGTTCGCAGCCGCCGGCCGAGGCCCGCCCCGCCGCCTCTCCTGGCCGGGTGAGAGAGGCGGCTCCAAAGCGGGCCACAGAACACAGGGAGAGGTCATGGCATCCGGCGATCACAGCGAGGTTCACATCATCCGGGAGGTCGCGATCCGCTATGTCGGGCGCGGCAAGCGCGTGATCGGCGCGATCCGGGCGCCCGGCGACGTCGCGGAATTCATGCGGCGCGCGGTCACGGATGATGCGCGCGAGCACTTCACGGCGATCTATCTCGATGGACGCCATCGTCCGATCGCCCTTCAGATCGTCTCGGTCGGAACGGCGACCGCCGCGCTCGTGCATCCGCGCGAGGTGTTTCAGCCGGCCGTGCTCCTGGGTGCCTGCGCGGTCATCGTCGCGCACAACCACCCGTCAGGTGATCCCTCCCCGAGCCGCGAGGATCGGGAGGTGACAAAGCGCCTGGCCGAAGCTGGCAAGCTCCTCGGCATCGCTCTTCTCGACAGCATCGTCTGGACCCGTGAGGGCTCGGTGGCGAGCCTCCGCGAGCTCTCGCCGGAGCTCTTCAGCTGACCTGAGCGTGCATTCGGCACGGTCGCCGTTCGGTGGCTACGCGATTAGCGTACATATTCCTTGACTCTAATCGGCTGAACGTCCAGAATAATGGACGCCGAGGAGCTGCATGCGAAAGGCTTCTGCCATTCCGATCCCGGTCAGCCGAGCCCTCAGAAAGCTCGGTGAAGACCTGAAAGACGCCAGGCGCCGGCGGCGGATTCCCGTGGCGCTCATGGCCGAGCGCGCCTCGATCAGCCGGATGACGCTCAGCAAGATCGAAAAGGGCGATCCGGGCGTCTCCATGGGCAACTACGCACGCGTGCTCTTCGTCCTCGGCCTGCATGAGCGTCTCTTAGAGATCGCTGACGTCAGCTCCGATGCGATCGGCCTCGCGCTCGAGGACGAACGGCTGCCCCAGCGCATCCGGATCAGTCGGAGGCGCCGCCAGGCGAAAGCACCCTCGCGAAAGGATGCTTGACGGGGATGTACCATAAATGGTACAGTAGCGGATGACTGATGAAGCCAAGCGCGTTCCCCTGGTCTTCTTCCGCACCGAAGCCGGTGCCGAGCCTGCCGACCGCGACGACGAGCTCGTGGCCCTCCATGCCTTCATCAAGAAGACAAGAGCCACACCCGCGGGTGACCTGAAGCTCGCGCGCAAACGAAAGCAGGACTACGAGAGGACAACATGACGAAGAGAAGGAACCCCCATCGAGGCTCTACCCTCGACGCATTCCTCGAGAAGGAAGGCCTCCTCGAGGAAGCCACCAGCAAGGCCGTCAAAAAGGTCCTCGCCTGGCAGTTCACCCAGGCGATGAAGAAGGAGGGCGTCAGCAAGGCGACACTCGCCCGCCGGATGAAGACAAGCCGCGCGCAGCTCGATCGCCTGCTCGATCCCGAGAACCAGTCTGTGACCCTTCGGACCCTGGCGCGGGCCGCCGAGACTCTCGGCAAGCGCGTCCGTATCGAGCTTGTCGACCAGTGATCGACCCCCCGTTTACTACTGGATGCTCTCCAGCGCCGCCTCGCTTGCGCTGGCCATCACCGTCGCTGACTACTTCGAGCTCACTGAAGGCGAGGCGCGAAAGATCGCCGCCCAGGTGGGCAGGGTCGTTTCAGGGTGGCGAAAGACAGCGATTGCCCTCGGCATCGGCAAGGCGGAGGTTGACCGCATGGCGTCGGCGTTTGAGCACGCGGAGCTAGCAGAGGCGTGCGCACCATGACACCCGATGATTACTTGCGCCAGATCCTTCGACGCGAAGACGCCATCGCCGGCAACCTCTCGCCCGTGACACTGGTTCTGCTCCAAGTGCAGCCCGCCATTTCAGCATGGGCAGGATCGCAGCTCGTCTCCGTGACTCCCTCCGGTTCCTTCGCGAAGGGAACCGCGAACCGCTCTGGCACCGACATCGACCTGTTCGTCTCGCTCGCCTGGAATACCACGGAGGATCTCCGGGAGATATATGAGAGCCTCTTCGCTGCAATGCAACGGCAAGGCTATGCACCCACCCGGCAGAATGTCTCGATCAATATCACCATGAACGGCCTCAGCGTCGATCTCGTCCCCGGTAGACAGCAGGGACTCCTGACATCCGACCACAGCCTTTTTCGAAGGAGGGCGAACACCTGGACCAAGACGAACATTGAGACGCATATCAACTACGTCCGACGAAGCGGCCTCAGCCAAGAAATCCGCGTCATGAAGCTTTGGCGTCAACAGAAGCGCCTCGATTTTCCGTCATTCTACCTCGAGCTCACAGCTATCGACGCCCTCTCTTCGCAACGCTCCGCAAGCCTCTCTGCCAACGTCTGGGCCGTCTTCAAGTATCTCCGTGATCGCTTCGCCGGTGCGCGCGTTCTCGATCCCGCCAATACAAGCAACGTCATCTCCGATGACCTGACGTCTATGGACCGCCTCCAGGTCTGCCGGGCAGCGGGCACCGCTCTCGCATCGTCAAACTGGAACGAGATCGTCGTATGAGCAACTGGTCCCTTCCCAACTTGCTGGCTCAGCTTCACAAGGACGTCGAGGGCCGACTTCAAACTGCGCGCCAGGCCATCGCGCATCCCACATCGAAGGGCGATGCCTCGGAAGCGGTCTGGCTGGACCTTCTCAAGACTTATTTGCCCGCGCGCTATTCGGTGGAGAAGGCTCACGTGGTCGATAGCAACGGCGCATTCAGCGAGCAGATTGACCTGGTGGTATTCGACCGGCAGTACTCGCCTCTCATCTTTCGATTCGAGGGCGAGATGGTGATCCCCGCCGAAGGCGTCTATGCAGTGTTTGAGGCGAAGCAGAGCATCAATGCCGCTCGCGTCGGGTACGCACAAGACAAGGTGCGAGGCGTCCGGCAGCTTCATCGCACGAGCCTGCCGATCCCTCATGCCGGCGGAACCTATCCGCCAAGGGACCCGCCTCATATCTTCGGGGGCATCCTCACGCTAGATAGCGAGTGGACACCTGCCCTTGGCGAAGCGCTGCTCACTGCGCTCCGCTCAGCGTCTGCTGAAAGCCGCCTCGACCTCGGTTGCGTGGCGTCCCACGGCACCTTCGCCGCACTCGAGGACGACTACTCAATCGATCTGAAGGCGAAGGCAGCAACCAGGTTTCTGCTGGACCTGATGGCACGCCTCCAGAGCAGCGCCACGGCTCCAATGCTTGACATCTCAGCATACGCGCGCTGGCTGGACAAGGAATAGGCTCTGTCTACGGACGTGCCTAGTACTCCCAGTCATCATGGGCGAGCGGCGCGCGATTAAGCTCATCGCGCAGCAAAGGCCACTGCGGGCATCACGCGGTCCATGATCGCATGGAACTGATCGTCGTGATGATTCTCCAGCAGGTGGGCCATCTCGTGCACCAGCACGTACTCCAGGCACGAGGGCGCCTTCTTTGCGAGCTCGAGATTGAGCCAGACCCGACCTTCAGCCTGATTGCACGTTCCCCAGCATGTCTTCATCTTCTTGATCCGGACCTCGGCGACGCGCACGCCGAGCTTCGGTTCCCACTTGCTGAGCAATGCTGGCAGCTGCTCGCGGAGCCGCCGACGATACCAGCGAGCGAACATCGAGTTAATCATCCTTGAACTGCCGGAAACCGGCAACGAGTTCAGCAAACGATCTCGGGTTGTACTTCTGGAAGCTTTCCTCGTCTACGAACACGAACTCATAAGTCGCGTCCGACTGCACGCGATTGATGTCTTCGCACCATTGCTTGAGACGCTGCGTCTTGAGAGGTACGTCCAGGTCTTCTTGTCCCTTGGTCTCAATGATGAAGATTCGCTTGTCGGCCAGTTTGACGAGAAAGTCCGGGTAGTAGTTCGAGATGTTCCCGTCGGCATTGACGTAATCGAGCTTAAAATGGACCGCCAGGTAGTTCTTGGCGTAGGACACCACGTCCGGGCACTCCTCCAGGAAACCCGCGAACTGAAGTTCCAGGTGGCTGTCGCCAACGACGCGGTTGAAAATGCTTTTCTTCGGGATCAGATAGCCCTGGTCCTTCACCACGAAAGGCCGGGTCTGGCGAAGCTTGATGGTGTCTCGGATTTCTGCATCGCCCTTGTCGCGCACCGTCAGGGCATTGACGGCCTGCTTGAAGGTCTCGATCAGCGTCTTGGTGGCGGCCAGCTCCGAGAGGTTGCGCAGCGTGTTGGGGTGCTCAAGCTCCACGGTCTGGTCAAACAGCTCCGTCTGGACGAATGCCTTGATCTTGCCGAAGAGCACGTCATATCCACTGACCAGACGCAATTCCTTCATGATGGTGCGTGCGAAATAGCCGAGCACGCTGCGGTAGTCGGCCACGCCTGCCGTATCAAGGATCGTCGTGTGAGCCACCTCTCCCGTGGTGATGTCCTTGAAGACGATCTCTCGCTGCTCCTCCTCGCTGAAGTGCTGATAGGGCACGCGCTGGTGCTCCATGGCACTCGGGTCCAGATCGGCGAGGTTCTTGTATTCGCGGTAGATGCGCGGTGTGAGCACCGGAATCTCGATGTCCAGCGCGTCGAGGTCCTTCTTCTCATTCTCGTTGTCGATCTCTACGACAAGCGGGGTCTTGGGCTTCGTGCCTTCGCCCATCGCCGACCGCTCGAGCTCAACACCCTCCGCCTGGATGGATTCCACGAACTCCATAAACGCATCGGTCCCAACGACGCTGACGTACTCTTCGAGGCCGCCGGGATACATCTTGCGCAGGCCCCGCCCCAGGGTCTGCTCAGGAAGGATGTTGCTCTTGGCCGAGTAGGCGCGGAGGCCAACGATGGTCGTGACGTTGCGCACGTCCCAGCCTTCCTTGAGCATGAGGACTGAGACGATCGCCTTGTAGGGGCTGTCCGGGTCATCGATCTTGTTGGACTGCTCGCGCAGCTTCTCGAGCTCGTCCTTCGCCTTGCCGGAGGCGGCTTCGGAGATCTCACCGTTGTTCTTGGTGTGGATGACCAGAACCGCATCCTTGAGGTCTGCATAGCGGCCTTCCAGGTGCTCAGCCAGGTCATCGCAATTCCGGGTGTCGTCAGTCATCACGAACAGGATGGCCTTCTTGCCGAGCTTTCCGTGCTCTGCGTATGCCTTGCGCCATTCGATCACGCCGAGGTCGATGTAGTCGGCGTATTTCTCGGTGTACTTGGCGCTCTGGCGCTCCGACAGCTTGGCGCGGCTGGGTGCGTCGGGGAGGACAGGGTGCTTGACGACGTTCTGGGAAATCGCCTCCACCAGCGGATAGTCGGACACGGTCTGCACGAAGATCGCGCCGTTATTGTGCTTGGGCGTGGCGGTCACGTCGACCTGCAGCGCGAGCGAGCCGCCCTTCTGCAGCAGCCGATTGTGGATATCCTCGATGGACTTGAACCACGCGAGCTTCGAATCGTGGATGTGGTGCGCCTCGTCGTTGAGAATCATCAGCTCGTCGATGTCGCGCACGATCATGCCGAGGTCGACGCTCGAATCCGTCGTCGCGCCGGTCGGGCGTTTGCCGAGGAAATAGTCGAGCGAGTTCTCGTCATCGGGAGAGGGAGGGATCTCGTCGCCGGAATAGACCCGGTGGATGTTGGTCAGGAAGATGTTGCCGGTGGGCTGGGTGACGCGCACCTCGTCCTGTTTGTGCAGCGTCAGTTGAAAGTCTTCCCGCCAGTTCCGGCCATCAAAGCCATCGTCCGGAAGCACCGGATCCTCAAAGAAGATCCGCAGCCCCTGAAAGTCGTGATAGATGCGGTCCAGCACGATGATATTCGGGGCAATCACCAGGAAGTTGCGGGACAGTGCCGAGCCCGGTTCATAAAGCTTGTGGAAGAAACTCCACGCAAGCGCGAGGCTCATGACCTTGGTCTTGCCGCTGCCGGTCGCCATCTTCAGAACGAACCGCCGCCACGTCTCGTCGAACATGCCGGCCGAGACCGCACCGGAGCTGTCGAAGCGCATCAGATCGAATTTGTCCTTCGCGCCTACGACGTCATAGAGGTAGATGATGGTCTCGAGCGCCTCGCGCTGAGCAAAGAAGTACCGGAACTCCGCCATGGTGCCGTCCGCCTGCGGCAGCAGATGGGGTTCCTTGAACCACCAGTTGAGCAGGCTGCGGCTGGTGTCGGTGGCGCCGGCATAGCCGCCGTCGCGGAACTCCTTCACCTTCTTCCGCAGTTGCGCGACCAGGGGCGGCATGAGCTTGTCCATGCCGGTTTCGCGCAGGGTCTCGTCCGCCGGAAACCATCGCACGGCGGGGTCGAGGATCGCGTGAGGGGAGTCGGGAAAGTCAGGGTGGAGCGCCACTACTTCTTCTCTCCCACCTTCACGTCGACGATCGTCATCGTGTCATTGCCAAAGATGTCCACGACCTTGACCGCCAGCTTGCGCCGCCCAGGTTGGCACTCGTGGGCGACGCTCTTCAGTTCCAGCGAGCGGTCCTTTCTGGTGCGGAAGCTCTGCCACTCGTTCTCGAAGACGTAGTCACCCGTCCACTTCTCTTCCCACTCACCGGTCTCTGCGCTCTGGATCCGGATGATTTCGCGCTTGCTCTCGAAGTCGAAGTCAACAGACCAGTAGTCGATCCAGTCGGTCCAGTTCTCGGTCAGGGTTTCGCGGGTGACGATGCCGTCCTTGTCCTTCGTGACCTTCACGATCTGGCCGCGCTCGACCACGATCTTGCTGCTCTTGTTCTTGAGAGTCGCTTCGGCGTTGGCGATGGAGTCCTGCGAGTAGAAAACCGAGAAATCGGTCAACTCCACAGACACGAGATTGCCCTTCACATGCGGTTTGACCTCGATGAAGGCCACGTCGTGGAATACCACCTGATTCTTCTCGACGGCGCGCTTGTCGAAGACCTCTGCCGGGATGTACTTGGGCGCGATATCGATGCCCTTGCTCCGCGCTTCGTCCAGTACGTTCGGGAAGAGCCCCATCTCGAACTCGAATCCCAGGATGTCCACCTTCGTAATGTGCTTCTTGCGGCATTCGAGGATGACCTCTTCAACGAACAGCCGCGTCACCGGCAGGTTGACGGGACCGATCGCCACCAGGCGTCCGGCGCGCTTGCCGTGGAAGGTGGCAAAACCATCTGTCTTCTCTGCGCGGTAGGCACGCAGAATGAGATCGAGGAACGCAGCCTCTTTAGCCGCGAGCTGCTGCTGCTTCTGTTCCTCGCGCAGGTCGGGATTGACGCCGATAAAGTGCTGTCGCTCGTACTTGCCCAGGTTTAGAATCTCGAAAGCGCGGTAGTCCTTTCCCTCGGACTTGAGCTGCCGTTGGACTCCGATTATCCGCTTGCGCGTAGTGTGGATGGCGAATTTGCCCAGGTCGGTGGCAATCCACTTGCGGCCAAGCTTCTCCGCCACGGCGGCGGTTGTTCCGGAACCGCAGAAGAAATCTGCAATGAGGTCGCCTGCATTCGAGGATGCGAGAATGATCTTCTCGAGAAGCGGCTCGGGCTTCTGAGTTGGGTATCCGGTGCGATTACTGGAAGACGGCGCTTCAATCGAGATGGTGAACACATCCTCGGGGTGCTTCCCTTCCGGATTGAGTTCCTGAGCTCCATAGTCCTTTCCGTCGCGAACGTTCCGGATGGTGCTAGAGAAGCGCTCCTTGGTGGCCTCCGCATACTCATCTCTGACGCGGTCGGGGTAGAACTGCCAGGTGTCGGTCTTAGAAAACCAGTAGATGTTGTCGTGCTTCCGACCGAAGAACCGCGTTCCAAGCCTTCCTCCAGAGTACTTCCAAATAATCTCGTTCTTGATGGCGTTCCTGCCAAATACCTCGTCTAGACACAAGCGTACGTATGAATTGACCCGGTAATCACAGTGTACGTAGATGCTTCCATCTTCGGCGAGCAGGTCGTGCATTAGGATCAGGCGCTCGTACATCATCGCGACGAACGAATCCGCGCCCTTGCCCCAGGTGTCGCGGTAGGCAACCTCCTCAAGAATGTTGGGCTTCTTTGTGAACGTGTCGCCGCCGATCTCGATGTCCATGGAGAAATCGGCGCCCACGTCGAACGGCGGATCGATGTAGATGAGCTTGAGTCCGCCCTGGGTCTCGATCTGTTCCCGCAAGGGACCGTTCTTCAGGCTGGAGAGGATCAGCTTGTTGTCGCCCCAGATCAGCTTGTTGGTCCAGCCCTTGAGCTGGCGGCCTCGGGCATCAAGATCAAAGAGTGACCCCTGCAGGGCGGAATCCGAAGGTTTTTCGGCACGCGGCTCATCGACCTGCTCGATCGTCTGAAACGGGAGAACAATGTTGCAGACCTCGTTGGTCTTTCCGTTCCAGACGAGCTCGACCTCGCGCTTGTCGTCGAACAGGAGGAATCGATACTTGTCCGGCAGCGGCTTTCCCGCTTCCAGGAGCTTGTTGATATCCCTGATTTCATTGTCGGTGAGTTTCATTAACCTGGCCTTGATGTTCGTGTCGAACCGCCGTTTTCGCCTAACCCTCCCCGATTACACTACGTCGACCCTTCAAAGTGGCACCGAAGCCCCCTGCTTGTCCAGCCTTCAGCCACGTCCTTTACGTAATCTGGCTCCGCGAGAGCGCCTCGCTTCCGCCTTCACTTCCCCTTCAGCTTGAGGCTCACCTCGCCGCAATCGCAGGTCAGAGTATCCGTATCCAGCCGCTTCGGAGCCACCTGGAGCCACGCATCGCACTTCGCGCAGCGCAGCTCGTCCAGAATCCCGCGGAAGGCAGCGACGACCGGCTCGAACTCCGCGCTCGTGAGATCGATCCAATCGTTGAAGTGGATCGACTTGTTTATCATCCAGTTCTCGCCGCCATAAGCGTCGGTCTTTTCGGACAGAGCGTCCTTTCTCGCCTTCACAGCCTCTTTCGCCGCATTGTTCGACCAGTCTTGGGCGGCCGCCGCGGCCTTGCCGAGCAGATCTCTGTACCTCCTCAACACCGCCGGGAAGAGATCACCGACGTCGCACTCGTCACCCGAGCGGTAGGGCACCGCTGCCGACAGCTCGTGCGCGATCTCCCGCAGGACGTACTCCATGTGCCGCCTCAGCGTTCCGGCAGCTCCAGACACCTTGTCCTTCGCGAGATCGCCCGCGATGTCCTCCCAGATCCCCTCCACAGCGTGAACGAGCGGTCCTGTCTCAATCTTCCACCCACGGAACGCCACGGAGGACTTCGACGGGACGAGGCCCGTCGTCGTCATCTGCTCAGCCCATGTCCTCTCATGCGTCGTGATAACGAACTGTGTTTCGGGAAACTTGTCCTTGAGCAACTTGCAGAACGCCTTCCGGTGATCCCGGTCGATGGACATGACGACGTCGTCGAGCACCGCGAGCCGGAAGCTCTCCCCGAGCACGCGTTTCATCAGCGCGAGATACAGGCACACCCCCATGCCGTCCTGATGCCCTTCGCTGTGATAGGCGCCCGGCGGGAACTTGCCGCGCTTGTAGAAGTCGACAGCAAGGTCGAGCTTTCCCTGAGACGGTGAAAGATCGGCCTCGAACTCCCCCTCATCATCTCCGTTGACCACGCGGTAGAACTCCGCGAAATCCTTCTCGACCTCCCTACCGCCGGCCTACACGGACGATATTCGCCGCGAAAAAACCGATCGCGCCTACGCGCATATCTACGACTCGTACTTCGGCGCCGGCCGAAGCATCTATGAGTCAGCGCATGCATGAGCAGCGCATGCGTAGCGGCTACGCCTCCGCCAGGGCATACCGCCTTTCACGCTTCAGGAACGCGTCCGCCCCCCCTTCCAGAATTCGGCACACCTGGCCTCTGATCTCTCGATTCTCCAGCGATCCAGATTCATAGGTGATATACGGCAGGCCATCCTCTTGCCGTGCGCACGTGGCCACAATCACCTGCTCCGAGTCCCCGTTCACGACAAGGTTTGGGTTGTGCGTGATGAGGATAACTTGGCGTCGCTTCTTGGCCTTTCTGAAGTAGGCTGCGAGTAGCGTGTAGATGGATTCGTTGTCGAGGTTCTCGTCCGGTTGATCAACGATAAGAGGCCGGGTATCAGCGGTATCCATCCCCAGGTAGAGGATGAGGAGGACAATGCCCTTCGTTCCGGGGGAGAGCTTCTCGAGTTCAACGCCGTTGTATTTCAGGCCATAGCTCAGCCGCACGTGGGCGACTTCGTACAACCACTCGAAAATGTCCTTCACAGTCACGCCACTTTTGGCGTACTGGTTCCAAAGGAGATCCGGCTTGCGAAACGCCTCCAGGAACTCGTGCATCGCCTCTCCCACCCGGCTTGGATTACCCGAAGTCCAGGCTGGGACAAGGATCCGCCGAGCGGCTTCTTCCAGGCCGTCTATGGTCTCGTATGGAATACGCTTGCGCTGATCGAAGAGAGCGGCCCCTCGTTCAACCCAGGTCCGGAGATCGGCTTCCCATCGGATAGAAAACTCCAGCTCCTGTTCTTGCCTTTCTCCGTCACCTGAGGTCAATCTTTCCCGAACGGGCTCGTAGAGGTCCGCAAGTGTCTCGTGCTCGAGCTTCAGGTTTTGGAAGTACTGAACATAGGCCTCGGATCGTTCATTGCGGGCCTCATCTTTTCGGACCTTCCCTGGACCTTCAATCTGTGCGATCTCGGCGTTCAGCTTCTCGATCTCTGCATTGATCTCCGCTACGCGAGTCTGGATGGTCTTCACCTTCTCCTGCCTCGCTTTATCGGCGGATTCCGTCTCCTGCAACCGCCGGATCTCCGTCTGTAGCCGACGGATCGTTCCCTCTGCAGCGTCCTCAGCCTTTCCCTCTCGCTCTTGGATGACCGCCTGAATATCTCCCTCTCGCCGCACCAGCACAGGTTCCGGGTCGCTAGGAAACGCGGGCCGGAAGACGTCTCGCTCAAGTTCCGGAATCCCTACCTGATCAAGCAGCACTTCGATCTCATCCGCGAAGCGCTCGATCTGGCCACGAAAGCGAACGATGTGACCTCTTATGTCCCGGATCTTCTGCAGCTTCTGCTTCTCTGTGGCCACGCCCTGCTGCATGGCTGTCAGCGCATCGCGCTTCACCTGGAGCTGCTCTCGCACCTTCGCCTCTTCAGCGGTCGCAGGAGCTGGCATTTGCTTTAGAAGACTTGCGCGCTCCTCCTCGAGCTTCTTGATCCGAGTTCTCTTCGTGGGAACTTTCGCTTCGTTGTCTCGGAGCTCGCACTCCTCATGGATCAGCCGTATTACCTCCTGGCGGAGGCGGTCTCCCTCGGCTCGTATTCCTTCGGTCCTAATCGCGCGGAGCTCTTCAAAGTTCGAGGCGTTGAGCGTATCCGTCGGATCGAGATAGGCGAAAATCACCGCCTCGATTTCGCGGACTAACTCGCTGCCCAGATGGTCATCGGAGCAGAGGCGATCAACGAATTTCTGCGAGAGGTACCTAACGCGTCCCTCGTCCGACTGCGTATCGCCGAGCCGAGCTGTCGTCGTCGCACCATCTGCCCATTTGAGCTCGACCTCAACACCCTCTACGTGAGCACCTGCGCGTCGAAGGAAGCTCCCCGACTCGTCGGTCTTCCAGCTCCCGGCAGCGAACGCCATCATCTCCGCCAATGCTGACTTCCCGGAGCCCTTCTGGCCGATTATCGACACCAGGCCGCTGTTCAGCGGGATCTTCGTCTCGTCGAACCATCCGTTGGTACGCTGCAGCCTGATGGACTCAATTACGCGCGCCTCGTCGTGATAGGCGGGCGCGCTTGGTCCGATGTGCGCTCGATCCCCGGGTTCATAGAGGACCTGGCGCAATCCCTCGAACGTTGGGTCTGCTTTGACCCAGCAGAACCGATCACCATCCGGCCGGAATAGTCGGTCGATGCCATGAGCGTCTGATCCGTGAAGGCATGCTCGTGGTCCGCCCAGCCGAATGACCGTCGCCTGCTGCTCCTCGTCCCCCTCTCCCAACCAGAACTCCCGTTCTCCGGGTCGACCCGAGAACAGGAAGTCTGCGAACCGTGTCATCTCATCGCGCAGAGCTTCCCAAGCACCATCCTTTCGAAAACCAGAGAGCCCGTCCTTGCCAGCATCGATCGCAACGAGCGAGTTGTGCCTCAACCATGGCTCCCCGCGATGCCATTCGCGGAGTGTTGAGAAGTCGACCTTAAACTGCGTAATGCCTTCCGCGAGCGCAGCGCGGTTGTCGTTGATACCTGGCTTATGCGCCCGCCCCAGGGCCTCCAGCTGGTCGGGGAGGCAGGAGTACCGTCGGCCCCGGTATTCCCAGAACAGACGGGCCAGCGCGTTCCTGATCTGGTCCTCGTGACCCGGATCCTCGGGAGACACGAGGAGGTGAAGGTTGACCGCTGTCGCTCGCTCTGTTGGGGGTGCGACACGGAATTCAAGATTTGGAATCAGAAGCTCGACCTGTTGAATGCGACCTTGTCGACGATAGTCTCGGAGCTTCAAATAGTTTGTGATCGACATATAGTCGGTCACACCGAGCACGCTTACGTCGGGTCGTGATTCAATCGCCGAGAGGAACTCCTCCCAGTCCCGATACTGATCGTTCAGAACCGTTTCAGGTGTATGAATGTGAGGGTCCCAGCGCCGCCAGGCCGATCCTTGCAAGAATGTTCGCCTCATTTCACACCACCTGCGAGGAGCGCGGCAGTGCGCCGGGGCCCGGGAACGGCCGCGGTATTCGACGACGTGACTTGCATATGATGAATCGCCAATGCCCTGCTCCAGTCTTTTGCAGTCGCACAGGATGACACCAAACCGGATCGCTTGTCCAGCCATGAGAAGCCTCATGGGCATGCGACGAGTCTTGGAGGCCCCGTGACGCTTTGGAAGCGGGCCCGCCGGCCTAGCAGAGCCGCGCGAGGCGGAGGATCGCTTCGGGTGCTGCGCCGGCGTAGTGTTGCATCGCTGCGAGCGATGCCCAGCCGCCTGCTTCCTGCACGGCCGGGAGCGGTGCACCTCTGCCGAGGAGTTCGCTGCACCAGGTGGCACGCAGACTGTGAAGGCCGGGCTTTGCCGTCTTCCAGCCCTCCCGGCGGCCGAGTCTTCGGACCTGCTGTGTAACCGCTCTCGCGGTCCAGCCGGGGAACAGCAGCATCTCGGGTGAGCGCTTGCCGGGTTCAACTTCGTAGACCGCGAGATAGCGGCGGGCTTCCTCGGCACCGCGTGGCCCGAGCGGTGCAAGGCGCGCCCTGTGGCCCTTGGTGGGTCCCAGCACGCGCACCGCTCCGCGGTCGAGATCGAGATCGCCCAGGCGAAGGCGGAGGATTTCGGAGCGGCGAAGGCCGCAGTAGCGCGCGAGTGCCAGCGCCAGGCGGAGGCGCGGATCTTTGGCGCCTGCGAGGAGTGCGCGCATGAGGCTCTCATCAACGAGGCGCGGGGCAACCGTCGCCGGCGAGGGTCTCGGGACCCGGGGCGGGCTGACGAAGACCGCCACGCGCGGGAGAAGACCCCCGCCCTCCCGGCGGCCATCGCCTTCCGGGGATCGGGCCGCCCAGTTGAGCATCGCCCGAAACCGGGTCAGATCCTTGTTCACCGTCGCGACGGCCCGGCCGCGGCTGAGGGCCAGCTTGAGCCGCCTGATATCAGCCGGCGTGAGCGCCATTGCCGGCCGGCCGAAGAGGCCCGGGGCCGCCCGGCGGATCACGGCCAGGCTCTCGCGCGTGGCACCGACCGAAGCCGGTCGGAGGTTCGCCTCCTGCCAGAGCAGGTACTCCGCCGCGATCTCCTCGAGCGTCGGGCCTTCTGCAGGCGCTGCGGGGGACGGGGTGCCCGTCGGCGCCCCCTCCCCCTCTTGCGGAAGGCCCCAGGAGCCCAGGAGCGCCCTAGCCGCCTCGATCGTCTCCACGACCTGGCGGCGGCGCTCGCCCGCAATGCGGGCGTCCACCATGAAGCCGTTCCGGTGCCTCCGGATACTCGCCACGTTGCCCCTCCCGTTGACCAGGTGGGCAACACAGTTTCGGAACACCGGGAAATTCGCTTGAGGGGCAAGAAGTTAGGGGACCGTCGCTCCCGCACTGAAAATGCGGGTGTCGCCAGTTCGATTCTGGCCTGGGCCACCATCCAGTCGGCCAGCAAGTCCTCGGAGATATCGACGTTTTCGTCGCTGGAGCGTTCGAAGCTCGCGGCCTCGTCGGGAATCGCCGAATTGGCAGGGGCCGCACCGGGGGCAGGGGCCGAACCGGGCCGTCCGGGCCGTCGGCGGGCTGCTTGCGGCCCCCGAAATCGGCGCAGGACAGATCGCCCTGGATCTGGTCTGGGTTTAGCGGAGACAGCCGTCTGGCCCTCGAGGAACGGGTGGACGCACCGCCGCGAACCGAGATTCTTCGCGGTTTTCGCCGTGAGTTTGTATTCCTTCGTCGATCGCTCGTCGCCTTCTGGGCGCGACTCTCTAGTTCGAAGGTCCGAGGTCGGACTCTTTCGCGACACGACTTTTCCAGCAGGATCGGTGGCGCCCTACCCGGCCGGAGCTCACTCCCCGGAGGGTCTTGCCATCACGGGTAGCGATCGGCTCTCGATCGATCCGCCGCTCGTTCGCCCGACCCGTTCAGGACGAGCCCGAGCAGCCCTGCGAGAGTCTTCTTCACGACACTTCCTGATCGATGCAGGAGATGATCGCGAGTTCATCGTTGCGCGTCCAAAAGTTCCGGAACGTCGCGACCGATCCTGGCTTCGGGCTTCGGGCACAACCTGGGAGGAATCATGGGGCCGACCCTCGAGAGCAGAGCGCGCCGTGCGTTCGCTGGCAAGGTCTCCGTCGCGGTGCTCCTGCTCCTCGCCGGCCGTGCGGGTGCCGACGGGCCGGTCGTCGGCTGGGGCTACGATGGAAGCAACCAGGCCACACCGCCGCCGTCGGTCGATGGAAGCGCGGGTACGGCGAGCGCCATCGCAGGCGGCGCCAATCACAGCTGTGCAATCCAGGCTGGCAGCGGCGCCGTGGTCTGCTGGGGCGGGGGCGCGGCAGCGACGCCGCCGGCCTCGCTCGACGGAACCGAAGGCACGGCCATCGCCCTCGACGCGAGCATCCAGTACGGCTGCGCGATCCAGGCGGGTAGCGAAGCGGTGATCTGCTGGGGCGAGGGGGACTCCGGGGAGACGACGCCGCCGCCCTCCGTCGACGGAACCGCCGGGACGGCGAGCGCCATTGCCGTCGGTCACGATCACGCCTGCGCGATCCAGGCCGGGACGGATGCAGTCGTGTGTTGGGGAGACAACATCGCCGGGCAGGCGGCGCCGCCGCCTTCCGTCGACGGAACCGAGGGCTCCGCAAGCGCGATCGCCGCGGGCTACGCGTATACCTGCGCGATCCAGGCGGGCAGCGGAGCGGTCCTCTGCTGGGGCGCGAACGGCTCCGTGCCGGCCGTTCCGCCCCCTTCGGTGGACGGAACGGCCGGCACGGCGAGCGCGATCGATGCGGGCTCCTCCCATGTCTGTGCGATCCAGGCGGGCAGCGGCTCGGTCGTCTGTTGGGGAGATGACTTTCTGGGGAAGGCGACACCACCCTCCTCGGTGAACGGCACGCTCGGCACCGCGACCGCGATCTCGACGGGCGGCGGGCATGGCTGTGCGATCCAGGCCTCGAGCGACGCCGTCGTCTGCTGGGGCTTCGATCGCGATGGTCAGGCGACAGCGCCGGAGTCGGTCGACGGCACGGCGGGCAAGGCGAGTGCGATCAGCGCCGGCGACAGCCATACGCTCGCGATCGTGATGCCCGTACCGGAGCCCGCGTCGTCGCTGCTCGGCGTCGTAGCCGTCGGCGCGCTCCTCGTGTTCGCGCGATCGCGCGCGAACGGATGGCGCGACTGCGGTGGAACCCGGAGCGCCTTCGGGAACTGGCCCTGCAGGTAGCCGGCCTCCCCGGAGCGCCCCCAGCAGCGCATCGACACCTAGCCTCCATCGAGCGCCGCCCGAGCAGCGGCCGCACGCGATGCGACCACGCGAGGTGTCGCGTGCGAGTACGGCGAGCTGGCTCATGCCGCTGAAACCTCGGCGCAGAGCTCGGTGAGTACGAGCGCCTCGATGCCCTCGGCCAGAGGGAAACGCTCGGCGCCGCCGTACACGACCAGGCGGCGCTCCGGTGCAACGATCTTGCCGGCAAGGTGGAACCCCGGATCGAGCCGCGGCGCGAGGCCACGCTCGATCTCGATCGCCCAGGGTTTGCGCTGTCCGGACAACCGGAGCAGCAGGATCGGCGGCACCCTGCTGGGTCCAAGCCCACTCCCCGGCGGGTCTTGCCAGAACCGGTAGCGATCGGCTCTCGATCCACCGCTTGTTCGCGCTACCCGTTCGAGCGTTGGTCGCTCGCGCGCGAGATCGACCCCGACACGGGCCTGTGGCGGCGCGGCTGGGCGAACCGGGGCCGGTCCAGTCGTCGGCCGAACCGGCTCACCTCGAGGGCGACGACGAGTTCGCGCTCACGGGCTTCGACCGGCCGCGACGCGTCCGCCGCGCGGCGAAAGGCGGGCTCCCGAGCTTCGCACTGCTCCTTCGCGAGCGAGCCGCCGCGCGCGGCCCCGCAAGCGGCTGCGAGAGAGAAATCGAGATGACGCCACCGTCACGCTGGGGATAGAATGCGCGCGCCCGGGCGAATCCCGCCGCGGGGTGGGAGGTCCCATGCGCGTGCTCTTGATCAATCCCTCGTACCCGTTCGAGGAGTTCCCGCGGCTGTTGGTGACGCTTCCGTACGTCGCATCGGCACTGCGGGCCGAGGGCCACGAGGTGGAGATCCTCGACCTGATGCTCGCGCGCACCACCCCGGAGAAGATCGAACGACGCATGTCGCGCTTCCGGCCGCAGGTGGTCGGGATCACGTCGGTGACGCTCAATCACCATATCGCCTCCGCGATCGCAGAGGTCGTGCGCAAATGCGACGGAGCGGTACCCGTGGTGATGGGCGGGCCGCACGTGAGTTTCGAGATCGACGGAAGCTTCCGCGACCTGCTCCCGCTCGACTACATCGCGATCGGCGAGGGCGAGCACACCATGATCGAGCTCGTACGCGCACTCGAGGGGCGAATGGACCTGCGTGACGTGCGCGGACTCGCGCTTCGCGACGGTGATCGCGTCGTACGCACCGGCCCGCGCGGCTTCGAGGACGACCTCGACCGGCTCCCCGGCCCAGCGCGTGATCTCGTACCGCTCGCGCGCTATCTGGCCTTCGACAGCCACGCCAGCGTGATCACGAGCCGGGGCTGTCCGTATGCCTGCGTGTTCTGCTCCGCTCCGCAGCGGACGGATCGGCAGGTGCGCTACCGCAATCCGATGCTCTGCGTGGACGAGATCTGCGCGCTCGCGGGCCTGGGCTTCACGGAGATCTCGATCGAGGACGATCTCTTCACGCTCTACCGCAGCCACTTCCTCGCGGTCTGCGGCGAGCTCGAGCGCCGGAACGCGGGGATCCGCTGGAACGCGTTCTCGCGCGTGGACACGATCAACCCGGAGGTCGTCGAGACGATGGCGCGCGCGGGCTGTCAGGCGATCTGCTTCGGCGTCGAGAGCGGGAGCCAGGAGATCCTCGACCTGGTGAAGAAGAAGTCGAGCCTGGCGAAGGTGAAGGAGGCGATGCGCATGACGCAGGCGGCCGGCATCAGCGCGCTCGCATCGTTCATCATCGGGCTGCCCGGCGAGACCGAGGAAAGCCTGCGCAAGACGGTCGAGTTCGCAAACGAGCTGCACTCCGAGTTCGGCTCGCTCTACGGCTTCCACATCCTGGCGCCGTTCCCGGGCACCGAGGTGCGCGAGCGCTCCGCCGAGTACGGGCTCGAGATCCTCTCGGACGACTGGACGAAGTACGACGCGAACCACGTCGTGACGCGTACGAAGGGCGCCTCGGCCGAGGCGATCCAGCGGGTCGCCGATGAGTACGACGAGACGATGCAGCGGTATCTCGCGTACCAGGACCACCTGTTCGC